>NZ_LMPH01000002.1:0-843947 GCF_001423785.1 Microbacterium sp. Leaf179 | reverse complement strand
TCTCAGCGCCGATGGTACTGCAGGGGGGACCCTGTGGGAGAGTAGGACACCGCCGGACTTCTTTTAGTCGGAATGGCCACCCAATGTTGGGTGGCCATTTCGCATTTACGGGCACATTTCCCGGGAAGGCCAGTCATGTCGACGAATGACGCGAACGATCGCAAGAGCAACGAAGGACGCTCGGGCGACCGCGCGTCCGGTCGCGGGCAGTCTTCCGGAAGGGACGGGGCGTCGCCACGCGGCGACCGTCCGTTCCGTCGTGAGGGCGATGCCCGTCCTCCGCGCGACAACGACCGCCCGTTCCGTCGGGACAATGATTCGCGTCCTGCGCGTTCGGGGGATTCGCGTCCGCCGCGTGAGGGTGACCGCCCGTTCCGCCGTGACAACGATTCGCGTCCGCCGCGTTCGGGTGACTCCCGTCCATCGCGTGACGGCGACCGCCCGTTCCGTCGCGACAACGACTCGCGTCCGCCGCGTGATGGCGACCGCCCGTTCCGTCGTGACAACGATTCGCGTCCGCCGCGTGATGGTGACCGCCCGTTCCGTCGTGACAACGATTCGCGTCCGCCCCGTTCGGGTGACTCCCGTCCATCGCGTGACGCTGATCGCCCCTACCGTCGCGACAATGACTCGCGTCCGCCGCGTGATGGCGACCGTCCTTACCGTCGCGACAATGACTCGCGTCCGCCGCGTGACGGTGACCGTCCTTACCGTCGCGACAATGACTCGCGTCCGCCGCGTGATGGTGACCGCCCGTTCCGTCGCGACAACGATTCGCGTCCGCCGCGTTCGGGTGACTCCCGTCCATCGCGCGACGGTGACCGCCCTTACCGTCGCGACAATGATTCGCGTCCGCCGCGTGATGGTGACCGCCCGTTCCGTCGCGACAACGATTCACGTCCGCCGCGTTCGGGTGACTCCCGTCCATCGCGTGACGGCGACCGCCCCTACCGTCGCGACAATGACTCGCGTCCGCCGCGTGATGGCGACCGCCCTTACCGTCGCGACAATGACTCGCGTCCGCCGCGTGACGGTGATCGTCCGTACCGTCGCGAGGGCGACAATCGCGGTTTCGCCGGCGGGAATGACCGTCGTCACTCAGGTGACCGGCGTCCCGGTGCGGGCGCACCCCGCCGCTTCGATCGTGACGACGCACGTGCCACGCGTCCGCCGCAGGACCGGCGCGAGCGGGGTCCGGAGATCCCCGAAGAGATCACGGCCTGGGATCTGCCGGGCGCGGCACGCAACGAGTTGAAGACGCTGAGCAAGGACAACGCCGAGAACGTCGCCCGCCATCTCGCGATGGCCGCGCGTCTCATCGACGAAGACCCCGCGCTCGCGCACGAGCACGCGTTGGCGGCCTCTCGGAGCGCCGGCCGTGTCGGCGTCGTCCGCGAGACGGTCGCCATCACCGCTTATGCGGTGGGGGACTTCGCCCTCGCCCTGCGAGAGCTGCGCACCCACCGTCGCATCACGGGCTCCGACGATCAGGTGCCGCTCATCGTGGACAGCGAGCGAGGAGTCGGCAAACCCGATCGCGCGCTGGAAGAGGGCCGCGCGGTGGACCGCTCGAAGCTCTCGGTCCCGGTCCGCGTGCAGCTCGCGATCGCGATGTCCGGTGCTCGTCTGGACCTCGGAGAAACGGAACGGGCGCTCCAGGAACTCGACATCCCCGAGGCCGACCCCGACCGTGCGTTCGAGTGGAGCCCCGCGCTGTTCAGCGCTCGCGCCGCGGTGCTCGAGGAGCTCGGGCGTGACGCCGAAGCGGCGGAGTGGGAACGCCGTGCCCAGATCGCCTCCGATGCCCTCGACGCCGCAGCGGGCGTCGCCGACCGCGAAGTGATCGTCGTCGAGGAGATCGAACTCATCGACGACGAGGGCGGTGTGGACGTGGCATCCGGGGTCATCCCGACAGAAGACCCCGGCGTCGACGACATCGAAGACCTCGGCGACACCTCCACCGACGACGATGACGCCGAGGTCGCTGATGCTGACGCCGATGCGGCTGATGCGGGCGCAGAGGACGTCGACGAGGCTGACTTTGACGATTCGACGGAATCCTCTGCCCCCGACGAGGACGCGCGATGATCTTCGGGCGCGGCCGGACGGCGTCGACACCGCTCGACGGCATCGACGTCGTGCTCGCCGACCTCGACGGCGTCGTGTACGCGGGCCCCGGTGCCCTCCCGCACGCCGTCGACAGTCTCAACCGGGCCCAGGACGAGGGGCGCCGGCTCGGTTACATCACCAACAACGCCTCGCGCACCGACGCATCGGTCGCGGAGCACCTCTCGTCGCTCGGACTCCGCGTCGCCGCCGACGACGTCACGACGAGTCCGCAGGCGGCCATGCGGCTCATGCGTGACCTCGTGCCCGCGGGCTCGACCCTTCTCGTCATCGGTGGTGAGGGTCTCGTGGTCGAGGTCGAGAAGGCCGGCTTCGTCGTCACCCGCAACGCCGACGACGCACCCGCGGCGGTCGTGCAGGGCTTCGCCCCCGACGTGGGATGGGCGCACCTGGCGGAGGCCGCCTACGCGCTTGCCACCCCAGTCGAAGACGGCGGCATCCCGTGGGTCGCGACGAACACCGACTGGACCATCCCGCAGGCGCGTGGCATCGCCCCGGGAAACGGCACCCTCGTGTCGGCCGTGCACACGGCGGTGGGACGCCTGGCGACGATCGCGGGTAAGCCCGAGCGTCCGATCTTCGACGAGGCGATCACCCGGACAGGGGCGAAGGCGCCGCTGTTCATCGGAGACCGGCTCGACACCGACATCCAGGGAGCGCGGACCGCGGGCATGCCCTCGCTGCTCGTGCTGACCGGGATCGACCGGCCGAAGCAGGTGCTCGCGGCCATTGCGTCGCAGCGTCCCGACTACATCGTCGAGGATCTGCGCCAACTCTTCGAACCGTATCCCGAGACCATCGTCAAGGGCGCACGCACCCGCGTGGGTGACGCGATCGTCGAGGTCGACGGTGTCGACCTGCGCATCGTCGCGGAGGGCGGTCGGCAGATCGACCTTCTGCGCGCCGGAGCCGCGGCGATCTGGAACTCCGGACGCGCCATCTTCGGCTTCCGCGTACCCGAACAGCTGTACGCGGACCCGTTCCGCGTGCGCTGACGTCGGTAGCATGGCATCCATGTCGGACAGCTCCGCCCCCGATGCCGTTCCCGAACTCGTCGATCGCCTGCGGATGATCGAGGAGCAGCCGCTGGGAGCGCGCGCGGAGGCCTACGCCGCCGTGCAGGACGAGTTGGCGCGCCGCCTCGAGTCGGCACCGACCGACACCCCGGCAGCGCGGCGGGCGTGACTCCCCGTCTCGATGCGGAGCTCGCCGCCCGAGGGCTCGCCCGCTCCCGCTCGCACGCCGCTCAGCTCGTCGTCGACGGGCTCGTGAGCGTCGACGGGCGTCCGGTCGTCAAGACGTCGGCGCAGGTCGGCGACGACAGCGTCATCGACGTGGCCGGATCCGACCATTACGTCAGCCGGGGAGCCCACAAGCTGCTGGCGGCGCTCGACGCTTTCGACATCGTCGTGGACGGTGTCGCCGCCGTAGACCTGGGCGCGTCGACGGGCGGCTTCAGCCAGGTTCTGCGCGAACGCGGCGCTCGCCCCGTCCTGGCCGTCGACGTGGGCCACGGGCAGTTGTCCACCGTCGTCGAGTCCGACCCGGACGTGGTGTCGGTCGAGGGGTATAACGTGCGGTTCATGACCGCCGCCTCTCTGGCCGCCGCGACGGGCGTCGACGAGCGACCACGCATCGTCACCGGTGACCTCTCGTTCATCTCGCTCCACCACGTTCTTCCCGCGATCGTCGAGACGATGGATCCGGCCGCCGACGTCGTGCTGCTCATCAAGCCCCAGTTCGAAGTCGGCCGCACCGCGGTCAAGGGTGGGCTCGTCACCGACCCGGCTCTGCGGTCCGACGCCGTGCACGGCGTGCTGTGGGCCGCGTGGGACGTGGGTCTGCGCACCGCGGGTCTCATCGCGTCGCCGATCGTCGGAACCCATGGCAACCAGGAGTACGTCGCGTGGTTCTCGGCCGTCCACGGCACAGAGCCCTCACAATGGGAGAGCACCGTGACCCGACTGACCGGAAGCCGATGACCCCCAGCGATCGCCGAATCCTCCTCGTCGTCCACGCGCGCCGTGACGACACCGTCCATGCCGCCGAACGCATCATCACGGCCATCTGCGCGGCGGGGGCGACTCCCGTCGTCTCGGCCGAGGACCGCCCCGAACTCGCCGAGCGCCTCGGCCTCGAGGGGGTGGCGACCCTGGGTGTCGACGTGGGCATAGACGACGTCGAGCTCGCCATCGTCCTCGGCGGGGACGGCACCATCCTGCGCGCGGCCGAGATGGTGCGCGGAAGCACGGCCCCCATCCTCGGCATCAACATGGGGCACGTGGGATTCCTCGCCGAGATCGAACGCGACGACATGGACGACGCGGTGCGTCGGGTGATCGACCGGGACTACACGGTCGAGGAGCGCCTCGCGCTCGCCGTCAAGATCGAAGACGCCGACGACCGTGTCATCTTCGAGACGTGGGCGCTCAACGAGGCCACCGTCGAGAAGGCCAGCCGGGAGCGCATGCTCGAGGTCGTCATGGCCGTCGATGGTCGCCCGCTGTCGTCGTTCGGCTGCGACGGCGTCGTCGTCGCAACTCCGACCGGCTCGACCGCCTACAACTTCTCGGCCGGCGGCCCCATCGTCTGGCCTACCGTCGAGGCGATCGCCGTCGTGCCGCTGTCGGCGCACGCGCTCTTCGCGCGTCCCCTCGTGGTGAGCCCCGAGGCCACCGTCGCGGTCGAGGTCTTGGAGCGCACGAGCGGCAGCGGCATCCTGTGGTGCGACGGTCGCCGTTCGCACGACCTGCCCCCGGGTGCGCGTGTCGTCGTGCGCCGGTCGTCCCGGCCCGTGCGGTTGGCACGGCTGCACCCGGCCGCCTTCACCGATCGCCTCGTGCGCAAGTTCCACCTCCCCGTGACGGGTTGGCGGGGAGTGGCGGGGGGACCTTCATGATCGAAGAGATGCGCCTGCGCGACCTCGGTGTCATCGCCGACGCCACCTTGCCCATGGGACGGGGATTCACCGCCATCACCGGCGAGACCGGCGCCGGCAAGACCATGGTCGTCACCGGTCTCGGACTGCTGCTCGGCCAGCGCGCCGACTCGAGCGCCGTGCGCAAGGGCGCGGCGCAGGCGACGGTCGAGGGCGTCTGGCTCGTTCCCGAGGACGGCCCCGTGGCCTCCCGCGTGCGCGAGGCCGGCGGTGACGTCGAACCGGTGGGCGGCGGCAGCGCTGAGCTGTATCTCGGTCGCACCGTCTCGAGCGAGGGACGAGGACGCGCGACGGTCGGCGGACGCACCGCTCCGGCCGGTGTTCTCGCCGACCTCGCCGACGATCTCGTCGTCGTGCACGGGCAGTCCGACCAGCTGCGGTTGAAGTCTTCGTCGGCACAGCGCGACGCCCTCGACCGCTTCGGCGGCGGCCCGGTGACGGCGGCCCGCACCGCCTACCGCGGCGCGTGGGACACCTGGCGCGCCCTCGACGCCGAGCTGACCACCCTCACCGCCGATCGCGACGATCGCGCCCGAGAGGCTGCGCAGCTGCGAGCCGCGATCGCCGAGATCGAAGCCGCTGCCCCCGTCGAAGGCGAAGAAGACGAACTGGCTCGGCGGGCGGAGCGTCTGGCGAACGCCGAGGAACTGCGTCTGGCGGCGGTCACCGCGCACGCGGCGCTGTCGAACGACGACGGCACACCTGACGTCGTCACCCTGCTCGCCGAGGCGCGCCGAGCACTCGAACGCATCGCGGGCAGCGACGCCGCGCTCGCCGCGATCGGAGAGCAGGTCGCCGATCTCGGCTATCGCGCCACCGACGCGTCGGTGGCGCTGTCGGGGTACCTCGCCGATCTCGACGAGTCGGGTCCGCACGAGCTGTCGGCCGTGGACGAGCGACGGGGCGTGCTCGCGGGTCTCGTTCGCGCCCACGGATCGGTGGATGCCGCGATCGCGCTGCTCGAGACGGGTTCGGCCCGTCTGGTCGAACTCGACGACGACGGTGACCGGATCGAACGCCTCAGCGCGCAGCGCGACGCGGCCGCGACAGAACTGGATGCGGCCGCCGACGACCTCAGCGCCGCGCGACGGGACGCCGCCGCGCGCCTCGGTGCCGCGGTGACCGAGGAGCTGCACGCTCTGGCGCTCCCCGACGCCCGGCTCACGGTCCAGGTCGCCCCCGCTGTTCCCGCCGGGCACGGCCGCGACGAGGTCACGATCCTGCTCGCTCCGCACCCCGGCGCGGATCCGCGAGCCGTATCGCGCGGGGCCTCGGGCGGAGAGCTCAGCCGTGTCATGCTCGCCATCGAGGTCGTCATCGCCGGAGTCGACCCGGTTCCCACGTTCGTCTTCGACGAGGTCGACGCCGGGATCGGCGGTGCCGCGGCGATCGAGGTGGGCCGCCGGCTGGCACGGCTGGCGGAGTCGTCGCAGGTCATCGCCGTCACCCACCTGGCCCAGGTCGCCGCCTTCGCCGGGAACCACCTCACCGTCGTCAAGGGCAACGACGGCGCGGTCACGGCATCCAGTGTCCGGCGACTCGACGGCGCGGAACGCGAGGCCGAGATGGCTCGCCTGCTGTCGGGCCTGAGCGATTCCGACGCCGCCCTCACCCACGCCCGGGAGCTGCTGCAAACGGGACGCTCCGTTCGGTGACGCGCGCTCGCCGCACGATCTTCACGCTGCGGTGATGCGGATGTCGGAGGGTGGTGCGAGACTCCCGAACGAGGCGGATGAGATCCGCGAGAACCATCGACCGAGCTGACTGATAGGATCGAAGCCCGTGATGCAGACTTCGGACGCGGGACATTCAGACGACAAGATCTTCACGACGAAGCACATCTTCGTCACCGGAGGAGTGGTCTCCTCCCTCGGAAAAGGCCTGACGGCGGCAAGCCTCGGCAATCTCCTCACGGCGCGAGGCCTGCACGTGGTCATGCAGAAGCTCGACCCGTACCTCAACGTCGATCCGGGAACGATGAACCCGTTCCAGCACGGCGAAGTCTTCGTGACCGATGACGGTGCCGAGACCGACCTCGACATCGGGCACTACGAACGCTTCCTCGATATCGAGCTGAGCCAGGCGGCCAACGTCACCACCGGCCAGATCTACTCGCAGGTCATCGCGCGCGAGCGCCGTGGCGAGTACCTCGGCGACACGGTGCAGGTCATTCCGCACATCACCGACGAGATCAAGCGCCGCATGCGCCTGCAGGCCAGTGAGAGCCCGCAGCCCGACGTGATCATCACCGAGATCGGTGGAACGGTCGGCGACATCGAGTCGCAGCCCTTCATCGAATCGGCACGCCAGATCCGCCACGAGCTCGGCCGCAAGAACGTCTTCTTCGTGCACGTCTCGCTCGTGCCCTTCATGGGCGCGTCGGGCGAGCAGAAGACCAAGCCCACCCAGCACTCCGTCGCGACGCTGCGCTCCATCGGCATCCAGCCCGATGCCCTGGTGCTGCGTAGCGACCGTCCCGTCACCGAGTCGAACAAGCGCAAGATCGCGCTCATGTGCGACGTCGACGAAGACGCGGTCGTCAACGCGATCGACGTGCCCAGCATCTACGACATTCCCTCGATGCTCAACGATCAGGGTCTCGACGCCTACATCGTCGACGCGCTCGACCTCGATAAGGCGGCCGACGTCGACTGGTCGCGGTGGCAGCGTGTGCTGCAGGCGGTGCACAACCCCAAGCACGAAGTCACCATCGGGCTCGTCGGCAAGTACATCGACCTCCCCGACGCCTACCTGTCGGTCACCGAGGCGATCAAGGCGGGCGGCTTCGGCCAAGAGACCCACGTGACGATCACGTGGATCCCGTCCGACCTGTGCGAGACGCCCGAGGGCGCCGAGAAGGCTCTGGCGGCGGTCGACGGCATCATCGTGCCCGGCGGGTTCGGTATCCGCGGCATCGAGGGCAAGCTCGGCGCGCTGCGTTTCGCGCGCGAGCAGGGGATCCCCACCCTCGGCATCTGCCTCGGCCTGCAGTGCATGGTCATCGAGTACGCGCGCACGATGGCCGGTCTCGAGGGTGCCTCGTCCAGCGAGTTCGACCCCGACACCGTCCACCCCGTCGTGGCGACCATGGCGGAGCAGGTCGACATCCTCGAGAGCGGCGACCTCGGAGGCACGATGCGTCTGGGCCTGTACCCGGCCGCCCTCGCCGAAGGCTCGCTCGCCGCAGACCTGTACGGGCAGTCGCAGATCTCGGAGCGCCACCGTCACCGCTACGAGGTCAACAACGCCTACCGCCAGCAGCTGAGCGACGCCGGTCTGGTGTTCTCGGGCCTCAACCCCGACCTCGACCTCGTCGAGTTCGTCGAGCTGCCGCGCGACGTGCACCCGTACTACATCGCCACCCAGGCCCACCCCGAGCTGCGCTCGCGCCCGACCGAGCCCCACCCGCTGTTCAGCGGCCTGGTCGCGGCGGCTCTCGACCGTCACCGTTCGAGCGAGCTGTTCGACGTCGAGGAGGACTGACGTGGAAGAACTGCGCGACGAATCCGTCGAGCTCGAGGTGCTCTCGAGCGAGCTCGTCTACGAGGGCGCGGTGTGGGACGTCCGCTCCGACACCGTGCGCTACGGCGACGGCGAGATGACCCGTCAGTACGTCGCCCACCCGGGAGCGGCCGCGGTGGTGGCCATCGACGACGACGGGCGCGTGGTTCTCATCCAGCAGTACCGGCACCCGATCAAGGAACGCGACTGGGAGATCCCGGCCGGGCTCCTCGACGTGGCCGGCGAACCCCCGCTCGAGACGGCGAAGCGCGAGCTGACCGAAGAAGTCGACCTCGAGGCGTCGCGGTGGCAGCACCTCGTGTCGATGCACACCACCCCCGGTGGCAACGACGAAGTCGTGCACCTCTTCCTCGCGCGGGGACTGACGACGGTCGAGACCGACTACCAGCGCGAGCACGAAGAGTCCGACATGCGCGTCGAGCGGGTGCCGCTGGCCGATGTCATCGACGGTGTGCTGTCGGGGCGCCTGCGCAACGGCATCCTCGCCACCGGCGCGCTCGCCGCGGCCGAGGTGCTGCGCCGCGAGGCCGCGTCGGCCTGACGTGGAGCTCGAGCGCGCGGTCGAGACCTACCTCCGCCACGTCGCCCTCGAGCGCGGGCTCTCGGACCACACGTCCGCCGCGTACCGCCGCGACCTGACGGTGTACGTCGCCTGGCTGCGGGAGCGAGGGGTGACGACGATCGATGCGGTGACGCCGGCTCTCATCGCCGACTTCGCCGCAGAACGCGCGTCGGCGGAACCTCCTCCCGCGTCGTCGTCGCTCGCGCGCCTGCAGTCGTCGGTGCGGGGACTGCACCGTTTCCTCGTGCGTGAGGGGCGCGCCGACGACGACCCGACGGGTCGACTGCGGCCCCCGAAAGCACCCCGCCGTCTGCCCAAGGCGCTCACCATCGCGCAGGTCGACCTGCTGCTGGATGCCGCGGGTCCCGCACCGAAAACCGAAGACGCCTCAGCGGCGGAACCGTCGGCGATCCGGGATCGGGCACTGCTGGAGCTGCTGTACGCGACCGGCGCGCGGGTGTCGGAGATCGTGCAGCTCGACGTTGACGACACGGCCCACGGCGATCTGCTGCGGGTGCGCGGCAAGGGCGACAAGGAGCGCATCGTGCCGGTGGGCTCCTACGCGCGTGCCGCGATCGAGGCGTACCTCACGCGGGTGCGTCCCGGCTTGGCATCCCGGGGACGCGCCACACCGCGACTGTTCCTCGGGGTGCGCGGGGCGCCGCTGTCGCGACAGAGCGCCTGGCTGATCATCCAGGCCGCCGCCGAACGCGCCGAACTCACCGCGCACGTCTCGCCGCACACGCTGCGGCACTCGTTCGCGACGCACCTGCTGCAGGGTGGGGCGGACGTGCGGGTGGTGCAGGAACTGCTCGGCCACGCGTCGGTGGCCACGACGCAGATCTACACGCACGTCACGGTCGACGCGCTGCGCGACGTGTACGCCACGTCGCATCCGCGGGCGCGGTGACGGGGGCGTCAGCGGGCCCTGAGAGACTAGAGGGATGACCGCAACGCTCGTCGCACAGGGCCTCGCCGGAGGCCACGGACACCGCACCCTGTTCGACGGCATCGACCTCACCGTCGCCCCCGGGGACGTGATCGGGGTCGTCGGGGCCAACGGTGCGGGCAAGTCCACGCTGCTGCGTCTACTCGCGGGCGTCGACGAGCCGCAGGGCGGGTCGATCACCCTCGCGCCGGCCGACGCCTTCGTCGGTTGGCTGCCGCAGGAGCACGAACGCGTGCCCGGTGAGACCGTCGCCCAGTACATCGGCCGCCGCACCGGGTCTACCGAGGCGACACGCGAGATGGACGCCACCGCGGCCGCGCTCGGAGATCCCGATGCGGTGGGGGCCGACGACGCCTACGCCACCGCGCTCGAACGCTGGCTCGCCAGTGGCGCCGCCGATCTCGACGAGCGGATGCCGGTGGTCCTGGCAGACCTCGGCCTGCAGGTGGGACCGGATGCCGAGATGACCGGGCTCTCGGGAGGGCAGGCCGCGCGCGTGGGGCTCGCGGCGCTGCTGCTCTCGCGGTTCGACATCGCGCTGCTCGACGAACCCACCAACGATCTCGATCTCGACGGCCTCGAGCGACTGGAGACGTTCGTGAGGGGGCTGCGGGGCGGCGTGGTGCTCGTCAGCCACGATCGCGAGTTCCTCGCGCGCTCGGTCACGCGAGTGCTCGAGCTCGACCTGGCGCAGAGTTCCCACCGCGTGTACGGGGGCGGCTACGACGCCTACCTCGAGGAGCGGGCGACGGTGCGCCGACAGGCGCGCGAGAAGTACGAGGAGTACGCCGAGACGAAGGCCGACCTGGTCGGGCGGGCTCGCACCCAGCGCGAATGGTCGAGTCAGGGTGTGCGCAACGCGATGAAGAAGTCACCCGACAACGACAAGATCCGCCGCAAGGCCGCGGCCGAATCGAGCGAGAAGCAGGCGCAGAAGGTCCGACAGATGGAGAGCCGGATCGCGCGGCTCGACGAGGTCGAGGAGCCTCGCAAGGAGTGGCAGCTCGAGTTCACGATCGGGACGGCGCCACGGTCGAGCTCGGTCGTCTCTACGTTGTCCGCCGCGGTGTTCCGGCAGGGCGACTTCACCCTCGGCCCGGTGTCGCTGCAGGTCAACGCGGGCGAGCGCATCGGCATCACCGGCCCCAACGGTGCCGGCAAATCGACGTTGCTGCGCGGCATCCTGGGTCGTCAGGCGCCCGACGAGGGCTCGGCGAGCCTCGGCGCCAGCGTCGAGATCGGCGAGATCGACCAGGCGCGCTCGCTGTTCGTGGGGGAGCGCCCGCTCGCCGAGACCTTCGAGGGCTTCGTGCCCGAGCTCAACGCGGGCGAGGTGCGGACGCTGCTGGCGAAGTTCGGGCTCAAGGCCGATCACGTCGCCCGCCGCGTCGATCAGCTGTCGCCGGGGGAACGCACGCGCGCGGGGCTGGCCCTGCTGCAGGCCCGAGGCGTCAACGTGCTCGTGCTCGACGAGCCGACCAACCACCTCGACCTGCCCGCCATCGAGCAGCTCGAGCAGGCGATGGAGTCGTACACCGGCACGCTGCTGCTCGTCACGCACGACCGGCGCATGCTCGCCGCGGTGCAGACCGACCGGCGCTGGCGCGTCGAGGCCGGGGTCGTGACCGAGCTGTAGGGAGACCCGCATAAACGCTGATCCTGCACGGAAACGCTCAGACAGCGCGTTTATGTGCAGGATCAGCGTTTATGCGTGGGGAGGGCGGGGGTCAGCGGCCCTGGCGCTTCTTGTACGGCTTGGGCTCGCCCTTGACGATGGGGGCGCGGCCCTTTCCCTTCGACGCTTTGGCTTTGCCTCCGCCGGGTGCCTTCTGGCGGGGAGCCGCGGGCGGCGCGTCGGCGATGCGGTGCCGGGCCTCGGTGAGGAGCAACTGGCCCGCGGGGGTCAGCTGCGTGGGCGGGGTGCGCGACACGAGCGGCTGCCCCACCTCTTCTTCGAGCTTGTCGATCGTCGTGTACAGCGAGGCGAGGGGGATGCGGAGCTTCTCCGCCGCGCGGGGGAAGTGCAGCTCCTCGGCGAGGGCGGTGAACCGGACGAGGTGCTCGAGCTTCATGGCATCCATTCTCGCGTGTTCGGCGGTAGCCCGTTGAGTGTCCACGACGCGCCGCCCGCGCACCGAGCCCCGCGGCGTGTTTTGGACACTCAACAGGGGAAGGGGCGGCGGGGCAGCGGGGCGGGCGCGGCGCGGCGCGGCGGGTTAGGCGGCTGAGGCGAGCATACGGTCGGCGGTGCGCAGCGACAGGGCCATGATCGTCAGCGCCGGGTTCGCCGCGATCGCCGACGGGAACACCGAGTTGTCGCAGATCCAGAGGTTGGGGATCTCGTGCGAGCGACCGTCGGCATCGACCACCCCGTCGGAGGGATCGTCCGACATGCGGCACGTGCCGATGGTGTGCGCCGAGCGGGCCAGCACCATCGTCTCGCGAGCTCCCGCAGCCTGCATCACCCGCAGCATGAACGCGGTGGCGTGGCGGTCGATCGCCTTCTCGTTCTCGCCCGCGGTGAACGTCACCCGAGCGCGAGGGATGCCGAACTCATCGGTCTCGTCGACCAGCTCGAGCCGGTTGTCGTCGGACGGGAGGCACTCGGCGTTGATGCCGATGCCGGCCATGAAGCGCGCCTGGTCGAGACGCTGCATGAGTTCGGGCCCCCACAGGCCGCCCCCGCGGGTGAGCGTAGTGGCGAAAGTGAGGGGCATGACGCCGAGGCTCTGCACGAGGTAGCCCCCGGCGAAGTCCGCGTCGGCGGGACGCATCATGTCTTCGCTGATGAGCGACGACGGATACCCGCGGTGCCCGCGCACCGGCTCGTCGAACCGGCCCCACACCTGCGTCGCCCCGTGAGCAAGGAAGTTGCGGCCGACCTGACCGTTGTCGTTGGCCAGACCCGTGTGCAGCAGCAGTCGGGGCGTTTCGACCCCGCCTCCGGCCAGGACGAGGGTCCGGCAGCGCTGGCGTCGGTCGACACCGTCCTTGCGGTAGACGACCGCCTCGACGTGACCGCGGGCATCGAGCTCGATCCCGTGCACCATCGCCTCGCTGCGGATCTCGGCCCCGGCGGCGACGGCCGCGGGCAGATACGTGTTGGCGGTGGAGGCCTTGGCGTCGGCACGGCATCCCTGGTGGCACTCGCCGCAGTTGACGCACGCGCCGCGCTCACCGTGGTGATCCTGCAGGCGCGCCCGGGTGAGCACGGCCGCCGGCGCGTCGGCCCAGCGGATGCCGAGGGCGTCGCAGCCCTTCGCCACGAGGTTCGCCGGTGCGTTGCGCTTCGCCGGCGCGTAGGCGTACGTGCGGCTCGGGTCCCACGGGTACGGCGTGGGGCCGGACACGCCGATGTCGCCCTCGACGCGCTCGACGTAGGCCAGCAGCTCGTCGGGGTCGACGGGCCAGTCGCGGCCCTGACCCGACCCGGTGCGGAGTTTCAGGTCACGGCGGTCTGGGCGGGGCGTGAACGCCCCCCAGTGCAGCATCGAGCCCCCGACGCCGCGCCCGCTGTTGTTGGGCCCGAACGCGGTGGGGTCGTCACCGCCGCTGAGGCGCTCGGACATCCAGTTGATCTCGACGGCCTCGGTCTCGTCGGGGGTCAGCTCGTCGAGCGAGAAGTGGCGTCCGGCCTCCAGCGCCACGACGCTGAGGCCCTTGCCCGCCAACTCCGCCGTCAGGGGCGCGCCGCCGGCGCCCGTGCCGATGACGACGACGTCGACGATCTCGTCGTCGGTGAAGGTGCGCATCTGCTCGAGGTTCATGCTGCGTCTCCCGCCGCGATCGAGCCGCCGACACCGGCGGGCTCCCAGTCTTCTCGGCGTCCCAGCCGCAGTTCCACGTAGCCGCGCATCGGACTGCCGCCGGTGGCGAACCCGTCGTACCCGACGCGCGCCATGCTCGCCGGGTGGGCCAGCCACTGGCGCACGAGGTCGTTGCGGGCGTCCTCGAGCCACGCCGTCAGCTGAGCGGCGTCGAAGGAGCCCGTCGCCTCCGTCGTTCCCTCGATCGCGGCGCGCACAACGTCTTCGCGCGCAACGGGGTCGGTCGGCCACACGGATGCCAGGGTGTCGAGCCCCGCTCGATACGCCTCGGGGTCGGGTGGCAGGTCGGCGTTTCGCCACCCGTCACCCTCACCGCGCGCGAGTTGCGCGTCGACGCGGGCGGCGAGGTCGATCGCGGGTCCCTTCTGCGGGACGACGATGTCGGCGATCTCGCGGAGCAGCACGAGTTGCGCGACGTCGAGCACGGCGGGGGCGTAACCGCGGTCGTCGGGAACCGCGCGACGGTTCAGGATGCCGCGCACGCGGGCATCCACGCGGTCGCCGGCGATGAGGGTCGCCCACTCGGCGGGGACGACGGGGCCGAGCAGCGCCTCGTCGGTCGCGAACCGCGCGATCGCCTCGGCGGCCTCGGGGGCACGCTCCAGGGGGATCATGTGCCCCGTGTCGTCGTGGGGGACGAACCGCGCGCGCGGGTACACCGCGGCGAGCAGGCCCGGCTGCGCCGCGGCTCCGAGATCGGCGTCGTCGGTGCCCGCCAGCACGAGAGCCGGGAGGTCGAGGGTGCCGACCTCGGCGGTCGCGTCGACGCGGCTGCCCGTCTCGAGCCACGCGCGCCACGCGGCGGGAGAGGTGCGTCCGAGATCGGCCAGGGCGAGGCGGCGGGCGTCGGGATCGAGCGGCTCGGCGGTGTTCTGCTCGAGGAAGGTCTCGGCATCCGTCTGCGAGATCGCGCCGTCGGACACCCACGACAGCATGAGCTCGCGGCGCTCCTCGTCCATCGGCTCGGGACGCGGGGGCGACGGCGCCATCAGCACCACGCCGCTCAGGCCGACCAGGGGGGCGTCTCCGCGCAGGACCCGGGAGGCCACGAGTGCGGCGATCTTGCCGCCCATGCTGTGGCCGCCCAGCATCCACCGGCCGCGCGCGTGTGCAGCGAGGTGGCGGACGACGTGGGCGACGGTGGCGTCGAGGGAGGAGTCCGTCGCGGCCGCCGCCGAGCCGAAGCCGGGGAGGTCGATGCCCTCGACGCGCACCCGGCCCGAGAGCTGTGCGGCGACGCGATCGAAGGAGTCGGCGCTCGCGCCGAGCGCGTGCAGCATGTACAGGGTGATGGGCGCCTCGCCCGGGGCGACGGCGTTCTCGGAGGGCATGTCTTCACGCTCGCTTACCGCGGGGGCGCGGAAGGGTCGGTTGCGGATCGGGATGTTTTGCGCAAGGGCGCCGCGGGCCTCGCCGCGGTGGCGGCGGGATGCGGGCCGAACTCCTGAGAAAACCGGCGTGACCGGGCGCGTAAGGGCGCGCGGCATCGGCGGAGGTGGAGAAGTCAGGAGTTCGGCCCGGGGCGGGGCCGGGCGCGAGGCGGGCCGGTCAGGGCGTGACCATGCCGCCGTTCACGTTCAACGTCTCGCCCGAGACGTAGCTGGACTCCGCCGATGCCAGGAACACGAACGCCGGGGCGATCTCGGCGGGCTGCCCCGCGCGCTGGTAGGTGCTCTCGTCGTCGAAGTGCTCCATCTGGTCGTCGGAGACGCCCTGGCTCACCTGCAGCGCCGACCACGTGGGGCCGGGGGCGACGACGTTGACCCGGATGCCGCGGGGGGCGAGCTGCTGGGCGAGGCCCTTCGACAGGTTGTTGATCGCCGCCTTGGTGGCGGCGTAGTCGAGGCGGTCGGGGGCGGGGACGTAGGCCTCGAGAGACGCGGTGTTGATGATCGTGCCGCCCTCGGGAAGGTGCGCGAGCGCGGCCTTGGTGATCCAGAACGGGGCGAAGACGTTCGTGCGGAACGTCTGCTCGAACTGCTCGTCGGACAGGTCGTCGACCTTGTCGACCATCACCTGCTTGCCCGCGTTGTTCACCAGGATGTCGAGGCCGCCGAGCGCCTCGGCGGCCTGGGCGACGAGCTCACGGCACGCGCTCGGATCGGAGATGTCGATCGCGATCGAGACGCCCGTGCGCCCGGCATCCCGGATCTGCTGCAGGATGTGGTCGGCGTCGCGCTGCTCGGCGGGCAGGTGAACGATCGCGACATCGGCGCCCTCGCGGGCGAACGCGATCGCCACGGCCCCGCCGATGCCGGAATCGCCGCCCGTGATGAGTGCCTTGCGTCCGACCAGGCGGCCCAGGCCGCGGTAGGTCTTCTCGCCGAGGTCGGGCACGGGGGTCATGTCTGCCTGCACGCCGGGCTCGGGCTGATGCTGAACGGGCGGCTCGACGCGGGCGTAGCGGGTGACCGGGTTGTCGAAGGTGAACTGGTCGCGAGCGGAAGTCATGGCCCGACGGTACGCACCGGCCCCCGTGTCGGCCGGGGGCCTTGACGGAATTGCGGATGCCGCGCACGCCACGCTTCACCCGGGGCGCCGCCGCCCTCGCCCGCCGGTGACGGCGCGGGGGATCCCTAGCGTCGACGGGTGACCGCCCCCGCGCCCCGCCGTGTCCTGCACCTCGTCGACCGGGTGACGGGAGGTGTCCCCGTCGCGGTGCGGACGTACGTCGCGAACTCCCCGGCCGGCGTCGACCACATCATCGCCGCGCCGTTCTCGGACGGCGCCCCCGCCGCCGTGTGGGAAGGAACCACCGCGAGCCATCGGGAGTGGGACACGGCATCGATGTGTCGGGCGGTTCTCGGGCTGCGGCACCTGCTGCGCACCGCGTCGTTCGACGTGGTGCACGCGCACTCGACCTTCCCGGGGGCATACCTCCGGCTGTGGGGAGCGCCGCGCCGCGCCCGCGTCGTCTACACCCCTCACTGCTACGCCTTCGTGCGCACCGACGTCGCCCCACCGGTGCGCGCGGCCTTCCGCGCCGTCGAGACGCTGCTGCGCGGGCGCGCCACCGTCGTGGCCGCGTGCGGCCCGGGGGAGAGCGCCGAGGCCCTCGGCCTGGGTGTCGCGCCGGAGCGCATCGTCACGGTCCCGAACGTCTCGTCGCTTCCCGACGCCGCCGCGCCGATCGCCGCTCGGCGGGCGCGGACGGCGGCAACGTCGCTGCGCGTCGGCATGCTGGGACGCTGGGCGGCCCAGAAGGACCCCGACTACTTCCGCGCGCGGGTGCAGGAGCTGCGCGCGGCGCTCGCCGCACCCGTGGAGGCCCGGTGGATCGGCAGCGCCGACGGCGCCGCCGCCGCCGCGGGGCACGACGAGCCGCGGGTGCACGTGACCGGATGGCTCCCCGCGACCGAGGTCGGTGCGCAGCTGAGAGAGCTCGACCTCTACCTGCACACCGCCGCGTGGGAGGGATTCCCGATCGCGCTGCTCGATGCCCACGCGGTAGGGGCGCCGATCCTCGCGCGCGCCATTCCCGCCTTGCCCGGGCTTGCGCCCGCGTTGACGATCGAGCAGGGTCTCGGCGGCTTCGTGGATGCCGTTCGCGCCGGCCGGCTCGGGGCGTGGAGCGCCGCGAATCACGCGGCGTGGAGCGCCTACCTCGGGGACCGCACCGCGCGGGCGCAGCGGGTGGCGCTGGAGCGCGCGTGGTTCGGCGAGGTGGCCGACGGCGGGTCTCGCTGAGGGGCTGCCGGCGGGCGCGCCCGAGGAACCGCGCCGGTCAGGGGCGGAGCTCGGCGCGCACCTCCGCCACGATCGCGGCCACGCGCGCCGCGGAGTCGGCCCACGAGTACAGGCTCTCGTTCAGGCGACCGCGACGGGAGAGCTCGGCCCGCAGCGCGGGGTCGCCGTCGAGGCGCTCGATCCCCCGGCGGATGTCGTCGGGGTCGCTCGGGTCGACCCACAGGGCGGAGTCGCCGAGCACGGTGGGAAGAGAGGCCGCCCGCGCGGCGAGCACCGGCGTACCCATGCGCTGCGCCTCGAGCGGCGGGATCCCGAAGCCCTCGTAGAGCGACGGGAAGGCGAAGGCCGTCGCGCCGCGGTACAGGCGCGCGAGCTCGTCGTCGTCGACGCGACCGAGGAAGCGCACCCGGTCGCCGGCGGTGGCGCTCATCGACGCGTGGAAGGCCTTCGCCTGGTTGCCGACGATGAGCAGGCGGCGTATCTGCCGCAGATCGGCCCGGTCGAAGGCCGTGAGCAGCGCGTCGAAGTTCTTGTGGCGATTCGGTGAGGACACCGCGAGCAGGTACGGGGACCCCTCGTCGTGCGCGGGCCCGTCGGCGGGGAAGTCGCTCGAGACGGCGTTGGCGACCACGCGGAGCTTGTCGGCCGGCACTCGATAATGCAGGGCGATCTCGCGCGCCGAGAACCCGCTCACGGTGATGACGCGGGCGCTCGAGCGCAGCAGGGGCGGGATCAAGGCGCGGTAGAGCAGGCGGAACGATCGCGCGAAGCTCTCGGGATGACGCACGTAGGTGATGTCGTGGTGCGCGACGATCTGCGGCCGATAGCGCACCGGTCCGGTCGTGGCCAGGCCGAGCAGCAGCGGAGTGCCCGATCGGCGGAGGTGCGCGGGCAGATCGATCTGCTCCCAGAGGTGACCGCCGCGGCGTCCGACCTGTCGGATCTCGACGCCCAGGTCGGCGTCGAGGAGACGACCCGGTGGGGCGACGACCACGAGGTCGGTGAGGGGGGCGAGCTCGCGGACGATCTCGCGGGCGAATCGTTGGACCCCCGTCGTGGGGTGGGTGAGGAAACGGCCGTTGACGACGAGCGGGGTGTCGGAAGCAGACATGCGGGAGGGCTCCGGAGTGAGACGGCGGTGAGTGGGGAGGGCGGGCACACACGGTGCGACGACGTCTCAGCTTCGACGCCGCGCTCGCCACGGTTCGCGCGCCCCGAAAGGTGAGCACCCGGGTGAAGCGCGGGCCGCGCCCGGGTTCGTCGGCGGAGGGGGATACGCGCGGCGGCGGTGCTCACCGTTCGTTCACGCCGCTCCTCACCCCTCGACGCCGGGCACGTCGTCACCCGCGCGCGCGGAGCCATTCGCGCAGGCCCCGCACCAGGCGCCGGCGGCGCGCCCGGTCGGGGTCGTCGGTGGCCTCACCCGCGCGGCGGGCCGAGGCGAGCGCGATGTCGTCGGGTGGCCAGACGAAGCGCAGCAGCAGACGCGCCCGCGTCGTGGGGGGCTCGCCCCGAAGCGCCGCCCAGTAGGCGCGGGCCCGGCTGGACTCGGCGCGCCAGGTCCAGTCGCGCGGGACGCCGTGGTCGCCGTCGAGCGACCCCGGGGGAGCCAGGGGTGCGAGCTCGTCGCGCAGCACGCCGACCGCGCCGAGCTCGCGCGCGCGATCGAGGGAACCGGGTGCCCGGGCGAGCAGCAGGGCGGCCGTGTCGGACGTCGCCCGCGTGCGCGGTCCCGCCCCGATGACGGGGCGCACGGCGTGCACGGCGGCCAGGACGGCGTGCGTGTCGGCGCGCGGCACCCGAATCTCGACGCCGGCGAAGCGCATCGGCTCGGCGTCGCGGAGCACGATCGCGAGAGCGTCGGCGTCGGCGAGGGTGAGACCGGGGAAGCGGCGATGCACGTCGATCTCGCAGCCCCAGCCGTGTGGCGTCATGGTGGCGGTGTGGTGCACCGAAGTGCCGCGCCACGGATCGGGCTCGCGCGACCACCCCCACGGCTCGAGGGCCGCGGCCAGGATGTCGCCCTGCGCCGGGTCGCACCACACGTCGACGTCGCCGGAGTGCTCGCGCTCGCGCAATCCCTGGAGGAACAGCGCCGGCCCCTTCGTGAACACGCACGGGATGCCGTGCTGCGCGGCCACGCGGGCCGTCAGGGCGTAGACGAGCTCGTGCAGCGGCGACGACAGCGTCGGCGGGTCGAGCCGGAGCACTCGCGCGGGGTGGGAGGGATCGCGGGAGACGAGGCCCGCGACGCTCATCTGGGCCAGCATCTCGCGCTCCGCCGGGTCGAGGTCGGCGTCGCCGACGGGGGCCCGGTCGATCAGTCGACGCCAGAGGGCGGCGCCCGCGCCCACCAGGCACAGGGCATCACCGGGGTCGGTCGGGACCATCAGGATCTCGGCACCGGCGTCGAACAGGGCCGACCCCCGCACGTCAAGGGCGCCGTGGGCGATCGCGAACCACCCCTCGGCGGGCGGGGAAGAACTCATGCATCGCTCCCGGGTGGGTGGTGGGCGATCTCTCACTCTTCCGCGTGCCACGGCGCGCGCGGATCGATGTGCGCCCTCCGCCGTCGGACGGCGACGAGAAGTTCGTCCGCGACATCACCCGCGACGCGCATTCCCTCGCCACGGCACGTGCGCGAGGCGCGTCGACTCAGCGCACGCCGCCCCGGTGCACCAGGCGCGTCGGAACGAGGTGCGTGTGCGACCCCGTCGCGGGAGAGGCCCTGCGGGCGAGGAGCGTCTCGGCCGCGCGCGTGCCGAGGTCGGCCACGTCGTAGTCGACGATCCGTATGCGCCGGGGGAGCAGACGTGAGAGTTCGAAGTCGTCGAAGCCGGCGATGGCGACGTCGGCTCCGCGGGGCAGGATGGCCTCGAGCGCGCCGATGGTGACGCGGTTGTTCGCGCAGAACACGGCCGTGGGCGGATCGTCGAGGTCGAGCAGGCGCTGCATCGCCTCGCGGGCGACCGCCGGGGTGTGGAGGCCGTCGACGACCATCGCGGGATCGGGCTCGCGTCCCGCGGCGCGGAAGGCCTCGTGGACCCCCGCCCAGCGCTCGGCCATGGTGTAGATCCCGCGGGCGTCCATCAGGACGGCGATGCGACGGTGTCCGGCCTCGAGCAGTTCGGCGACGGCGGCGCGCGCCCCGCCGCGGTTGTCGAGCAGGATCGCGTCGGCGGGCACACCGCTGCCGGGACGGTCGAGGAAGACGACCGGAGTGCCGAGCTCGACCTCGCGCCGCAGATAGGAGTGGTCGTCGGCCGTGGGCACGACGATGAGTCCGCCGACCTGACGCTGGCACAGGTCGAGGGCGAGGGTGCGCTCGGTGTCGGCGTCCTCTTCGCTGGAGGCCATGACCAGATGCATGCGTTCGCGGGCCGCGACGGTCGAGACGGCAGCGGCGACGGCCATGTAGAAGGTGTTCGACAGGTCGGCCGCGATGAAGCCCACGGTGTCGCGATTGCCGGAGCGCAGGCTCGCGGCGAGGGCGTTGCGGTGGTAGCCGAGTCGTGCGACGGCCGACTGAACCCGCTCGGTCATCGCGGGGTCGACGTTCGGTTCGCCGTTGATGACGCGCGAGACGGTCTTGAGACTCACGCCCGCGTCGGCGGCCACGTCGACCATCGTGGGGCGGCCGGTCTTGCGCATGAGTCTCCTCGGAGGATGCCGTCAGGCACGGCATCCTCCGAGCATAGGGACCCGGGCAGGCCGACTTCGGGATCCGGGCGGGCCGACTTCGGGATCCGCGCGTCGGCGGGGGCTGATGCGCCCGTCGAGTGTCCGAGACACGCCGCTGCCAGCGCGACGGATGCGGCGAGTCCTGGACACTCGACGGGTTTGGCGGGAGCAGGTCAGACAGAGCTCGGAGCGACGAGCGCGCCGGTCTCGTGCGAGGCGATGGCGGCGGCGAAGAGCCGGTGCGTCAGCGCGGCCTCGTCGGGGCGGACGCAGCCGAAGCCGTCGCCGAGCTCGCCCACGTACTCGGCGAGGAAGGCCGCCCACATCTGCAGGATGGCATCCGAGAAGCCGGACTCGAAGTTGGCTCCGGTCACCGTGGGCCACACCGACTGGCTGCCCGCGTCGATCTTCTGCCAGCTCTGCTCGCGCCCGACGCCGGGAACGTCGATGACGGCGAAGACCTCGACCTCCTTGGGGTTCTTGGTGCTGAAGCGCACGCCGCCCGACATGCCGATGGCCTCGAACTCCCACGTGTTCTTCTGACCCGGCGCGATGCGCTTGGTCTGGGTCGTGAGCGGGAAGGGGGCGCCGTCGTGGCGGGCCCAGGAGTGGATCACGGCGTTGTCCCAGGTGTCGCACGGCTGCGGGGAACCGTCGGGACCGGGGCGCTCGGTGACGATGTCCTGCAGGATGCCGACCACCTTCTCGGGCGTCCACCCCAGGCGCAGCGGCACGTGCCAGGTGTGCATGCCGAGGTCGTTGAGCACGCCCGCGTCGCCGCAGAACTGCTTCTGCCGCTTCCAGTTCAACGGCTTGTCCACGTCGATGTCACTGGAGTGCAGGAACGAGCAGTTCGCCTCGACGATGCGGCCCAGGGCTCCCGAGCGCACGTAGTCGACGGCCCACTGGGCGCCGGGGAAGAACGGCATCTCGCTCGAGACCCGCACGAACGACACGGGGTTGTCGGCGATGGCGGCGACGACCGCGTCGGCGGCGGCCCGGTCGATGCCGAACGGCTTCTCGGCCAGCAGAGCCTTGCCCGCGCGGATGGTGTCGACGTACAGCCGCTCGTGCAGGTCGTGGCGCACCGCGATGTAGACGACGTCGACGCGGGGGTCGGCGAGCAGCTCGTGGTGGTCGGTGGTGGTCAGCTGCACGGTGTCGATGCGCTCGAAGAATTCGAGCGCCGCGGGGTTGATGTCGCAGACGGCCACGAGCTCGGGCTCGACGGGGTGGTCGATGAGGGCGGGCCAGCGGCGCAGCGCCGCGGCGATCTCGCGGCCCATCAGTCCTCCGCCGATGATGCCGATGCCCACCTTCTTGCCGGTCATGCGGCACCGCCGATCAGGCTCAGGGCCTCGTCGACCGAGGCGTCGTCGTGCACGACGGCCATGAGGGCCGCGGTGATGCCGGCCGGGTCGCGATGCTGGATGACGTTGCGGCCGTAGACGATGCCGCGGGCGCCCTGCTCGAGCACGGCGCGCGTGCGCTCCAGGAGCGTGCGGTCGTCGACGCGCCCCCCGCCGCGGACCAGCAGGGGAGTGTCTCCGGCGGCCTGGATCACCCGGTGGTATTCGGTGATGTCGTCGGTGGGGTCGGCCTTGATGAGGTCGGCGCCGAGCTCGCGTGCCTGACGCACGAGGGTGACGATCTTGGCGGTGTCGCCGTCGACGCCGTACCCGCCGCTGCCGGGCTTGGTCTGCATGACGAGGGGCTCGATCATCAGCGGCATCCCGTACCGCTCGGCGTCGCTGCGAAGAGCCAGGATCGAGCGGATGCACTGCTCGCGCACCTGCGGTTCGCCGGGCAGATCGAGCAGGTTCACGCACACGGCGACGGCGTCGAGGCGCACGGCGACCTCGATCGCATCGGGCACGTGGATGCTGTGCAGGGGGGATTCGAGCGGGTCGCCGTACACGTTGGCGATGTCGGTGCGCAGCACCAGGCCGGGCTTCTGCTTGCCGGGGACGCTCTGCAGCAGCGGAGCCTGGCCGAGCGTGAGCTGCACGGCGTCGGGGCCGGCTTCGACGAGCGTCCGGACGGTGGCGGCCATGTCTTCGATACCGGTGAGGAAGCCGTGTTCGTGGAACGCGCCGTGGTCGACGGCGACGTCGAGCGCGCGGCCGGAGGTCGCGTTGAAGAGGCGGTGGAGGCGGGGTTTCGACATGGGGTGTGGGTCTCCGAGACGTCGGGTCGGGGCGCGGCTCTGCGCTCGACCGTCAGTATGCGGGGCGCGAGACAACGTTGTCAACGACTGCTAACGTGGGCCGCGCAACGGCGAGGAAGGCGGGGCTCATGGGCGAGCTGTACGGATCGACGATCGACGAGGCGCGCCGCAGGGCGGGGTGCACGGCGCAGGTCGCGAGCGTGGAGGCATCGGTGCGCACCGACGGACCGGATGCCGGAACCCGGCGCCTGCGCGTGATCGCGGGCGACCTCGAGGTCGAGCTGCTGCCCGACCGCGGCCTCGATCTCGGTCAGGTGCGTCACCGTGGTGTGCCGCTCGCCTGGGTGTCGCCCACGGGCTGGCCGCGGCCGGGAGCGGGGGGCTTCGGCGCCTCGTTCGGGGGAGGTCTCGTCACGACCTGCGGCTTGCTGTCGTTCGGCCCGCCGTCGGTCGACGCCGAGGGGGAGCACCCCCAGCATGGGCGGTACAGCGGCCTCTCGGCATCCGTCACCCGGGCCGAGGCGACCCCGGACGCCGTGGTGGTCGAGGCGGTCGTCGTGGAGGCCACGGTGCTCGGTGCCCATCTGGAGCTGCGGCGGAGTGTGCGGGTTCCACTCGGTGAGGGGCGGATCGAGCTGCGCGACGCGATCGTCAACCGCGGCTCCCGCGAGGTGGAGTCCATGGTGCTGTACCACGTCAACCTCGGCTGGCCGCTGGTGGAGACGGGCTCGGTGCTGCGCTCTCCCGCCACGGGGGTGCAGCCGCGTGACGCCGCGGCCGAGGCGGGACTGTCGTCGTGGGCGGAGTTCCCCGAACCCGTCGCGCACTACCCCGAGCAGGTGTTCGCGCACGAACTGCCGACCGACCGTCGGGTGAGCGCCGAGGTGATCGCGCCGTCGGGGCTCGGCATCCGGATCTCGTTCGACACCTCGGTGCTGCCGGGGATGTTCCAGTGGCGCGTGGCCCAGGAGGGCGGGGTGGTGCTCGGGGTGGAGCCGGCGACGGCCGCGACGATCCTCGGTCGCGGCGACGCGCGGGCGAGGGGGCTGCTGCGCGCACTCGCCCCCGGAGCCTCGTGGGAGCTCGGTCTCGACATCGCTGTCATCCGAGATGCTTCCGTGACTTGACAACGTTGTCCCATCGGGCTCATGCTGACTCCAGCGCAGCCCGCCCGAGGGTTTCGTCCCCAATGACAACGATGTCGGAGATGCGATGACGCACGACGAGCGACCGGCCGCCACGGCGGCCACCGAGGCCATGGCGCCCCGGCCGCGCGCCCGACTCATCGACGTCGCCACGGCCGCGGGGGTCAGCCCCAAGACGGTGTCCCGTGTCGTCAACGACGAAGCCGGCGTGCTGCCCGCCACCCGCGATCGCGTGCTGTGGGCCGTGCGCGAACTGGGCTTCGTCCCCGACCGCAGCGCTCGGGAACTCAAGCGGCGCGACGCCGACACGATCGGCATTCTGATCGACGCGATCAGCGACCCGTTCTTCGCCGCGTTCGTCAGCGTCGTCGAAGAGCTCGCCGTCGCCGAGGGACTCAGCGTCATCTTCGCCAGCACCGGCTACGACGCCGCCCACGAGCGCACCCAGCTCGACCGCCTCACCGGGCACCGCCTCGCGGGCCTCATCGTCGCGCCCGTCGCCGTGGACGCCGCGACCCTCGCGGGGCTGCGCACCCGCTTTCCGGTCGTCTGCATCGACCGCTCGCGCCCGGGTATCGACGCCGTCGTGATCGACGACTTCGGCGCCGCCGCGGAGGCCACCGCCGCCCTCGTCGCCCACGGGCACCGTCGGATCGCCTTCATGGGCGAGGACGTGCCCTATCCCACGGTCGACGATCGCCTGGCCGGCTACCGCTCGGCTCTGAAAGCGGCGGGTCTGCCGTTCGACCCCTCGCTCGTCGTCACCCACGAGCGCTTCGGCCGAGGCGAGGCCGCCGAGGCCTCGCGCCTGCTCGAACGCGGCGACGCCCCCACCGCGCTGCTCTGCGCGACCAGCCTCGCGGCGATCGGAACGGTCCGGGCGATCCGCGCGAAGGGCCTGCGCATGCCGGCGCTCATCTCGTTCGGCGACTTCACCCTCGCCGAGGTGCTGGAGCCGGCGATCACCTACGTCGACCACGACCCGCGCCTGCTCGCGGTCGCGGCGTTCCGGCTGCTGCGGCAGCGCGCCGCGCGCCCCGACGAGGGTCCCGCGCGCATCGTCGTGCCGACCCGCCTCGTCCCGCGGGGATCGGGCGAGGTCGGCGTCGGTGCCGGATTCCTGCCCGCCGTCGCCGCGCCGGTGGGCGCCGTCGCCGCGGAGGGGTCGTCCGTCGCGCAGCCCACGTCCGCCGGGCGGCCCGCCGCGCCCGCCGTGCCCTCGGCACCTGCCGGGGAGCCCGCCCCGTCGGCGTCCGCCGAGCAGCCCGCCCCGTCGGCGTCGGCCGGGCAGCCCGCCCCGTCAGCGTCGGCCGGGCAGCCCGCCCCGCCCGAGGCCGCCCCCCTCTCCGTCGCCGTGATCGAGCCCGCCGCGGCGCTCGTGGCGACGGCCTTCGCCCTCGCCCGCACCGAGACCTCCGGCGTCGCCGCCGTGTCGTCCTCCGAACCGATCGGAGCCTCGTGATGAAGCCCGTCCTGTTGCCCCCGAACCCCGTGCAGCACTTCTACCTCGGCGGTGACCGCATCGCGGCCCTCCGCGGCATCGTGCCCGAGACCGACCGCCAGCCCGAGGAGTGGCTCGGCTCGACCGTCTCGCGCTTCGGCTCCGACACCATCGGCCTCGCGATCGCCGAGGACGGCGCGTTCCTGCGCGACCTGGTCACGGCCGACCGCGCCGCGTGGGTGGGGGCCCGCGGCGGACGCGACGCCGCGGATCTCGGCATCCTGGTCAAGCTGCTCGATGCGCGCCAGCGTCTTCCCGTGCACGTGCACCCCGACCGCGAGTTCGCGCGCGGGCACCTCGACTGCCCGTACGGCAAGACCGAGGCCTGGTACGTGCTCGAGACCGACGACGACTGCGCCGTGCACGTCGGCTGGAACCGGGCCGTCGACCGCGACGAGCTCGACCGCCGCCGCGACGCGCAGGACAGCGAGTGGATGCTCTCGCGGATGAACCGCGTGGTCGTCCGCCCCGGGATGGGCGTGCTCGTGCCCGCCGGCACCGTGCACGCGATCGACGGCGGGATCTTCGTCGCCGAGGTGCAGGAGCCCACCGACTTCTCGATCCTGCTCGAGTGGTCGGTCACGACCTCGACCCGCGACGAATCGCACCTCGACCTGGGCTTCGACGCCGTCATGCCCGCCGTGTCGACCGAGAAGCTGGATGCCGCAGCCCTCGGCGCCCTGATCAGCACGGCCGGCACGACGCCGGCGGGGAACGACTTCCGCTCGCTGCTGCCCGCCGCCGCCGACCCGTACTTCCGCCTGTTCGACGCGGCCGGCGAGACCGCCGCCCGTGAAGCCGGTTTCGCGGTGGTGCTGGTGCGCGAAGGGTCCGGCGCGTTGGTGTCGGACGCGGGCTCGGTCGACGTCGAGCGCGGACAGGTCTACGCCGTCCCGCACGCCTTCGGCGCCTGGCGCCTGGCGGGCGAGGCCGATGTGCTCGTCGCGGCGCCGGGAGCCGGCTGGCCCGGGACCCTGCGCGGCGGGGGAGTGCGGTGAGCGACTACGTCGTCGGCATCGACATGGGAAGCACCAGCACCAAGCTGCTGGTCGCCACCCCAGACGGGCGCCAGGTGCTCGTCGTGAGCCGTCGTTCACCCTGGACCAACCTCGACCACGGTCAGGCCGAGATGCCCGCCGACCGTGCCATCGCCGTCGTCCGCGAGCTCGCGGCCGAGGCCGACCAACGCCTCGACGCGGGCTATCGCATCGTCGCCCTCGGGGTGTCGGGCATGGCCGAGGCGGGAGTGCTGCTCGACGCCGACGGCACCGCGCTCGCGCCGATCATGGCGTGGTTCGACCCGCGCGGCGCCGCTCAGATCGCGGCGACCCCCGACGCGTTCCGCGCCGAGTTCCCCGGCCGCACGGGGCTGCCGGTCGGGCCCCTGGCATCCATCGCCAAGCTCCTGCACCTGCGGGACCGCGGGATCGCGCTCGCCGGGACCACCTTCCTCAACGTTCCGGAGTTCGTCGTGCACGCGCTCGGCGGGCCCCGCGTGGCGGAGTACTCGCTCGTCTCGCGCACCGGACTCATCGACCAGGACGACAGCACCCCCTGGCAGGCGGCGCTCGACGTGCTCGGGGTGGACGAGACGATCCTCGGCGCTCGCGTCAGCGCCGGTGAAGCGGTCGGGACGCTGAGCGACCCGGCCATGCCCGCGGGCTTCCGCGGCGCCGCCCTCACCATCGCGGGGCACGACCACCTCGTCTCGGCCGTCGCCGTCGGCGCCACCCACACGGGACAGCTGTACGACTCGATGGGCACCGCCGAGGCGCTCGTGCGCGTGCTCGACGACACCCTTCCGTTCGCCGCGCGCGAGCGTCTCGCGCACGCCGGTATCAACTGCGTGCGCCACGTCATCCCGGGCAAGTACGTGCTGCTCGCGGGCACCAAGTCGGGACTGCTCATGCGGCGCGTGCTGCAGATGCTCGGGATCACGGATGCCACGGGACGCGCGGTCATCGACGACGCGGCCGTGGCTCTTCCCGTCGACGGCACGCTCGCCGACGGCGGTCTCGAGGTGTCGGGCGCCCGCAACGATGACGGCGTGCTCAGGATCGTCGCGCAGAGCGACGGACTCAGCCCCGCCGAACTGTTCGCGGCCAGCCTGCGTCACGGCAACGAGATGCTCGCGGAGTGCATGGCCGTGATGGACCGCGAGGTCGCCCCTCCCACCTCGACGGTGCTGACCGGCGGCTGGTCGACCATGGCGTCCGTCGTGCGCTCGCGCTCGGCGCTGCTGCCCGAGGTCACCGTTTCGACCCACGACGAGGGCACCGCGTACGGCGCGGCGCTGTTCGCCGCGTTCGCCGCCGACGCGGCATCCCGGTCCTTCGAGGACGTCGCCGAGGCGTTCCTCTCTTCTTCTCTCGTCGCGGACGAGAGCCCTCTTCTTACCAACGAAAGGAGCTGACGATGTCGTCAGTCACCACCGCCGTTCCCGTGCTGCAGGCGCGGGGACTGTCGCGGCAGTTCGGATCCGTCCGGGCGTTGAGCAATGTGGATTTCGAGGTCTATCCGGGGGAGGTCACCGCCCTGATCGGTGACAACGGTGCGGGGAAGTCGACGCTGGTGAAGGCCTTGTCGGGCAATCTCGCCGTCGACGAGGGCGAGATCCTCTTCGACGGCACCCCGATCGACATGTCGAACCCGCAGGTCGCCTCCGGCCTCGGAATCGAGACGGTCTACCAGGACCTCGCGCTCGCCCCGCATCTCGATCCGGTGCAGAACATGTACCTGGGCCGCGAGATCCGCCGCCCGGGCCTGGCGGGTGCGCTGGGGTTCATGAAGACGAAGGACATGGCCGTCGCCTCCCGGGCCGCGTTCGATGAGCTCGGCGCGACGGTGCGTTCGTTGACGTCGCCGGTGGGGGAGATGTCGGGTGGGCAGCGGCAGGCGATCGCGATCGCCCGTGCCGTGCACTGGGCCGGACGCCTGGTGTTCCTCGACGAACCCACCGCTGCTCTGGGTGTGCGTCAGACGAAGAACGTGCTCGAGACGATCCGGCGGGTGCGGGACAAGGGCATCGCGGTGGTGTTGATCTCGCATTCCATGCCGCACGTGATGGAGGTGTGCGACCGCATCCAGGTGCTGCGCCTGGGGACTCGTGTGGCGAACATCGACGCGAAACAGACCTCCATGGAAGAACTCGTCGGGCTCATGACCGGCGCCGTCACGAAGGACGACCAGAAATGAGCACCACGACACCGCCGACGGAGACCGTCGCCATCGGCACGTTCGACGATTCGAAACCGAACTTCTTCGTCGGGCTGCTGAAGGCGCAGGCCTTCCAGATCCTCATCATCCTCATCGTCATCGTGCTGATCTTCAGCGCCCTGGCGCCGGACTCGTTCGCCCAGTGGTCCAACTTCCGCCTCATCATCCAAAACGCCTCGATCCTCGCCGTCCTCGGCGTCGGCATGACGTACATCATCATCACCTCCGGCATCGACCTCTCCATCGGCTCGGTGCTCGTGTTCTCCGGCGTCGTCTCAGCCCTCGTCATGCGCGCCCTTGGCGGCGAAGGCTGGGGCGTCGCGACGATCGGCATCCTGGTGTCGATCCTCAGCGGCGTGTGCTGGGGGCTGCTCAACGGCTTCCTCATCGCCAAGGCGAAGATCCCGCCGCTCATCGTCACGCTGGGCTCGCTCGGCATGGCCCTGGGGCTCGCGCAGATCCTCACCGGTGGAGTCGACGTGCGTGACGTTCCCACTGTGCTGACGGTGTCGATCGGTTATGGCAACGTGTTCGGGTCGTTGCCGATCATCAGCGTCATCGCCCTCGTCGTCGTGGTGATCGGGGCGATCGTGCTGCACTTCACCAAGTTCGGTCTCTACACCTACGCCGTCGGCTCCAGCGAGCTGGCCGCCCGCCGCGTCGGCGTGAAGGTCGACCGCCACCTCATCTCGGTCTACACCCTGTCGGGAGCGCTCGCGGGCCTCGCCGGCATCCTCGCCCTCTCACAGTTCTCGACCACCGCCATCGCGGGACAGTCGCAGACCAACCTCAACGTCATCGCGGCCGTCGTCATCGGCGGGACGTCCCTGTTCGGCGGTGTCGGCACGATCTTCGGCACCGTCGTCGGCCTGTTCATCCCCGCCGTGCTGCAGAACGGATTCGTCATCACCGGTGTCCAGCCGTTCTGGCAGCAGGTCGCCGTCGGTGCGGTGCTGATCACCGCCGTCTACGTCGACCAGGTACGCCGCACCGCCGCGACCCGCGGCAACACCCAAAGCCTCTGGCGAAAGTTCGTCAGCGGAGGACGCCGCAGCTGAGGCCCGGCATCCGACCCCACCAAGAGAGAACGGTCATCACAATGAAGTGGAACAGCAAGGTTCTCGCGTTCGCCACCCTCGGCGCCGCAGCCACCCTCGTCCTCGCCGGGTGCTCCGGCGGAGCCTCGTCGGGCTCCGCGTCGGGCGGCGCGGAGGGCGGGTACGAGATCGCGTTCGTGCAGGGCGTCGCGGGGGATGAGTTCTACATCTCCATGCAGTGCGGCATCCAGGACGAAGCCGCCAAGGAAGGCGCCACCGTCACCACCCAGGGTCCCGAGAAGTTCGACCCCACCCTGCAGAAGCCGATCGTCGACGCGATCGTCGCGTCGAAGCCCGACGCGCTGCTCATCGCCCCGACCGACGTGTCGGCCATGCAGGCGCCGATCGCGGCGGCGGAGGCGGCGGGCATCAAAGTCGTGCTCGTCGACACGACGCTGGAGGACCCCTCGGGCGCGGTCTCGCAGATCTCGTCCGACAACGAGGGCGGCGGAGCGGCCGCGTTCGAAGCCATTCAGGAGGCCAACCCGAACGGTGGCAAGGTGCTCGTCGTCTCGGTCGACCCCGGCATCTCGACCACGGACGCCCGAGCGAAGGGCTTCGAGGACGCGGTCGCGAAGGACTCGAAGTTCGAGTCGGTGGGTGTGCAGTACTCGCACAACGAGCCCTCCACGGCGGCCGAGATCGTGACCGCCGCGCTGCAGAAGGACCCCGACATCGTGGGCATCTTCGCCGCCAACCTGTTCGCCGCCGAAGGCTCGGCCACGGGTGTGCAGCAGGCCGGTAAGCAGGGTGCTGTCACCATCGTCGGCTTCGACGCCGGTCCCGCCCAGGTCAAGGCCCTCCAGGCCGGTACGGTGCAGGCCCTCGTCGCGCAGGAGCCCGCCACCATCGGCTCCGACGGTGTCAAGCAGGCCATCGCCGCGCTCAAGGGCGAAGCGACGGAGGAGAAGATCCAGACCGGCTTCACGATTCTGACGAAGGACAACATCGACACCGACGGCAAGGACGCGGTCTACAAGTCCAGCTGCTGACACCCCGGATGCCGGAGCCCCCACATCCGCGTGGGGGTCCCGGCATCCCCCCTCCGCTCTTCGCGTGAGTCGCCACACTTCGTCGCTTCGGACAGCACGTCGGCGACACATCCTGGCGACTCACGCGCGCGCGAAGCGCCGACGATCACCACCGACGAGAAAGACACCGCCGTGCCGCTGGCCGACATGCCCGAACTGCTCGCCGCGCACCGCGCGGTCGGGGCCTTCAACTTCATCACCCTCGAGGTCGCCGAGGCCATCGTCGCCGGGGCCGAAGCGGCCGACCGCGGCGTGATCCTCCAGCTGTCGCAGAACGCCATCGCGTTCCACGGGGGGCTCGCCCCGGCGGCGTCCGCTGCACTGCGGCTGGCCGAGGCCGCCCGGGTGCCCGTCGTCGTGCACCTCGACCACGCCACCGACGAGTCGCTCGTCGACGAGGCGTTGGCCGTCGGCATCCGGTCGGTCATGTTCGACGCGGCTCACCTTCCGGATGCCGAGAACCTCGACCGCACCGCCGCCGTCGCCGCACGCGTGCACGCCGTGGACGCCTGGGTCGAGGCCGAGCTGGGCGAAATCGGGGGCAAGGGCGCGCACGCACCGGGCGTCCGCACCGACGTCGCCGAGGCCATGCGCTTCGTCGGCGAGACCGGCGTCGACGCCCTCGCCGTCGCGGTCGGCAGCGAGCACGCCATGCGCGAGCGCACGGCGCGGCTCGACGAAGCCCTGATCGCCGACCTCTCTGCCGCCCTGTCCGTGCCCCTCGTGCTGCACGGCTCCAGCGGCGTCGCCGACGCCGGCATCGACGGCGCCGTGCGCGCGGGCGTGCGCAAGGTCAACGTCGGCACGCACCTGAACCAGGTGCTGACTTCCGCGGTGCGCGCGGAGCTCGACCGGGACCCGGATGCCATCGACCCGCGCCGCTGGCTCTCGCCCGGCCGCGAGGCGGTCGCGGGCGAAGTGCATCGACTGCTCGACGTCATCACCGGACGCACCGCATGACCGGCATCGTCACCCTCACCGCGGCGGGGGCCATCGACGCGACCTACCGCGTCGGCATCCTGCGCCGCGGCGCCTTCGCCCGGGCTGACAGCTACACGCGGGAGGTGAGCGGCAAGGGCGTCAATGTCTCGGCCGCCCTCGCCGCGGGCGGCGCGACCACGGCCGCCGTCGTGGTGCTCGGCGCCGACGACGTGCGCTTCGCGCGCTGCGGACTCACCGCCGCCCTGCTGCGCATCGTCGAGGTGCCCGGTGCGACGCGCGTGAACACGTCGATCGTCGACGCCGACGGAGCGACCACCAAGGTGAACGCCCCCACCCCGCCGCTGTCGGCGGAGGCGTGGGATGCCACGGTGTCGGCCGTGCGCGACGAGCTCGCCGCGCGGGAGCAGCCCTGGCTCGTCATCTCGGGCAGCCTGCCGGAGCTCGCGGGAACCCACGCCCTCGTCGACCTCACCGCCATCCGCGCGGCGGCCCGCGAGCGCGGTGCCCGCGTGGCCGTCGACACCAGCGGAGCCGCGCTCGACGCTCTGCTCGCCGACCCCGCCGGCATCGACCTGCTCACCCCGAACGTCGACGAGCTCTCCGCCGCGGTTGGGCAGCCCCTCACCACCCTGGGCGACGTCGTCACCGCCGCGCGCGAGATCGTCGCGCGCGGCGTGGGCATCGTGCTGGCGAGCATGGGCGCCGACGGCCTGCTCGCCGTCACCGACCAGCGGGTGGTCTTCGCCCGCGCCGAGGCCCCGCACGTCGCCAACACGGCGGGGGCGGGGGATGCCGCCCTGGCGGGGTTCCTGCTCGGTCTCACCCGCGCGCCCGCGGCGACGGCCGGCGCCGATCCGCTCGCGGTGGCCGCAGCCTCGGCCGCGGAGTGGGGAGCCCACGCGGTGGCGCACGCGTCGACCCTCGTCGCGGGACCGCCCCAGGGCATCCGGGCCCTCGTCGACACCGCGCCCGACCTCACTCGCGCCCTGAACCCGGAGGGCGACGCGTGAGCGTCCTCGCTCCCGAGATCACCGCGGCGGTCGCCGACGTGTCGCGCGTCCGCACGCGCGCGATCGACCGGGTCGCCTACGCCAACGACGCCTCCCATTACCTACTGACCCCGGATGCCGTGGTGGTCGCCGCCGACGCGGCCGAGGTGGGAGCGATCCTGCGGGCGGCCACCGCCTCGGCCACCGCGGTGACCTTCCGCTCGGGCGGCACCAGCCTGTCGGGGCAGTCGTCGGGAGCGGGGCTGCTGATCGACGTGCGGCAGGGCTTCGGGCGCATCGACGTGCGCGACGGCGGGCGCCGCGTGCGCTCTCAGCCGGGCGCGACGGTGCGCCAGGTCAACGCGAGGCTGTTGCGGCACGGGCACCGGCTCGGCCCCGATCCGGCGAGCGAAGCGGCGTGCACGATCGGCGGGGTCGTGGCGAACAACTCCAGCGGCATGGCGTGCGGAACGGAGGAGAACTCGTACCGCACCCTCGAGGGCCTCGCGCTGGTGCTGGCATCCGGGACCGTCGTCGACACGGCCGCCCCCGACGCCGACGCGTTGCTGCGCGATCGCGAGCCGGCCCTCGTCGAAGGGCTGATGCGCCTGCGGGAGCGCGTGGTCGGCGATGCCGCGAGCGTCTCGCTCATCCGGCGACAGTTCGCGATGAAGAACACCATGGGCTACGCGCTCAACGCGTTCCTCGACTTCGACACCCCGGCGGCTCTGCTCGCGCACCTCACGGTGGGATCCGAGGGGACGCTCGCGTTCGTCGCCGAGGCGACGTTCCGCACGGTGCCGATCCGCCCGGCCGTCGCCACGACGCTCGCGGTCTTCCCCACGCTCGACGCGGCCACCCGCGCTCTTCCCGCCCTGGTGTCGACGGGAGTGGCGACGCTGGAGCTGATGGATGCCACCTCCCTGCGCGTCGGACAGCGTCTGGCCGGCACTCCCGCCGCCATCCACGGTTTCGAGGCCACGACGCAGGCGGCGCTGCTCGTGGAGTACCACGCGGACGACGCTCCCGCGCTCCGGGAGCTCGCCGGGGCGGGCGCACGCGTGCTCGCCGGTGAGGACCTGCTCGACGCGGCCGTCTTCTCCCGTGACCCGGTGCAGCGCGCCGCCGCGTGGACCTTCCGAAAGGGCCTCTACGCCTCGGTCGCCGGGGCCCGCCCCTCGGGCACGACGGCGCTGCTCGAAGACGTGGTCGTGCCCGTCGCGCGTCTCGCCGACACCTGCGAAGGGCTGCAGCAGCTGTTCGCGCGATTCGGCTACTCCGACAGCGTGATCTTCGGCCACGCCAAGGACGGCAATATCCACTTCATGCTCACCGACCGCTTCGAGGGCGCGAAAGCGCTCGGTCGGTTCGAGGGGTTCACCGAGGCGATGGTCGACCTGGTGCTCGACGCCGGGGGCAACCTCAAGGCCGAGCACGGCACCGGTCGCGCGATGGCGCCGTACGTGCGCCGGCAGTACGGCGACGAACTGTACGACGTGATGGTCGAGCTGAAGCGTCTGCTCGACCCGAGCGGCATCCTGAATCCGGGCGTGATCATCAGCGACGACCCCGGCGCGCACATGCGCGACCTGAAGACGCCGGTGTCGATCGAGCCCGAGGCCGACCGGTGCGTGGAGTGCGGATACTGCGAGCCGGTGTGCCCGAGTCGATCGCTCACGTTGACGCCGCGCCAGCGGATCGTCGTGCGGAGGGCGTCGACCGCAGCCCGCGAGCGCGGCGACGGGGCTCTCGTCGCGGAGCTCGAGCGCGACTACGACTACGACGGCGTGCAGACCTGCGCGGTCGACGGCATGTGCCAGACGGCGTGCCCCGTGCTCATCAACACCGGGACGCTGATGAAGCGCTTCCGGCGGGAGGATGCCGACCCGGTGCTGGCCGCGGGATGGTCGGCGGCGGCGACCGGATGGGGCGCGGTGACGCGCGCGGGATCCGCCGCCCTGACGGTCGCCGCGGCGCTGCCCACGCCGCTCGTGCGGACGGTGACGGATGCCGCCCGCGCGGTGCTCGGCGCCGACACAGTGCCGCGGTACTCGGCGGAGCTTCCCGCCGGTGGGGCGTCGCGGCGGTCGCTGGGGTCTCGGGTCGGCGGGGCGGGCGTGGAGCCCGTGGCGGTGTTCCTGCCGGCCTGCGTGGGCAGCATGTTCGGCGCCTCCGAGGGCATCGGCGCGACCGCGGCGTTCACCCGGCTGTTGGAGCGCGCCGGCGTCTCGGCGGTCGTCCCCGACGGCATCGACGCGCTGTGCTGCGGCACCCCGTGGTCGTCGAAGGGCTACGCGAAGGGGCACGCCACCATGTCGGCCCGCGTGCGTGCGGCCGTCCGAGAGGCCACGCGCGACGGCGCCCTCCCCGTGGTGTGCGACGCGTCAAGCTGCACCGAGGGATTCGCGGCGACGCTGCGCGACGACGGCATCCGGGTTCTGGATGCCGTGGCCTTCACGGCATCTGATCTGCTTCCGCGTCTCACCCCGACACCGGTGGCCGAACTGCTGGCGCTGCACCCGACCTGCTCGTCGACGCAGTTGGGCATCGACCCGGCACTCCGCGCGATCGGTGCGGTCGTGGCATCCGAGGTCCGTGTTCCCGACGCCTGGGGCTGCTGCGCGTATGCGGGCGATCGCGGCATGCTGCACCCGGAGCTGACCGGGGCCGCGACCGCTCCCGAGGCGGCCGAGGTCGCCGGCTGGGGCGCCGACGCGTACGCCTCGTGCAACCGCACGTGCGAGCTGGGCATGACGAAGGCGACGGGGGAGTCGTACGTGCACGTGCTGGAGCTGCTGGAGCGGGCGACGCGGCCTGGCGCGTGAGGCGTCAGGACCCGCCGCCTCGGGAGCTCCGCGGCGACGGGAATCGACCCCTCACTCGAAGGCGGGTGCGGCGGCGGCGCGGCGGCGCTCACTCACGATCAGGGCGATCAGCAGAATCAGCCCGGTGAGCACGACGATGTAGGTGCTGAGCGTGGGAACGACGCCGAGCAGGCCGTTGGCCGGGAACAGGGCGTGCAGTTCGAGGGTCGGGTCGGTGCTCGCGTGCACGAGCATCGGGGCGATCAGCGTGCGGGTCACCCGCAGCACGAGGTACATGCACAGGCCGAAGAAGAAGGTGTACACGACCTGCTGCAGCACGACGGCGACGCCCTCGGTCGAGGTGAACAGGTTGGCGAGGTGCAGCGCGGCGAAGATCCCGGCCGAGGCGAGGGCCACGGCGATCTCGCGGTGACCGGCCTTGCGCATGAGATCGACGACGAAGCCGCGCGTGACGAGCTCTTCGACGAAGCCGATGAACAGTCCCGTCACCAACCAGGCGCCGACGAGCGGGAGCCCCGCGGCCGCGTAATCGATCGAGAGCAGGGCGAAGACGTTGATCGCCAGCACGACGATCACGGCGGTCCACATCCACAGGCGCCCACCGAGCGTCTGCCGCGAGAACAGCTCGCGGCGCCACCCGACCGACGCCGCGAAGGCGACGAGCAGTACCCCGGTGACGAGGATCGGGACGCCGGTGCCGAAGAACACGTCGCCCGCGCTGCCCGTCTCGCCCCGCAGGCTTCCGCCGGGGGCGAGCACGCGGCTGAGCAGAAAACCGATCAGCAGATAGACGCCGAGATAGACGACCGCGAGCAGGAGTGCCCGCCAGAACCCGCCCCTGTTCCAGAATCTCGACCAGCTCGATGCGCCGTGCGCCATGTCTGCCCCCTTGAATGCCCTGCCGCCCGTTCGTGCTTCATCGTGACAGAGGGGCCGCGATGGCGGGGTGTGCGCTGCGGCTTCGGCACAACTCCTGCGTTTTGCGGGGGAAGGGTGGGTGGGAGCGGGTGGTGGGGCGGGTTGCCGGAGGTGTGCGGGGCGGGGCTCGGGGCCTGGGTCGCGCGGCGGGGCTCGGCGCCGAGGCGGGCAGCGGCCAGCAGGAACGACTCCCGATGACGTCCTGACGCGCTGACGCGAACCGATCGGTTTTGCGGCACGGGCGAGCTGGTTGCGCTCGAAGTGCGTTGGCCGAGAGAGTCAACCCATGGCATCCCTCATCCAACAGCGGCTGGCCCTCGGTCGCATCCGAGTGCGGGCCCTGTGGGCACTTTGGGTTGGGGGGATTGGCGTCACCCTTGGTCTTGTCCTGCTGATGAGCGGCGGAACTTCGACCTTTGCCATCGGATGGGTGTTGTGCTTCATATACGGGCTCACTGAAATGGCGCGGTATCGGCAGAAGGTGCGCGCCTTCGAAAGCGAACACGGCGCCGATGCCGGTACGCAGAACTGATGCGACCTGGTGCGATACCGATCGGTTTCGCCCCAGGTAGCCGCGTCTTCCCCTCGCTTTCCTCGGCGCGACGGTCGGTTCCGCACCGCACGCTATTCCCAGAAGCGTTCTGGGAGGCACGATTGGGAACGGCCACGTGATGAGCAAAGTCGTGGCCCCATCAGAGGGTGCGGCCAATACTGTCGAGCGATGAGTAGCGACTATGCGAGCCAGGACAATGACCGCTTTCGGTCCGAGCTGACGGGGCTGGAGGATGAGCGGAGACGCTTCGCCTGGCTGGCTTCGTCGTAGGGCTCGTTATTCTGCTCACAGTTCTCACGACCTGGTAGCCAGGCCTCGCGCACAGCACAACCGGTAACCAGTCGGCGCCTCCAGCATTGGTGCGAAACCGATTGGCTTTGCACCACCCAGAGGGGACAAGCGGAGCAACGGTCAGTCACCGCCCATCCTCCGTAGGGTTGAGCAATGAACCGACGGTCAATCGTGGTCTCCGCCACCACCATGGTCCTGCTGGTATGTCTGAGCGCCTGCGGCTTCGTTCGGCCTGACGCTGTCGATCGGGCTGACGACATTGCCGTAGCGGGCGGCTCGTGCCGCATCGAGTGGTGGCTTGCGGGCTTGTCCGATGAAGCAACGGACGAGGCGTGGAGCGTCGCGCGCGCTGCCCTCGACGACTCCACCGTCAGTTCCGCGGAATTCGACTCATGGGTAAGCACGCTCACTGACCTGGACGACACCGAATGGTCATCGAACACCGAACTTGAAGGGGCAGCGCATCGAGAGGCCGTCCGAGCCGACGTGCGAAAAGCTCTCGCGGAGGCCGGCTATCCAGACGAGAACCGTGTGATCGAGACTTACTCATCAATGCGATGTGCGCCCACCCCCTGACCCAGGCCGCGTGGTGCGCAACCAGGGTCGGTTAGCACCGATCGCAGCTGATCTCGCGATTCCGCCAGCCGTGCAAAACCGATCGTTTCTGGCGGGACCGGAACCGTCGGCGCTTTAGAGGCGCCACAACGATCACCGAAAACCCCTTACGGCAGGGATTTTCGGCGCATCGCAGCGAGGGGCGCGGTGTTGAATCCGGCGCCGGCCCGCGAGACCTGTTCGGTGTCGCGGGCCTTCGCGTGCAGGTCAGCCGCGGTCGCGTGCCATTCCTGCTTCGGTGTTACGGGTGCCGACCGTGATGCCGTGCGGGGATGCGGCGTCGATGCGTTCGAGGTCGTTGGCGGTGAGTACGACGTCTGCGGCGGCGGCGTTCTCCTCGATGCGCGCGGCTTTGGCGGTGCCGGGGATCGGCACTGTGCCAGCCTGGATCAGCCACGCGAGCGCGAGCTGCGCCGTGGTGACGCCCTTTTCGTCGGCGATGACCTTGAGCGCTGCGACGACGCGGAGGTTCGCCTCGATGGCCTCGTCAGAGAACCGGGGGAGGTTGCGGCGGGCGTCGCCTTCAGGCAGGTCGTCTTTGCGGGTGACGGTTCCGGAGAGGAATCCGCGCCCGAGTGGGGAGAAGGGTACGAACCCGACGCCGAGCTCCGAGGCTGTGTCGAGGACGCCGTTGTGCTCGGCGTCGCGCTCGAAGAGGCTGTACTCGGACTGGATCGCTGTGATCGGGAACGTCGCATGCGCCCGACGAAGCGTCTCGGCCGAAGTCTCTGAGACGCCGATGTAGCGCACCTTGCCAGCAGCGACGGCTTCGCTCATCGCGCCGATGGTCTCCTCAATCGGCACTTTCGGGTCTGCACGGTGGAGGTACCAGAGGTCGACGTGGTCGGTACCGAGGTGCCCAAGGGACCGGTCGATCGCGCGGCGCGCGTGTTCTGGGGAGCCGTCGAGGCCGATTGGTTCGCCGTCGTCGGTGAAGTCCGTCGCGAACTTCGATGCAATGACCACACGCTCCCGGTCCGTGCCGAGGACGCGACCAAGGAGTCGCTCGTTCTCGAACGGCCCGTACGCCTCCGCTGTGTCGAACAGAGTGATCCCGAGGTCGAGCGCTCGACGGATGGCTTCGGTGGAGCCTGCTTCGGTGGCGCCGCCGTAGAAGGCGCTCATGCCCATGCATCCGAGCCCGAGCACGGAAGTCTGAAGGCCTTGGGAGCCGAGAGGGATCTGCTGCATGTGGTGTCCTTTCCTCGCCGAGGTGCCCCGGGCGAAGACAACCTTCCACACTGGTGTGCACACCATGTCAAGTGGCAGACTCAGTTCCATGCTGCTTCCCGAGGTCCACGTCGACGAGCCCGTCACGATCAGTGTCGCCGCAGACCTCCTCGGCATCACCGTCGACACCATCCGCTACTACGAGAAGGAAGGCATCGCGCCCGCGCCCGACCGTGGTCCGGACGGGTGGCGACGGTACGACACGGCCGCGTTGAGCTGGCTCGCCGGAACGGTGATGCTCCGCGGCACGGGGATGAGCGTGCAAGAGATGCGCGAATACGCGGCGGCGTACCGGGCCGGTGCTGATCATGCCGAGCGTCTTGCGCTCCTCGAACAACACCACTCGGCCGTCCTCGCCCGGCAGGCCGAGGTCCAGCGTCACTTGGCGGCGCTGGAGCGGAAGATCAAGGCGTACCGCCAGACCATCGTCGCGACGAGCGACAGCGCCCGACCGGCTGCCTGACGGCTCTGTCGGGTCAGCCGTCGGCTTGTGGGGGGCGCGATCAAGACACACGCATCGCTGCGAGAACGACAACGGGCTCGAGAAATCCCGTACTGACTCCGCCGGCGGTGTGAAAACCTCCGAGTATGACCTGCAGGGCAATCTGACGCGAGAGACCGGCCCGCGCTCCGGTACGGACATGAACTATCGGTACGACAAGGTGGGAAATCTTCTTCGGTACACCGGCGCTGAACCGCTGGGACCCGTCGTGAATGACTACGCCGAAGACAGCTACATGTTGACGTACGACGCTGCCAATCAGTTGACGACGGTGTATCAGGGTGGGGGTACCGTCTGTCCCCAGCCAAACCCGGACAATTCCGGGTGCATCTTCTTCGAGTACGACGACAACGGAGCGGAGACCAAGCGCATCCTCCCCGGCAACGCGACCATCGAAACGGCCCGTGACATCGGAGGACGCCCCGGCCGCATCACCGCCAAGACTTGGGCCGGCACCACCGTGGTCGACATCGGATACGGCTACGCCGCCCCGGGCACCAGCGACGACCGCGGCAACGTGCAAACCCGCACCTCCTACAAGGAGCAGGGCATCACAGCCGGTGCCGTCACCACCTACACCTACGACTCCCGCAACAGGCTCAAGAAGGCTGAGGAAAAGACCGGGTCGACAGTGTCGGCATCCTGGGCGTATGCGTTCGACGCCAATGGCAACCGCACCAAACTGACCCGCACCGGAGCCACCGGCATCACCGGCAACAAGAACTTCACCTACAACGCCGCCAACCAACTCACCTCCGCAACGGGCGACTCCGCGACCTGGACGTACGACGCCGCTGGCAATCAAACCCGCGACGGCTCCGGCTTCGCATCCAGCTACGGCGTTCGCAGCCAGGTCCGATCCCTCGGCTCCACCCAAAACACCAACTTCGCCACCGGCAACACCGAGCGATACGGCGTCAGCACCGGCCTATCGTTCGACAACGGCGCCCTCGGTCTCATGCGTCGCACCAACGGCTCGACCACGGAGCACACTTACACCCGCACCGCCGAAGGCGTAGCAATCGGGTACAAGACCGTCGACGACGCGCGCTTCTACTACGTCACCGATCACCTCGGCTCCGTCGCCGGCATCTTCAACAGCGAAGGCGTCTACCTCGGCGGATACAGCTACAGCCCTGACGGCGAACAACGCTTTAACGGCTCGAACGCTCAAGTCGCTGGTAACCAACTCCGCTACATCGGCGGGCTCAGCGTCGGCGGCGGCCTCTACAAGTTCGGCGCCCGCTACTACGACGCCAGCCAAGCCCGCTTCACGCAGACAGACCCCAGCGGCCAGGAAGCGAATCCCTACGCCTATGCAAACTGCAACCCCGTCAACGCAAAGGACCCATCTGGCCTCAGCGCCGAATGCACTGAAAGCGTCGTCGGTTTGGTCGCATCTATCGCTGGTCTGGGGGCTTCCGTGGTCGGGGTCGTCCTTAGTGCGGCGGCGACAGTCCCGAGCTTCGGAGCGTCAGTTGCACTGGGAGTGGCGGGAGTGGTGGGTTTGAGCGCATCGACGGTGGGCTTGATATTGAGTATCTCGTCAACGATTAGGTCCTGTTAAATGAAGAAGAACCCCTACACCCACCCGTTTGCTCTGCTGGCGTACGCAGTTTTCTTCCTGCTCGTTTCTTCCCTCGCCGTACTTTGGTGGGTGGCTGTGGTGACCGATTTTGCACCTTGGTACACCTTCGCAGTTCCCCTCGCGGTGACCGTCATCGCTTCGGTCGTCATCATTTCGCGTTTGCCCAGCATGATGCGGCGTAGCGAGGTGGGCCGTAAATCGGACGGAGATGACGACCATTCGTGACCTCCGGACGCTGGCACGAAGAGTAGGGTCGTTCGCCGCGCGGCTGCAGCCGGTGCCGCAATCTGGGCGGCAGCTGCCGTGGGGAACCTGACCCTGTTCGACTTGGCCATCAGATCCGACAGGGATGCCGGGACTGCCGTTTTCTTCAGCAGCGCGACGTTCGGCCTTGCTGCGGGAGCACTTTTCCTATGAGAACGCAGGAAGACCGACGGGCTGGATGCTCCTTTGCTGAGCGTGTGTATTTGTCGTCACGCTCCTCACACTCCTCAATGCTCGATGAACTTCGTCGAGCATCCGTCAGCGCAGAACCGTTTGGTTCAGTTCCGCGCCCAAGCTCGTAGAGGCGGTGCTGGCATCAGGCTGGGGGAGGGCCGACAGCGGTGGGCCTTAGATGTGGTGAGAGTGGTCCGAATAGGCATCGCTATGCGGGGCGGAGAGAGCTGCGGTTCGAGAGGTCAGACACGGACGTTTTGTGTGGCTCACGTCCACCGGATAGGTGTCCGCAGGTGTGTGTCGCTGAGGGGCGCCTATCCGTTGCGTGCTCCGGGAGATGATTGCTGGGGATAGTCAGCGGGCGAGAGTGCGCGATCGTCGGTAGAAGGTGGCACGGGACTCAGGGATTGCAGCTCGCCTCGTCGGTCGGTTCTGGCGCCGCCCGTCAAGCCGTCACGACGTGCCCCGTCACGCTCAACGGGCGAGCTTGAATCCGAGGGGGGCGTCATGACCACGAAGCTACTTAATGGCGCAAAACCGATCGGTTTTGCACCACCCAGGAACCCGCGAGCGAGGCTCATCGAGAAGCCCCGAGAACCGCGGATCGGATCGGTGCCAAACCCCAATGCGAAATCCGCAAACGTGCAAAACCGACTCTGACCCTTACGCATCTTTCGTGGGGGACTCGGCGACGCATCGCCGGAGAGAACCCCGCGCCCTGTGTCGAGCGGGGCGGGTCGGCGGGCTGCGACGGGCACGGATGGGGAGTTCTGCCGGGTAGCGCCGGTGTCAGGCCGGCACCAACCGCAGCCTTCCGGATGCCGCGACCTCGAGACGCACGGCGTCCAACCCGTCCACCACGAGGTCGGCGGTCAGCTCCTCCTCGGCCGTCGTGCCGGTGAGGGCCAGCACGGCGCAGCCGGCGGCGCGGGCAGCCGCGATGCCGGCCGGCGCGTCTTCGACGACGAGGCAGCGCGCGGGGTCGACGCCGAGGCGGGCGGCGGCGGTGAGGAACGGCTCGGGGTGGGGTTTGCCGTTCTCGACGTCGTCGACCGTGACGAACACCGCGGGACGCTCGTACCCCGCGGCGGCGAGGCGGGCGGTGGCGATCGGCACCGACCCCGATGTCACGATGGCCCGTCGCTCGGCCGGCACCGAGGTGAAGAACGCGTCGGCGCCTCGGATGGGAAGAAGGCCCACGGCATCCGTGACCTCGAGGTCGGTGACGTGCGCGAGGGCTTCGGCATGCCGGTCGGCGGGCAGCAGATGACCCACGAGCGTGCGCGCGGGCTGGCCGTGGTTGGCGTGCAGGGCCTCCATCGACACGTCGAAGTGCTCGGCGAAGCGGCGCCACGACCGCACGACGGATGCCGTGGAGTCCACCAGCGTGCCATCGAGGTCGAACAGCACGGCGTCGAACTCGCGCGTGAAGATCTCGGCGTCCGCATCGATCGGTCGCCGGATCCCGAGCGCCGGCAGGACGCGGGCCAGCTGTTGCGCCGTCGACAGCTCGGCGTCGACGGCGGTGACCGGGATCGAGGGGGCCACGGGAGCGGTGTGGGGGCGGTGGGCGTCGCGAGACGCGCCGCGGGAGGAGCGACGGGATGCCAACACGGCGGGGTCTCCGTCGACGTGCACGACGTGCGGCTCGGCGGGGGCGAGGGCCTCGCATAGGGCGTCCCATTCGTGGCCCCCGGTGAGCTCGGCGGTGAACGGCGCCACGACCACCACGCGGCCCGCCGTGGAGAGGGCATCGGTGGCGGTGGCGCGCAGGGCGGCATAGCGTCCGGCGCGGATCGCGGGGGAGTGCGGCGACGTGAGCCAGTGGTCGCCCAGTGCGCCGTCGGGCAGGGCGTCGAGCAGCGGCGTGGTCACGCTGTCGAGGTCGACGAGGGGCGCCCGCAGGCGCTCGGCGATCGCCCGACCCAGGGTGCTCTTGCCGCTGCCGGCGGTGCCGGCGACGACGACGGCGAGCGATTCGGGTATTTGACACGGCGACGGCATACCCCCACCATAGACGTAGCAAGTCACCGGTGTCATGCTTGAAATTCCGGGACTCGAAGAAGTTCCGGAAAGGACGGCCGCTCATGCGAGACACCGGTGACATGGTTTCGGGGTCCGCGCGCCTGCACGGCGGGCTCGACCTCGGCAGCACCGCGATCAAGATGCTGGTCATCGACGACGACGGCACCGAGATCGCCGGCGCTCAGGTACCCACCCCGTGGCGGGTCGGAGCGGGCGGAACCACCGACATCGCCGCCGCCGACCTGCTGGCCTCCGTGCGCGCGCTCGTCGACCTCGTCGACGCCGACCTCGCCCCGCTGACCGCCGAGCCGCTGACCTCGCTCGCCGTCGCCGGCATGGGGGAGACCGGCATCCTGATCGACGAGAGCGGTGCCGCTGCGGGCCTGGGCTTCGCCTGGTTCGACCCGCGCGGCCTCGAGCAGATCGCGGCGTTCCCGCGAGCGGTGCGCGAGGAGTTCGCCGGCCGCACGGGCCTGCCCCTCGGAGCGCAGGTGAGCGTCGCCAAGCTCGCCTGGTTGCGCGATCAGGGCACCGACCTCGCGGGTCTGCGTTGGCTGGACCTGCCCGAGTTCATCGTCGCCGCCCTCGGCGGTGACGTCGCCCTCGAGCTCTCGCTCGCCTCACGCACCGGCCTCATCGACCAGGACTCCGGCGCCGCGTGGCCCGCGATGCTGGACGCCCTCGGCGTCGACGACACGCTGCTTCCCCCGCTCCGCGGCGGAGGCCTCTCGTGGGGCGTCGCCTCCTATGTCTTCGGCCCGCGCGTCGCGGGTGCCGCCCTCACCGTCGCCGGCCACGACCACCTCGTGGCCGCTCAAGCCAACGGCACGCTGGATGCCGACGGGTACCACGTCTCGCTCGGCACGGCCGAGGTGCTGTTGCGCGTACTCGATGCGCCCCTGGGGTACGCCGCGCGCCAGCGCCTGGCCGACGCTCTCATCAACGAGGTGCGCCACGTCGTGCCCGGCAAACACGTGCTCGTCGCCGGCGTCAAGACCGGGCTCCTGCTGCGGCGCGTGCTGCACGCGAGCGGCATCAGCGATCGCGCGGGGCGCGACGTCCTCGACGCCGCGGTGATGGCGCTTCCCTACGAGGGTGAGCTGCCCGCCGGCGCGATCGAGGTCACCGGGGCGCGCAACGACGACGGCGTCCTGCGCCTGACGCTGCACGCCGAGGCTTCTCCCGCCGAGATCTTCGGGGCCGCCCTCCGGCACAGCAACGCCGAGATCGCCGAGCTCATCGCCGCGATGGACCGTGAGGTCGCCCCGGCGACCCACTCCACGCTCACCGGCGGGTGGGCGGGCATGGCCTCGGTCCGACGCGCCCGTGCCCACGCCCTGCCCGACCTCGCCCTGTCCGCCCGCGAGCAGGACGTCGCGTGGGGAGCCGCCGACATGGCGCGGCGCCTCGTCTCGGCATCCGTCCCCTCCTGACCCGACCCTCGCGCCTGCCCCGACCGCACGCGCGCGCACACCCCAGAGAAGAGAGAAACATGAACGAACTCACCACGCTCGAGCGCCGCGCGCTCCAGTCGATCAGTACCCCCGACGGCCACATGCTCATCGTCGCCGCCGACCAGCGCAACGGGATGAAGGCCGCGATCAAGGACGCCCCGAACGGCTCCGACGCCATCACGCGCGAGGAGCTCGCCGAGGTGAAGGCCGACCTCGTCCGCCACCTCGCCAACCACGCTCCCGCGATCCTGCTCGACCCCGAGGTCGCGCTGCCGCAGATCGTCGACGACGGTGTTCTCGACCGTGACACCGGACTCGTCGTGGGCCTCGACGCCTCGGGCTTCGAGACCGTCGACGGCCTCAAGTACACGCGCTTCGTGCCCGGCGTCACCCCCCGCACGGTCCGCGACATGGGCGGCACCGTCGCGAAGATGCTCTACTACACGCGCCCCGACAAGCAGGATGCCGACTCCCGCGTCGCTCAGGAGATCCGCGACCTGGTCGCCGCCTGCGAGGCCGAGGGCCTGCTGCTCATCGTCGAGCTGCTCACGTACCAGCTCGAGGACGAGAGCGACGAGGAGTACAAGGCGAAGTTCGCCGACCTCGTCGTCGACGGCGCCGAACTGGCGGTCGCGTGCGGCTCGAAGATCCTGAAGCTCCAGTACCCCGGCTCGGCCGAGGCCAGCGCCCGCGTGACCGAGGTCGCCCAGGGTGTGCCGTGGGCCGTGCTGTCGGCCGGTGTCGACCACGAGACCTTCATCGAGCAGGTGCGCACGGCCGTCGCCAACGGTGCGTCGGGCGCGATGGCCGGTCGGTCACTGTGGAAGGACAGCCTCTCGATCGACGCCGACCGCCGCGAGGAGCTGCTCTCGGGCCGCGCCCTGCCGCGCCTGCGCGAACTCGCCGACGCCGTCGACGGCCGCTGAGATGACCACGCCCGCCCGGCGCCGGGTCCGTCCATGATCGCGTCCGACGCCCCTCGGCCGATCTCGCCGCGGGTGCGCGCGGGGGACGGATGCCACGGTGCCGGGCGGGAGAACGCCTCTTCCGCCCGGCGGGGGGCGGCGTCGGCCCCCGCCGTCTCGGCGCTGGTCGGCGGTGACCGCCGGATAGGGTGGCTCGTCGGACCCGCCACTCGCCCACACCCCGGAGGTGCCTCGTGACCACGATGCGCGACGTCGCCCTGCGCGCTGGTGTGAGCACCAAGACGGTGTCGCGCGTCTTCAACGACGACCCCCACGTACTGCCCGACACCCGCGCGCTGGTGGAGGCGGCCATGCGCGACCTCAACTACGTGCCCAACGCCCTGGCCACGACGTTCCGCGCCGGTCGCGCCTCGGTCATCGGCGTCGCGGTGCCCGACGTCGTCGACCCGTTCTTCGCCGCCATCGCGCGCTCCGTCGAGGACACCGCACGCCGCCACGGTCTGTCGACCCTCGTCACGAGCCTCGGCGAGGATCCCGACGACGAACGCCCCGCGCTCGAGTCCTTGCTCGGTCGCCAGCTGACCGGGCTGGTCATCGCGCCCGTCGGCACCGACCACTCGTGGCTCGAGCGCTGGCGCGGTCACACGCCCATCGTCTTCGTCGACCGTGCCCCCGTGGGGCTGCTCACCGACACCTTCACCGAGAACGACGAGGCCGGCGCTCACCTCGCCACCAGTCACCTGCTCTCGCACGGTCACCGCCGCATCGCGTACGTCGGCGACATGGTGCACCTGTCCACCGAGACCAAGCGCGTCGAGGGCTGGCGCCGGGCGCTGCGCGACGCCGGCGTCGAGATCGATGAGCAGCTCGTGGCCTCTCAGGTCTCCGACCGCGAGTCCGCGGCATCCGCTCTCGCACGGCTCCGCGATCTGGCGGAGCCGCCGACGGCGCTGTTCTCGGCCAACGCCCGTTCCTCGATGGCGCTCGCGCACGTGCTGCGCGGGGCGCCGATGCCCTTCGTCGGCTTCGGCGACTTCCCGATGGCCGACACCCTCACCCCGGCCGTCACCGTGATCGACCAGGATCCGCGCCGCATCGGAGCGCTCGCCGCGGAGCGCGTCTTCGCGCGCCTGCGGCCCGACGCCGGCCTCGGCCTCGACGAGCTCACGGTGATCGACGTGTCGCTGGTCGAGCGGGAGTCCTGCCGCCTCTGACCCGCGCCCCGCTGCCGGTGGCGCTGCCCCGCGGCCGGTGATGGGCGGAGGGCGTGGGGCGAGGGGAGGGCCTTGGCGCGGCGTAGGTCCTCCGCTCATCCCTGCTCCTCCGCCCGCCACCGCACGACGCACATCGCCGCGACCGAGGCAAGAGGCCGCCGATGATCAGGTGCGGTGGGTAGAACGAAGGGGACCAGCCGCCACCGCTCCCGAGAAGAGGGCTCCGATGACGACCTCCGCGACCACCGCGCGCCACCCCGACACCGCGACGGGGGTGGCGACGGCATGAGACTCACCGACACCAGCGACCTGTGGTGGAAGACCGCCGTCTTCTACAACCTCGACGTCAAGACCTACCTGGATGCCGATGACGACGGCATCGGAGATCTTCGGGGCCTCGCGCAGCGCCTGGACCACCTGGCCGAGCTCGGGGTCACCTGCCTGTGGCTCGCGCCGTTCTACCCCTCGCCGCAGCGCGACAACGGGTACGACATCGAGGACTACTACGGCGTCGACCCCCGCTACGGCTCGCTGGGCGACATGGTGGAGGTGCTGCGGACCGCGCACGACCGGGGAATGCGCGTGATCGTCGACCTCGTGGTGAATCACACCTCCGACCAGCACCCCTGGTTCCAGCAGGCGCGGACCAGCCGCGACAACCGGTACCGCCACTTCTACCAGTGGCGCGACGACGTGCCCGACGACGCCCCCGCGAGCATGTTCCCCGACGTCGAAGACGGCGTGTGGTTCTTCGACGAGACGGCGGGGCAGTACTACAAGCACTCGTTCTACCGGCACCAGCCCGATCTCGCGACAGACCACCCCGAGGTGCGCGAAGAGATCGCGAAGGCCATCGGCTTCTGGCTCGAACTGGGCATCGACGGCTTCCGGGTGGACGCCGTGCCCCACCTCATCGACGGGCAGGAGGGACCCGAGCACGAGTTCCTGCGCGAGCTCCGCGGCTACGTCTCGCGCCGCAGCGGTCACGCCATGCTGCTCGGCGAGGTCAACCTGCCCTACGACGAGCAGCTGCGCTTCTTCGGCGACGCCGACGGCGACGAGCTGACCATGCAGTTCGACTTCGTCGCCAATCAGCGGCTCTTCCTCTCGCTCGCCCGTCAGGATGCCGGTCCGCTCCGCGATGCGCTGCTCTCGCGGCCCGACATCGCCCGGGGCAATCAGTGGGGCAACTTCGTGCGCAACCACGACGAGCTCACCCTCGACCAGCTCACGGCCGACGAGCGCGACGAGGTGTTCGAGGCGTTCGCGCCGAACGCGGGCCAGCGCATCCACGGCCGCGGCATCACCCGCCGCCTGCCGTCGATGCTCGAGGGCGACCCTCGTCGCATCCGCATGGTCTACAGCCTGATCTTCTCGCTGCCGGGCGCGCCCGTGCTGTATTACGGCGAAGAGATCGGCATGGGCGAGAACCCCGAGATCGAGGGCAGCCGCGCCGCCGTTCGCACTCCCATGCAGTGGACCGGCGCCGGAGACGCGGGCTTCTCGCACGCCGACGGCGATGATCTCGTCGCGCAGGTGGTTCCCGGCGGCTTCGGTCCGCAGCACGTCAACGTCGCCCAGCAGCGCCACGACCCCGACTCGATGCTGAGGTTCGTCCAGAACCTGGTGCGCCACTACCGCGCTTCGCCCGAGATCGGGTGGGGGGAGCTCGGCATCCTGGATCAGCCCCACGCCTGCGTGCTGGCTCACTCGGTGACGAGCGAACTCGGCATGGTCGTCGCCGCGCACAACTTCGCCCCCGATGGACGCACTTTTCACCTCACTCTCGAGGGAGCGGATGCCGAGGGGTGGAGCGTGGTGAACCTGCTGAGCGACACCGAGGGTCCCGTGCCGCTGAAGGACGGGAGGTTCGAGGTCGCCCTCGAGGGCTACGGCCACAGCTGGTGGCGGGTCATCCGTCCGCGGGAGCGACGCATCGCCTGACCTTCACGCTGAGAGGGGAGAACGGGCGCGGCGTCCCCCAATGCCGCCGCGCCCGTAGGCGAGAAAAGCGGCAGCCCCGCGTCATCCGACGCACGCGGGCGGAACGAGCCGGGGGGCCGCACGCGATGTCTCGCATTCATCCAAGCACAGAGGATCGTAAATAGCACTCCCGGCGTCACGTAAATACGATCACCTCCCCCCGGGTGAGGGTCGTCTACGATCGAAGACGTGGGTCGTGGCGCTGTCGGACCACCCTCTCGGTACTCCCGACGAGTGGTGGCGAATGTGGATCGCCTGCGGAAGGCGAAAGGGCTCACCGTGGGTGAGCTCATCAGTCGCGCCGGAATGACGAAGAGCTATTACCAGTCGCGGGCCGGTTTCTCGCTGCCGTACAACACCAACGACATCGAATCGCTCGCCGCCGTCCTGGGCGTCGCCCCCGAAGAGCTCGCGAGCCCGGAGTCGGCGCCGCGCGTCCAGATGCGGGTTCCCGCCGGTGCCGTGAGTGAACGCGTGCGCCGACTCATCTCGAGCCAGGCCGCCACCGAGACCGAGCTCCTGGGGCACCTCGACGATGCCGACCCGTCGGTCGCGGCCGGTGCCCGAGGCCTGCTCGACGCCACGACGAACACGGTCGTGGTCGACGAAGAGGTGCTGCGGCAGATCACGCAGTGGGCCGACGTTCCTGTCGAATACCTCACCGACCACACCGACGAGGCGCTCACCGACCGCACCGAGGCCGAGCTCGAACTGCGCGAGGCGATGCGCGCGGCGGGGGCCGAGAGCATCCAGTTCCGCGCCCTCGGGCAGATGTCGCCCGACGCCCTGCGCGCGATCGCCCACTCGCTCCGCGGCAGGCCGCCGACACCATGATCGACCGCGAGGGGGGACCGGCGATGACGCAGGCCGACGAGACGCGTGCCCGGGTGCAGGCCCGGGTCGATCGCGCGCTCGCGCGCGCCGCGCTCGCGCCGGGGATGACGTTCGCCGAGGTCGTCCGCGCCGTCGAAGCGGCCGTCGACATCCGTCTCACCGTCGTCGCGGAGTCCGACACCGCCACGTGGGGGACCCTGACGGGATTCCTCGCCTACTTCCCCGACCGGCGCGAGGGCACCATCCACGTGCGCGCCGCCGACGCGCCGCTGTACAGCCAGTTCGCCGCGTCGCACGAGCTCGGCCACCTGCTCGACGACGCGCACTGCACGGGAGCGCTGCACGAGCGTTCCTCGGTGTCGCCCCACGCGAACCCCGCCCTCACCACGCCCGAGGTCGAGGCGGAGCTGGTGGCCGAGCACGTCGCTCACGCCATCGCGAAGCTCATGTACACCAGCCCCCGGGTCGCCGAGCTGTCGTGGTGACCGTGCTGCTGATCGATGCGGCGCTGGTCGGACTCGTCCTCGTCGTGGTGGGGCGTGCGCGCGTCGCCTGGCGACAGCCCCGCGCCCGCATCGCCTGGCTCGCCGCGCTCGTCGGCGCGATCGCCCTGCTGACGCAGGGGACGGTCATCCCGATCGAGGTGCTCGACGGGGCACTGGGCGGCACGAACATCCTCAAGCTCGTGCAGAACGTGCTCACCATGGTGGCCCTGTGGCTCGGCATCCAGGCGGGAACGGCCCCGGCGACCGCGCGCATCCCCACCCTGCGGTGGCGCTTCCCCCTGCTGCTCGGGGCGCTGTTCGCGGTCGTGTTCTTCGTGGCGGTGCCCGATCGGGGCCCCTCGTCGTTCCTGTTCCTCGAGACCGCGGCCGAGACCTCGACCGGAGCGTGGGCGTACGGCGTGCTGCACATGGGCGGGATCGCGCTCGTGGGCGTGCTGCTGCTGCGCTCGGCACGCGGTTCGCTGCCCGTGAGTCGGCTGCTGTTCCGCCTCGGGGCCGTCGCCATCGTGCTCGGCTGCCTCAGCGAGATCGTCGACCTCACCCTCACGCGGTTCTTTACCGCGAACGCCGTGGTCAGCGCCCTGTTCGACCCGCTGTTCTACCTGGGCGTCGTGTCGTTCGTGGCGGGGATCTTCGTCGCGTCGCGCGCCGCGACCACCATCCGGCGTCGGGGCGCGTCATTGCTCGAGCGTCTCGAGAACCTCGCGCGCGAGCGCGGTGCCACCGACCTCTCGGGCATCGCCCTCGACCCGGCCCTCGACACGCGGCTGTACGCCCTGCGCGTCGCCATCGAAGACGACGCGATCGCGCGGTCCGTGCCCCTGACGCCCGCGCAGCGCGCGCTGCTCGACGACGTCGACGCCCACCTCACCCGCCGAACCCCGGGAGTCCGCGCATGATCCGACCGCTCGTCATCGGCGCGGGTGTGGCCGCGGCCACGCTCGCCGTCGCGCACACGGCGCTCGCCGGCTACGTCGCACGGCGTCTGATCGCGCCGCGCGCCGCGAAGGTCTTCGAGCCCGTCACGATCGCCGGCGACACGGTGTCGGTGCCGGCGACCGACGACAGTCGACAGCCCGGCACCTACGGACTGCGCCTCGACGACGGCGCGCACCTGATGGTCGGCGACGTCATCCGCGTCGAGGGGGACCGCGTGGTCCGCTCGATCCTCACTCGCCCGGCGGGGCTCGGCGATGGCACCGCGACAGCGGCATGGACCTCGCAGAACATCGGCGCGCCCGAAGACGTCGGTCCCACGCGTCACGTCGCGATTCCGCTGCGCCGAGGCGGAACCGCCGAAGCGTGGGAGATCGGCGACCCCGAGAACGCCGACGGCGGCTGGACCATCCACGTGCACGGGCTGCGCTCGAGTCGCCACGGCGCGCTGCGCTCGGCGCCGGCCTCGAACGACGCCGGATGGATGTCGCTCGTGGTGTCGTACGCCGGTGACGAGGAGGCCGCCCCCGCCGACGCCCTGCCCTCGACCCTCGGCACGCGCGAGTGGCGCGACGTCGACGACGCCATCGCCTACGCGGTCGAGCGGGGGGCCCGCGAGATCGTGCTGGTGGCCTGGTCGATGGGGGCGACGATCGCGATGCTCGCGCTCGAAGAGTCCCGGCACCGCGCACGGATCACCGGCCTCGTGCTCGTCGCGCCCGCGTTGGATTGGACCCGCATCGTGCACAGCGCCGTCGACGGCGCGCACCTGCCCCGCTCGATCGGCGCGTCGGCTCTGCGGGTGCTCGGCAGTCGTGCGGGCGCGAGCGCCCTGGGCCTGATCGAGGCCGTCGACGCCCGCGCCCTGAACTGGGTCGACGGGCCGCGCCCGGGGGCGGCCCTGCCGACGCTCATCGTGCACGGCCGCGCCGACCCGGTGGTGCCCTTCGCGGGTTCGGCGGCGTACGTGACTCGGCATCCCGAGGCCACCCTGGTGGCGTTCGACTCCTCGGGGCACTGCAACGAGGCGAACCAGCAGCCCGAGCGATTCCACGACGCCATCGCCGGCTTCCTGCGCGAGGTCGCCCGCGCCGCCGCCGCGCGCGGAGAGGGCGGAGCCTCGAGCCCGCGCTCAGGCGTCGAGCACGGCCTGGATCGCGCCGCGAGCGCCCCGCTCGGCGAGTGAGGCCCGCGCCGCCAGGTACGCCTCACGCAGTCGCGCGTTCCGGCCGAGGTCGCCGAACACGGGCGCGTAGTCGAGCAGGGCTGCGGGGTCATCGGCGATGATCGCCCGAAGCTCGTCGAGACGGCTGTCGACGGCCGGGGTCGCCTCGCCCGCTTCGGTGCGTCCCTCGAGGAAGACGCTCCAGCCCGCCAGCACGAGCGCGGCGTGGTCGATGCGTCCGCCCGCGGCGAGCTGCTCACGCACGACCGGCAGCAGGAACTTGGGCAGACGATCCGAGCCGTCGACGACCTGACGCGCGAGGGTGTCGCGGATGGCCTCGCTGCCGAAGCGTTCGATGAGTTGGTCGCAGTAGGCATCGAGGTCGATGCCCGGCACCGGACGCAGGGTCGGGATGGCCTCGGTGTGCATGTACCCCTGCAGGAACGCCACGAACAGCGGGTCGGTGCAGACCTCGTGCACGAACTCGGCTCCCGACAGGATGCCGAGGTAGCTCATCGCCTGGTGCGACGCGTTCAGCAGCCGCAGCTTCATCAGCTCGTACGGCTCGACGTCGGCGACCAGCTGCACCCCGACCTCGTCGAGGGGCGGTCGGCCCGCCGAGAAGGAGTCCTCGAGCACCCACTGTTCGAACGACTCCGAGCGCACGGGCCAGAGGTCCCGGATGCCGAACTCCGCGGCGATCGCGTCACGGGTGGCGTCGGTGGTGACCGGGGTGATGCGGTCGACCATGGAGTTCGGGAACGACACGTTCTCGGCGATCCAGGCGGCGAGCTCGGGGTCGAGCCGTTCGGCGAAGCCCAGCAGAGCGGCACGGGCGACGTGACCGTTGCCCTGGATGTTGTCGCACGACATCACCGTGAAGGCCGGGGTGCCGGCATCCCGTCGGCGGCGCAGCCCCTCGGCGAGGAAGCCCATGACGCTGCGCGGGGCGTCGGTGCCCTCGAGGTCGGCGAGGGTGGCCTCGTCGCGCGGAGCGTAGGCGCCGGTCGCGTCGTCGATGCCGTAACCGCCCTCGGTGATGGTCAGCGAGACGATGGCCGTGTCGGCGTCGGCGAGCTTGGCGACCACGGCCTCGGGGTCGTCGGGGGCGAAGAGGTACTGCGCGATCGAGCCGACCACGCGTGCGGTCGAGGTGCCGTCGGGAGCCTCGGTGACGAGCGTGTAGAGGGTGTCCTGCGCGCGCAGCGCATCGCGCATGGCGGCATCGAACGACAGCACGCCGACGCCGCAGAGGGCCCACTCGGTGTGCCCGGCCTCGAGCAGTCGGTCGAGGTACATCGCCTCGTGCGCGCGGTGGAAGCCGCCGACGCCGAAGTGCACGATCCGCGTGCGCACGGCCGCCCGGTCGTACGTCGGGACGGAGACGTTCGCCGCGAGGGAGGGGAGGGCGGCGGCGGTGAGATCGGTCATGCGGGACTCCGTGGGTGCGGCGGTGGCAGGGGACCCGAGCCGTCGACGGGCTCGGGAGGGGTCTTTCGCGTCGGTGGCGCTTCGCGCCGCGCGTGAGTCGCCAGGATTTGTCGCCGGCGTGGTGTCCGAGGCGACGAGGTGTGGCGACGCACGCGAAGGGGGATGCCGGGACCCCCACGCGGATGTGGGGGTCCCGGCATCCGGGGTGTCAGCAGCTGGACTTGTAGACGGCGTCGGCGCCGTCGGTGGTGATGTTGTCCTTGGTGAGGATGGTGAAGCCGGTCTGGATCTTCTCCTCCGTCGCCTCGCCCTTCAGCGCGGCGATGGCCTGCTTCACGCCGTCGGAGCCGATGGTGGCGGGCTCCTGCGCGACCAGGGCCTGGACGGTGCCGGCTTCGAGGGCCTTCACCTGGGCGGGGCCGGCGTCGAAGCCGACGATGGTGATCGATCCCTGCTTGCCGGCCTGCTGGACGCCGGTGGCGGAGCCTTCGGCGGCGAACAGGTTGGCGGCGAAGATGCCGACGATGTCGGGGTCCTTCTGCAGCGCGGCGGTGACGATCTCGGCGGCGGTGGAGGGCTCGTTGTGCGAGTACTGCACACCCACCGACTCGAACTTGCTGTCCTTGGCGACGGCGTCTTCGAAGCCCTGGGCGCGGGCGTCGGTGGTGGAGACACCGGGGTCGGTCGACACGACGAGCACCTTGCCGCCGTTCGGGTTGGCCTTCTGGATCGCTTCGAACGCTGCGGCGCCGCCGCCTTCGTTGTCGGACGAGATCTGCGACACGGCACCGGAGGGGTCCTCGAGCGTGGTGTCGACCAGGACGACCTTGATCCCGGCGGCTTCGGCGGCGGCGATCGGCGCCTGCATGGCGGAGACGTCGGTGGGGGCGATGAGCAGTGCGTCGGGCTGGGAGGCGACGACGGCGTCGACGATGGGCTTCTGCAGGGTGGGGTCGAACTTCTCGGGGCCCTGGGTGGTGACCGTGGCGCCCTCCTTCTCGGCCTCGGCCTGGATGCCGCACTGCATGGAGATGTAGAACTCGTCTCCGGCGACGCCCTGCACGAACGCGATCTTGTACCCGTCGGCGCCGGCCGACGCGCCGCCCGAGGCGGCTCCGCCCGAACACCCCGCGAGGGTGAGCGTCGCTGCCATACCGAAGACCGTCAGTGCGGTCGCCTTCTTGTTCCACTTCATTGTGATCACCATTCTTTTTTCGGGTTGTCCTGTGTCGGGTTCTTCTTGGTGGGGTGGGGTTCGAGGGGAAAGGGAGCAGGGGTGCCGCCGCGGCTCAGCCGCGCCGACCTCCGCTGATGAACTTGCGCCAGAGGCCCTGCGAGTTGCCTCGGGTGGCGGCGGTTCGGCGCACCTGGTCGACGTAGACGGCGGTGATCAGCACCGCGCCCACCGCGACCTGCTGCCAGAAGGGCTGCACGCCGGTGATGACGAAGCCGTTCTGCAGCACCGCGGGGATGAACAGACCCACGACCGTGCCCATGATCGTTCCGACGCCGCCGAAGAGCGACGTGCCACCGATCACGACGGCGGCGATGACGTTCAGGTTGGTCTGGGTCTGACCCGCGATGGCGGTGGTCGAGAACTGCGACAGCGAGAGGATGCCGCCGAGCCCGGCCAGGGCGCCCGAGATCGTGTAGATCTTGATCAGCTGCGCGTCGACCTTCACACCGACCCGGCGGGCCGCGATCTCGCTCGAGCCGACGGCCAGCGTGTAGAGGCCGAAGCGCGTGTAGTGCAGCACGATGGCGCCGATGATGACGACGACCAGGGCGATCACGCTGATGATCGGGACGCTGCCGAACACGTTGCCGTAGCCGATCGAGACCGTCAGCACGGTGGGCACGTCGCGCACGTCGACGCCGCCGGTGAGGATCTGGGCGAGGCCCAGGGCCATGCCGAGCGAGCCGAGCGTCACGATGAGCGGCGGGATCTTCGCCTTGGCGATGAGGAAGCCGTTCAGCAGCCCCCAGCAGACGCCGCTGAGGATCGAGACGATGATGCCGACGGTGGCGACGCCCCAGCCTTCGCCGCCCAGGGCCCGCATCACGAGCGCCGAGACGACACCCGAGAACACGAGCACCGATCCGACGGAGAGGTCGATGCCGGCGGTGATGATGACGTAGGTCATGCCGACCGCGAGCACGGCGAGGATCGAGGCGTTCTGGATGATGAGGCGGAAGTTCGACCACTGGGCGAACGACTCGGGAGCCAGGATGCTGAAGACGATGATGATGGCCAGCAGTACCAGCAGGATCTGGAACGCCTGCGTGCGCAGGACGGCCTTGATCGGGTTCGTCTTGTGGTTGTCGAAGGTGCCGATGGCCACCGTCTCGGTGGGAGGCGTCTGCGTGCTCACTTCTGGTCGTCCTTCGTGACGGCGCCGGTCATGAGTCCGACGAGTTCTTCCATGGAGGTGTCCGCGGCCTTGATGTTGGCGACGCGGGTACCGAGGCGCAGCACCTGGATGCGGTCGCTGACGTCGATGACGTGCGGCATCGAGTGCGAGATGAAGACCACGGCGATGCCCTTGTCGCGGACGCGCCGGATGGTCTCGAGCACGTTCTTCGTCTGACGCACGCCGAGGGCGGCGGTGGGTTCGTCGAGGAAGACGACGCGCGACGCCCAGTGCACGGCGCGGGCGATCGCGATCGCCTGCCGCTGTCCGCCTGACATCTCACCGACGGGCGAGGTGAGCGAGCGCACGGTGGCGCCGAGCTCGTCGAACGCCGCGCGGGAGGCGACGGCCATGTCCTTCGTCTTCATGAACCCCAGCGCTCCGGCGAGGCCGGGGCGGCGGACCTCGCGGCCCAGGTACATGTTCTGCACCGGGTCGAGGTGCGGGGCGAGCGCGAGGTCCTGGTAGACCGTCTCGATTCCCAGGCCCGAGGCGACCTGGGGGTTCGACATGTCGATCGGGGTGCCGTCGAAGCGGATCTCGCCTTCGTCGGTGGCGAGGTTGCCGGACAGGGCCTTCACGAGCGTCGACTTGCCGGCGCCGTTGTCGCCGATGAGGGCGGTGACCTCTCCGGGGTAGACCTCGAAGTCGACGTTGTGCAGGGCGCGGACGGATCCGAACTGACGCGACAGACCCCGCGCCTGCAGCACGGGCACGGTCGTGGTGGTGCTCATGAGGCAGCTCCTTCGTGGTGGCCGACGCCCCCGGCGGGGGCGTCGGAGACGGTGATGACGAGATCGGCGCGGTGGCGCCCGCGCTCGACGACGAGAGCGTTGGCCTCGTCGACGTCGCGGACCCAGGCGACGGCGTCGTCGTGGGGATGGTCGTGGGACAGGCGGCGTGCGACGAGACGTTCGCGGCGGGTGTCGGCCTCGATGTCGAGGAACCAGACTTCGTCGAGACGGGATGCCACGGCATCCCACCCGAAGTCGTCGTGCAGCAGGTAGTTGCCCTCGGTGATGACGAGGGGGACGTCGGCGGGCACGAGCACCGCCGAGCCGATGGACTCCTCGAGGCCGCGGTCGAAGCGCGGGGCGTAGACGGCGTGGCCGGCGCGGAGGCGATCGAGCAGGGCGACGTAGCCCTCGACGTCGAACGTGTCGGGGGCGCCCTTGCGGTCGCGGCGACCGAGGCGCTCGAGCTCCTCGTTGGCGAGATGGAAGCCGTCCATCCCCACCAGGACCGCGTCGGATCCGAGGGCGGCGAGCAGCGCGTCGCTCACCGTCGACTTGCCCGCGCCGGGGGTGCCCGCCAGTCCCAGCACGCGGCGCTCGCCGGTCGCCGCGAGGTTCCGGGCACGGGCGACGAGGTCGTCGAGGTGCACGGTGACGGCGGCGGCCGTCGCGGCGTTATCCGAGGTGTGGGTCACAGCGGTGTGGTCCTTCCGGGCGACGCCGCACATCGGAGTGCTGCGTCGGTGAAGCGGGTCCGGCGGGAGGCCGCCGGTCGAACTCCGGTTACGGTAAGCCCGTGATGACACCGGTGTCAACACCCGTGATCAATTCGTCATGACACCGAAGTCATCCGCGTGATTCTGTGGTTATCATGGGCCGCGGCGACATCGACGTCGCCCCCGACATCGTGAACCCGAAAGAGCCCCGCCCATGAGCGAATTCTCCGACCGCATCATTCTCGTCACCGGCGCCGGTGGCGGTATCGGCGGCACCACCGTCCGCCACCTCGTCGCCGCCGGTGCGACCGTGCTCGCCGCCGGTCGCACGGCCGACAGCGTCGCCGCCATCGCCGAGGAGACCGGCGCCGAGCCCGTCGTGTTCGACCTCGAGTCGGAGGACGAGATCCGCGCCGCGATCGAGGGACGCGACCTCTACGGCGTCGTCAACTGCGGCGGATGGGGCGGCGAGATCGCCACCCCCATGGAGACCGACATCGACGTGTTCGACAAGGTCATGAGCATCAACGCCCGCGGCTCGCTGCTGGTCACCAAGTACGCCTCGCGCGAGATGATCCGCGTCGGCAAGGGCGGCGCCATCGTCAACGTCTCGAGCCAGGCGAGCCTCGTCGCCCTCACCGGGCACATCTCGTACGGCTCGTCGAAGGCGGCGCTCGACAACATCACGCGCGTCTCCGCCCTCGAGCTGGGCGGCTACGGCATCCGCGTCAACAGCGTCAACCCGACCGTCGTGATGACGCCGATGTCGGCCTGGTACTGGGGGCGTCCCGATATCGAGGGCCCGTTCCTCGACGCGATGCCCCTGCACAAGTGGGCCACCGAAGACGACATCGCGGCCCCCATCGTGTTCCTCGTCAGCGACGGCGCCGGCATGATCTCGGGCGTCTCGCTGCCGATCGACGGCGGCTACTCCAGCCGCTGATCCCGGATGCCACGGGGCGGCGTCGCGGTGGGCGACGCCGTTCCGCGGTCTGTCGTGCGGTGGGCGGTGCGCCGGACTACAGGCCGAGCGTCCGCCGCAGGAAGTTGTTGCGGAAGACGCCGCGGGGGTCGGCCCGATGTGCCGCGGCGGTGAAATCGTCGATCCGGGCGAGGCTCGCCCGCACGGCCTCGCCGGGCATGGTGAACGCCTTTCCCCAGTGCGGACGCACGTCGAACGGCGCGAGGGCGGCCTCGATGTGCGGGAGCACCGCGAGGACCCCGTCGGTGTCGTTGCGCCAGGTGAAGTGGATGGCGATCACGTCGCGCTGATACGCGGGGCTCAGCCACAGTTCGTCGGCGGCGACCGTGCGCAGCTCGGAGACGAGCAACTGCGCGGCGAACGCGGGGGCGATGGCACGCACCGCCGCGAGCGCATCGCGGGCGGAGGCCATCGGCACGAAGTACTCGGACTGGATCTCGTCGCCGTCGCTCGGCAGGGCGTCGGCGCGGAAGTGCGGCAGGCGCGTGTGCCACGGACCCGGTGTGCCGCGCGGAGTGGTGTTGTCGACGGTGCGGATGCGTCCCAGGTGGATGTCGTCGCCGACGGGGCGGCCTCCGAGCGCCTCCACCCAGTCCGGTGCGCCGTCGTCGCTCTTGGCCCACACCAGATCGTGCGCCGGGTCGCCCCACGTCGTGAAGACGCTGACGCTGCGCGAGCCGCCGAACACGCGCTCGGGGTCGCCCACGATGTCGTCCCACGCCACGCCGGTGTACGCCTGCTGCGTCACCGTGTACGACGGTTCGGTCTGCAGCTCGACGGCGGTGATCACGCCGAACGCGCCGATGCCGAGCGCCGCGGCGGCGAACCACTCGTGCGTCTGGTCGATGTGGTGCGTCTGGCCGTCGGCATCCATGACGTCGACCGCGCGAACCGCGCTCGACAGGTTGCCGTTACCGAGACCCGAGCCGTGCGTGCCCGTCGCGGTGGCACCGGCGACCGAGATGTGGGGGAGCGAACCGAGGTTGTGCAGGGCGCGACCCTCGGCCTCGAGCACCGGGGCGAGCTCGGCGAAGGTGACCAGTCCCTCGACGCGCGCGCGGTCCCCGTCGATCTCGATGCGCACGGGCAGCCGCTCGAGCGAGACGAGCACGCCGTCGGTGTCACCCACGTCGTTGAACGTGTGACGCGTCGCCTGCACGCGCACCGCGTCGGCGGAGGTCAGGACCTCGGCGAGCTCGTCGAGGTCACCGGGCAGCAGTGTCTCGGCGGCACGGTAGCGGTGGTTGCCCGACCAGGTGGCGCCGGGGGGTCGTGTCTGCATCAGTGCTCTCCTCGCGTGGATGTCCCTATCCTGCCCCGCACCACCGACATTCGGGTGGGGCGCGTGCGAGTGCGGCGGCGGTGCGGAGGGGAGGGTCGGGGACCAGCGGAGGGTGGATCGGGCGCTGCGGTCCTCCGCTCGTCCCTAACACTCCGCTCGTCCCGCCCCGCGCCGCCTCAGCGCTCAGCCGCCCCGGCTCAGCGCGCCGGGAACAGCGCGGCCTCGAAAACCGCCTCGGCGGCGCCCACCAGCAGGCGGTCCTCGCCGAGCTCCGCAACGGCGAGGCGCAGACCCTCGGCACACGCGGGGATGGTCTGCACCCGCACGGCCGCGTCGAGTCCGGCCAGGTCGCGCGCCGCGAGCACGGCGAGGAACCCGCCCAGCACGATGACTGCCGGGTTCAGCACGTTGGCGGCGTTCGCCAGGGCCGTGGCGAGGATGCGCCGTTGGCGATCCACCTCGGAGACGTCGGGAATGGATGCCAGAGCACGGGCGAGGGCGGCATCGTCGCCGCCGTCGAGCGCCGCGGCGGCGAGCAGGTGGGCCCGGCTCACCTCGTCTTCGAGCACGCCGTCGGCCGCCCGCCGGTCGGCGATGTCGACGATGCCGGGCCGGTTCTGCCCGAATTCTCCCGCGTAGCCTCCCGCTCCGCCGAGGGGGGTGCCCCCGACGATCACGGCGCCGCCGATACCGCTCGCGCCGCCGTTGAGGTAGACGACGTCGTGCGCTCCGCGCGCGGCACCGAACAGATACTCGGCGAGTGCGCCGAGGGCGGCGTCGTTGCCGACGTGGGCGGGGAGGGCCGTGGCATCCGTCACCAACTGCGAGAGCGGGGCGTCGATCCATCCGAGGTGCGGGGCTTCGCGCACGAGTCCGTCGGAGGCCCGCACCGGTCCCGGCACGGCGACGCCCACCCCGGTGATCCGGGCGTCGGCGAGGGGGTCGCGACGCCAGGCCGCCAGCCGCTCGGCGATGATCTCGGCGGTGCGTTCGGGGGTGAGCAGCGCCCGTTGGTCGAGGCGTTCGCGCACGAGGATCGTGCCGTCGAGGGCGATCGCCGCGAGGTCGAGCGCGTCGACCTCGGGGTTGGCCGCCACGGCCACGACGCGGGGGTCGGGGGCGACGATCGGTGAGGGGCGGCCCACGCGACCCTGAGTATCGGACGCCCGCTCGATCACGAGCCCCCCGCGCTGCAGTTCTCCGACGAGGTCGGCGATCGTGGAGCGGTTCAGTCCGGTGGCCTCGGTCAGCGCCGCGCGCGATCGCGGGCCCTCGCGGTGCACGGTTCGCAGCACGAGCGAGAGATTGGCGCGGCGCATGCCGTCGCCCCGAGTGCCCGCGGTGACCATGCGACCACTGTGCCATGCGCCGAGCGCTCGGCCCATGCGCGTCGGTGTCCCGTGCGGGGCCTGCGCCGCTTGCCGTGAAGAGGCGATGTTCCCACCCCGGGCCTAGCTAGCGGTGCCAGGATCGGAGCATGGACCTTTCCGGCATCCCCATCACCACCCTCCAGGGCGAAGAGACGACCTTCGGCGCGCTCACCGACGGCAAGGCGGCGCTCGTGGTCAACGTCGCCTCGCGCTGCGGGCTCGCGGGGCAGTACGAGATCCTCGAGGCGCTGCACAAGCGCTACGCCGAGCGCGGATTCACCGTGATCGGCTTCCCGAGCAACCAGTTCCTGCAGGAGCTCAGCGACAGCGAGAAGATCGAGCAGTACTGCTCGGCGACGTGGGGCGTCACCTTCCCGATGACCGAGAAGGTCAAGGTCAACGGGCGCAGCGCCCACCCCCTGTACAAGGAGCTCACGACGACCCCGGATGCCGAGGGCAAGACCGGTCGCATCTCGTGGAACTTCGAGAAGTTCGTCGTGGCCCCCGACGGCCGCGTGGCGCGCTTCAGCCCGCGCACCCAGCCCGACGACCCCGAGGTCATCGCCGCGATCGAGGGCGCGCTGCCGCGCTGACGTCCTGACGTCCTGACGCGCTGGCGCCGTGACGCGCTGGCGCCGTAACGGCTGGCGTCTTGACGCGCTGGCGCCCTCCCGGAGCCGTGACGCCGAGGGCGGCGTGCCCTGCCTGTCGAGTGTCCAGAACACGCCGTCTCCGCCCGGGGCGGTGCGCCGTGCCCTGGACACTCGACGGGGGATCGCGAACGGGGCACGGGAACGCGGCGGGTCGATGTCGGAGGGCTGCCCTATCCTGACCGGCACCTGACCCGTGAAGGAGTCGCCATGGCCGATGCCGTCGTCCTCGTCTCCGGTGGTGCGGCCGTCTCGCCGTACACCGACCCCGATCACGCTGCCGGCCGCGGCCTGGCCGCGGGCAATACGCTCACCGCGCTGCGCCGACACCTTCTCGATCGGGGCCGGCGGGTGTACACCGCGCCCGCCCGCCTCGGGATCGGCGAGGTGCGGGCCGATGCCGGGTGGCAGGGCTTCGACGACGTGCCCGTTGTGTTGCCCGCCGAGATGACGATCAACTCGGTCGGCACCATCGACGACGCCGGCGTCGCGCTCGCCGCGTTCTTGCACCGGCTCGCCGCCGAGCACGCGGTGACGAGCGTCGACCTCGTGGGGCATTCGATGGGCGGGCTGTTCGCCCGCGCCGCGATCCGCGAGTTGGGCGACGAGGACCCGCGTGCCGAGCGGCTCATCACCCTCGGCACCCCGTGGGACGGCGCGGTGCTCGGCGATGCCGTCGCGGGCGAGATCACGGATGCCGACGCGCACGGCGACCCGTCGACGATGACGATCCTCGCGCAGGCGCGCGCGTACGCCGCGGCGAACTCCGAGGGCGCGGCCGAGCAGGTGTCCCATCGATACCTGCGCGAGTGGAATCGGGCGCAGACGGGAGTGCTCGACGGCATCCCGGTCACCGCGATCGGCGCGGGGTACTTCGCCGCGACGGTCGAGCCGGCGCGGCTCTGGCCGCACGACGGTCTCGTCTCGCTCCGCAGCGGACGCGCCGACGACATCCCCGCCGAGGTGCTTCCCGAGGCGAGGCGTCACGCGTTCCCCGACGACGTGCACAGCATCTTCTTCGCCGATGCGTTCGGGCTGCCGTGGGAGCGCGCGCTGACGTGGGACCCCGCGGTGTTCGCGGTCGTCGACGAGGCCCTGGGAATCTGACCGGAACGCTGGACGCCGTGGCATCCGGGCTATATGTTGTGAGAACCAACAAACCCGCCGTGCGTCACCGCGCACTCGTGCGTCTCCATGCGAAGGAGCAGGAATGCCCACCCCCACCCGCGATGACAAGTTCTCGTTCGGCCTCTGGACCGTCGGCTACAACGGCGCCGACCCGTTCGGCGGCCCGACCCGCCCGGCCCTCGACGTCGTGCACGCCGTCGAGAAGCTCGCCGAACTCGGCGCCTACGGCCTCACCTTCCACGACGACGACCTCTTCGCCTTCGGCTCCACCGACGCCGAGCGCCAGAAGCAGATCGACCGCCTGAAGGGCGCGATGCAGGACACCGGCATCATCACGCCGATGGTCACCACCAACCTGTTCTCGGCCCCCGTCTTCAAGGACGGCGGCTTCACCTCGAACGACCGCGAGGTGCGCCGCTTCGCCCTGCGCAAGGTTCTGCGCAACCTCGACCTCGCCGCCGAACTCGGCGCGAAGACCTTCGTCATGTGGGGCGGCCGCGAGGGCGCCGAATACGACTCGGCGAAAGACATCCGCCAGGCACTCGAGCGCTACCGCGAGGCCGTCAACCTGCTCGGCGACTACGTCACCGACAAGGGCTACGACATCCGCTTCGCGATCGAGCCGAAGCCCAACGAGCCCCGCGGCGACATCCTGCTGCCGACCCTCGGCCACGCGATCGCCTTCATCGACTCGCTCGAGCGTCCCGAGCTCGTGGGCGTCAACCCCGAGGTCGGTCACGAGCAGATGGCGGGCCTGAACTTCTCGGCCGGCATCGCCCAGGCTCTGTACCACGGCAAGCTCTTCCACATCGACCTCAACGGCCAGCGCGGCATCAAGTACGACCAGGACCTCGTCTTCGGCCACGGTGACCTGCACAACGCGTTCGCGCTCGTCGATCTGCTCGAAAACGGTGGCCCCGGCGGCGTTCCCGCCTACGACGGTCCCCGCCACTTCGACTACAAGCCCTCGCGCACCGAAGACGAGACGGGCGTCTGGGACTCGGTCTCGGCCAACATGAACACCTACCTGCTGCTGAAGGAGCGCGCCGCGGCCTTCCGCGCCGACCCCGAGGTGCAGGCGGCGCTCGAGGCATCGAAGGTCCCCGAGCTCGCTCAGCCGACGCTGAACGAGGGCGAGACCTACGACGACTTCCTCGCCGACCGTTCGGCCTACGAGGACTTCGACACCGACGCGTACCTCGGCGGCAAGGGCTTCGGCTTCGTCCGCCTGCAGCAGCTCGCCACCGAGCACCTGCTCGGCGCGCGCTGAACGGCACGGGCCCGGATGCCGCGGCATCCGGGCCCGACGCCCCGCCCGGGTCAGGTCTCGGCGTCGCACCCCGTTGAGTGTCCAGAACACGCCGTTCCGGACCGAGCGGATGCGGCGTTTCTTGGACACTCGACGGGGGAGGCCGCGCCGCCCGTCCGACCCGCCCAACCGTCGCGTCATCATGCCGTTGAGTGTCCAGAACACGCCGTTCCGGACCGAGCGGGTGCGGCGTTTCCTGGACACTCGACCAGGGGAGGCCTGCCCGCCCGGCCGCCCCGCCCGGCGGCGGCGCCGCCCGTCCGACCCGCCCAACCGCCGTGTCATCACCCCGTTGAGTGTCCAGGACACGCCGTTCCGGACCGAGTGGACGCGGCGTTTCCTGGACACTCAGCGGCACCTCGCGGCATCCGCGTCGCGTGTCGAGAGACATCCGGACGCCTTCCGGGAACATCCGGGTGTCGTGGACACTCGACGAGAACACCACACGAACATCCCGCGCCGATGACGGTGCGGACGGCAGAGAGGGTGAGCATGGCGCTCGTCATGGGAGTCGATTCGTCGACGCAGTCGTGCAAGGTCGTCGTCGTCGACGCCGAGACCGGACGCGTGGTGCGCGAGGGGCGCGCGTCGCATCCCTCCGGCACCGCGGTCGATCCCGAGGCGTGGTGGAGCGCGCTCCAGGATGCCATCGCCCAGGCCGGCGGTCTCGACGACGTCGCCGCGGTCTCGATCGCCGGGCAGCAGCACGGAATGGTCGCCCTCGATGCCGAGGGCGGCGTCGTGCGCGACGCCCTGCTGTGGAACGACACCCGCTCGGCCCAGGCGGCGCGCGACCTCATCGACGAGGTCGGCGCCGACGCGTACGCCGAGCGCACGGGCGTGGTGCCGGTCGCCTCGTTCACCGGGACGAAACTGCGATGGCTGCGGGATGCCGAGCCCGACAACGCCGCGCGCGTTGCCGCCGTGGCGCTGCCGCATGACTGGCTCACCTGGCGTCTGCGTGGCTTCGGTCCCGGCAACGCTGTGCTCGACGAGCTCGTCACCGACCGCTCCGACGCCTCGGGCACCGCGTACTGGGGCGCCGACGGGTACGACCTCGAGCTGTTCCGCCGCGCCCTGGGGCACGATGCCGTGCTGCCGCGCGTGCTCGGCCCGTGGGAGAGCGCCGGAACCCTCTCGGGCGGCGCCCTCGTCGGCCCCGGCGCCGGTGACAACGCCGGCGCAGCGCTGGGCCTGGGCGCGGGGGTCGGCGACGTCGTCGTCTCTCTCGGCACTTCGGGCACCGTCTTCGCCGTCGCCGACGCACCCACGCGCGACACCACGGGCACCGTCGCCGGATTCGCGGACGCCACCGGCAAGTTCCTGCCCCTGGTGGCGACGCTGAACGCTGCCCGGGTGCTCGACGCTTTCGCGGGGCTGCTCGGTGTGACGCACGACGAGCTCGGAGCCCTCGCCCTCGAGGCAGCGCCGGGCGCCGACGGCGTCGTGCTCGTGCCGTGGTTCGAGGGGGAGCGCACCCCCAACCTTCCGCGGGCGCAGGCGTCGCTGACGGGGCTGACCCTGGCATCCACGAACCGCGCGAACTTCGCGCGCGCCGCGATCGAGGGCATGCTGAGCGGTCTGGCCGTGGGGCTCGAGGCCATCCAGGCGCAGGGCGTCGACGTGCGGCGCATCCTGCTCATCGGCGGCGCGGCCGCGAACGAGGGTGTCGCGCGGATCGCTGCACAGGTCTTCGACGCCGAGATCGTGGTGCCCGCGGCGGGGGAGTACGTCGCGCTCGGTGCGGCGCGACAGGCCGCGGGTGTGCTCGCGGGCGGACCGGTCGACTGGTCGGTCGCGACGACGCGCGCTGTCGACACCGATCACCGGCCGCAGATTCGCGAACGTTACGACGTCGTCGCAGCGTTGCGTGCGGCAGAGTAGACCTGGGACCGTCGACATCTTGTAAGGGGGATGTCGGCGGTCTCTGCTTTCCGCGGCGGATGGACTCGGTGGACGCGTCGCCGCGGCGGCCGAGGGAGTCTCGCGACGCTACTGTGAGGGACCATGAGCGGCGAGGTCGGGGCGAAGCGCAGCGGCGTGCGCGAGGTCGCGGCTGCCGCGGGCGTGTCGACGCAGACCGTGTCGCGGGTGCTCAACGGCTATCCCGGCATTCGCGCGGCGACGCGGGAGCGCGTGCTCGACGCGGTCGCCGCCCTCGACTACCGGGTGAACAACGCCGCGCGGGCGCTGGGCACGAGCCTCACCCGCACGGTGGGGGTCGTGGCATCCGATGCCGTTCTGCACGGTCCCTCGGCGGGCATCGCGGCGCTCGAGCGGGCCGCGCGGACGCGCGGTCGGTGGATCACGACCGCCTACACCGACTCGGACGACCCCGCCGACATCGACGCCGCCGTGCGGCACCTGCTGGATCAGGGGGTCGACGGGATCGTACTGGTCGCCGCGCACGGAGCCACTCCTCTCGAGGGGTACGACGTGCCGATCGTGCCGCTGTACGGCGAATCCGGGATCCGCCAACGCGATGCGGCCGCCCTCGTCGTGGATCATCTCGCCGACCTCGGACATCGCCGCATCCTCGAGCTCGCGGGCCCGTCGGACTGGCGCGAGGCGCTCGCTCGTACCGCGGGCGTGGCCGACGCCGCCGCCCGCGGGGGGCTCGAGGTCGTCGACCGGGTCGAGGGGGATTGGAGCGCCGCCTCGGGATCCGCCGTGGCCGACGCCGTCGCCGCGCGGGTCGCCGAAGGTGCCACCGCCGTGGCGGCCGCCAACGACCAGATGGCGTTGGGTCTCATCGCCGGTCTCGCCGCGCGGGGCATGCGTGTTCCCGCCGACGTCTCGGTGACCGGGTTCGACGACAACCCGGATGCCGCGTTCTACACGCCCGCGCTCACCACGGTGCGCCTCGACGTCGAGGGTGAGGCCGAGTACGCGGTCGCCGCCGTCCTCGGCGACGCGGCCCCGGCACCCGCGGCCCCCGTGCTCGTGGCGCGGGATTCGGTGACCGCTCCGCGCTGACGGCGGCTTCGCGCGGCGTGGGTCCGGCTTTGAGGTCCCAGCGTAAAGCGGGTGTTCTCGGCAGGACCGTGTGATCTCGGCGCCGTCCTGCGCGGCCTGGACGCCGGGGAGCGGCCCCGGGAACTCAGCGCGACGCGTCGGACAACGGGCCGGCCAACCACCGCTCCACGTCGCTCACGCGGCGCAACCGCACGACGGGCAGGTCTGCGCGCAGAGAGGGGATCCGCTCGCGGTAGATGTTGCGGGTCGAGATCGACCAGCGCACGATGTGCTCGCGATCGGTGAAGAACGTCAGCAGCGACGGCTCGACGTTGCCGTTCCACAGGCGCTCGCGGCGGAGGCGACGGCGCAGTGTCCGCCCGATCACCCGGGGGAGGGTCACGGTCGCGAAGGGAAGGTCGAGCCACACGAGCAGGTCCGCGCGTGCGGTCAGCAACGGACGCGCTTCGGAGTACTGCCATTCCGTGACCCACGCGGTCTGGGCGGACAGCGTTCGGACGTCGTCGAGGAAGTCGGGACGAGGGGCCCATTCCGGACCGTGGAACAGCGCGTCGATCTCGGTGTGAGGGATGCCGAGAACGCGGGCGATCCGTCGCGCCAGCGTGGTCTTGCCGACACCGGAGACCCCCGCCACGACGATGCGTCGAGGTCGCGCGGGGAGCGGGTCGGTGGCGCACAGCATCCGCCCACCGTACGACGTTGCGTGTCTCTCGCGCTCGCTCTTCCCGCTGCGCCCGGGTCGCCGTGCGTCGCTCCCCGCCCCGCCCGCCGCGCCCCGCCGCGCCCCGCCGCCCCGGCGCCCCGCACCGCCCCGCACGGCCGGACGCCCGCCCGCCGAATTACCTCTCGCGCCGCCGCGATGTTACCGGTAACATTACGACGGAAGCCCCACCCGAACGAGTCGAAGGAGACCCCCGCGTGACCGATGCCGCCCCGTTCGCGCCCGAGGTGCAGCAGGCGATCGACGCCGTGCGCGCCGACGTCGCGCAGCTGCACGCCGAACTCGTGCGCTACAACCTGATCGTCTGGACCGGCGGCAACGTCTCGGGCCGCGTCCCCGGCGCCGACCTTTTCGTGATCAAGCCCTCCGGCGTCTCGTACGACGACCTGGCGCCCGAGAACATGATCCTCTGCGACCTCGACGGAAACGCCATCCCCGGTACTCCCGGCAGTGAGCGCAGCCCCTCCAGCGACACCGCGGCCCACGCGTACGTCTACCGGTACATGCCCGAGGTCGGCGGTGTCGTGCACACGCACTCCACCTACGGTGTCGCGTGGGCTGCGCGGGGCGAAGAGATCCCGTGCGTCATCACGGCGATGGCGGATGAGTTCGGCGGTCCCATCCCGGTCGGTCCGTTCGCGATCATCGGCGACGACTCGATCGGGCGCGGCATCGTCGACACCCTGCGGGGGCACCGCTCGCGCGGCGTGATCATGCAGAACCACGGTCCCTTCACGATCGGCACGAACGCGAAGGATGCCGTGAAGGCCGCCGTCATGCTCGAAGACGTCGCCCGCACCGTGCACATCGCGCGCGAAGCGGGCCCGCTGATCCCGATCCCGCAGGACAAGATCGACGCCCTCTACAACCGCTACCAGAACGTCTACGGACAGAGCTCGGACGACCGCCGATGAGCGCCACCATCACCGAAGGCCGGGCCTCCCTCGGCATCGAACTCGGATCCACCCGCATCAAGGCCTGCCTCATCGGCCCCGACGCCGAGGTGCTGGCCACCGGCTCCCACGAGTGGGAGAACGTCTACGCCGACAAGCTGTGGACCTATTCCCTGGATGCCGTGTGGTCGGGCCTGCAGGCCGCCTATGCCGAGCTGGTCGACAGCGTCCGACAGCAGTTCGGTGTCACCCCCGAGCGTTACGCCGCCATGGGTGTCTCGGCGATGATGCACGGCTACCTCGCATTCGACTCGGATGGCGAGCTGCTGGCGCCCTTCCGCACCTGGCGCAACACGAACACGGGCGTCGCGGCGGCCGAGCTCACCGAGCTGCTGGGCGTGAACATCCCGCTGCGCTGGTCGATCGCTCACCTGCACCAGGCCGTCGTCGACGCCGAGCCGCACGTGCCCGAGATCCGCTTCCTCACCACCCTCGCCGGGTACGTGCACTGGAAGCTGACCGGCGAGAAGGTGCTCGGCGTGGGCGATGCCTCGGGCATGTTCCCGATCGACTCCGCCACCCGTGACTACGACGCCGACCTCGTCGCCCGCTACGACTCGGTCGCCGCCGGCCGGGTGCCGGACCTCCGCGACCTGCTCCCGCAGTCGCTCGTGGCCGGAGCCTCCGCGGGCAGCCTCACCGCCGAGGGTGCGGCCCTGCTCGACCCGAGCGGAACCCTGCATCCTGGCATCCCTTTCGCTCCACCCGAGGGCGACGCCGGCACCGGCATGGTCGCCACCGGCTCCGTGGCTCCGCGCACGGGCAACGTCAGCGCGGGAACGAGCATCTTCGCGATGGTCGTGTTGGAGCGTCCGCTCAGCCAGGTGCACCACGAGCTCGACCTCGTCACGACCCCGTCGGGCGACGCCGTCGCGATGGTGCACTGCAACAACGGCGCGAGCGAACTGGCCGCCTGGGCGAACCTCTTCACCGCCTTCGCCGCCGCGGCGGGCACGCCCGTGACCCCGGATGCCACCTACGCGGCGCTCTTCGACGCCGCCCTGTCGGGAGAAGCCGACGCGGGCGGGCTGTTGGCGTACAACCACCTCGCCGGTGAGCCCATCGCGGGCCTCGCCGAGGGGCGACCGCTGGTGGTGCGCACGCCCGACAGCCGCCTGACGCTGCCGAACTTCATGCGCGCGCAGCTCTATGGCGTCTTCGGCACGCTGGCGCTCGGCATGGACGTGCTCCACGGCGAGGGCGTGCAGCTCGATCGCATGTATGCGCATGGCGGCATGTTCCGCACCGCGGGTGTCGCACAGCGCTTCCTCGCGGCGGCGCTCGATGCTCCCGTCGCCGTCGCCGAGACGGCATCCGAGGGCGGCGCGTGGGGCATCGCGGTGCTCGCGGCCTACGTGGTCGACGGCCAGGGCCGCGACCTCGACACGTACCTGCGCGAAGCGATCTTCGCCGACGCGCCGATCGTCACCGCCGAGCCCGACGCCTCCGACGTCGCCGGCTTCTCGACCTACCTCGACCGCTATCGCGCAGGCCTCGCCGTCGAGGCCGCCGCCGTGGCATCCCTCTGATCACCCGAAAAGGAACCGTCATGACCCGCACCCCCCTCAAGAACGACCTCGACGGCTACGAGGTCTGGTTCGTCACCGGTAGCCAGAACCTCTACGGCGAGGAGACGCTGAAGCAGGTCGCCGAACAGTCGCAGGCCGTCGTCGAGGGCCTGAACGGCCTGCCGGTGAAGGTCGTCTGGAAGCCCGTGCTCAAGGACTCCGACAGCATCCGCCGCATGGCGCTCGAGATCAACGGCCGCGACGACGTCATCGGCGTGATCGCGTGGATGCACACGTTCAGCCCCGCCAAGATGTGGATCTCTGGGCTCGACGCCCTGCAGAAGCCGCTGCTGCACCTGCACACGCAGGCGAACGTCGAGCTGCCGTGGAACGACATCGACTTCGACTTCATGAACCTCAACCAGGCCGCTCACGGCGACCGCGAGTTCGGGTACATCCAGACGCGTCTGGGAGTCGCGCGCAAGACGGTCGTCGGCCACGTGTCGAACCCCGTCGTGCGTCAGCAGATCGAAGATTGGGAGCGCGCAGCCGCCGGCTGGACCGCGTCGCGCACCCTCAAGCTCGCCCGCTTCGGTGACAACATGCGCTTCGTCGCCGTCACCGAGGGTGACAAGACCGAGGCCGAGCTGCGCTTCGGCGTGCAGGTCAACACCTGGGGCGTCAACGAACTCGTCGAGGCCGTCGAAAGCGCGTCGGATGCCGAGATCGACGCGCTCGTGCAGGAGTACGTCGACAGCTACGACGTCGCCGAAGAGCTTCTCCCCGGCGCCGCGCGTCACCAGTCGCTGCGTGATGGCGCCGCGATCGAGGTGGGCCTGCGTTCGTTCCTCGAGGAGGGCGGCTTCGGCGCCTTCACCACGTCGTTCGAAGACCTCGGTGCGTTGAAGCAGCTCCCCGGTCTCGCGGTGCAGCGCCTCATGGCCGAGGGCTACGGCTTCGGCGCCGAGGGCGACTGGAAGACGGCGATCCTCGTGCGCGTCGCGAACGTGATGGGCGCCGGCCTCCCCGGCGGCGCGTCGCTCATGGAGGACTACACCTACGACCTCGTTCCCGGGGCCGAGCGCATCCTCGGTGCGCACATGCTCGAGGTCTCGCCCTCGCTCACCACGGCCAAGCCGCGCCTCGAGATCCACGAGCTGGGCATCGGCGGCAAGGACGACCCGGTGCGCCTGGTCTTCACCGCCGACCCCGGCCCCGCGCTCGTCGTCGCCCTCAGCGACATGCGCGATCGGTTCCGCCTGACCGCCAACGTCGTCGAGAACGTCGAGGCGCCCGACCTGCCGAAGCTCCCCGTCGGCCGCGCCGTGTGGAAGCCCGCGCCCGACTTCGCGACGTCGGCCTCGTGCTGGCTGGCCGCGGGTGCCGCGCACCACACCGTCATGACGACGGCGGTGGGCATCGAGGTGTTCCGCGACTTCGCCGAGATCGCCAAGACCGAGCTCGTCGTCATCGACGAGGACACCACGGTCCGCGGTTTCCAGAGTGAGCTGCGCTGGAACCAGGCGTACTACCGCCTGGCCCAGGGCCTGTAGGACCCGCCGTCCCCGGATCCTTCGAGATCCGGGGACGGTGCTGGATGCACGCGTCCCGTTCGCTCGGGGCGCGGCCCGTGCGCTGAGGTGTCCGACGGACGCCCCGATGCACGGATGGTGCCCCGGTACCGTCGCAGCGGTGGGCTGCGGAGGTACCGGGGCATTTCCTCTCCGATGACCGCTGTCGTCCGCGTGCTCGCTGCGGTGGCGCACGTCGGCACCGGGACCCGTCCGGGGAATAGTCGTTGAGCGTGGGTGGTTTCCCCCGGTTCACCTCAACCCGATGGGAACCCCCGTTTTGACAGACTCCTCACACGCCCTCGTCGTCGGCGCCACCGGTATCGCCGGGAGCGCCCTCCTCGACCGTCTGGTCGACGACGGCTGGGAGGTGACGGCACTGTCGCGTCGGCCCGGAGCGGCGCGAACGGGAGTGACGTGGCGGTCCGCCGATCTGCGCTCGCCGACCGCGCTGACCGACGCGCTGCGAGGCGTTCCGGTCACGCACGTGTTCTTCACCGCGTGGTCGCGGCAGGACACCGAGGCCGAGAACATCGCCGTCAACGGGGGAATGGTGCGCGACCTGCTCGCGGCGCTCACCGACGCCCCGGTACGCCACGTCGCGCTGATGACCGGGTTGAAGCACTACCTCGGCCCCTTCGAGGCCTACGGCCAGGGGGACATGCCCGACACCCCGTTCCACGAGGACGAGCCGCGCCTCGACGTCGACAACTTCTACTACGCGCAAGAAGACGAGGTCTTCGCGGCCGCGCATCGTGAAGGATTCACCTGGTCGGTGCACCGCTCGCACACCGTTTTGGGGCACGCGGTCGGCAACGCGATGAACATGGGCCTCACGATCGCCGTCGCGGCCGCGATCAGTCGCCACACCGGTCGACCGTTCATCTTCCCCGGCAGCGAGACGCAGTGGAACGGGCTGACCGACGTGACCGATGCGGATCTGTTGGCGAATCAGATGGTGTGGGCGGCCACCCATCCCGAGGGCGCGGACGAGGCGTTCAACACGGCGAACGGCGACGTGTTCCGCTGGCGCTGGATGTGGCCGCGGATCGCCGCCGACCTCGGAGTCGAGGCCGAAGGCTTCGACACCGCTCCCCGCCCCTTCGAGCAGCAGATGGCTGACGCGGCACCCCTGTGGGCCGAGATCGTGGAGCAGTACGGCCTGATCGAGTCCGACCTCACGCGGGTCGCCTCGTGGTGGCACACCGACGCCGATCTGGGGCGGGACATCGAGGTGATGACCGACATGTCGAAGAGTCGTCTCGCGGGCTTCACCGAGCATCACCGCACGCGGGACTCCTTCACGCGGCTCTTCGAGCGGTACCGCGCGGCGCGTCTCATTCCCTGAGCGGGGCGCCGCCGGCCCGTCGGCGCCGGGGCGTCACAGTCGCTGCCCCAGTGCCCACAGCCGATCCGCTCGCCCCGAGATCGCCTCCGACAGCGCGAATGCCTGCGAATCGGTGAGGGATGCCACGTAATCGACGATTCCGCGGGAGCGCGCGAGCGTCTCGGCATCGGCATCCGAGGGGCGGCGATCGGCGGGGAGCTGCGCGTACTGCTCGTGCGCGAGGGCGATGAGTTCGCGCAGGCGCCGCGGCGTGCGCGCGCGGTCGAGGTCGTCGTCGAGCCACTCGCCGAGGGCGCGCACCGAGCGGGCGAGGATGCGGCTCATCCCCCGCTGCTGGATCGCCAGGTCGGGTCGGCTGAGCACGAACCGCTTGTGCACGAACTTCAGCACCTCGACGTGGTGCCAGGCCCACGGCGACAGCACGACGGGACCGGCCCGCGGGGTGTCGAGCGGGCGTAGCTGCGCCGACTCCTGGAACCGGCGGATCCACCGGTCGGTGAACGAGGCCAGGCGACGCTCGGCCGTCAACGACCCATCGAACGGGCGGGCGAGCAGGTCGGTGACCATCTCGGCATCCACGTCGCTGACCGCGGCGAGGAAGGCTTCATCGTCGGCGATCCACGGGTCGTCACGGCGCATCTTGCGGCGCAGCCGCTCCAGCCCCGCACCGGGGGCGAGCTCGGCGCGAACCTCGGCGTCGTCGCGGGAGCGCCACTCGAGCACGTCGTCGAGCCAGCCGCGGAACTCCGCCGCGATGGGGGCGTGGTCGAGGATCCCCGCGCGGTAGAAGTCGTCGACGTCGTGCACCGAGTACGCGATGTCGTCGGCCAGGTCCATCACGGCGCCCTCGATGCTCTGGCGCAGGGGCTCGGCATCCACTCCCCGACGCGCTTCGACGAGGTCGTCGAGATCGAGGTCGTAGGCCGAGTACTTGTGCACGCGGTACGCGCCGTCGGAGGAGCGACGGATGCCGCGGGGCGGGCCGATCCGCTCGATGTCGGCGGCGTCGACCGTTGGCGCCCAGGGGTACTTCGCCGAGGCGGAACGCACCGCCGCGGTGAGGTTGAGTCCGCGGGGCGCGTTCTCGACGACGTCGAGGGCGGTGAGGATGCGATAGGTCTGCGCATTGCCCTCGAAGCCGTCGGCGAGGCCGAGCTCGGTGCGGGCGATGCGGTCGAGCGTCGACTCGCCGAGGTGTCCGAACGGCGGGTGCCCGAGGTCGTGCGCGTAGGCCGCGGCCTCGACGACCGTGGCGTTGCAGACGTCGCCTTCGCCCGCTCGGCGCGACCGGGTGTTCAGCTGCAGGGCCACCACGCGGGCGATCGCGCTGACCTTGAGCGTGTGCGTGAGGCGGTTGTGAACGGGGGCGCCGCCGATCGACGGTGACACCACCTGGGTCACGGCCGAGAGGCGTGAGAAGTACGGCGAGAACTGGATGCGCTCCAGATCGATCGACCACGGGTCGGCGCGGGCGTCGTCGTGATCGGGGTGGACCCGCGAGGCCGGGTTGCCCACGACCGTGTCGGGGTGCGTCGGGGCGGTGGCGAGCGCGTCCGCGGCCGGGGGAGGGGTCTCGTCGTGCAGGGTCATCCGGTCCTCTCGCGGCGTCGGCGGCGTGGGTCAACGCTAACGCGGATGCGCGGCCCGCTCGCCGCCGCGCGTCGCTCCGCTCGCGTCGCGTGCCTCCCTCTTTTCGTTGAGTGTCCAGGACACGCCGCTCGTGCCCCTCGTCGCGCGGCGTGTCCTGGACACTCGACGGGCTCGGAAGACCCCGCCGCCCCGGACGCTCGGCGGGCTCGCGAGCCCCCGCCGCCCCCCGTCGAGTGTCCAAGACACGCCGCTCGCGCCCCTCGTCACGTGGCGTGTCCTGGACACTCAACGGGCTCGCAAGACCCCGCCGCCCCCGACACCCGGCGGGCTCGCRAGCCCTCGCCGCCCCCCTGTTGAGTGTCCRARACACGCCGCTCGYGCCCCTCSTCRCGCGGCGTGTCCTGGACACTCAACAGGCTCCACACCAACCCAGGGCGCCGCGCCGCCCTCAGCCCCGGCGCACCTCCACGTCGACCACGCGGGCGTCGTCGACGCTCAGCTCGTACGTCGGGCCGGTGATGCGCAGCGCAGCGACGGCGTCGAACGCGGCGCACGACGGGCCCAGGCGCAGCTCGACCTCGCCGGGCTCGACCACTCGGCGCAGCGCCCGGTCGCTGTAGGCCAGCCGCGACGCGGGCACGGTGAAGCGCACCTCGGCGCTCTCGCCGGGTTCGAGCTCCACGCGGGCGTAGGCCACGAGCTGCGCGACGGGGCGGGTGACGCTGGCCACGGCGCGATGCGCATACACCTGCACGACGTCGGCCCCCCGCACCCGCCCGGTGTTCGTCACCCGAGCGCTGATGCGGAACGCGTCGCCCGCGCGCACCTCGGCGGCGGTCCCGGATGCCGTGACCCCGGCCGGTGCCGTATCGACCCGCAACTCGTCGCGCTCGAACGACGTGTACGACAGTCCGAAGCCGAACGGCCGCACGGGCGTCGGATCGGTGCTCGTCACGCCCGAGGGGCCGCCGAGGATCGGGTGCAGGTACGAGTAGGGCTGAGAGCCTGCCGAGCGGGGGAGCGAGACGGGCAGGCGCCCCGAGGGAGTGGCATCCCCCGACAGGAGCGAGGCGAGCGCGGGGCCGCCCTCTTCGCCCGGGAAGAACGCCTGCAGCACCGCGGCGGGGCCGTCGACGGTGTCGAGCGCCCATCCGATCGCATACGGGCGGCCGGTCAGCAGCACGAGCACGACAGGGGTGCCGGTGGCGACGACGGCGTCGACGAGCTGGCGTTGCACACCGGGGAGCTCGAGCGAGTCGGCGTCGTTGCCCTCGCCGACCGTGCCGCGGCCGAAGAGCCCGGCGCGGTCGCCGACCACGACGATCGCGACGTCGGCGCCGCGTGCGACCTCGGCGGCGGCGTCGAAGCCCGAGGTGTCGGAGCCCTCGACCGCGCAGCCCTCGGCGTACGCGACCTCGCCGAAGCGCGCGTCCACGGCCTCGCGCACGGTGGGGATCTCGAACCCCATCGGAAAGCCCGGGTGATGCGCGAGCACGTGGTTCGCGAACGAGTAGCAGCCCATCAGAGCCTCGGCGCTGTCGGCGTTCGGCCCGATCAGGGCGATGCGACCGGGGGTGGCGAACGGCAGCACGCCGTCGTTGCGCAGCAGCACGACCGACTCCTCGGCGATGCGGCGGGCCAGCGCCCGGTGCTCGGTGTCGTCGAGGTCGACCGCGGTCGGAACGTCGTCGAAGTCGGCATCCAACAGCCCGAGGTCTTCCTTCTCCGCGAGCACGCGGGCGACGGCGCGGTCGATCACGGCCTCGGGCAGGGCGCCGGATGCCACGCGCTCGGCCAGGTGCGGATACGCGTCGGGCCCCGGGAGCTCGACGTCGATCCCCGCCTCCAGCGCCAGCTGCGCCGCCTCGCCGAGCGACCCGGCGACACCGTGCATCGAGCGCAGGAACTCGACGGCGAAGTAGTCCGAGACGACGGTGCCGTCGAAACCCCACCGGCGGCGCAGGAGGTCGGTCAGCAGCTCGGGTGACGAGGCGACGGGGACCCCGTCGATCTCGGTGTACGAATTCATCACCGAGCGCACCCCGCCGTCGCGCACGGCCATCTCGAACGGCGGAAGGAAGACGTCCTGCAGCTCGCGCTGACCGGCGTGCACGGGCGCGTGATTGCGACCGGCGCGCGAGGCGGAGTAGCCGACGAAGTGCTTGAGGGTCGCGTGCACGCCCGCGCCCTGCAGGCCCCGGACGTACGCGGTGCCGATCGTGCCGACGACGTAGGGGTCTTCGGCGATGCACTCGTCGACGCGGCCCCAGCGGGCGTCGCGCACCACGTCGAGCACGGGCGCGAGGCCCTGGTGCACCCCGAGTTCGCGCATCGAGCGACCGATGGCGGATGCCATGAGCTCCACGGCATCCGGATCGAACGACGCGCCCCAGGCGAGCGGGGTCGGGAAGGTCGCCGCCTGCCAGGCCGCGAAGCCCGTCAGGCATTCCTCGTGCACCAGGGCGGGAATGCCCAGGCGCGTCTCGGTCCTCAGTCGCCGCTGCTCGCCCCACAACCAGACGGCGCGTTCGATCGGATCGACCGGCCGGGTGCCGTACACGCGGGTGAGGTGGCCGAGGCCGTGCACGGTGGCGTCGGTGTACGCGGCCGAGGTGACCTTCTCGCCCGAGAGGGGGGCGACGACCTCGTCGCCCTGGTCTACCCAGTAGCCCACGAGCTGCGCGAGCTTCTCGTCGAGGGTCATGTCGGCCACGAGAGCCTGCACCCGGGGCGAGAAGCCCGCCGCCAGGGCAACGCCGACGTCGGTGTTGTGGATGGTCATGGCGGGGTCAGCCCTTCACGGCGCCGGTGAGACCGCCGACGATCCGTCGCTCGAACACGCTGAAGAACAGCAGAGCGGGGATCATCGACAGCGAGGTGAACGCGAGCACGCGCGCGGTGTCGACGGAGTACTGCGAGGCGAAGGCCTGCGTGCCGAGGGGCAGCGTGTACGCGGCCTCGTTGTTGAGGATGAACAGCGGAAGCATGTACGAGTTCCAGCTGTTGACGAACGCCAGGATGCCGACCGTCACCACCGCGGGGACCGCGAGCGGCAGCACCATGCGCCAGAAGAAGCCCAGGCGGCCGAGGCCGTCGATCGAGGAGGCCTCCTGCAGTTCGGCGGGGATCGCGGCGAGGAACGGCGACAGGATGATGATCGTCAGCGGCAGCGCGAAGGCGATCTGCGGCACGATGACGCCCGCGAGCGAGTTCATCAGGCCGAGGTTGCGCACCAGGATGTACAGGGGCGTGATGGCGACGGTCATCGGGAACATGAGCCCGGCGGTGAACAGGGCGTAGACGGCCCCGCGCCCGCGGAAGCGGTAACGGGCGAGGGCGTAGGCCGCCATCAGGCCGAGGGCCACGACGAACAGCGTCGTCGCGATCGCGGCGATGGCGGAGTTGCCGACCTGCCCCCAGAAGATGCCGCTGGTGAGGACGTCGGAGTAGTTCTCCCAGTTCCATCGGGTGGGAAAGCCCGAGGGGTCGACCGTGATCTCGGCGTTCGAGCGGAACCCGCCCAGAATGATGAACACCACGGGCGCGAGCATCATGCCGATCAGCAGCAGGGCGACGAACCCGACGATCACCGAGGTGCCGCGGCTCGATCCGACGGGGGCTCGACGCGGGGTCCTGCTTCCGCGCGGGGTGACGAGGGTGGCGGTGGCGGTCACTTGGTGCCTCCGGTGAGGGCGCCGGCCGTGTCACGACGGAGCACGAAGCGCTGGTAGATGAGGGCGACCGCGAGCGAGATGAGGAACATCACCACGGCCACGGCGCTGCCGTACCCGAAGCTGCCGGCGTTGCGGCCGTTGGCGACCATGTACGTGGCCATGGTCGAGGTGCCCGCTGTCGAGGCGACGTACTGGCCCCAGATGATCCAGACGAGGTCGAACAGCTGCAGCGAGCCGATGATCGACAGGAACGCCCAGATGCGGATGGTCGGGCCCATGAGGGGCAGCACGATGTAGCGCTGGATCTGCCAGTACGAGGCGCCGTCGATGGCGGCGGCCTCGCTGAGCTCCTCGGGAATGCCCTGGAGCCCGGCGAGGAAGAGGATCACCGCGAAGCCGATGTACTTCCACGTGATGATGATGAGCAGCGTCCAGATCGCGAGCGCCGGATCCGAGATCCAGTCGGCGCGGAGGGCGCCGAGGCCGATCTTGTCCAGCGCCCCGTTGAGCGCGCCGCCCGACTGCAGCATGAGGCCCCACCCGAGGCCGACGACGACCTCGGAGATGACGTACGGGACGAAGATCAGCACGCGGATGAGCGACTGGCCGCGCATCTTGCGGTTCAGCAGCAGGGCCAGGCCGAGCGCGAGCGGTCCCTGCAGCACCAGCGAGCCGACGACGATGAACGCGTTGTGACCGAGCGCCTCGTGGAAGGCGGGGTCGGTGAGGATCGTGACGTAGTTCCGGATGCCGACGAAGTCGACGGGGGTGCCGAAGCCCGACCATTTGTAGAAGCCGTAATAGGCGGCCAGGGCCACGGGCAGGATGACGAACGACACGAAGACCACGAGGGCGGGGCCCAGGAGGATCGCGAGTTCGCCGCGGATGCGCCAATTCTCGAGTCGGCGCCGCGCGGGCGGACGCCCGGCCGAGGGGACGCGGTGAGCGCCCTCCCCGGCCGGGCGGCGAGACCCGGCGTCGGTCGCCGAGGTGGCGAGCTGGGTGGTCATGGCCGTCGTCCTCAGCGCGAGGCCGCGGCGTTGACGGCGTCGACGATGCCCTGCGGGCTGCCCTTGCCGGCGAACAGGTCGACCACCGCGACGTTCAGCGCGTTGCCGACGTTCTGGCCGTACAGGGTGTCGAGCCAGACCGAGACGTACGGGGCGTCGGTGTAGGCCTGGAGCGCCGACTGCAGGGCGGGGGTCGTGACGGCCTCCGTGGCCTCGCTCGAGGCGGGGATGGTCTGGAAGGCGTCGGCGTAGCTCTCCTGGTTCTCCTTGTTGACGAGGAAGTTCAGGAAGTCGGTGCACTGCGCGGGAGCGTTGACCCAGCACGAGTATCCGTCGACGCCGCCCATGATCGCGCCGGGCTCACCGTCGCCACCGGCGACCTCGGGGAACGGGAACCAGCCGAGGTCGGCGAGCGGCTTCTCGTCGGGGGTCAGCGAGGCGATCACGCCGGGGTTCCACGCGCCCATGAGCTCCATGGCGGCCTGGTGGTTGGCGAGCAGGCCCGCCGACGATCCCGCGCCCTGCTGGGCGGCGGTGGTGAGGAAGCCGTCGTTGAACGGCTGCGTCTGCAGGAACGACTGCAGGTTCTCGCCGGCTTCGAGCCAGCACGGGTCGTCGAAGCTCCGGCTCTGCGCGGCCTCGTCGAGCACGTCCTTGGCGCAGGCGCGCAGGGCGAAGTTGTAGTACCAGTGCGCGGCGGGCCAGGCGTCCTTCGCGCCGACCGCGATGGGGGCGACGCCGGTGGCGCGGATCTTCGCGTCGGCGGCCTCGAGGTCCTCGATCGTGGCCGGGGCCTCGGTGACGCCGGCCGCGCTCAGCAGGTCCTGCGCGGTGAAGATTCCCGAGGGGAGCACGGCGACGGGCATGCCGTAGTTCTTGCCGTCGACCTCGAAGGCGTCGAGCGAGGTGCCGAGGGCGGTCTTGGCCTCCGCCGAGATCTTGTCGGTGAGGTCCATCGCCTGGCCCGCCGTGACGATGTCGGCGAGCTTGCCGCCGCCGCGGGCCATGAACAGGTCGGGGGCGTCGCCGGAGTTGAGGGCGGTCTGGAGCTTTCCGTCCATCTCCTCGTTCTGCACGGCCTGGATCTCGACCGTGACGCCGGGGTTGGCTGCCTCGAAGGCGCTGGCGGTGTCTTCCCAGTACTGCTTCCCGTCGCCTGTGGTGGAGTTGTGCCACAGGGTCAGGGTGACCGAGCCGTCGGCGTTCTCTGCGCCGCCGCCGCCGGCGCAGCCGCCGAGGGCCAGGGTGCCGGCGACGGCGAGGGCCGCTCCGGCGAGGATCTTGCGCGTGTTCATGTGATTCCCGTTTCTCTTCGTCGAGGTGCGTCCGTGAGGAGGCGTCGGTTGTCATGGGCAGCGTTGCCGTTTCCCGGGGTGTTGCTGCGCCCCGGGTCTGAGCAGTGTCGCCCCGTGCGGAAGGGTCGTCAAACGTTTTCGAAAATGATTTCCACGCTAGGGTCGGATGCCATGACGAGGCGCCCGACCATCCACGACGTCGCCGCGGCGGCCGGCGTCTCGGTCGCCACGGTGTCGAAAGCCGTGAACGGCCGCTACGGGGTTTCGCCCACGACGGTGAGCCGGGTATTGGACGCCGTGAAGACCCTGGGCTACGAATCGAGCCTCGTCGCGAGCAGCATGCGCTCGCGCCGCACGGGGGTCATCGGCGTGCTCGTGGCCGACATCGAGCCCTTCTCGGCCGAGATCCTCAAGGGCGTCGGCGGGGCCCTGTCCGACACCGGATACGACCTGCTCGCCTACACCGGCGCGCGCCGCGACGGCGAGGGGTGGGAGCGCCGCTCGCTCAGCCGTCTGAGCGGCACGCTCATCGACGCCGCGATCATCGTCACGCCGACCATCGTCACCGTCGCGAGCGAGGTGCCGATCGTCGCGATCGACCCGCACACCGGTCGCGGGGTCGTACCGACCGTCGAATCCGACAGCTTCACCGGTGCGCAGCAGGCGGTGCACTACCTCGTGCAGCTCGGCCACCGCCGCATCGGCTTCATCGCGGGGCGCCCGGATCTGCGTTCGGCGGTCGCCCGCGCGTCGGGGTACCGCGCGGGGCTGTCGGCGGCCGGCATCCCCTTCGATCCCGCCCTCGTCGGGGTGGGGCGCTACGCCCAAGACGTCGCGCGCGAAGCGGCCGAGGCCATGCTGTCGCTCGACGACCCGCCCACCGCGGTGTTCGCCGCGAACGACCTGTCGGCCCTGTCGATCATCGACGTCGCCGCCGACCGCGGGCTGCGGGTGCCCGAAGACCTCTCGGTCGTCGGGTTCGACGACGTGCCCGAGGCCGCCCGCGCCCAACCGGCGCTCACGACCGTGCGCCAGCCGATGAAGCGCCTCGGCGCCGAGGCGGTGCGGATGGTGCTGGCCCTGCTCGCCGGCGAGGAACTGCCCGAGACGCACATCCAGCTGCCGACGCGCCTGGTCGCGCGTGGCACGACCGCGCCGCCGCGGGCGGGCTGACACCGCGCGCGGCGCCGAGCTCCGGTGGCGCCGCGCACTCGAACCCCCGCGTCAGCGCGCCGCCAGCCGGTACAGCACCTCGGGTCGTCCGCGAGCGCCGAAGCGGTGCGAGACATCGACCTCGCCGCGAGCCACGAGGGCGTCGAGGTACCGGCGCACGGTCGCACGCGAGGCGCCCGACGCGGCGGCGACGTCGCGGGCGCTCGCCGGGGTCACCGGGTGCAGCGCCGCGCGGATGGTGTGCAGGGTCGATTCCGCGAGGCCCTTGGGGAGGAGGGGCTCGGATGCCGACAGCGCACGCACCGGAGCGGTCGCCGGACCCACCAGTCGGTCGATGTCGCCCTGCCCCATGCTCACCGGCACCTCGGCGGGGCGGGCGGCGCGACCGCGGCGGTATTCCTCGAGCCGGCGCACGAACGCCTCGCGCGTGAAGGGCTTCGCGAGATACCCCACGACGTGGGCGGCCGCGGCCTGCCGGATCGTCAGGGTGTCACGGGCTGAACTGATGACGAGCACGTCGACGTTCCACTCCCGCACGAGCCGCAGGCGGTGCAGCACCTCGACGCCGCTGAAGTCGGGCAGGTTCATGTCGAGCAGCACGAGCTCGACGTCGGTGCCCGTCGCCAGCGCCGCCCCCGCGGCCCCCGTCCGCGCCGTCCCGACGAGCCGGAACCCGGGCAGCGACTCGAGATAGGCGGTGTGCAGCCGCACCACCGCGGGGTCGTCATCGACGATCACGGTGCGGATCGCGGCATCCGGGGTCATGCCCGCACCCCCGCGCGCGGCAGCTCCACCGTGAAGCGCGCCCCGCCCGCGGTCGCCGCGCCGACGGTGATCGAACCGCCGCGCGCTCCCGCGATGCGGCGCACGAGGTCGAGGCCGACGCCGCGGCCCGAGGGAGCCTTCGAACTGACGCCGCGGTCGAAGATGCGGGCGACGTCGGCGGGCGGCACGCCGGGGCCGTCGTCGGCGACGTCGATCGTGAGCCGTTCGTCGCCGGCGAGCACGAGCAGGTCGACGCGTCCGCCGGGACCGGCCGCTTCGGCGGCGTTTCGCACGAGGTTGCCGATGACGCTCAGCGCGTCGTCGTCGACGACTCCGCGCGGCACGAGGCTCGCCGGATCGACCCGCAGGCCCCGGTGCTCGGCCGCCAGCCCGTCGAGCAGGGCGCGCAGCGCCGGGTCGTCGATCGAGAGACCGGACGCCACGGGCGCCAGCCCTCCGATGTAGGTCAGCGCGTCGACGGTCTCGCCCTCGGCGACGAGCCCGCGGATGACGTGCAGCCGCGTGTGGAACTCGTGCGTCTGGTCGCGCAGGGCGCCCGAGATGCGGCGCTGGGTCTCGAGTTCGCGCGCGTCGGCTTCGAGTCGTCGCACGCGTCGACGCAGTGCCGCCGTCAGCAGCCCGCTCAGTACGACGCCGAGCACGATCGACCCGGCGACCCAGGGCAGCAACCCGCCGACGGCTTCCTCGTAGCTGCCCGCGATCTCGGACTCCAGCACGCCGACCGAGGCCGTGCCGATGACCGCCCCCGTCTCCGCATCACCGGCCCGCACGGGCACCTTGGCGCGCAGGCTCGGGCCGATCGTGCCGGTCTCGGTGCCGAGGAACGTCTCGCCGGCCAGCACCGCCGTCGCATCCGTCGACACGCTGCGCCCGCGCTCCGCCGGGTTGGGGTGGGTGAGACGGATGCCGCGGGCATCGGTCACCACGACGTAATCCACCCCGGATGCCGCGGCGACGACGTCGGCGAGGGGCTGGAGCTCCGCGGTGGCGGCGTCGGCGTCGAGCAGCACGGCACGCCGCACCTGATCGAGCTCGGCGAGGCTCCGAGCGACGTCGAGCACGCGCTCCTCGGTCGCGGTGCGGATGCTGCGCTCCTGGGCCGACATGGCGACGAGGGTCGTGGCGAGCACGCACACAAGCACGACGGTGCACTGCAGGGCGAGCAGCACGGCGAGGCGCACGCGCACCGGCGCACGGTCGGCCGCGCGGTCGACGGGGGCGGTCGACATGGGCACCTCCTCGTGCGCATCGCGGGTGAGTGCGAATCGTGAGCATCTAAGAGCGCAATGCCTTCGCACGGCGCCGCAGGGGGACGGCGCTGTCAACCTAGCTTCTCATCCGGCAACGACGATGTCCCGGGAGGGCGACGATGCAGTCATCAGCGCGAAAGCGGATCACCGGAGCGATCGTGGGCGTCGCCGCCGCCGCCCTGTTCGTGACGGCGGGTCTGAGCGCGGCCGCGAGCGGCGGGGTGGCGAACCCCCGCACGAAGCTCACCATCGTGGCCCCGGCCGCCCCCGGCGGCGGGTGGGACACCTTCGGCCGCGAGGCCCAGCAGGTCATGCGCGAAGAGGGCATCGCCGGCGCCGTGCAGGTGATGAACATCCCGGGAGCCGCCGGCACCATCGGCCTCGGCGCGGTCGCCGAGATGGGCGATCGGCACGACATCATGCTCGTCACCGGCGGCGTCATGGTGGGCGGCGTGATCGTCAACCGCTCGCCCGTGAGCCTCGAGGACGTGCGGCCCATCGCGCGCCTCGCCGACGACTTCAACGTGCTCGTCGTGCCCGGCGACTCGCCCTTCCAGACGCTCGACGACTTCATGGCCGCGTTCCTCGCCGACCCCGAGGGCACCGCCATCGCGGGCGGGTCGCTCGGCGGCATCGACCACCTGCTCGCCGGCATGCTGGCCCAGCAGGGCGGCATCGATCCGCAGCGCGTGAACTACCTCGCGTACCCCGGCGGTGGCGAGGTCGTCACCTCGCTGCTGTCCCACACCACGCAGGCGGGGCTCTCGGGGTACAACGAGTTCCGCGACCAGATCGAGTCGGGCAATCTCCGCGCCCTCGCGCTGTCGGCCGAGGAGCCGCTCGACGACGTCGACGTGCCCACCTTCCGCGAGCAGGGGGTCGATGTCGCCATGTCGAACTGGCGCGGGCTCGTGGCGCCTCCCGGCATCGACGACGAGGTACACGCGGAACTGGTGGCCATGGCATCCGAGATGCGCGAGACCGACGCCTGGCAAGAGGTGCTCGCCCGCAACAGCTGGGTCGACAGCTTCCTCGCCGGCGACGAGTTCGCCGCATACCTGGCGGACGAGACCGAACGCACGACCGCGATCATGAAGGAGCTGGGTCTGTGACCGAACCGTCCACCCTCACCACGGGATCGCTGCGCGTACAGCGCACGCCCCGCTGGTACACCGGCCGCAGCGAGCTGGTGGTCGTCGCGGGAGTCTTCGTCCTCGCCGGGTTCATGACCCACGGCACGGTCACCATGCAGGTGCCCGCCGACGTCGCCGTCCCCGGTCCCCAGTTCTTCCCGATGCTCGTCAGCGGTTTCCTCTGGCTCGCCGGTGTCGGCCTGCTCGTCGAGGTGCTCCGCACGACCAGCCGCTCCCACGTCGCCGACGACCCCGTCGAGATCTCGAACGAGATGCTCGAGGACCTCGGCGCGATCGACGAGACCGGCGAGATCCGTGTCGTCTCACCCGAAGACGTCGCCTCGTCGTCGGCGCCGGCACGCGTCGACTGGCGGACCCTCGGGATCACCGTCGTCAGCCTGGCCGCGTTCATCGTGGTGCTGCCGGTGCTCGGCTGGCTCCTCTCGGCCGCGGCCCTGTTCTGGGTGCTCTCGTGGGCGTTCGGCAGTCGCCGGCCCCTTCTCGACATCGGCGTGAGCATCATCGTGTCGTCGCTGGTGCAGCTCGCCTTCGGCGCCGGCCTCGGCCTGTCGCTTCCCGCCGGCATCCTGGAAGGACTCTCGCCGTGGATCAGCTGATCAACCTCGCCGATGGATTCGCGGTCGCCTTCACACCGCAGAACCTGCTCTTCCTCGTCATCGGCGCCGTGCTCGGCACCGCCGTGGGCGTGCTCCCGGGCCTCGGCTCGGCCATGGCGGTCGCGCTGCTGCTGCCGGTCACCTTCAGCCTCGACCCCACCGGCGCGTTCATCATGTTCGCGAGCATCTACTTCGGGGGGCTCTTCGGAGACTCGACCGCCGGCATCCTGCTCAACACCCCCGGCAACTCCTCGGCGATCGCGACGACGTTCGAGGGTCATCGGATGGCCAAGAGCGGCAGGGCGGCGAAGGCGCTCGGCACCTCGGCCATCGGCGCCTTCATCGGCGGCACGATCGCGTGCGTGCTGGTGGTGTTCTTCGCCCCGTACATCGTCGAACTCGCCAAGGTCTTCGGCCCCGCGGAGTACTTCGCGCTCGCCGTCTTCGCGTTCGTGGCGATCTCGGCCGTCGTGGCCGACTCGATCGTGCGCGGTCTCGTCGCCCTGGGGCTCGGCTTCGCCCTGGCGCTGGTCGGTATCGACGGGATGACGGGAGCCGAACGCTTCACCGGCGGCAGCCCCGTGTTCTTCGACGGGATCTCGATCATCGTGATCACGGTCGGTCTGCTCGCCATCGGCGAGGTGCTGCACGTGTCGTCGCACATCCGCCGCGCGGGCGGACCGGGCAAGCTCGTCACACCCAGCGGCTCGCCGCTGCTGTCACGGAGCGAATGGCGTCAGGCCCTGCCCGCGTTCCTGCGGGGCACGGCGTTCGGCGTTCCGTTCGGGGCGATCCCGGTCGGCGGGTCGGAGGTACCGACGTTCCTGGCCTACGGCACCGAGAAGCGCCTCGCCCGCCGCCGCGGTGACACCGATTTCGGCTCGCGCGGAGCGATTCAGGGCGTCGCCGCCCCCGAGGCTGCCGGCAACGCCACCGCCGGCTCCGCCATGGGCGCGCTGCTCGGACTCGGCCTCCCCACCTCGGCCACGGCGGCGATGATGATCGCCGCGTTCCAGCAGTACGGGATGCAGCCGGGCCCGCTGCTGTTCGAACGCTCCGGCGATCTCGTCTGGCCGCTGCTGGCGAGCCTGTTCCTGGGCCTGATCATCCTGCTGATCATCAACCTGCCGTTCGCGGCGGTCTGGGCCAAGCTCCTGCTCATCCCGCGCCACTACCTGTACGCGGGCATCACCGTCGTCGCGATGCTCGGTGTCTACGCGATCGCCTCGCGCGTGGTCGAACTGTGGCTCGCGCTGGCGATCGGCGTCGTCGGGTTCGTCATGCGGCGCTTCTCGATCCCGCTCGCTCCGGTGCTCATCGCCGCGATCCTCGGACCCATGGCCGAGACGCAGCTGCGCCGGGCGCTCGCCGTGTCGGAGGGCGACCCCACGATCCTCGTCGCCTCGCCGCTGACCATCGTGCTGTACGCGCTGCTCGCGATCATCGTGACGGTGAGCGTGCTGCAGCACGCCCGTCATGCTCGCCGCGAGCGCCTCGAGGCCGCCGCCCGCCGCGACGCGCCGGTGCCCGCCGGGCGTCGCTGACCGCTGCGCCTCCTCGGCGTTCCCCCAGGTCGAGTGTCCGAGACACGCCGGTCGTGCCCCTCGTCGCGCGGCGCGTCTCGGACACTCGACGCCCTCCGGCCGACGTAGGGCGCCGCGCCCCTCGGGCCGGCGCACCTCCCAAAGCCCCGCACACGCCCCCGCCGCGCGCCGCATCCCCTCGCGGCTCCGGTACCGTCGAGGTGTGACTACCGCCAGCAGCAAAGACGACGAGGTCGACCTCCTCATCGACGCCTGGTCGCAGCTGCTGCCCGAGGTCGACCTCACCCCGCTCGACGTCATGTCGCGCCTGCGCCGTGCGGCGTTCCACCTGTCGAAGCTGCGCGCGAAGGCGTTCGCCAGCGCCGGCATCGCCGTATGGGAGTTCGACGTGCTGGCCGTGCTCCGCCGCGCGGGCACCGAGCTGAGCGCGACGCGCCTGATCACCGCCACGATGATCGGCAGCGCGGCCATGACCAACCGTCTCGACAAGCTCGCCGAGCGCGCTCTCGTCCACCGACGCCCCAATCCCTCCGACGGCCGCGCGATCCTCGTCGCGATCACTCCCGAGGGCATCGAGCGCGTCGACGCCGCGATGACCGAGCTCGTCCGCCTCGAGGGCGAGGCCCTGCGCGATGTCAGCCGCGGTGACCAGGCCCTGCTCGCCAGCGCCCTGCGCGTGCTCGCTGCGGGCGAGACGCACGAGGCGTGATCGACCTCGCCGCGACCCTGCGGCAGCGTCCCGTCGTGCTCGACGGTGGCCTCGGCACCCTGCTCGAGGCCCGTGGCAACGACGTATCGTCGGCCCTCTGGTCGGCGCAGGTGTTGCGCGACGCCCCCGACGAGATCCGCGCGGCGCACGCGCAGTTCGCGACCGCGGGCGCCGAGATCGTGATCACGGCGTCGTATCAGGTGGGGTTCGGCGGAGAGATCCCCGATGACGAGGTCGAGACGCTCCTGCGGCGTTCGGTGTCGCTCGCGCGAGAGTCCGCCGACGTCGTGGTCGCGGCATCCGTGGGTCCGGTCGGAGCGCTGCGCGCCGACGGCAGTGAGTACACGGGAGAGTACGGCCTGTCGCTCGACGAGCTGCGTCGCGCGCATCGACGGCGCCTGCACGTGCTGGCCGACGCCGGGGCCGACGTGCTCGCGGTCGAGACGATCCCCTCTCCCCTCGAGCTCGAGGCGGTGGCGCTCGAGCTCGCCGACCTCGGAGTCCCCGCGGTGGTGAGCCTCTCGGCCGACAGCACCGGTTTCTCCGTTCCCGGCTCTCGGGCCGCGGCGCTGCGCCTCGCGGCATCCGTTCCCGGTGTCCTCGCCGTCGGCGTGAATTGCTGCGCGCCCGACACGGTGCTGCCCGCGCTGGCCGAGGCGCCCGGCATGGCGCTCGTCGCCTACCCGAACACGGGGGAGCGGTGGGATGCCGAGACCCGCACCTGGCACGGCGGCACCGCCCCGCTGGCCGAAGGCGTACCCGCGTGGGTCGCCGCGGGAGCGCGCATCGTGGGAGGCTGCTGCCGCTCGATGCCGGTCGACATCGCCGCGATCGCGGCGGCGGTGCGCTGACCCCGCACGGTCACCGCGCGTCGACCCCGGGGAGCGCGGCGCCGTCCCCGTCGACGACCTCCCCGCCGTCGAGCGGAGTCACCGACGGCGGCAGCTCCCGATCGCTGCGGCGGAGCGAACGCGGAGCGGCGGTGGTGAGCAGCGCGACCTCTTCGGGTTTCCAGCCGTGGGAGTCGCGCATGCGCGCGCTGAGCGTCGAGACGGCCGAGGGGTGCGCGACTTCGACGCCGTGCATCGCGTCGACGGCCGAGGGGTCGACCTCGCGGGCGGCCAAGCGCAGGTCCAGCAGCAGGGCGAGCACGCGGTCTCTTCCGTACGCCGCGGTCGCGAGCTTCCAGTCGCCGATCACCACGGCGGTGCGGGGCCGGCGATCGGCGTAGGTTCCGACGGTCGCCGGGCGCCCCACGAGGGCGACCGAGAGTCCCGTCAGCATCATCGCCGTGATGGCTGCGACGACGATCCCCGCGGGCGAGAAGACGAGGTCGGCGGCGGGGGATCCCAGACCGGGCAGCGCCGTCACCGCCCGACCCGCCGAGTAGAGGGCGTAAGCGGCCGTCGTCACGAGCAGCACTCGTCGAGAGCTTCGGGGGAGCGCGCGGTTGCGCACGGTGAGCAGCGCGCAGACCGTGCAGCTGAGGGCGAGAGCGGCCGCCTTGACCACGAGCGCGCCGCCGTGCGGAAGCAGCGCGGAGCTCGCCGCGACCCCCGCCCCGACGACCAGCACGAAAGCCACGGCCGCGCGCAGGCGCCGCCCGCGGGGCGCCGACACCGCGAGGCACATCGTCGCCGGGCCGAGCACCATGGCGGTGTCGGCCATCACCTGCGACACTGCTCCGCCGCCGTTGAAGCGCACCACGTACAGGGTTCCCGCCCCCACCGAGATGGCGCCCGCCACCGACGACAGTCGCAGGAAGACGCCGAGAGGGGTGGGGCTTCCCACGCGCGGCAGCACGATGACGATGATGCCGGCGGCCAGGCCGGCGCACATCACGAGCACCCCGATCGACAGCAGCATGGCACCCCCGCGCCCCATCATGCCGCCGCGCCGCACGCGCCGTGGAGTGGGGGCGGGTGTTGACGCCGGGCGTGGAACGTGACAGGGAGTCGACGTCGCCGTACGCGGGATCAGTCGAAATCGGCCGCCACGGCGTTGCGGTGGTACTCGAAGATGATGCTCGTGCGCGTGGATGCCACGCTGTGCCGCGCCGAGAGGTGATCGACGACGAAGCGTCGCACGGCCGAGGAGTCGTCGACGGCGATGTGCACGAGGAAGTCGTCGGCGCCGCCCAGGAAGAACAGCTGGATGACGTCGGGATGCCGGCGCACTTCCTGCGCGAAGGCGTGGATGCTCTCCTGCCGCTGCCCGGGCCGCAACGTCACACCGACGATCGCCTGCAGCCCGCGGCCGAGGCGACGCTGATCGACGGCGGCGTGGAACCCGGTGACGAGGCCGCGGTCGACGAGCGAGCGCAGGCGCGAGTGCGCGGTCGAGGGGGCGACCCCCAGCGCCTCGGCCAGTGCCGCGTTGGTCATGCGCGCGTCGACCGAGAGCAGCTCGATGATGCGGGCGTCGTGCGGGTGCAGTTCGTCGTCGGGCATCGCAGATCCTTCGGCCGTCGGTCGCGCTCGGAGCGTCGGGATCCGACGATACGCGTGCTCCTCGACCACTGCGCGAAGAATCTACGGATTTACACCACCGAAACACCCTGTTCTGCGATTCTTCCGGCACGCCCATCCGCTCGAGGAGGAACCCATGCGCGTCTCTGTGCCGACCGAGATCAAGAACAACGAGAACCGCGTCGCCATGACCCCCGCCGGGGTCGACGCGCTCGTGTACCGCGGCCACGAGGTCCTCGTGCAGGCCGGTGCCGGGGTCGGGAGCGGCTTCGCCGACGAGCAGTACCGCGCAGCGGGGGCCGAGATCGTCCCGACCGCCGACGAGACGTGGGCGCGGGCCGAGCTGCTGGTCAAGGTGAAGGAGCCCATCGCGCCCGAGTACGGCTTCCTCCGCCGCGACCTCACCCTCTTCACCTACCTGCACCTCGCCGCCGACCGCCCTCTCACCGACGCGCTCATGGCCGCGGGCACCACGGCCGTGGCCTACGAGACCGTGCAGACCGCCGACCGCGCGCTCCCGCTGTTGGCGCCCATGAGCGAGGTCGCGGGACGCCTGTCGATCATCGAGGGCGCGCATCACCTGCTGCGCGCGTCGGGCGGGCGCGGCCTGCTTCCGGGTGGCGTTCCCGGCACCCCGCGGGCCAAGGTCGTCGTGATCGGCGGCGGCGTCGCGGGCGAGCACGCCGCGGCCAACGCGCTGGGCCTCGGCGCTCGGGTGACGGTCGTCGACATCTCGCTGCCCAAGCTGCGCCAGCTCGAGGAGCGTTTCGGCGGCGCCATCGAGACCCGCGTCTCGACGCGCCTCGAGATCGCGGAGCAGCTCGCCGACGCCGACCTCGTGATCGGTTCGGTGCTCATCCCGGGCGCCGCCGCCCCGAAGCTGGTCACCGACGAGATGGTCGCGTCGATGAAGCCCGGCTCGGTGCTCGTCGACATCGCGATCGACCAGGGCGGCTGCTTCGAGGGCTCCCGCGCGACCACGCACGACGCCCCCACGTTCCGCGTGCACGAGGCGCTGTACTACTGCGTCGCCAACATGCCCGGCGCCGTTCCGCACACCTCGACGCGGGCGCTGTCGAACGCCACGCTCCCCTACATCACGCGGATCGCCGACGCGGGCTGGGAGTCCGCGGCATCCGCCGATCCCGCCCTCGCGAGGGGGCTGAACGTGCGCGCCGGCGTCGTGGTGAACGAGGGCGTCCGCGCCGCCTTCTCGCTCTGATTCTCTCGCCGGGGCTCACCCCCTGTTGAGTGTCCGAGACACGCCGCGCGCCTGCGCGCCCGAGCGGCGTGTCTCGGACACTCGACGGGGGCTCGAGCGACTCAGTTCCGCACCCACGCGTACGTGATCTCGGGCCGCCCCTGCCCGCCGTAGCGGGGCTCGCGGCGCACGCGGCCGACGTCGGCGAGGTGCTCGAGGTAGCGCCGGGCGGTGACGCGCGACATGCCCTCGCTCTCGCCGACCTCGGTCGACGACACGGCTCCGGATGCCGTGCGCACCCGTTCCGCCACGGCCTGCAGCGTCTCGTCGCTCAGGCCTTTCGGCATGAGGGGCGGCGCCACGGTGCGCAGTGACCCGAGCAGCGCGTCGACCTCGGACTGCGTGGCCTCTCCGGCTGCGCGGTCGAGGCCCTCGACGTACGCGCGGTACGCCTCGAGGCGCTCGCGGAACGCGGCGAACGCGAACGGCTTGATCAGGTACTGCACGACGCCGATCGAGACCGCGGCGCGCACGGTCGCGGCGTCGCGGACCGCCGTGACGGCGATGATGTCGACGCGCGAGCCCGCGGCGCGCACGCGCCGGGCGACGTCGAGACCCGAGCCGTCGGGCATGGTCATGTCGAGCAGCACGAGGTCGATGCGGCGCTGCGCGTCCGACAGGGCGGTGAGCGCGGCCCGGGCGCCGGCGGCCTGCCCGACCACCTCGAAGCCCGGCACCCGCGCGACGTAGGCGGTGTGCAGTTCGAGGGCGAGCGCGTCGTCGTCGACGACCAGCACCCGGATCACGACGGCGCCCTCGCCAGGAACACGCGCACGGTCGTGGGGTCGGTGCCCAGTTGCAGGGTGCCTCCGTGCGCCGCGACGATGTCGCGCACGAGGGCCAGGCCCACGCCGCGCCCGCCGACCGCGTGGGCGGGTTTGGTCGACGCCCCGAAGGCGAAGGGGTCCTCCAGTGCGGGGTCGAACCCGGCCCCGCTGTCGCTCACCTCGAGCACGACGTCGCCGCCGCCCTCGCGCACCCCCACGCGCACCCACCGCGGCTCGGTGCCCGAGCCCGCGGCATCCAGGGCGTTGTCGACGAGGTTCCCCACGATCGTGACCGCCTCGGCCGGGGCCAGGGGCAGTGCGGGCGTCGGTTCGGCGACGTCGAGGTCGAGGCGCACGTCCCGCTCGGCGGCCTCGTCGAGCTTGCCGAGCAGCAACGCGACGACCACGGCGCCCTCGTCGTCGGACACCAGGCGGTCGGCGAGTTCTTGTCGTTCCCCCGTGGATGCCACGATCAACCGCCGCGCGTCGTCGATCCGCCCGAGTTCGAGAAGCGCCAGCAGCGCGTGCAGCCGGTTGCCGTGCTCGTGCGTCTGCGAGCGCAGGGTGTCGCTGAGGGTGCGCACGCCCTCGAGTTCGCCGAGCAGCGCCTGCAGCTCCGAGCGATCGCGCAGGGTCATGACGTGTCCGCGTTCGGGGGCGCGGCGGCCGGCGAGGTCGCGGGCCTCCTCCTGGTTGACCAGGAGCACGCGGTCCCCGTTGACGATGGTCTCCTCGACCATGCGCCGCCCGGTGACGATGGCGTCGGCCAGGGCGGCGTCCATGTCGACGTCGCGGGGGTCGAGTGAGACCTGCCCGCTCGTCGCCGGTGGCAGGGCGAGCAGGTCGGCGGCTTCGTCGTTGTACAGCACGATGCGTCCGTCGCGATCGGTGACCACGAGCCCCTCGCGCAGCGAGTGCAGCACGGTCTCGTAGCTCTCGACGAGGCGCGACAGCTCGCCCGGGGTGTACGACCCCGTCACGCGGCGCGCACTGCGGCGGATGTAGAGGGCGCCCAGCACGCCGAAGCCGACGATGGCGGCGGCGGCGGCGACGATCACCGGCACGCGGGCGGCGAGGTCCTGCTGCACGGCGCCGAGCGTCACGCCCACGGCCACGAGTCCGACGATGGTGCCGTTCTCGTCGCCGCCGTCGCGGATCGGGACGATCGTGCGCACCGAGGGGCCGAGCGTCCCCTCGTACACCTCGGTGAACGACTCGCCCGCGAGTGCCTCGGCCCGCGAGCCCTGGTACTGCTGCCCGATCTCGGAGCGGTTGCGGTGGGTGAGCCGGATGCCGTCGGGGGTCATGATCGTCACGAACGACAGTGAGGCGTCGTCGAGGATGTACTCGACCATGGGCTGCAGCGCGTCGGAGTCGCCGCGCCCGACGAGGGCGGCGACGTCGGGCTCGTGCGCCAGGGTCTCGGCGACCGAGCGCGTGACCTGCTCGGCCTCGCGCTGGCCGGAGTCGCTCAGCTGCATCGAGAGCAGGGCGGCGAGGACTCCCGCGACGAGCACGACGACGCCGAGCGCCACGAGCGCCAGGCGTCCACCCACGCTCAGTCGCATCACCGCACCTTTCGTCGCGCTTGCCGTGAACAATACGACCACAAATCGCTCCCGCGTCCCGCGTCGATCAAAGTCATGACATCGACCGGCACCCCCGCCGGACTCAACGAAGGCGTTCAGAAAAGGGGAAGTCGCCCATGGCACTCTCACTCCGCACCACCCGAGACGGTCGGCCTCGGAAGAAGATCGACCGCAACCACTGGCTCTACATCTCGGTCATCATCGCCGTCGTCGCCGGTGTCGTCGTCGGTCTCGTCGCTCCGGCGTTCGCCACCACGCTCGAGCCGGTCGGCAAGGGCTTCGTCAGCCTCATCAAGATGATGATCGCCCCGGTCATCTTCTGCACGATCGTCGTGGGCATCGGCTCGATCGCCAAGGCCTCCACGGTCGGCAAGATCGGCGGCCTGGCGATGGTCTACTTCCTCGTGATGTCGTCGTTCGCGCTCATCATCGGCCTCGTCGTCGGCAACATCATCCACCCCGGCGAGGGCCTCAACATCTCGGGCTCGACGTACGAGGCGGCCGCGGAAGCGACCACGACCCAGGACTTCATCCTCGGGATCATTCCGACCACGTTCTTCTCGGCGTTCACCGGCGGCAGCATCCTGCAGGTGCTGTTCATCGCCCTCCTCGTCGGCTTCGCCCTGCAGGGCATGGGCGAGCGCGGTGCTCGCATGGTCGAGGGCATCCGCAACTTCCAGGTGCTCGTCTTCCGCATCCTCGGCATGATCCTCTGGCTCGCCCCGATCGGTGCCTTCGGCGCGATCGCCGCGGTCGTCGGCAAGACCGGCTTCCAGGCTGTGATCAGCCTCGGTGTCCTGATGGGCGCGTTCTACCTCACGTGCTTCCTCTTCATCACCCTCGTGCTCGGAACGCTGCTCTACGTCGTGACCCGCACCAACATCTTCACGCTGATGAAGTACCTCGGTCGCGAGTACCTGCTCATCGTCGGCACCTCCTCGTCCGAGGCGGCTCTTCCCCGCCTCATCGCCAAGATGGAGCACCTCGGTGTCTCGAAGCCCGTCGTCGGCATCACCGTCCCGACCGGCTACTCGTTCAACCTCGACGGCACCGCGATCTACCTCACGATGGCGTCGCTGTTCATCGCCTCGGCCATGGGCTCGCCCATGTCGATCGGCGAGCAGATCGGCCTCATGATCTTCATGATCATCGCCTCGAAGGGGGCGGCCGGTGTCACCGGTGCGGGCCTCGCCACCCTCGCCGGCGGCCTCTCGGCCTACCGCCCCGACCTGGTCGACGGCGTCGGCGTGATCGTCGGCATCGACCGGTTCATGTCGGAGGCCCGTGCGGTCACCAACTTCACCGGCAACGCCGTGGCCACGATGCTGATCGGCGTCTGGACCAAGCAGTACGACGGTCACCGTGTGCGCGAGGTCCTCTCCGGCAACATCCCGTTCGACGAGACCCTGCTCACCGGACACGACCACTCGGCCACCCCAGCGGCGGATGCCAAGGAGCTCGCTTCGGTAGAGGTCGGCGCCGGCCCCGCCGTCAAGGTCGACACGCAGTCGCTCGACGCGTTCCGCGCCCAGGCGGCGGCGGAGGCAGCGGCGCGGGGTCGTTCGTGAGTCTGACGCACGACACCTCGGCGGGGGCGGCTTCGGTCGCCCCCGCCCCGGCGCGTGTCGACCTCGCGCGCACGTGGATGCTGCGCTCGCCGCTCGTCGGCGGCCTCGAGACGTCGGCCGATGTGCTGGTGCTCGACCTCGAAGACGGCCTCCCGGCCGGGCGCAAGGCCGAGGGCCGGGACCGCGCCCGCGCCGCGGCCTCCGACGCCCCGGTGTGGTTGCGCATCAGCGCCGCCGGAACCCGCGACGGCCAGGCCGACCTCGCTCTCGGTCGCGAGCTCGATGACCGCCTCGCCGGCGTCGTGCTGGCGATGTGCGCCGGGCCCGCCGACGTCGCCCATGTGGCGGCATCCCTCCCCGCCGGTGTCCCCATCGTCGCTATGGTTGAATCGGCTGCGGCCCTGTTGGCCGCCCCCGCGATCGCCGCGCACCCGGCCACGCGCCGTCTCGCGTTCGGCACCGGGGACTTCCGCCGCGACACCGGCATGGGGGTCGACCGCATCGCCCTGTCGTGGCCGCGGGCGCAGCTGGTCGTCGCCTCCGCCGCGGCCGGTATCGCCGGACCGATCGACGGCCCGTGCGGTCCGGTGGATCAGGCTCAGGATGCCGCCGCGCACGCCGTCGCGATGGGATTCACCGGCACTCTCGCGCTCCACGATGCCGCCGTCGCCGGCGCACATGCCGCGTTCACGCCGTCGCCGGCCGAGGTCGACGCCGCTCTCGCGCTGCTGTCGGTGACGCCCGACGGTCCGGTCGACGGATCCTACGCCTCGACCCTCGCGCGTGCCCGCGCCCTGGTGGAGCGCGCCGAAGCGCTGGCCTCGCTCTGACCGCAGCCCTGAGCCTGTCGCGGGGCCGGCCCGCATTCAGGCCCCGGTGGTGTCGACGAGGTCGGGATCCGTCTGTCGCCGGGTCTCCGTCTCAGCGCCCCGGGCCCCCAGCCGGTCGGCGCCTCAGCGGCCCCGCCCGAACCAACGCCGACGCCGAGCCGGTGCCACAGCGACCGCCGCCTCGCGTGCACGCCGCCGCTCGCCCCATGCCCGCACCTCGGCCTCGACGTCGACGGTCGGCGTCACCACCGGCGGCCCGCCCTGCAGCTGACGGCGGGCTTCGATGACCCGGCGGTTGAAGTCCTCCACGGCCTCCCGCACCTCGGGCTCGCGCGTGAGCGCGTCCAGCCTCTGCGCCATCTCGGCGTGCTCGACGCGCAGGGTCAGCGCGGGCGGTCCGAGGCCGGTGAGCTGCTCGGTCTCGATCTTGCGGCGGATCCACCAGTCGGGGTCGTGAGCGCCGCCGAGGTCGGGCAGGGGCTTGCCCGCGCCGGGGAGGTCGTCGAACTCGCCGCGACGGATCGCCTGCTGGATCGCCGTCTCGACGAAGGCGGCGCGTTCGGCGGCCGTCGACCCCCGCGCCGGACGCTCGTCCGACGCGGGTTCGAGCAGGCCGTCGTCGCGGAGCGCGCGATCGAGGCGATACCGTTCGGCTGCCTGGCGGGGGTCGTCGCTCACGCGGCCGCCCGCCCCTCACGCTCCAGGCGCCGCAGCCGCTCGCGCGCCATGTCCTGGGCCCGCGGGCCGGAGCCCAGGGCCCGCTCGGTGACGCGCAGGATCACGCGCGTGAGCGTCAGGACGGGAAGAGGCCAGCGCCGCACGCCGAGCATCTTCCGGTAGCGGCGGGGGATCGTCGCCACCGCCGCCGCGAACAGCACGCGGTACGACAACCCCATGACGCCGGGGAACGGCGGTAGGCGCAGGAACGAGACCACGTCCGCGACCCGTTCGTCTCCGCGCAGCTCGCCACGCTCCCAGAACCCGTCGATCTCGGCGCGCAGGGCCGCGCGCGTGAGGGGCGGGTCGACGACCCGCATGAGCCGCCCCGCGGTCGCCCAGTCGGCGACGTAGGCATCGGGTCCGCCGGGGATGGGTTTCTTCGAGGCCTCGTGCCCGGCGAGGAACGCATCGGTGAAGGCCAGGTGCACCCACCGCACGAGGTCCTGCGCCTCGGCCGTGTACCGGCGTTCCTCCCCGTCGCCCGCCTGGTACTCGCCCTTCACCCGTTGGTGGAAGCGTCCGACGCGGGCGGTCTCGGCATCCGCCTGCGTGCGCGAGCCGTAGGTCAACGTGATGACCCAGCGCACCGTACCGGTGAGGCGTCCGATCGGATCCTCGCGGTAGCGCGACCAGTCGTGCACGCCCGCCAGCGCCCCCGGGTGCAGCGCCTGCAGCAGCAGGGCACGGATGCCGGCGACCAGCGTGCCCATTCCGGCGTGCACGGTCCACGCGGGACCGTTCTCGACGAAGTAGCCGGCGTCGTCGCCCTCGGCGATCGCGCGCACGTAGGGGGCCATGCCGGTCGGGTCGCCCGCGAGGGCGACGAGGATCTTCCCGCGCAGCGACTGGATCCAGTCGGGAGCGGGGGAGTGGGGAGCGTCGGTCACCCTTCCAGCGTGCCACCGTCTGAGCGGGTGGGCTCCGTGGAGAGAGGGTCAGTGACCTTCGTGGGTGATGACGGGCACGGTGCCGTCGTCGCGCAGCAGCACGGCGTTCTGCGTGGCGCCGAGGGCGGGGGTGACGACGACGGCGATGACGGCGGCGGCGACCAGCAGGCCGATCACGCTCATGGGTTTGGCGGTGCGCTCGGGTGCGGCGGCCCGGCGTTGCCGGCGCAGGTGCACGGCCGTGGTCGCGCCGACGACCACCAGCAGAAAGGATGCCGCGGCGACGGCCACGATGCTGGTGCGCGCGGGAGCGGCGAACATCAGGGCGAAGACGGTGAACAGAGAGACCAGGCTGCCCGCGAGAGCGGCCCGGGGGGTGACGAGGCGCCCGGCGGAGAGAACCGCGGCGCCCCACACGAGGGCGGCGAGTCCGAGGACCACCGCCCCGACTCCGAGGCCGCGCGCGGCGACCCCGGAGCCGGTGGTGATGATGGCGCCCGCACCGAGGGCGGCGGTGATGAGCCCGGCCCCCCATGCGGACACGGAGGGCCACGACCGTACGAACGTCGCGGCGGTCATCGTCAGACCGCTGCGGTGCGGGGGACGTTGCGCTCGGTGCCCAGGCCGACACCCAGCAGCACGACGGCGCTGCCGAGGTGCAGGAAGTGGTCGGGCACGTTCAGGGCGAGGATGTTCGCCGAGGTGCCGACCAGGAAGAAGCCGACGATACCGAGCAGCAGGTAGACGGCGCCGACGGTCGTGTTGACGCCCTTGGCGGCACGTGCGTTGGCCAGACCCGCGACGAGCAGGGCGCCACCGATCAGAAGGTGGGCGATGTTGTGCAGCGGGTTGACCTCGAAGATGCCCAGCAGCAGGCCACCCTGCGTGGCGATGAATCCGACACCGCCGGTGACGGCGAAGCCGAGCAGACCCACGAGCAGGTAGACAGCGCCGAAGACGGTGGCCACGAGACGGTTGGGTGATGAGCTCATGATGAACCTCCCAGAGAGTTGGCAGCGACCGTCCGGCCGCGTCACCTCATCTTCGAAGGCAATGCATGGATTGGATTGGCCTTTGCGTCAGTGGCAGGCGATCCGGTAGAACCCGGGCGCGTCGATCCGCTCCGATAAACGACAGAAGGCCCCCGAGTACTCTCCGAGGCCCTCCGCTACGTCACCGACTATAGGTGGGCCCCGGATGCGGATTCGGGGTCTTGCGTTTCCCTCGCTGTTCACGTAGCCCGCGTTTCTGCCACACTGCGGTCATGCGTTTCGAGACGACCCTGTCGCAGATCGGCAACAACACCGGGATCGAGGTGCCGGCCGAGGTGGTCGAGGCCCTCGGCGGCGGCAGACGCGCCGCCGTCGTGGTCGATGTGAACGGGTACGTCTATCCCAGTACGCTCGCCGTCATGGGCGGGCGGCAGCTCATCCCGTTCTCGGCCGACAAACGCGCAGCGACGGGGTTGTCGGGCGGCGATCCGATCGTCGTCGAGCTGCGACTCGACACCGCTCCGCGCACCGTCGAGGTCCCCGACGATCTCGCCGCGGCTCTCGACGCGGCGGGCGCGCGCGCCGCGTTCGACGCTCTCGCTCCCAGCGCCCGAAAGGCCTACGTCGCGAACGTCGAGGGGGCCAAAACGGCCGACACCCGCGCGCGGCGCATCACCTCCCTCGCGACGAAGCTCGGTTGAGCTCGACGGACCGCGTGGGGGACGCGCGACCGATAGCCTGGAGCGGGAGGTCACGTGGGGCGCACGAAGGAAGCCATTGCCGAGGGGTTGTCGATCGCGACGGCCGCGGCCCGGCTTTCGCTGCGCAATCGCATCCTGGTCGAGACGATCGCCCGAGGCGGTCACTTCGACGGTGACGTCTTCGCGGAGTTCGCCCGGAAGACGCTGAGCTCTCTCGCCGACGAGCAGGACCAGGCCGCCGAGCGCGTGACGCATCAGCGAAAGCGTGCGTGGGGCCGATTCTCCGACTCCTCGGGAACCCACGACTACCGCGACCGTGACACCCGAAACCTGCGGCGTCGCGCCAAGCAGTCGCACGGCGTCGCCAAAGAGCTGCGTGCCCTCGCCGCCGATCCCGAGCGCGTGCGCCAGCTCGTCGCCGCAGCGCGCATCGCGGCCTGGGGTGACGTCGAGGCCAACCTCAGTCAGCGTCTCGACGTCGAGGGGATGACGGCCGACGCCGATCCCGAGTACGCGACGATGCGGCGTGCCCGTATGGATGCCCTGCGCATGGTCGACCTCGCCCGCCTCGCGTCGCAGGCGAAGCGCCGGGCGAAAGACAAGGCCGAGGCGGCCGAGGCGGCCTCCGAGGCCGCGCCGACGACCGGCGGCGGCAAGAGCGGCAAGAAGAAGAAGTCGGCCGCTCTCTGACGCGATCTCGTGGCGTCGCGAGGGTGGCGTCAGATGCCGACGCCGTGCGCAGCCGCGGTCGATGGCCACACGGAAGGCGGATGCCATGGCGAAGCGACGGTCCGGACGCGCGGCACGGGTCGCCCGGCCGGGGTACGCGATGGTGTCGGTGAGCGCGCGCGACGCGAACGGCTTCGTGCACCACTACGACGACATCGAGGCATCGCTCGATTCCCTGCGCGAGGCCATCGCGATCCTGCAGCGCACATCAGCGCGGGACGATGCCGCGCCCGGCGATGAGTCCGGCCCGCTCTCCTGAGACGCGATCTCGCTCGGAGAACGCGCTTTCTCGAGTCGATAAGCTTCGCCCGTGAAACCGCTGGGACATCCGCGTCGCCCCTCTCGATTCCTGACCATCCTCGCGACGCTCGCGTTCACGGCGAGCGCCCTCGTGCCCAGCGGCGTGGCCACGGCCGCGTCGACGGTCGATGCGCCGCCGGCACCCGGGGCCGCCGCGTGCCGTGCGCCGGCGGGGGACAGCCCGCTTCGGGAGGGATTCCCCCTGCCGGCGAACGCGCTTCCCCCCTCGGGTTCCCCGGTGGTCGCGACGCTGTACGTCGACTTCGACGATGCGCCCGGAGACCCTCGGGAGATCCCCGGGATCGAGGAGACCCTCGACGTCTCGGTGAAGGCGCTCGACGATGCTTCGCGCGGCGCGTTGACCCTTCAGCGACGGTCGCATCCCGTGTGGACGCGCCTGGCCGGATCCTCTGCCGAGTGGGAGGAGGGTCAGCAGGATCTCGCGAGTGCCGTCGCCGCCACCGACGACGCCGTGGACTTCTCGACCGTCGACGTGGTCTGGGTGGTCTGGACGACGAAGACCCCGCGTGACGCCTTCCGCTCTCACGCGGGCAACGACTACCAGGTCGTGGCCGACGGACGCACTCTGACGCACGGGGCGCTGCTGCGGCAGGTCGATCTCAACGGGGGCGGCCATTGGGTGCCCACGCACGAGATGGGTCACGTCCTCGGTCTGCCCGACCTGTACGACACGTCGAATGACGGGGCGCCGTCGACGCGATGGACCGGACCGTGGGACCTGATGGGCTCGACGATCGGTCCGGGGCATGCGTACTTCGCCTGGCACCGATGGATGCTCGGCTGGGCGAACGACGCACAGGTTGCCTGCGTGCTGCCCGGTGAGACGCGCACCGTGTCTCTCTCGCCGGTGCAGTCCGACGGCCCGACCCTGCTCGCCGCGGTGCGTCTCGACGCCTCGCGCGTGCTGACCGTCGAGTCCCGGCGCGCCGAGAATTGGGACGTCGGCATTCCCCACGAGGGCGTCCTCGTGTCCACCGTCGACGTGTCTCGCACGACGGGCGACGGCCCGATCCAGGTCGAGTTCGCCGATGGCCGGCATCCCGACGTCCGGAATGAGGCGACGCTGCTGGACGCCCCGCTGCGCGTCGGCGAGACGTACACGGATGCCGCGACGGGCGTCTCGATCCACCTGGACAGCACGGGCGCAGACGTCGATGTCGTGCGGGTGGACGCGTCGTCGATCACCCCGCGGCCCGTGACCGCCACGAAGACGATCGCCACGTACCGGACCACGAACGACGGCGCGAAGATCATCCCGCTCGATGACCTCGTCACCCGCGACACGGGAGTGGATGCCGTCGCCTTCGGCACGTTCGATCTGAGAGACGACGGCGCGTTCCTCAGGAATGGAGAGCCCTTCTTCGCCGACACCGACCCGGACGCACGGGCCGAGCTCGCCGAGGTCCGTGCTGCCGGGATCCCCGTCGTCGTGACCCTCGGCGGCGAGTCCGCGTCGATCTGGTCGGTGCTGAGCCAGGACTTCGACCGCTACTACGGGAACCTCCGCGGGTATCTGCAGATGAACTCGTTCGACGCCGTCGAGCTCGACATCCGCACGGACCTCGACACGGGCATGATCGTGCGACTGGTCGACGCTCTGCGCCGTGACCTCGGCCCGCTGTCCACAGTGTCGCTCGTCGGTGACGAGGCGGCGTTCGCGGGAGCAAGCGACTCGGCTCCCGACTATCCCGCCGTCGCGGCGGCGCGCGGCGACGACGTGGCGTGGTTCGCCCTTCGCCTCGCCTGCGACGCCGTGGTGACCGGCGATGACTACCGCCGACTGGTCGCCCAACTGGGGATGCCACCCGAGAAGGTCGTCCTGTCGGCCAGCACCTCGCCCGCTCTCTGCCCGGCGGGAAGCGCATTCACCTCGTCCGACGAGTTCGCTCGATCGCTCCAGGACATCGTCGCTGCCGAGCCGCGGTTCGGCGGAGTCCGGGGGGACGAATACGCGGGGGCCCTTCCGGGCGGTGCGTCAGCACCGTGGCAGTGGTTCGCGACGATGACCGCCGCGATGAACGACCCCGCGCCGCAGCCGACGGTGTCTCCGCAGCCGACGGCGTCGCCGGATCCGACAGCGTCGCCTGAGCCGAGCGTCTCGCCGGAGCCGACGGCCTCCGCGGGCCCGACCGCGTCGGCCGCCCCCGGCCGTCCGAGCGCGCTCGCCCAGAGTGGCACCGTGGTGTGGCTCGGGCTTCTTCCCGTCGCGGGAGCGATCATCGCCGCCGGCGTTCTGTTGGCCGCGCGGAGGCGTCGGACGACGAGCTGAGATCCGGTGCTGCTCTCTCCGCGAGGCAGGGAGAGCAGCACCGAATCGCGGCGGCGGATCGTCTCCGCCCGAAAACGAGACAAGGCCCGGTCGGAATTTCTTCCGGACCGGACCTCTACTGTCTCAACACAGTGTGCGCCCGAAGGGACTCGAACCCCTAACCTTCTGATCCGTAGTCTCTCCGGCCCGCCCACGGCCAGCGGGCACCGGCTCATAGTCGGCATCCGGCAGGAGATTCGAGACGGGCACTTCGAGGAATGCCGCGACGGCTAGCAGCTCGTCCAGCATCCAGGACCGCTCTCCGGCGAGCTTGCGACTCGCGCCCTTCTGCGTCGTCCCGAGGACGTGGCCAAGAGCTTCCTGCGAGATGCGGCGTTCGCGCATGAGTTCGCGGACCTTCTGTCCGGTGATGGCGTCGGCGTTCATAACGCCAGAGTAGACCAATTTGACGACACGCCGCAGTCATTCAATGCCCGCGTGTCAGTCCACTCCGGTCTAGCTTCGCTACGTGGTTAGAACGAATTGGACTAGGGCGTGAGCCTCGAAGCGTACATCTGGTGCGCTGACCTCAAGCTCGACGTGTGCAACGGAACGCCCTTCCGCGTCCTGCTGTGCCTGGCCGACCGCGCCGACTCCCTCGGCTACGGCGCATGGCCGCACGTCTCCACCATCGCGGAAAAGCTCGGATGCTCCGACCGCACCGTCCAGCGCGCCCTTCGCGACCTCCTCGCCGCTGGCCTCATCCGAGAAGGCGACCAGCGGTACGTCCAGCACCTCGACGGCCGCTACCGGCCCACCGTGTACGACGTGCTGACGACGGCCCTCGTGACCCTCGAATCCAGGGGTGACAACCCTGTCACCCCTAACCGATCCAGGGGTGACAAGAAACGGCATCCAGGGGTGACACCTGCTGTCGCACTAAGAACCGTCCAAGAACCTACTTACCAAGACTCTCCTAGGGATCTCACCTTGGTAACCGCGCGAGTTGTCGGAGAAGACCGATGAGCGCACATGTCCACGACTTCGACCCGATCAGCGGTTGGTGCTCGGGATGCACCGTCCGCGAAGACGGACGCCACGTCTGGCACGGCAGCGACGTGACCCGACCCACCACCGACGAGAGGACCGACGCATGACCGACCAGCAGCAGTCACCGCAACTCGACGCACTACGAGTACTCAACGACCTCGTCTCGACCGCTCGCACTCGCGGACTCGTGGCGAAGGAACTGGGCCACACCAAGGCCGCGTTCGCGTTGCTCAGCATCGCCCGCGACCTCGACGCCGCTCGCACGTGTCTCGTCCAAGAGGGCGAGAGCTACCTCGAAGCGGCCTGGGCGTTCATCGACACCGGTCGCAAACTCATCACCCGCTGGCTCCTCGCCGTCAACCTCGGATGGTCCGCTCATGATCACGCCTGACTCGGTAGCCGCCGAGGCCCTGCCCGTCGTGCTGACCATCGCCGGGATGCTCTGGCTTCTCGTGATCGTGAAGGGATGGTGGCGCGCATGATCCGCGTCGGTCCCAGCGGTGAGTGGTGGGAGCAGATCAGGGAGTTCACCGCCCCGGGTAGGTACGTGGTGGCGGTCGTCAGGAGCAAGAGCACCGGGCATATCCGCAACGTTGCCAAGGCCACCTTCGACACCTGGCCGGAGGCCACGGCATGAGCGGCAAGCACACCGACCCGCTGTTCCTGGCCAACGCTCGACTGGTCAAGGCGCAGGTCAAGCGGGATCACCGGTTCGGCAACGAGGTGCGGTGCTGGCGGCGAGGGTGCCTCATCGAGCCGGGGCAACCGTGGGACGTGGGCCACCTCGACCCGGACGGGGGACACGAGCGCTCCAACCTGGCACCCGAGTGCCGCCGCTGCAACCGCAGCGAGGGCGGCAAGCGGGGGGCGGCCATCACCAACGCGCGGCGCTCGGATCGTCGGCCCCGACCGACGCGGCAGCCGCTCCGCGACCTCCGATCCAGTACCACGCGCGGCGGCCTCGCGCCGTGGTGACCCGGGCCGACCACCGGTTTTTTTGAGCTGGCGGTCGCACCCCCGCCTACGGCTCCAATAGCGATTTCCCCCCCTGACCTGAGGAAACCATGACCCGCACTCCACTCCTGACCGACCTGTGGTCGGAGGCCAACTGGCTCGAATGGCGCTCGCGCCTCGACGGCCACTACGCCATCAGCTCGCCGCAGCTCGTTACGACCGAGCAGTCCCGCGGCGAGTTCATCGAGGGCGCTCGACTGCTCCGCCTCGACCAGCGCGAGCGGGCCGGTGACCGCGGCATGGGACCATCCCCGATGCAGCTCATGGTGGCCGACCTCCTGGCGGCCGGCGTCTTCATGAACGCCATCGACGAGTCCCGCCGATCCACCAAGACCACCGCAGTCCAAGCCGTGATGCTCGGTCGGTGCTACCACCGTGAGGACTACCAGGTCGGCTGGACGATGTTCACCACCGGAGCCAAGGCGGGCGAGCGATTCCGCAAGGACATCGTGGCCCATCTCCGCCGCGTCTACCCCGACGAGCGAGTCAGCCCCATCAAGATCAACGTCGGCAAGGGCACCGAGCACCTGGAGTTCCGGGACACCGGCTCATTCCTCAACGTCTACACGCCCAACGGCGAGGGCTTCCGATCCGGTGGCTTCGATTTCGCGTTCGGTGACGAGGCCGCGGAGGCCGACATCGAGCAGGGCGAGGACGTCGAGCGCGCCGTCATCCCCACCATGGACACCAAGATCGGCGCGCAATTCGTGCTGGCTGGGACCGGGGCCAAGTGGCGCACGGGCAACCTGCTCTGGCGGGCGCTGCACGATCCCGACGCCAACGTGCTGTGGCACGGCATTCCCGAGACCACCGAGCGCGAGCAGCTCGTCTCGTGGGAGCCCGACATCGCGCACCCGCTCACCGGCGCGACGGGCGGCCGCATGCGCGAGTGGATCGAACTGACGCACCCCGGCGTCGGCTTCACCACCCCTGTCGAAGCCGTGAAGCGATCGTTCGACAAGGTCAAGCTGGACGACTTCCTGATCGAGTACGGCGGTCAATTCGGCTTCGAGGGCGCGGCTGACACGCTCATCCCGCCCGCCCTGTACGCCTCGCGCAAGACCACCGACCCGTTCCCCGAGCTGCCCGCTCACCTGAGCGTCGCGCTCAAAGTCCACCACCTCGGACTCACCGCCTCGCTCGCCGTCGCCTGGAACTACGACGAACCCAACACCGACTTGGTGGACGAGGCCTACGAGCTGGACGGCGCACGCGCGCGACCGCAACGCCGCGCCATCGCGCTCTGGCACTGGCAGGAAGGTACGCCCGGCCTCGCCCGCGAGGTCATCGACAAGCTTCGCAAACGCCCCGGGCTCGTGCTCGGCTACGACAAGCGCGGCTACACCGAGGACGTGGTGGAGAAGGAAATCACGCTGGCCAACCCCGTGCCACTCCTGCGCGCAAGCACCGCCGCCGACATTCCCCGCTCCGCCGTCGCGCTGTTCAAGGCGCTCACCACCGGCACCGTCGTCGTCTTCGGAAACGAACACCTCGACGCCGCCGCCGCCCGCGCCACCCGCCAGTCTTTCGGCAACTACGGCACCTGGCGTTTCGGTGCACCGAAGGACGATCCCGACTTCGACGTGACCCCGCTCGAAGCCGCAGCCCTCGCCCTGCATTGGCTCGAAGACTCCATCGCAATCCAATCGCCCGACGACTCGTTCTGAGGAGACCACCATGGCCACGCCCAGCCCCATCCAGCTCGATTGCTCACCGTCCGGAATCGTCATCGCCTGCACCGACCACCCGTGGTGGCGATCCTTCCGGTTCCACAAGGACGACGCCTGGAACAGCGCCTGTGCCCACGAGGAACGCGAGCACGGCGAGGACCGCCGCCAGCGCCACGCCCGCGACGTGCGGCGCGCTCGGTCCCGGAACGCGGGGTTAGTGAGATGTGACTAAACGTCCGCATGGTTTGAAACGTGGGAATCTTCGGACGGAACATCGAGCAGACTTACGGGTCACGGGCGGCGCTGCCGCTCGTGACCCCGTTCTCGTCTCAGGACTCCCTGGAGCGCATCCTCGTCGATGACCTCTACCCCGAGCATGACGAGCCCGTCGCCCTCACCCGCGAGACCGCGCTCCGCATCCCCGCCGTCAAGCGCTCCCACGACATCATCTGCTCCATCCTCGCCCGCACCCCGTGGCGGCAGTACGACGGCGACGCCGAGGTCACGGACCAGCCGGGCTGGCTCGTCAACTCCGGCAGCGGCGTCGGCCCCCGCGCGCTCCGCTGGGGCGTGGCCTCGGACCTGTTCATGAACGGGTGGGCCGCCATCGGCTTCGCGATGGACGGCGAAACCATCAACGACGCCCTGCACCTCCCGTTCGGGTGGTGGGAGGTCGCCGCAGACGGCACGGTCAAGGTGAGCGACCAGAAGCTCGGCCTTGTCCCCGCCCGATATACGCACCGCATCGTCGCGATCCCGCTCGGGTACGGCTCGTCCGGGATGCTCGTGGACGCGCGCACGTCGATGCACGGCGCGCGAGCCATCGAGGCCGCCTACGTGGACCGCGTGGAGAACCCCATCCCCGCCACGGACATCGAGCTTTCCAAGGAGTACTGGAACGCCTGGGGCAAAGAGGAGCGCGAGTCCTTCCGGCGCAACTACATCAAGAACCGCCAGGCCAAGAACGGCGCAGTCTCGCTCCGCCCCGAGTACGCCAAGCCGAACTACTCCGGTGGCGTCGAAACCAACCTCTTCGAGTCCGCCCGCAACGGCGTCCGACTCGACATTGCTAACCACGCGGGCATCCCCGCATCGCTGCTCGAAGGCTCTCGTCAGGGCGGCGGCACCGACATCAAGTACTCCGGCGTCAACAACGGCGCCGACCGCAACGAGCTGTGGGACTTCGGCCTGGACAAGTACGCCTCCGCCATCGAAGACCGCCTCTCGCTCGATGACGTGTGCCCTTCCGGCGAGTCCATCCGCGTGGACGCTTCCCGTTATCTCTCCGTTCCCCAGCCGACCAACCCGCAGACCAGTGAGGACTGACCCATGGCCAACACCAGCAAGCCCGCAGACCCGCCCGTCGAGGTCACGCCCGAGCGCGAGCCGCAGCTCCCGCCCGAGCTGGCGTCGCGCTTCCTGACCGAGACTGAGCCGCTGACCGGCGATCAGGCCGCAGTCATCCGCGCGAACGCCTACGCCCTCGCCCTGGCGGGGGAGCAGGTCGCGCAGCTCCCCGCCAGCCGTGAGCGCTCCCTGGCGCTGACGGCCATCGAGGAAGCGCTCATGTGGGCGAACAAGGCCGCGGTGGCGTGATGGAACCCGTCATCATCGACGCCGGAACCCTGGAGTTTTCCGACGCGGACATGACCGCAACCGGCCTCCTCATTCCCTACGGCGTGCAGTGCCGCTCCAACCTCGGCATGTTCACCTTCGCCAAGGGCGACGTGGTGATCCCCACCGACTTCACCGGCATGTCCCTCAACGAGGAGCACAAGCGTGAGAACGTCATCGGCGGCTTCACCAACGCCTGGGAGCAGCCCGAGGGCACCTTCGCGACCTTCAAGTACGCCGACACCCCCACCGGTCGCCAGGCCTACGCCGACGGCAAGAGCGGCAAGCGCAAGCACCTCTCCGCCGAGGTTGCCAACGTCCGCATTCGCGCGGGCAAGGCTCTCCCCGGAGGCGTCCTCTTCGCCGCCGCCCAGGTCGAGCGTCCGGCCTTCGAGGGCGCGACGCTCCTCGCCGCCGAGGACACCCCCTCATCCTCCGAGTGGGAGGACCCCAACGCCTCGCGCGACAGCCGCTACGTGACTCAGTTCACGGACGACACCGGCGTCAAGTGGCAGCGGATCGAAGAGACCACCACCACCACCAAGCTCACCAAGCTCGATGACTCCGACGCGCCGGAGGACACCGAAACCGACACCGAGAACACCCCCGACAAGGAGACCACGTTGACTGCCACTGCCACCCCCGAGCCGACGCTCATCAGCGTCCCGGCCACCTTCCTCGGTTCCGCACCGCGGGGCAACAACATCGCCCCGGAGGATGTGCAGCTCAGCACCGTCTTCGCCGCGTTCGCCGCGCTGAAGGACCGCCGCGGTGACCGCGCCGTCCGCCAGGAGGCGGAGACCCTTCTCGCCGCCCTGGCCGACATCACCTACAACGCCCCCGGTGGCCTCACCACCGCGGACTCGGGTGTCCTTCAGCCCGCGTGGGTCGGCAAGCTCTGGCAGGGGCGCCGCTACCAGCGCAAGTTCATCGACCTCGGCACGCACCTGTACGGCGGCATCCAGCTCGCCGGACGCAAGGGCTACACCATGGAGGTGGACGGCGGCGGCGAGCTCGTCGGCTCGTGGGCCGGTAACAAGACCGACATGCCCACCGGCAAGGCCAAGACCGACACCCGCGGCAGCTCTCTCCGCCCGTACGGTTGGGCGGCCGACATCGCCCGCGAGTGGTTCGACCTGGAGGGTGGGGCCGACGTCCTGGAGTCCCTGTTCCAGCTCGTCACCGACAGCTACGCGCGAGTGACCGACCGCGACGCTCTGAAGGACATCTTCACCATCGCGTCCCGCGGTCGCGGCGGCGCGGCCCTCTCGCGGCGCATCGCACCCAAGGGTCTGCCCGCGGGCACCCCCGCGAACCTCGCGTACTACCCCGCGGTGGTGCAGCTCATCCAGGCCATCGAGGCGGTCACGGACGCCGACGACACCCCCACGTTCGCTGTCGTCAACCCGACCGCGTGGGATCAGCTCGTGTACACGCCCAAGGATCTGCTCCCGGAGTACGTCGAGCTGACCGTCGGCGTCGGTACGGGCGAGGCCAGCGTCACCGCGGGCAGCGGCAAGGTCCAGGTCAAGAAGGCCCCGCAGGCGTTCTTCCCCGGCACCAAGGCCACCGACCCTCAGACCGTTGCGGGAGCGCAGGGCGGCATCGAGTTCCGCGAGCACGGCACGACGCCCATCCAGTTCGACGCCATCGACCTCGCCCGCGGTGGCGTGGACCGCGCCGTCGTCGGCTACCTCGAGACGTTCCCCGTCCGCGAGGAGTCCTTCGCGTTCGTCGGCACCGCCGCCTAAGACCCGGGAGCGTAGGCCATGCCCACCACTTGGTACGTCGCAAAAACGGACGACCCTGCCACCGTGCAGCGCGTCCGCGCGGCGTGGAAGGACGCGCCCATCGAGAACCTGGAACTTCTCGACATGATCCTCGACACCGCCAAGGCACAGGTCATCGCCTACGCTCCCGAGCTTCCCAACGACGATAACTACCCGTCCCGCTACGTTCTCGCCCAGCTCATGCAGGCCCGCACGCTCTACCAGGCGGGCCAGGTCGCCAGCGCCGGAACGATCGGTGAGGGCGAGTACGTGTTCACACCCCGTCCCATGGACAAGACCGTCCGTACGATCATCCGCCCCGAGGACGGCAAGCCCGATGTCGGCTAGACAGCGCGCAGCCGACCTCATCACTCCCATGCTCCCCGAGGGCTGGCGCGGTCGCGTGACCGCACAGACCGTCGAGAGCATCGGCACCCTGTCCGCGCCGTCCGTGTTCATCAGCTTCACCGCCATCGGTCACGACGGGATGCCCCCGGGAGCGATGCTCGACAGCTTCGACGTGGCTCTCCTCTCGGACCACACCGACTTCGCCAAGGCGGAGGACGCCCTGGACGAAGCCATCCGCCCATTCGTCCGTGCCCTCGATGCGTCCCCGCAGGTGGCGTGGAGCGGGGCCGACAAGAAGAAAATCGGCGACTACCTCGCGTGGGTCGTCTCCATTCAGATTCCCATCAACGCACACCAGGAGTAGACCCATGGTCGCCATCGCCAACGAATCGTTCTTCCCCGCGGGCTCGCTCGCCTTCGACAACGACGACTACACCGCCGCCGTGGACTCGTGCACCCTCACGCCCACCACGCCCGTCACCCCCGTCACCCTCATCAGCGGCGAGACCGTGCACATCGCCGGTGTGCCCGTCTGGGCGCTCGCGGTGAGCAACCTCCAGGACGTGTCCAGCGACAAGGCCCTGAGCCTGAAGCTCATCGAGTGGGTCGGCCAGGTCAAGACCGCCAAGTACGTTCCGAAGGTCGGGGGCAAGACGTTCACCGTCAAGGTGGTCATCATTCCCGGGATGATCGGCGGAGCCGGTGGCGCGCTCGCGAAGAGCACCACCACCCTGCCGTGCAACGGTCAGCCCGTCATCGCGCCCGCTGCCGCCTGACGTATGCGTATCTCGCTTCTCGTAGACGGGTCCCCGCTGGCCGTGCTTGCCACGGTCATGCGGGGGCTCCCGTCCGACGTGAAGCGCGAGATCGGCAAGCACACCAAAGCGCCGGCCGCTGGCATCTGGCGCGACGAGCTGAACCAGCACGTCGAGACCCGGCTCCAGGGTGCGGTGGCCAGCTCCGGCACGGTCAGTGTCACCGCCCGAAACATCACCCTGAAAGCCGGAGCGGCCGGAGCGCTATCAACGGGCACGCCCGTCTCCGACATCCTCACCGCTACCGAATTCGGTATGCGTCAGGACGCCCCCATCGACACCCGCAGTCGCAAGGGCACTCCCTACAAGCGCAAGGCCGGGTCCACCTTCGGCCCTCGCCGCCGCCAAGGCAACACCGTCTTCCCCGCCGCGCGCGCCGTCGTCGCCCGCGTCGCATCCCTCTGGGTGCAAACCGCCTGGCGCACCGTGGCTGAACGAATTGAAAGGCTCTGAGATGGCACGCAAGCCCATCGAGATTCCCATCGGGGTCGACGCTGGCGCCTTCGAGAAGGGCGTCAGCTCCGGAATCCTTGAGCCACTCGGAGACGCGAAAGACGCCCTGCGCGACCTTGCGGAAGGAAAGGGCCCCGAGCAGCTCGAAGACCAGATGCGTGCCGCGCAGAAGCAAACGGCCAATCTCAAAGACGAGACGCGCGAGGCGGCCGACGCCATCGAGCGCGGCTTCAAGTCGAGCTACCGGCAGATGAAAGAGAGCGCAAAGGACGCCTCGGACGAAGCATCTCGCAGCATGCGCGACGCGCAGAAGCAGACAGCCAAGCTCGAAGACGAGACGCGCGACACGGCTGACACCATCGAGCGCAGCTTCAAGGTCGCCTACCGCAAGGTCAAAGAGTCCAGCGAAGACGCCACGCACAAGATGAAAGACGGCTTCACCGAAGCCAAAGAGGAGGCCGGATCATCCGGCCGAGAAGCCGCAGCATCCTTCGGCGGTGGCTTCGATGACGTGGCCGACTTCGTGCAGGAGACCCTTGCCAACGCCCTCTCCGGCTTCGGGCCGGTAGGGGCCGCTGCCGGTATCGCCCTCGCCGCCGTGCTGGGTACGGCGCTGGCGCAGGCATCCGAGGCGCAGGAGAAGCTACAGGATGCCAGGGAGGCGGCCGCCGACCTCGCCTCGGAGATGTACGAGAACGGCGGCGAGCTGCCCCTTCAGTCTCACGTCGACAAGCTGTTCGAGACGCTGTCCCGGGAGACGAAAGCAAACGGCGGACTTCAGTCGATGATTGACCAGTGGGTCGACTTCGGGTCCGTGCTCGACGACATCGACGCCTCGGCCAAGATCATGGGGCGCACAACCGCCCGAGCCATTGACGCGCTCACCGGCCAGGACATCGACTCCACGAAGGAAATGCTCGCGTCAGTCAACGACGAGCTGGACCGCATGTCCGACTGGACGCCCGTCTGGGATGAGCAGTACCAGTCGCTCACCGGCTACCGCACCGAGCTTGAGCAGGTCATCAAGACGCACGAGGTAGCCGAGCGCGTGCAGGAGAACGTGGGGAGCACCGCGGCCGCAGCAGCCATTAAGCAGGAGGAGGCCGCGGAGCGCGCCGCGACCGCCGCTGAGAAGCAGCAGGAGCGTGTCACGGCAGCCGCCGAGGCCATGCGCGACTCGCAGGCCGGTGCGTACGATTCGATGCGCGACAAGGCCTACGAGAAGGCCACCGCCGACGATGCCGCGTTCGACACGGACAAGTGGCTGAGCTACGTCGAGGAGACGCGCGCGCAGGCCGACGCGTACCGCAACAACTTGCAGACGATGCAGCTCTCGCCCGACGAGTGGTCGAACCTCCTCGCCCTGCCCGAAGAGGCCCGCGCATCCATCGCCGCGTCCTACGCATCTACCGGCGAAGAGGGCAAGACCCGCATCCGCCAGGCGCTCGGGGACGGCGGCGGCGCAGAGGCGGGCGCGCAGGCAACCGTGTCCTTTTCGGACGCGTTCAAGCCGGAGGCCGATGTCGTCGTGAACACCGACACCAGCGAGAGCACCCGCAAGGTCGACGAGCTGACGAAGCTGCGCGAGATGACGGTGAAGGTCCGCCTCGACACGTCCGAGGTTGACAGCTGGACCCCGCCGCCGAAGTTCCTGACGACCGTCGTCAACGCCGACACCCGACAGCTCGAACGCTCCATCGACCGCTACGACGGCCGCACCATCACCGTCAACGTCGAGGGTCGCAACCGCACGGGGGTGCCGTTCCAGTGACCACCATCACCTACGACGGCGGGCCGATCATCACGCCCGACCTCGTCGACATCAGCAGCGTCACCGCCCGCAGCGCGTCGCGCGTCGTCTCCCACGACATCCTCGACGGCCCGCCCGTCCACACCCTCCGACCGGCGTCGCCCGCGCGCGGGACGCTCGCGCTCGTCTTCGTCACGGAGACCGCGGCGCGTGACTGCTTCGAGGCTCACCGCGTCGCCGCTGTCTTCACCATGACCAGCCCGGACCGGGCGCTACTGAACCTCCGCTACGTCGTAACCGACGACATCGACATCGCCCTCGACGAGGACACCGCCGCGCACTGGGTGGTCACCGTCCGCTACGAGGCGGTGATCTGACGTGGCCTTCCTCGGGGAACACCTCGGCACCGTCACCATCGAGCGGGACACCCGACCGATCGAGCTGGACGTGAAGAGCATCGACGTTCAGATGGACGAAGAGTGGATTCCGTACGTCCAGGCCAGCGTCGTCTGCGCCCTCGGCGACGGCGAGATCGAGCGCGTCGACCCGCAGGCCCGCGACGTGTGGGCCAAGGTCACCGCCGTTCGCACCTTCGGTCGCATCGACCGCATCAGCGACATCACCCGCCGATACCGCGGCCTCACGCTCGCGGCGATTACCACTCAGTTCCGCGGTGCCACGCTCAACGCGGTCAGCCGGTCGCTGTATCACGACTACTCCGGGAGCGACGCGAGCCGCGTCGTCGACGGCCGCAGTTGGCGTCTCATGCTCCGAGAGGTGACCATCGACCGGAAGGCCGCGACCGTCACCATGCAGCTCGCCAGCGGCGAAGCACGACTGACCGACTGGCAGCACATGTCAGCCACCCCGACGCGCGTCCCCGGCGCGGCCATGCTCGACAAGATCAACTGGGTGCTGAACCTCGCAGGCTTCGGCTCGGGCGTCACCTACTATCCCGAGACGACGCCGACTGACGCCGAGATCGGCGATGAGGCTGTGCGCGTACCCGGCTCGTCGGCGCTCGACTTCCTCACCGGTCTCACCCGTCAGCATGACCTCATGCTGTGGTGCGACGAGGCGGGCCTCTGGCACCTCGCGAAAGACCGCAGCCTGCCGAACGTCCGCAAGCTGGACTCCGCAGGTGAGGGCCGCACCGTCACCGAGGAGACGACGACCCGCTCGCGCGACGAGGGATGGGTGACGGCCGTCATGGTCGTCTACACGTGGGAAGGCGTCGAGCACTACGACCTCTACTACCCCGGAGCGCCCAACCCCGAGCGGGCGTTGATCCTCCGCTACGCGCGACCGTTCCCAGGGCCCGGCCTTGCCGAGAACATCTTCCGGATGATCCGCAGTCGAGGTCGCGCGCTCGACCTCATGGCCGTGTCCGCCTACGCGGGTATCTCGCCCGGCCAATTTGTCGAGTACGCAAGCCCGCGCGAGACCCTCCGGGGCCGTCTCGCCGCAATCCGATGGAAGTTCCCGGATGACGAAATGTCGATCCGGCTGAGAGAAGTGGGGGTCGCGTAATGGCGACAGGAAGATACGACGAGAACGGGTTCTACTCCTACGGGGAAGACGACCTGGCCGACCCCGGGCAGGGTTTCAGTGAGCTGCTGAACAAGAGCACCGAGGGCGTGAAGCAGGCGGTTCCGACGCTGGTCCACAACCGGGTCAAGGTCGAGCTGAACGACGACGCCACGATCCGCGACGCGAGCGCCGAACGCTTCGAGCAGCTTGTCGCTCAGAGTGGCGACCGCCTCCTCCGACGTGACGTGTCCGAGGCGTTCGGCATCCGGACCGAGAAGGGCGCTCCCGTCGCGCAGTTCACGGACTCCAGCGCCACCCTCGCCGGAGACGTGCGCCTGACTGGGGCGACCGTGCGCCCCGGTCTCGGGCTTGCCGTAGGAGTGGGTGAGCGCGCCCCTATCTGGGTCGATCCCACCAACGGCGACATTCACATGGCCGGAATGATCATCCGCGCCGGTTCCGGGTTCCGTATCGCAGATGCCGGGGAGCGTGAAATATTCAGCGCCGGTGGGTCGTCGGCTGGATCGCCGGTCCGTCGTGTCGTGCCCCTGTTCGTCGCTGGTCAGTCGAACGCTGACGGTCGTGGACAGCCCTACAGCGTCGAACTCGATCCAGCGGATGACCGCTGCTTCATGTGGGACTACACCTCTCAGGGGCTGAAGGTCGCGACGGTTCCCCTGCCCAGCCGTGCCAACAACTCCCGCGCCGGTCTCAGCCCCGCTCACGTCATGGCACGCGAGATTCTGACGAACGAGCCTGCTGGGACCGTCGTCGTCATCGTGAACACGGCTATCGGTGGATCGGGTCTCGTGGCCCTTCCGTCGAACAGCACCGCTGGCCGTTGGCTGTGGGGTGCATCCGGCTCGCGTGCGCCTGGGGCTATCACCATCATGAAGAGCGCCCTCGACGCGATCGCTCAGGCCTTCCCCGGCGTCAAGGTCGAGATGCCGCGTGGACTCTGGGCACAGGGTGAGGCCGACACGGACGGACCCGCCTACGCACCAGCCCTGAAGGAAGTGCTCACCCAGATGTCGAACGGGATCGGCTTCCCGTCGATGACGTGGGTCCTGACCGGCATCGTCCCCGAGTACATCAAGAACAATCCCTCGCGTGCAGCGATCCGTGAGGCGCACATGGACCTCCCGCGCACCATGCTTCGCACGGCGTACGCAGACGGCATCCCCGGCGGCGGCGGATCGTACGAGATTGACGACCTCGTGCACTACTCGCGTCAGGGTGTCATCGCCCTCGGGCGGGCCGCGTACGCCGCCTACAAGCGCGCAACAGTGAACACCGCGTCGAGTGTCCCCGTGCCGCCCATCGAAGTCACGGCGACCGCACAGGGCGTCTCCTGGACGCCTCCGCTGTGCCGCGTAACGGCCTACACGGTCGAGAAGAGCACCGACAACGGAGCCACCTGGACCGCCGTCCCACGACCGCTCCCCGCCGCCGATCAGTACCAGCCAGCAGGAAAGGTTCTCGAGCCGTACACAGCGATCACCGGCCCCGCGTTGGTCCGCATCGCCACCACGAACGACGTAGGCACCTCCGCCTACACGACCCCCATCCGAACCCCAGGAGCCTGAATCATGCCTCACATCATCCTCACCGGACACCGCGAAGTGAACCCGCTTCTCCCGTTCCTTCCCGGCTTCCGTGACGACTTCAACCGCCCGAACGGCGCACTGATCGCGACAGCGGACGGGCGCGCCTGGAAGACCTACACCACCGACAGCGCCGTCCGCGCGGACGTCGTCGTGCAGGATAACGCCGCCGTCGTGACCGTCCCGGCTGACGCCACGGGAAACGTCGCCAAGCTCGTGGACTCCCGCGCCACAAACATGGTGATCGAGACCGTCGTGAAGGTGGTCGGAAGCCGTGCCGGCTCGATCTACTTCCGCGCAACCGACATGCTCGAAGGTGTCGAGTTCTGCCTGCGCACCTCCTCGGGCAGCACCCGCCCCGCCTTCTTCACGCGCATCAACGGTGCCCGCGCGATGCCCGAGAACGGTCAGGCCCCGGTAGGAACCGTCATCAACGACGGCGACCGCATCCGGCTCGTGGCCGACGGCACGAGCCTGATCGCCTACCTCAACGACGTGCCCATCATCGCGTGCGAGAGCAGCGTGGGCCTGAGCCGTACCGGCGTCGGCTTCTACGCCTTCGCCGGTGGCCCGGGAATCGCCTTCGACTCCCTGCGCGTCTACGCCTGAAAGAGCGGAGCCATGAGCCTCGAAACCATCCGCGAGGGCGTCACCTTCCGAGACGACGCCGCCCGATCCTTCCGCCGCCTGGAGGCCGAGGTCGGCACCATCCGGTGCAACTCGACCTTCCGCGACCCGGAACTCCAGCAGCGAATGCACGACGCATCCGTCGCCTACGAGAACGGCACCGGGCCATACCCCGGCCACTCGTGGGCAGCCGACCCGGACGACTCCGAGCACTGCAAGGGTCTCGCGTTCGACGCGAACCGTGCGTACTCGATCCGCCCGGCCGCGTGGCGGCACGGGTGGCGCTGGGTCACTCGCGCGAACGAAGAACACCACCTCGAATACAAGCCCTGGCTTGACGAGTACCGATATGACCCGGCGCCCGCCGCGGTCACCGAACCCCCGAAACCCAAGGAGTGGGAAGACATGGCCACCAAGCAGGAAATGCAGGAAGCGTTCATCGAGGCCCTGCGCCAGAGCAACCGCGAGAACGTCGACAAGTCCGTCACCGTCAGCATCAACCCGCCCGACGACGGGTCGGATGATCAGGTCTGGTACGCCGTCGACTTCGATGCGGGCACCATGTACCGCCTCTGGAACGGCGTGCAGCTCGACGTTCGTCGAGACCTGGGGCTCCGCGAACTGGTCAACCAGCCGCCGCAGCTTCTCGACGGCATCCGCGACACCTCCATCATCCCGTGAACACCCGACGCGCCCTCCGCGCAGAACAGGACGCCATGAGCGACCAGCAGCACCCCTCCGACCGCCCCGCCGTCTCCAGCACCGTCGTTATCATCGTCGTCGCCGTGCTGCTCGTCGTCGGGCTCGGTGGGGCCATCCTCATCCACATCATCCGGCCCGACGCTTCGGCCACCTACACAGCTCAGGCGCTCCAGTTCCTCGGCTTCATGGTGACCGTGCTGACGCTGATCTACAGCGTGAACAAGGTGTCGGCCCAGGTCGGCCAGGTGCAGAAGCAGACCAACGGCACCAACACTCAGCTCCTGGAGGACAACAAGCGTCTCCACGAGGAGAAGGCGGAGCTGGCGCGCCAGCTCCCACCGAAAGACTGAACGGCGCGGAGGGTGTCAGGGTCTACCTGACACCCTCGTGCTCAGTCCGCTTCGATGCAGGCGAAGTAGTCGGCCGAGGTCAGGCAGCGCTCCTCGCGCTCTCTGATCTCGGCCGTCGCGTTCGCTCCAATAGCGAGTTGCACCACGATCCAGAGCACGATGGCGAAGAGGATCGCGACAAGCGCCGTTCGCATGATGGTGAGCTTGCGGGCGTGATCCATGGCCATGCCCGCGAGCCTATACGCGGGCCAGGGGCGCGCCGACGCGGCTCGCGCCCTCGACGATGGCGCGCTTCCGATCGTTCGGGAGGTAGACGTAGACCTTGACCATGTTGATGTTCGCCCACCCCATGAGGTCCGCGACCACGTAGGCGTCACCCTCGGCGGCGGCGTAGAACCGCGTGGCCGCTCGGTGCCTGAGCTTGTGCATCGTCCACGGGGGCGAGAGCAGCCGCGCCACGCGCTTGCCGACCCACCACGGAGACACGTGGCCCTCGTCGTCGCCCCGGAACAGGTAGCCGCGTCCGTCGCGCTCGACGCGAGCGAGCAGCGCCTCGGACATGGCCCGCGTCAACGGCACCTCGCGCACCTTCGCGCCCTTGCCATGGACGATGAGGTCATACCCGAGCATCGTCGGCACGATGTCATCCGAGTGCATCACGGCCACCTCGGCGCGACGTAGACCGTGCTCGGCCGCCAGGTCGATCCATAGCCGCTCGTCGTCGTCCGCGCGGGCAAGCGCCGCGAGATAGATCGAGTCGGGCACCGGCCGCGGTCGCGGATCGGTCGGGCGCACCTTCGCGATGTCCGATGCCGGATTGACTGTCGTGCGACCCGTCTTGACTGCCCAGGCGTAGAACGCCTCGAACGTGTTCCGACGCCCGCGGCGCGTCTCCTGCGCCCAGTTCATCGACGCCATGTACCCGGCGATGTCATCCGTCGTGACCGCCCACGGCCCCTCGAACACGTTGCGCGCCAGGTGCCCCAGGTGCTGACGCCTCGACTTCCTCGATGTCGCCGCGATCCCCGCGGCCGCTTGCCCCAATAGGAACGCCTCAATGGCGTCCTCCCACTCACTGCCCAGCAATAACTGACCTTTCGTTCTGACTGACCTTGGCGAGTCAGGCAAGAATAGAACGCATGTTCGATTGACCGCGGTCAAACATCTACCGTCGAGAGGTTGAGTAGCTGGCGGCCCAGGAACTCCGTGTATGCCGGAGGTATGGCCTGGGCGAGCTCGTCAAGGGTCATCCAATCGATGCCCATCAATTCCGCCGCGGTCGCCTTGTGAGGTGTGTAACCCACGCGCCGGCCGGTGGTGGTCGAGCGGCGCTCCTTCGACGTTGCGCCGCCTCCGTAGACGCCGGCCACGCGGGTGCCGTCGTGGACGCATGCGCCAGGCATCATCAAGTAGACGTTGGACTCGAAGAGTCGGTGGCGGCGCAGGGCCAGTAACTCGCCGTCTTCGTCGAATGCCGACAGGTTGAACATCGACCCGCACAGCGTCACGAACTCGCGGAGGGGCGCGCCAGGCACGTTCTCCATGATCCACGGCAGCCCCGTAGCCTCCAGCAGCTCGCGGGTCGGGTCCACCAACTCGGGATGCTCGTTCGTGTGCATGTGCCGGGTGATGCTGTACGCCTGGCATGGCGGGCTTGCCGCCACCGCGGCGAAGTCGTCCAGGGTCAGCCATTCCACCAGGCCGTCAGGGTGAGTGAACGGCACGGCCTCGCCCGCGATGAGCCGCGCAAGCACGTCGAGAGCGTCGCCCTGGTGAAACGGGAACGGGTAGTTCGGGCGCGGCACGATGTCCACGCCGTACACGCGGTATCCGGCGCGGGCATATCCGGTGCTTGCACCGCCCGCGCAGCAGAACAGGTCGAGGAGCCTGGGTGCGCTCATGCGCTGGCCTTCTCCCGCACGGCGTACCGCTCTTGGGCCGTCTGCCGCTTGATCCCGAGGGCCATGCCGATGTACGCCCACGACTGGCGACGGGCGTGCTGGCCTCGCACGGCGTGCGTGATCGCCGCTTCGAGCGTGTCGCGCATGGCCACGAGTTGCCGTAGCTCGATCTCGTCGGCGTCGGCCGTGCGGACGCCAGCACGGCGGATGAGCCGGTCAACGGCTTTCAGATAGTCCGTCGTCTCGCGCTCGATGCGCCTCCGACGAGTCACCGTGCCACCTCGCACGGGAACGGAAAAAGGGTGTCAGGGAAACCCTGACACCCTACGATGCTCCAGAACTGAGCATCGGCAGCCTCAACCGACTGTGTGCGCCCGAAGGGACTCGAACCCCTAACCTTCTGATCCGTAGTCAGATGCTCTATCCATTGAGCTACGGGCGCAGGGCCTCCGCGCGAAACGGCGCGCAGGCCGTGGTCAAGCATAGCCGCGACCCCGGGGCACGTCTAATCGGCCCCGAACGGCGTGCATCCCGGGCGTGGCGCACCGGTGACCACACGGTGTCGGACGGGACACGTACGCTGGCGACATGAGCGCCTACGTCTCCGCGTTCGAGCTGTTCTCCATCGGGATCGGACCCTCGAGCTCCCACACCGTCGGCCCCATGCGCGCGGCCGTCGATTTCGCCGCCCGGCTGCGCGCTCACGGCATCCTCGAGCGGGTGGCATCCGTCTCGTGCGCGCTTTACGGATCGCTCGGTGCGACCGGCATCGGCCACGGCACTCCCGACGCCGTCGTGGCGGGCCTGCAGGGCCTCGAGCCCGAGACCGTGGATCCGGATGCCGTTCGCCGCGCGTGGTCGGACTGGCCCGACGGGCGTTCCCTCCGCCTCGCCGGCGAGCACGAGATCCCGTTCGCGAAGAGCGATGTCGCCCTCGTGCCCCGGACGCGCCTTCCCGGGCATCCCAACGCCCTCACCCTCGTCGCGCGCGACGCCGACGGGGTCGTCCTCGTCGAGGAGACGTTCTACTCGATCGGCGGGGGCTTCATCCGCCGTGAGGGCGAACCGTCGGCTGTCGCGGTCGCGCCCATGCCGCTCGCCTTCGACGACGCGGCCACCTTGATCGAGCTGTGCGACGAGCGCGGCATCACCATCGCCGAAGCCGCGCGCCTCAACGAGGCGGCCCTGCGCTCCGACGACGAGATCGCCGCGGGCCTCGACCGCATCTGGGACGCCATGGCCACCTGCGTCGACGCCGGCCTGCGCAACGACGGGGTGCTCCCCGGCATCCTGAGGGTCAAGCGCCGAGCCGCCGTCATCCGAGGACAGTTGGATGCCATCGAGGCCGAGGGGCATCGAGAGTTGCCGGGGGAGTGGCTCGGGGCGTTCGCGCTCGCCGTGAACGAAGAGAACGCGGCCGGTGGTCGAGTCGTGACGGCGCCCACGAACGGAGCGGCCGGAATCCTTCCGGCGGTGGCGATGTACTGGTGGCGTTTCCTCGCCGACTCGGGACTGGGGGCGGGCAACGCCGTGACCCCCTACGGCGAGCTGGTGGGCAGCGCTCTTCTCGGGTACGACGGCCACGCCGTCACCCGCGGCGAGGTCGCCGCGTGGGACGACGGTGACGTGGCCGAGGCGAACCGTCGTCGTGGCGTCCGCCGCTTCCTGCTCACCGCGACGGCCCTCGGCTCGCTCTTCAAAGCCAACGCGTCGATCTCGGGCGCCGAGGGCGGATGCCAGGCCGAGGTCGGCTCCGCGTGCGCGATGGCCGCGGGTGGTCTCACCGCCGTCATGGGCGGGACGAACCGGCAGATCGAGAACGCGGCCGAGATCGCGATGGAACACCATCTGGGCCTGACGTGCGATCCGGTGGGTGGGCTCGTGCAGATCCCCTGCATCGAGCGCAACGCCATCGCCGCGTCGACGGCGGTCACCGCGGCGCGGCTCGCCCTGCGCGGCGACGGCTCGCACTACGTCTCGCTCGACGCCGTGGTCGAGACCATGCGCCAGACCGGCATCGACATGTCGACGAAGTACAAAGAGACCAGCGAGGGCGGCCTGGCGGTCAACGTCATCGAGTGCTGACGCCCGTGGCTCGGCTGGTCGCAGCGCGCCCGCGGACCGGCCAGGAGGCCGCCGTCAGGCGGGGGCGCGCAGTTTCGCGGTGAGTGCCTGCAGCTGGGCGAGCTCGTCGTTGTCGAGGCGCGCCATGCGCGCGGCGATCGAGCGGCCGTGCGCGGCGGCGATGCCCCGGAACGTGACGGCGCCGGCTTCGGTGGCGGTCACGAGCGAGCCTCGACCGTCTTCGGGGTCGGCGCACTTGGTGAGCAGACCCCGCGTGACCATGCGCTCGACCAGGCGCGACACGCTCGGCTGGCTGATGAGCATGTTGCCCGTGACGTCGCGCAGGCGTGCCGTCATGTGCGGCGACCGCGTGACGGTGAGGAGCACGTCGTACTCGGCCTGCGTCAGCTCGGTGCTGTCGAAGTCGGACCGGATGTCTTCGAACACCTCGTGCTGTGCGCGGAAGAGACTCTCCCACGCCTGCACGGCGAGACGTCGATCGGTCATGCATTCAGCGTAGAGGGAGGACGCCTCGGGAGGACGCGCTCTCGGGTCCGTCCTGTGGACAAAGAGTAAGGGCCGGTCGGAGAGGCTTCCGACCGGCCCTTGTCCCTGCACCAAGAGTGTCCTGCAATCACATGTCGGTAGCTGCCACAGCAAAACAACTACCGTGCGAGCACTCTATAACGACGAGATAACGGAAGGGAAGAGTTCGCCGTTATCTTTTCGTGATCGCGTTCGCCGGGGGGACTCCGGGTCGCAGCCGGATCCGCATCGGCTGCTTTTCGTCGTTCGACCAGAGCCTCCCTAGGCTGGTCGACGTGTCTTCGTCCGCTGCCGATCGTCGCGTGATGCTCGTCGTCGGGTGGACGCGCATCCTGGTTGCCGTCGCCGTCGTGGGAGTCCTCCTCCTCACCTTCGCGGGACGCGTCGCCGTCGGAGACGACAATCCCTTCGACTACTTCGGCTACTTCACGAACCAGACCAGCCTGCTCACGAGCGGCGTGCTCATCGCGACGGGAGCTCTCATGGTTTCCGGCCGTCCCGCGCCGCGCTGGCTGACGAGCGCACGAGCCGTCGCCGTGGCGTGCCTCATCGTGGTCGCCGCGGTGTACAACGTGCTCGTGCCGGGGACGGGATCGGCGCCCCCCTGGGTGAGCGCGATCCTGCACGTGTTCTTCCCTCTCTTCGTCCTGGTCGACTGGCTGATCGTCGGAGACCGTCGCCCCGTGCCGTGGGGCACGTTGTGGATCGTGCTCCCCTACCCGCTTGCCTGGCTGACTGTCGTCCTCATCCGCGGAGCCACGGACGGCTGGGTGCCGTATGGGTTCCTGCTGCCGGAGCGGGGCGTCGTGTCTCTCGCCGGGCACTCGATCGGGATCCTCCTCGCGCTCGTCGTTGCGGGTGCCCTTGCGTGGGCGGGCTCGCGCGCACCCGGCGTCGTCCTGCGCGCCGTACCGACCCGCGACTAGCGAACGGGCGGGCGACTGCTCACACGTCCGCTGTCACTCCGTCCGGGGTGCGCGGTGGCGCGACGCCGAGGGTTCGGCATCCGGAATCGCGCCGGACCGAGGACTCCGATTGCACTCGTCGGATCGCCGAGATGCGCACGGCATCGTCGAGACCGGATGCCGGGAGGCCGGGGTCAGCGTCCGCGCACGTGGTTCCACTGCGTGATGACCTCGGAGCCGTGCTCGAAGCCGAGTTCGCTGACCGCGGAGGTGCCGAGCACGAAGTAGCGACCGCCGGCGGCGGTAAGCCCGAGCCAGACGCCGGCCAGCGCGCGCAGGAAGTGCGAGTGCGAGAAGAGGAGAACCTGTTCGCCGGCGCGCACGCGGGGGCGGAGCTCGTCGAGAAGCGACGCCGCGCGTGCGGTCACCTGCTCGATGCTCTCGCCGGGGGTCGCGCCGGCCGGCGCCCCCGACTGCCAAATGGTCCAGGGGCGGCCGAGCTGCTCGATGATCTCGGGCGTGGTGAGGCCCTCGTAAGCGCCGTAATCCCACTCGACCAGGCGGGGCTCGTACTGCGCCCGCGGAAAGCCCGCCCGCCGCGCGGTTTCGACGGCGCGCTCGAGGGGGCTCGTCAGCACGAGGTCGTACCGGCGGGTCGCCAGCAGGGTGCCCGCGAGCTCGGCCTTGTATGCGCCGGTCTCGGTGAGCGGGATGTCGGTGAGCCCGGTGTGGCGACCGGTGCGGCTCCACTCGGTCTCGCCGTGGCGCACCAGAACGAGGCGTCCGTCGGGTTCGGTCAGGTCGTCGTCCTTCACGGAACCATCCTCGCGCGTGCGGAGTGGTCGCGGGAACGCCGCGACCCGGGAAAGGACGAAGGGCCGGTCGAGAAAACTCGACCGGCCCTTTCCTGCACCAGAGTGTCCTGCAATCACATGTCGGTAGCTGCCACAGCAAAACAACTACCGTGCGAGCACTCTATAACGGTGGGGTAACGGAGCGGAAGAGTCGGTCGTGATGATTCTGTTATTCATAGATTTCCCAGGTTCGGGGTACCGGATCGCCCGCCGCGTGACCCGCTCCTGAGCCTGCGAAGATGGGCCGCGTGCCCCACGACATCCGCCTCATCGCCGTCGACATGGACGGCACCCTTCTCGACGCGTCCGGGAACGTGCCCGAGACCCTCTGGGGTCTGCTCCCCAGGCTCGAAGAACGTGACGTGACGTTCGTGCCCGCGTCGGGACGCCAACTCGCCACCCTGCGCGCCACCTTCGGCGACGCGGCGGATGCCATGACCTTCATCGCCGAGAACGGCGCCTACGTCGTACGAGCCGGGGTGGAAGTGGCATCCGACGCCCTGGAACCCGCCGTCGTGGCGCGGGCCGTCCAGCGCCTGCGCCACCTCTCCGCCGAGGGATACGATCTCGGCGTCGTGGTGTGCGGCAAGCGCTCCGCCTACATCGAGCGCACCGACGAGGCGTTCCGCTCCCAGGCAGCGATCTACTACGCCGCCCTCGAGATCGTCGACGACGTGCTCGCGATCGACGACGACGTCCTGAAGATCGCCGTGTACGACTTCGCGCTCGCCGAGGACAGCGTCGGACGAGCGCTCGACGAGATCGCCGAGACCCATCGCGTCGTCGTCTCGGGACAGCACTGGGTCGACATCATGAACCCCGGCGTCGACAAGGGCGTCGCCCTGCGCCGTCTGCAGGCGGCCCTCGACGTCACCCCCGCGCAGACCGTCGCGTTCGGCGACTACCTCAACGACCTCGAGATGCTGGATGCCGCCGACTGGTCGTTCGCCATGCACAACGCCCACCCCGACGTCGTCGCCCGCGCGCGCCACCGGGCTCCGTCGAACGTCGACCACGGCGTGATCACGACGATCGAGGATCTGCTCGCCGGCTGATCGACGGGGCTGATCGACTCAGAGCGCGGTCGCGTCCAGCGCGGCGGAGAGATCCGCCATCAGGTCGTCGGCGTCTTCCAGGCCGACCGACAGGCGCAGGTGACCGTAACGTCGGAATTCCTCGGGGTAGGTCGCGGTCCGCGGTCCCTCGGCCGCGGTGTGCACGATCAGGGTGTCCTCGTGTCCGAGCGAGAATCCCGACGTGATCAGGCGCAGGTGCGACACGAAGCGGTTCTGCGCGGCGGGGTCGCCCTCGACGGCGAACGCCATCATGCCGCCGAACTCGCGGCCACCGAACTGCCGCGCGGCCACCTCGTGCTGCGGATGCGACGCCAACCCGGGGTACGCGACGAACGCCACCCGCGGATCGGCCTCGAGCATCTCGGCCACCCGTTGCGCCGACGCGAAATGCTGACGCAGTCGAAGCGGAAGCGTCACCGATCCGCGCTGGATCATCCAGGCGTTGAAGGGTGAGATGACGCCGCCCACGTCGACCATCGCGTCGCCCTTGATCGGGTCGATGAGATCGGCACGTCCGATCACGGCCCCGCCCATGGCATCGCCGTGTCCGTTGATGTACTTCGTCAAGGAGTGCACGACCAGATCGGCGCCGTCGGTCAGCGGGCGGTAGAACGGCGGCGGCGTGAAGGTCGAATCGACCATCAGGATCGCCCCGGCCGCGTGCGTGATCTCGGCGAGCATCGCGATGTCGGCGACCTTCGTGGTCGGGTTGGCGATGGCTTCGACGCACACGAGACGCGTCTCGGGGCGCAGTGCGGCGCGGACGGCATCCGGATCCGTCACATCGACGAAAGTCGCATGGATGCCGTACCGCTCGGGGAGCAATTCGGTCCAGAGCCGCCAGGTCGCCTCGTAGACCACGTCGCTGACGACGACGTGATCGCCCACCCTCACGTGGGTGAAGAACACGGCGTGCAGAGCGGCGACGCCCGAAGCGAGGACCACCGCCGCCTCGCCCCCGTCGAGAGCGGCGAGCTTCGCCTCGAGCGCGGCCTGGTTCACCCCGGTGTTGCGGGTGTACAGGCCCGGCTCGTACGCCGACCAGCTGATCTCGCTCGGATCGTCGGGCAGGGCGAACGAGTTCGACATGACCAGCGGCGTCCTCAGCGCGCGAGTGCTGTCGAGCATCTTCCCGCCGTGGACGGCCAGGCTCGCCTCTCCCAGTGAGTGGGCGTCGGTGCGATCGGGGCGCGTGGTCATCTCGGAGTCCTTCCCGTCCGCGCCGACGAGGGAGCGGCACCGCCTCAGCGTAGTGAGCGCGGTCGTGTCGGCGGCATCCATTACTCTGACCTGCGGCGCCCGCGAGTCCCGTCTGCCACCGGCTCGAGTACGAATGCGAGAACACCCATGAACCGACCCACGGGTCAGCCCCTCGAGCGCTCCGGTGCGGGCACGCCCGAACGCCACTTGCGGCGGGCGATGGATGCGCGCCACCTCGTGATGATCGCCCTCGGCGGCGTGATCGGGTCGGGACTCTTCCTCAGCTCGGGCTACACGATCCACCAGGCCGGTCCGCTGGGAGCCGTGCTCGCATACCTGCTGGGCGCCTTCGTCGTCTGGCTGGTCATGGTGTGCCTGGGCGAGCTCGCCGTCGTCTATCCCGTCTCGGGATCCATCCACATCTACGCGGCACGCACCATGGGGCCGGCGACGGGCTTCGTGACGGCGTGGCTGTACTGGCTGTGCTGGGTGGTCGCCCTCGGGTCGGAGTTCACGGCGTCCGGAATCCTCATGCAGCGCTGGTTCCCCACGGTCGACGTGTGGGTGTGGTGCCTGGTGTTCGCCGGCATCCTGTTCACGCTCAACGCGATCTCGGCGCGCGTGTTCGGTGAGACCGAGTTCTGGTTCGCACTCATCAAGGTGGTCGCGATCCTGGCGCTGATCGTGCTCGGCACGATGGCGATCTTCGGCTTCACGCCCCTGTCGACCACCCCTCACGAGGCCGTGCTGTTCAGCAACTTCGTGACCCCCGAGGGGCTGCTCCCCGCGGGTCTCGGCGGCGTGCTCATCACCTCTCTCGCGGTGTTCTACGCCTTCAGCGGTGCCGAGCTCGTCGGCGTCGCCGCGGGCGAGACCAAGGATCCGGGTCGCAACATCCCCCGGGCGCTCCGCTCGACCGTGCTGCGCCTGCTCGTGCTGTTCGTCTGCTCGATCACCGTCATCGCGGCCCTGCTGCCCTACGAGAAGGCCGGACTCAGTTCCAGCCCGTTCGTCGACGTCTTCGAGTACGTCGGTGTGCCCTACGCGGCCGACATCATGAACTTCGTCGTCATCACCGCGCTGCTCTCGGTGGGCAACAGCGGTCTGTATTCGTGTGCGCGCATGCTGTTCTCGCTCGCCGAAGAGGGCTACGCGCCCCGCTCGTTCACGCGCCTGACCCGCCGCGGCATCCCGTTGGTCGCGCTGATCGTGAGCTTGGCCATCGGCCTGGTCTCGCTGATCTCCAGCGTGATCGCCGCCGAGACGGTGTACCTCGTGCTCGTGTCGATCGCCGGTTTCGCGGCGGTCGCGGTGTGGATGTCGATCGTGGCCGCGCAGTTCTTCCACCGCCGGGCGTTCCTGCGCGCGGGCGGAGACCTGTCGAGCCTGGCCTACCGCACACCGCTGTATCCGCTGGTGCCGATCCTCGCCTTCGTGCTGCTCACCGCGTCGATCGTGGCGATCGCCTTCGACCCGCAGCAGGTCGCGGCGCTGTACTTCGGCATCCCGTTCGTGGGCCTCTGCTACCTGTTCTTCTGGTGGCGTTACGGTCGTCGCGGCGTCAGACCCGCGGCGCTCGACGAGGAGGCGCCCGCCTCCTGACCTTCCGCTCAGCGACGCCCGGACCGTGACGGCTCGGGCTGTGGCGCTCCGTCTCGCCCGCGGGTCGGCCGAGGGCTGTGTTGCTCCGTGTGCGCGCGTTCCCGCTGTACGCGGTGTCCACTCCGACGCCATGGACGCTCCGGCGAGGCGGATGCCACCGGCTCGTCGCCCGCAGTACGGTCGCGGGAAGTCGGGTCGAGCGATCGGCCTGGAACGGGGGAGGACGCATGGACACTGTCGACACGATCGTCGTCGGCGCGGGGGTCTCGGGCCTCGCCGCGGCGCGTCTGCTGGCCCGCGCCGGGCACCAGGTCGTCGTCCTCGAGGCGCGCGATCGGATCGGCGGGCGCGTCTTCTCGGATCGCTCGCACGGGCACGTCACCGACCGCGGGGCCTCATGGATCCACGGCATCGACGACAGCCCGGTCGCCGAGGCCGCCCGCGCGTTCGGCATGCCGATGAGGGAGTTCACCGTCGGGGGATACCAGCCCGACAGCCGCCCGCTGGCCTACTTCGACGCCGACGGTGAGCGACTCGACGACGACGCGGTGCGGCGGTACGCCGACGACATCCGCACGCTGAACGCCGCCCTCGTCGAGATCATCGCCGACGCCGATCCGGATGCCACCTACGCCGACGTCGTCGAGAAGGCGCTCGCCGCACAGGACTGGGATGCCGAACGCACGGAACGCGTGCGCGAGTACAACGACCGCCGCGCCCAGGAGCAGTACGGCATCGGCATGGCTGCCCTCGGCGCCCACGGCCTCGACGACGACACGGTCAACGGTGACGAGGTCGTATTCCCGCACGGGTACGACGAACTCGCCCGGAACTTCGCCGACGGCCTCGACGTGCGCCTCGGACACCTCGTCTCGCGGGTGCACTGGTCGCCCGAGGGCGTGCGGGTCGACACCGACCACGGCACCTTCACCGCCGCCCGGGCCGTCGTCACCGTTCCGGTCGGAGTCCTGCACGCCGGCGACGTCGTGTTCGAGCCCGAGCTTCCCGCTCGTCATCGCCGTGCCCTGGGCCTCGTGCGTATGAACGCCTTCGAGAAGGTCGTGCTGCGCTTCGACGAACGATTCTGGGATGCCGGGGTCTACGGCATCCGTCAGCTCGGCGACGAGGGGGAGTGGTGGCACTCCTGGTACGACATCGGACGACTCCACGACGAGCACGCGCTGCTCACCTTCGCGGCGGGCCCGGCGGCCGTCGCGACACGGGAGTGGACCGATGCCGAGATCGTCGCCTCGACCGTGGCGCAGCTGCGCCGCCTGTACGGCGATGTCGTCACGGAACCGACCAGCGCCATCGTGACGCGCTGGCAGGACGATCCGTTCTCGCGCGGTTCCTACGCGTACATGCTGCCGGGTTCGGTCGGTGCCGACCACGACGATCTCGCCGAGCCCGTCGGCGGGGTGCTGCACCTCGCGGGGGAGGCGACCTGGGGCGACGATCCGGCCACCGTCCCCGGCGCGATGCTGTCGGGCCATCGCGCCGCGCAGAACGTGCTCGGTCACGACATCCCGGTGAGTGATCTCTGGGCTTAGCCCGTCGGCGGCGCCGGTCTCAGCGCGGTGCGGGTCCCGTCTGCACCGGCAGCTCCGGGTGGTTCGACCACTGGCTCCACGACCCCGGGAACACGCGCGGCTCGAACCCGGCGAGGGTCAACGCCACCGCCTGATGGGCCGCCGTCACACCGGAGCCGCAGTACACGCCCACCGACATGCCGTCCTCGGCGCCGAGCATGCGGAACCGCGACCGCAACGCGTCGGGAGTGTGGAAACGCCCGTCGGCGTCGACGTTCTCGGTCGTCGGCGCACTGATCGCCCCGGGAATGTGTCCCGCCCGCGGGTCGATCGGTTCCACCTCGCCGCGATAACGCTCCGCGGTGCGCGCGTCGAGCAGCAGGGAATCGTCGGCGAACGCGCCCACCTCGCCCAGCTCGAGCGACGGCAGCGCGCCGTAGGCGAGGTCGATGTCGCCCGGCGTCGGGATCGCCGCGTCCCCGGTCTCACGGTCGAATCCGGCCTCGGTCCATGCCCGCCACGCCCCGTCGAGCAGGCGCACGTCGGCGACGCCCGCGAACCGCAGCAGCCACCACGCGCGGGCACTGGACATGTTCTTCAGGTCGTCGTAGACGACGACCGTGTCGCCGGCATCGATGCCCCACCGTCGGGCGGCGTTCTGCAACACCTCGACCGGGGGGAGCGGATGCCGGCCCTCGGTCGCCGCTCCGTGCGCGGCGAGATCGTGGTCGAGGTCGACGTACTGCGCCCCCGGGATGTGGCCGGCGCGGTAATCCGGCCGTCCGTCCGGTCGATCGAGGCGCCAGCGTACGTCGAGGACGCGCACGGGACCGCCGTCGGGGAACGCGCCGGCCGAGAGGGCGGCCTGCAGGTCGGACGCGGTGACGAGGATGCGGCTCACTCTCCCAGTATGCGAGTGCCGGGCCCGTGTCATTCGGTCCCCGCCGTACGCGGGGTGGCGCCATCGGCGACGCGCGCGCGGGCGCCGTCGTGTCGCGCGCCGACGGGGATGATCGAGGTCGCCCGGGGCAACCCCATCGCGGGGGTGTCGACGTAGATCGACTCCGCCCGTTCGACCACGTACGTCTCGTGCCAGATGCCCACGGCGCCCTTGGCCGTGCGTGCCCGCTTGTTGAACCGCGACCACGCGGGGCGGTGGGCCTGCCCCGGCGCCGACGCGTACGAGTAGAGCTTCTCGAGCGACGACCAGTACTGCACGAGGTACGGGCCCCGCGCACCCAGCAGGACGGTGAAGCCCTTCAGTCCCGATTCGGGGTCGGTGCTCAGCTCGCGCAGCATCGGGCCCATCTCGCCGAGGATCGGCATCCATTTGTCGGGGCGGTACCAGCGGTTGATCGTCATGCCGATGTGGAAGACGACGAGTTCGCCCTCGTGGTGGTGGGTCATGCGACCGCGGAGAAGGGATGCCATGGCTCGTCCTTACTGGATAGTGGTGCTATCTAGTGTTGGATAGTCTTGCTATCGAGTCAAGGGGGAAGTGATGCGCATCTCGGAATTGGCGATGACGAGTGGGGTCTCCGTCCCGACGATCAAGTACTACCTCCGCGAGAAGCTCCTGCCCGAGGGGAAGCGCACCTCGCCCACGCAGGCCTCGTACGGCGAGGCCCACCTGCAGCGCCTCGGGGTGATCCGTGCCCTCGTCGACGCGGGAGTCGGGATCGCGGGCGTGCGCCGCGTCGTCACGTTGCTCGAGGATCCGCCGCAGAACCCTTACGACCTGCTCGGCGCCGCCAACGCCGCGGTGACCCCCGAGATCACCGCGGATGTCGACCTCACCGAGGCCACCGCGCTGCTCGTGCGCATGGGGGGAAGCCCTGAGAAATGCTTCCCCGACCAGATCGCGGCCGTGGCCCACGCGTTGGCCGCTCTGGATCGCGCCGGGTTCACGGTGCCGGAATCGGTGATGTCGGCGTACGTCGAGCACCTGTCGGCGATCGGTGAGGCCGAGCTCGCCGCGACGCCCGACGCCTCCCTCGAGGATGCGGTGCGCTACGTCGTGCTGGGAACGGCGCTGGTCGAACCGCTCGTGCTGGCCCTTCGGCGGGTGGCCGAGCAGATCGCCGCCTCGCGACGGTTCGGCGCCGGCTGACCCGTACCGCGCGTGCGGCGGCCGGGGCGTCGCGCCCGCGCGTCAGCCGTTCGGATTCGTCGCTGCTCCGTCGAGCCAGAGCGTGTCGCTCGCATCGCCGTGGGGACCGGCCCGACCGACGTGGGCGTCGGAGATCCTCGGCCCCTTCGTGATGACGTGCACGAGCGCCATCCCGTGACCGCGACCGAGGTCGTAGTCGTCTTTCAACCACTGCAGGATGGGCGTCGCCTTCGTTCCGGCGCCGAACCCTCGTTCTTCGGCGAGGGCGACGAACTGTCGCGGGGTGAGGCCCGTCTTGGTCTCGATGTTGTCGAGGTACGACTGGAAGGACATGACCGGAGGTTAGCGTCCGCCTCCGACATCGGTCCAGGCCTGTCGAGCCGCCCCGGGACGACGCCGCGGTGCGCCCGCCCCGGGGGCCCGGCGCGACGATGTCGGGCGCCCGCGATACGGTCGGATGATGGCCGTCATCCTGCACCGGGCGCCCGTCGCCGAGATCGACCCCCGCACCCTCTACCGCATCCTCTGGCTGCGCGTGGCGGTGTTCGTCGTCGAGCAAGAGGCCGCGTACCCCGAGATCGACGGCCGAGACATCGAAGAGGGGGCGGAGCTGCTCTGGGCGACCGAGGGCGACGACGTCCTGGCGACCCTCCGCCTGCTCCGTGAGCCCGCCAACACGCGCATCGGTCGCGTCGCCACCGCGACCGCCGCACGCGGGCGCGGTATCGCGGCCGACCTCATGCGCGCCGCCGTCGACGTGCTCGACGCCGAGGCTCCCGGCATCCCGATCCTGCTCGACGCGCAGGCGCACCTCGCCCCCTGGTACGCCCGCTTCGGTTTCGTCGTCTCGGGGCCGCCGTTCGCCGAAGACGGTATTCCGCACCTGCCCATGCGGCGCACCCGCCTCGCCACCGAGCGCCTGGTGCTGCGCGACTGGACCCGCTCCGACGAGGACCGCGCGTTCCTGTTCGACATGTACCGCCGGCCCGAGGTGCGGCGGTACCTCGGCACCGGAGACGTGATGACCGACACCGCCGAGGTCGACGCCCTGCTCGATCGTTGGGTCGGTCTGGCCGACGGCATCCTGGGGGTGCGTGCCGTCGAGACGACCGACGGTCGACGCCTCGGCTCGGTGCTGCTGAAGCGCATCCCGTGGTCGTCCGGGGCGGGCGACGGTCGGCCCGAGAATATCGAGATCGGTTGGCACTTCCACCCCGACGCGTGGGGGGCCGGCTACGCCACCGAAGCGGCCTCGGCCGTGCGCGCGCTCGCCGAACGCCAGGGGATCCGCGGTCTCGTCGCGGTGACGAACCCGGCGAACACCGCGTCGGGTGCGGTCGCCGAACGCATCGGCCTGCGCCCGGCGGGCGAGACGCGCGACTACTACAACGCCGCCTGCGCCCTGTACGTCGGGCTCGGCGGCGACGCGTGAGGTTCCGTCCGCTCGTCACCACCGCACTCGCCCTCGTCTGCGTGGTCGTGCTCGCGGGGTGCGACCTGCGGTTCTCGCTCGGTTTCGGTACGGGATCCGACGGCTCGTTCGATGGGGACGAGCTCACGGTCCCGGTGCTGTACTCCCACGGCGCGAAGGGCGGCGTCACCTCCCAGCGCATCACCGCGGCCTCGGCCGACGGCGGCGATCTGAGCATCGACATCACCGAGAACGACGTCTCGGGGGTCGCCCCCGTCACCCAGTCCGCGACCTGGACCGCCGTCGCCGCGGCGACGCTGCTCACCGGCGCCCGTCCCGACACCGCCTACACCTTCGGCCTCGACGCGCGCATCGACACTCCCGGGGCCGGCGCCGTCACCGCGGTCGGGGTGCTGGCGCTGTACTACGGCACCGAGGTGCAGCCCGGGGTCGCGCTCGCCGGTGGGGTCACCCACTTCGGAACGGTGAGCCCCGTCGCCGGACTGCCGGAGCAGGTGTCGGCGGCGATCGAGGCCGGCGGAATCGACACGATCCTCGTGCCCGCGGGGCAGCGCATCGCGGTCGACGCCGACGGGGCGGCCGTCGACCTCGACCAGCTCGCGGCGACGGGCGGAATGACGATCGCCGAGGTCGCCGACGTCGCGAGCGCCTACGCGGTCATGACCGGCGAAGACCTTCCCGAGGCGGCGTTCCCCACCCCGGCTGCCTCGCCGACGCCGCTGCCCAGCGCGACGGAGGGCTCCGAGCCACTCGCCGACGCACCCGGGTCGGAGGCCATCGCCGCCGCCGTCGACGACGCGCGAGCGCGGGCCGACACCGCCCTCGCTGCAACGGTCGACGACGCCCGGGCGGTACCCGCGCGAGCGGCCCTCGCCCGCGCGCAGACTCTGCGCGAGGCGGGCGACGAGGCCGGCGCGCTGTCGGCCGCGGTGGCGGCGGCCGACCTCGCCGCGGTCGCGGCGGCCTCCGCGGTCTCGGTCGAGGACGCGATGGCATCCGCCGCGGCGACGCGCGCGGCGGCCGTCGAGCTCCTCGCGACGTGGGCCCAGAACCCGCCCGACACCCTCGACGCGGCCGACCTCGCCCTCGAGGGCATCGGCGCCGCGGCCGAGGCGTACGCGCTGGCCGGGTACGCCGGCAATGCCCTGGCGGAGCAGCCTGCGTCGGACGACGCCGACGACGGCGACCTCGAGGGGGGACGCACCGCCTCGGCGCTGGCATCGTCGTCGCTGGCGACGGCGCAGGCGAGCATCGACCGTCGCGACGTCGCCGCTGACGGCGCGGGAGCGCTCGACCGCGACGCCGACCTCGACGGTCTCGCGTCGCTCCTGCGTCGCGCGGCGCTCGCGGCCTCCGACGCCTACGACGCGCGAGCCGGAGACGGTCCCGTCGCCGCCGATGATCTGGCCGCCCTCCGTTCCCGAGCGCTCGCGGCGTCGCGCGACGACCTCGCGGCGCTCGCCGGCGACGACGGCAGCTGGCTCGCCGTGGCGATCGCGACGACGTCGTTCGCGCGCAGTACCCCACCGCTGCTGGCGCAATCCCGCGTCCGCGTCCCCGACGGGGTCGACCCGGCCGTCGCCGTCCAGCAGCGGATCGCGGTGGGCGACGAGTACGCCGTGCGCGCGGTCGAGGCGCTCGCCGACGCCGGCGCCGCGGTGCCTCTCGTGCGTGGAGCGCTCGCGGACGCGACCGCCACCGCCGTCGCGTCGCCCACGCCGGGCGCCTCGACGGTCTACGCCACCCCGTTCCTGCGGGCCCGCGTGCTGGCGTTCGCCGCCGGGGTGGAGCGCGACTGAGTCGATGACCGGCCGCGTGCCGCGTCAGTGCGGAGCGTGGTACTCGGCGGTGCCGCGCTTCCAGTAGCCCTTCACGACGGTGGCGGCGGGGTCGCCCGACCACCGGTCGAGAAGCAGGGCGCGCCCCGCGCGGACGATCGCCTGCTCCGCCGCGACGAAGCCGAACACGCACCCGTCGGGCTGCTCCTCGATGTCGAGCGCGTCGAGCCAGTCGGCGAGCTCCGCGCCGGGTGCGCGATCGCCGCGGTGCACCTGCACGACCTCCACGCCCGCGGGAGCGGCGACCGGGAGGTCGTGCGCGGCGTCGGGCACCTCGATCGCGATACGGCCCACGGCGTCGTCGTCCATCGCCGCCGCGAAGCGACGGATCGCCGGAACGGCCGTCTCGTCGCCGGCGAGCAACCACGCATCCGGTCGCCCGACCAGCACCAGGGATCCGCGGGGTCCGCCGACGCCCGCCGGGGCGCCGAGGGGGGCGTGCTCGGCCCACCGGCTGCCGACGCCGTTCGCGTGCAGGGCGACGTCGATGTCGAGCCAGCCCGCCGCGGCATCCCAGCTCACCGGCGTGTACTCGCGGTTGGGGGAGTCGCGCAGGTCGTCGGTGGGCGTGGCCGGGAAGAACACGCGGATGTGATCGTCGGCCCCCGGGGAGTCGAATCCGCGCAGCTCGGCGCCTTCCAGGCGCAGGCGCACGTACGCCGGGGTCAGGAAGGTGCGGCGCGCGAGGGTCGCCCTGCGGAAAACCAGCTCGTGACGGCGGGGCTCCAGACGGGCTCCGAGGGTCGGGTTCGACATCTTCACAAAGCTAAGGCTAACCTAACTTCTCGACCCGTCTCGGGATTCCCGTCGCGGCTCGAACCGACACAGCACTGGAGAGATTCGCATGAGTACCCGCCTGTTCCGTCCCCTCGCCGCCGCCTCCCTGGTGGCCGCCCTCGCGCTCACCGGCTGCGCCGCGGGTGCTGCCGCCCCCGGCGACACCCTCGCCGCCGCGACCACCGTCACGGTCGAGGACAACCACGGCTCGATCGAGGTGCCCGTCGCGCCCGAGCGCGTGGTCGCGCTCGACAACACGACGTTCCAGACTCTCAGTGACTGGGGTGTCACGCTCGTCGCTGCACCCAAGCCGCTCATGTACGACCTATGGCCCTCGCTGTCGGGCGGCGACGAGGTGCTCGATGTGGGTCTGCACCGCGAGCCCGACATCGAAGCCGTCCTGTCGGCCGAGCCCGACCTCATCGTCGGGGGCTACCGCTTCCGTGAGATCTACGCGCAGCTCAAGGACATCCAGCCCGCGACGATCGAGACGAGCCCGCGCGACGGCCAGGATCACATGACCGAGCTGAAGCGTCAGACGGCCATCCTCGGCCAGGTGTTCGACAAGAACGACGAGGCCACCCAGCTCTCCGCCGACCTGGATGCCGCGATCGCCGACGCCCGTGCGGCCTACGACCCGTCGCAGAGCGTCATGGGCCTCATCACCTCGGGCGGCAAGATCGCCTACGCCGCGCCCGGCGAGGGTCGGGGCGTCGGCACGCTGTTCCCGACTCTCGGCCTGACCCCCGCGCTCGAGCGCTCCGCCGAGGATGCGTCGCACGGCGACGACATCAGCGTCGAGGCCATCGCCGCGGCGAACCCGGAGTGGCTCTTCGTGCTCGACCGCGACGCGATGTTCGGCGAAGACGGCTACGTCTCGGCGAAGGACCTCATCGAGAACGCCGAAGCGCTGAAGAACGTCCCCGCCGTCCAGAAGGACCAGGTCGTCTACCTCGACGGCAGCTTCTACCTCGACGAGGGCATCCAGGCGTACACGAAGCTCTACCGTTCGGCCGCCGAGGCCTTCGCCTCCTGAAGCCCGACCCCACCCCCGCTCGCGCGACGGGTCGAGAATCCGACCCCTCGCGCGAGTGGGGAGGGAGGGATGCCATGACCGCCACCGCCCTCCGCCCTCGTGCGCGGCTCGCGTTGCCCGCCGCTTTCGCGGGCGTCGCCGCCCTCGTCGTGCTCTCGCTGTTCGTCGGCGTCTACGACATCGCCGGCGACGGCTTCGGCGCCGAGATGTTCCTCATCTCGCGCGTGCCCCGCACCCTCGCGCTCGTGCTCGCCGGCTGCGCGATGGCCGTGTCCGGCCTCATCATGCAGCTGCTCACGCAGAACCGCTTCGTCGAACCGTCGACCACGGGCACCTCCGAGTGGGCCGCGCTGGGGCTGCTGGTCACGGTGCTCGTCGCCCCGGCCGCGCCCCTTCCGGTGCGCATGGTGGTGGCATCCCTCGCCGCCTTCGTCGGGACGATGGTCTTCATCGGCATCCTGCAGCGCATCTCGCTGCGCTCCTCGCTCGTGGTGCCGCTCATCGGGATCATGCTCGGCGCCGTCGTCTCGGCGTTCACCACCTACCTCGCCGTCTCGACGAACTCGCTGCAGATGCTCGGCACGTGGTTCATGGGCAGCTTCACCTCGATCGTCCGCGGACGCTACGAAGTGCTGTGGATCGTCGCGCTCATCGTCGTGCTCGTGTTCCTCTACGCCGATCGCATCACCGTCGCCGGTCTCGGCCGCGACCTCGCGACCTCGGTGGGGCTCGACCACACGCGCGTCCTGCTCGTCGGCACCGCGCTCGTCGCCGTGGCCACGGGCGTGACGACCGTGGTCGTGGGCTTCCTCCCCTTCCTCGGGCTCGTCGTTCCCAACCTCGTGTCGATGTGGCGCGGCGACAACGCGCGCGCGAACCTTCCCTGGGTGTGCCTCGGGGGAGTCGCGGTCGTCGTCGTCTGCGACATCGTCGGCCGTGTCGTGCGGATGCCGTTCGAGGTGCCCGTCTCGATGATCCTCGGCGTGGTGGGCTCTGCGGTGTTCATCACCCTGCTGTTGAGGATGCGTGCCCGTGGCTGAGATCCTGACCCGCCCCGCGCCCGCCCGTGCGGCCCGCCGTCGGCGGATCGGCCTGCGTTTCGGCATCCTGGCGTTCATCGTGATCGTGGCCGCCGTCGGCGTGCTCACGTGGAACGTGCCGGGCGTGCCTGGCTCGCGGGGGTTCTGGATCGCGGTGAACCTGCGCGTGGTGAGCGTCGCCACGATCGCCCTCGTCGCCTGTTGTCAGGCGGTGGCGACCGTGCTGTTCCACACCGCCACCGCCAACCGCATCCTGACGCCGTCGATCATGGGTTTCGACGCCCTGTACGTCGTGATGCAGACGGCGTTGGTGTTCTTCTTCGGCAGTGCCGCCCTGTCGGCGACCGACGGGCTGCTCAAGGTCGTCGTGCAGAGCGTGCTCATGGTGGGCTTCGCGACGCTCCTGTACGGCTGGTTGTTCGCGGGGCGCCGCGGCAACCTGCACATCATGCTGCTCGTCGGCGTCGTGCTGGGGGTCGGCTTCGGCTCGCTCTCGACCGTCATGCAACGACTGCTCACCCCCAGCGATTTCGACATCCTCTCGGCCCGACTCTTCGGCAACCTCTCGAACTCGGATGCCGAGTACCTCCCGTGGGGAGCGCTGGTCGTCGCCGTGGTGCTCGCTCTCGTCTGGCGGGCCCGTCACCGACTCGATGTGCTGGCGCTGGGACGCGACACCTCGCTCAATCTCGGACTGGCCTACCGTCGCGAGGTGATCGGGATGCTGGTCCTGGTCGCGGTGCTCATCTCGGTCTCGACGACGATGGTGGGACCCATGACGTTCTTCGGCTTCATCGTCGCCACCCTGGCGTACCAACTCGCCGGCAGCTCGCAGCACCGGGTCGTGCTGCCCTTCGCCGTGCTCCTCGGCACGGCGGCGCTGCTCGGCGGGTACTTCGTGCTGCGCCACGTGTTCTACGCCGCGGGCATGCTCTCGATCATCATCGAGTTCGTCGGTGGTGTGTTCTTCCTGGTCTACCTGCTGCGAAAGGGAAGTCTCTGATGCTCTCCTGCTCACCGGGGCGGTACGTCTCGTGATCTCCCTCACCGACGTCACCATGACCTACGGCGACCTGACCGTCCTGGGTCCGGTGACCCTCGACATCCCCGCCGGGGGAATCACGGCCCTCGTCGGCCCGAACGGCGCGGGCAAATCGACCCTGCTGACGATCGTGGGGCGTCTGGCGACCGCCACGAGCGGCCGCGCCACCATCGCGGGCAACGACGTCACCACCACGCCGGGTCGTGCCCTGGCGAAGATCGTGTCGATCCTGCGTCAGGAGAATCACTTCGTCACCCGCCTCACTGTGCGAGAGCTCGTGGGTTTCGGGCGCTTCCCGCACTCGCAGGGGCGCCTCACCGCCGAGGACCACGTGAAGATCGACGAGGCCATCGCGTTCCTCGATCTCACCGAGCTGTCGGGCCGCTACCTCGACCAGCTCTCGGGCGGGCAACGGCAACGCGCCTACGTCGCGATGGTGCTCGCCCAGGACACCGATTACATCCTGCTCGACGAGCCGCTCAACAACCTCGACATGAAGCACGCCGTGGCGATGATGGGCCAGCTCCGCCGCGCGGTCGACGAACTGGGCAAGACCATCGTCATCGTCGTCCACGACATCAACTTCGCCGCGGCCTACGCCGATCGCATCGTCGCGCTCGCCGACGGGCAGGTCGTGCACGTCGGAACCCCCGACGAACTCATGACCCCGACGACGCTCGAGCAGGTGTTCGGCACCCCCGTCGAAGTACGCCGAGACGGACCCTATCCGCTGGCGGTCTACTACCGATGACCTGCAGGCACCGCCGCCGCTCCGGCACGCGGAGACGGGAATCCCCGCGCGGGGGCGTCTTACAGCTGGATGCCGTTGTCGGGATCGTTGACGCCGACGTTGCGCCCTCGGCTGGATTCGTAGGCGATGAGCCACCCCACCGACACCGCCGCGGCGATGACGACACCGAGCCACACGTTCTGCCACACGAGTCCGAACAGGATGCCGAGACCCAGCAGCAGCAGGGTGCCGAGGATCCAGTACGTGCGTCCGCGCGGCCAGCCGGTCCCTGTCTGCATCATGCGCCCAGCCTAGGCGGCCGCGCGCGTCCGCGCCGGTCGTCGCCCACCCGTCCCCGAGAGAACGAGGAAGCCCGATGACCACACGCGTGAAGCCCGAGAAGAGCGAGCTGCTCACCCTGCACGTCCTGCGCCGGCAGCGGCTGTCGCCGTCGTTCGCCCGCGTCACCCTGGGCGGCGACGATCTCGTGCGCTTCGTGCCCCTCGGTCGCGACCAGTGGTTCCGCCTCTTCCTCCCGGTCGCCGAAGGCACCCTGACCCGCCTCCCGCAGCGCCTCGACTCGTTCGCGTACCTGCGGTACCTGGCGATCGCGAAAACGGAACGCCCGGTTCTGCGCAACTACACCGTCGCCGACTTCCGCCCGGCGGGGGAGCAGCCGGCGGAGCTCGACGTCGACTTCGTCCTGCACGGATCCGCGGCCGAGGGGACGGCGGGTCCGGCAGCAACGTGGGCCGAGACGTGCGCCCCGGGAGACGCCGTCGCCATCCTCGACGAGGGGGTGCTGTTCACCCCGCCCGCCGATCTCGCCGGCCCGATCGCCCTCGTCGGCGACGAGACCGCGCTGCCGGCGCTCGCCGGCATTCTGGCGTCGCTCGATCCCGCCGCGACGGGGACGGCCGTCGTCGAGGTTCCGGATGCCGGCGATGTGCGAACGCTCGCCGCCCCGGACGGCGTCGACGTGCGGTGGGTCGTGCGCGCCGATCCGCACGCGACGCCGGGAGCGGCCGCGCGCGACGCGGCGACCGAGGCGGCGCCGGGTGATGGACTCCCGGCCTACGCGTGGGTGGCGGGCGAGCAGTCGCTGGTCAGCGCGATGCGTCGGCACTGGGTGCGGGCGGGCGTCGACAAACGGGCGATCTCGTTCACCGGCTATTGGCGGGCCCCGCGCGCACACTGACCCGGGGGATCGACCGCTACCTCCCTGCGCCGCGCGCGGGCGGACGCCGCGGGTGCGCCCTCAGCGATCGCGGTGGTCCTCGGGGTGCAGCCGCGGGCCGCGACGCGGTTCGAGGCCCGACCCGGCGTAGATCAACCGAATGACACGCTGACGGTGACCGGCGAACGGCTCGAGCAACTCGAGCATGCCGTCGTCATCGGTGCGATGGCCGGTCAGGGCGAAACCCACCTGGTGGGCGAGGTGGTAGTCGCCCACGCTCACGGCATCCGGATCTCCGAACGCGCGGATGCGCGTTTCGGCGCTCGTCCAGATGCCGACGCCGCGCAGGCTGATGAAGACGCGGTCGCGGGCCTCGCCGTCGACCGCGGCGCTCGCCGCGCGCACGATCGTCGGGCCTCGACGCGCGGTCTCGACGATGGTCCGCGATTGCGGCGGCTCGAGGCCGGCCCGGTGCCAGGCCCACGACGGAACGTGGCGCCATCCCTCGATGTCGGGGGGAGCGAACAGGGGCCGCGGAGGGGGACCCGGTGCGCGCTCGCCGTACCAGGTGACGACGCTGCGCCAGGCCGAGAAGGCCTGCATGCTCGTGACCTTCTGCTCCATGATGGCGCTGACCAGGGCGTCGAACACCAGGTCGGTGCGGCCGATGCGCAGGTCGGGGTGCCGTCGGTGCCATTCGGCGACCAGGGGATGCCGGGAGGCGTCGAACCCGTCGGCTTCGTCGAGCTTTCCGCACAGCGCCGGCAGCTGGTCGATCGCCCATTCTGCGCCCGGTCCCCAGGCTGCGGCACGCACGGAACCGCCGACACTCTGTCGCAGAGCGAGGGTCGCGACACCGAGGGGGGTGCGGCTGGCCCTCCACACGATGCCTCCGTCGCGCAAGGGCGCCGTGGCGAAGAACGTGGGGTCGTTACGACCGTGCCGCTGCGCCGAGACCGCGCGACCGATGTCGACGGGGCGCGCGGGACGGTACTCCGACTCGATCGGGCGATCCGCGACGACCGGCGATTCACGCGGTGACTGCCGCGCGCGCACCCCGGTCGATCTCATGCCGACACCCTACGTCGGCCCTCCGACATCGCGGCATCCGGGATGTGCGGGGCCGTGGGGTTCGCGGCGCCGGTCGCGGCTGGTATTCGGCTCATCTGCATGACCGATCCATCCGCTCGCGTCCTTCCACTCCCTCCCGTGCACTCCAGCCCCACCGATCATGCAGACTGACCGCGACCAGTGCGCACAGAACACCGGATGCGGCGGCGAGCGATCAGAAGCGGTCGGGCGAGGGGGTGCCGTGGCCGTAACGGATCGAGACGTCGGCGTGCCGGTCGAAGCGGTACCCGACGCCGCGGACCGTGCGCACGATGTCCTCGTAGGCGCCGAGCTTCGCACGCAGGCGCCGCACGTGCACGTCGATGGTGCGTTCGCCCGGGGCGTCGTCGTCGGTCGAGCCCTCCCACAGCGAAGCCACCAGTTCGGTGCGTTCGATCGTGCGCCCCTCGCGCAGCACGAGGTACTGCAGCAGCTCGAACTCCTTGAAGGTGAAGGCGGCCGACTCGCCGTCGATGAGCACGCGCTTGCGCGAGATGTCGACGACCACGCCGCCGGGGGCGCGGTCCTCGTCGACGGGTTCGTCCTTGGTGCGGGCGACGGCCGACGGCTCGTGCAGCGCGAGACGGACGACGTCGACGTCGCGGCCACCGGCGCCGGCCGGGGCGAGGGCCACCGTGGCGTAGGTCTCGGCGGCGGGGGCGAGCTCGCTCAGCGTGCGGCGGAGGGCCTCGACGAGGGTGCCGAGGCTGACACCGGCGGCGGCGGCCTTCTCTTCGTCGATGCCGACGTAGAGGGCGAAGCCGCGGGGCGCGGTGCCGGCGACGGGCCGCGGGGCGGCGGGTGCGTCGGCGGGGGCGGAAGCCTGCGTACGGACGGCGGAGGGCTGGGTGCGGTCGAGAACGGCGGAGATCGACATGAGTGATGAAGTCCTTGGGTGGTGAACCCGTGCGTCACGATGCGGGGTTCAGCGGGAGGTGAGGGCCGAGAGGGCCGGGGTGCGGTGTCGGGGTACGCGTGATCGACGCGGACGCCAGACGACCGGGGGACGAGGTCGGCGTTCAGAAACCGAGGTCGTCCGTACGAGGGGTCGCGGTTAGCGGCACATTCGACAACACATGACAACGCGGCCGGGCATCATCATGCCGGCAGTCCTGTTCGCCTCCCGGGCGGACAGAGAACGCGCGTTGACAGTCATGGGGGGATTATGACGCACCGAGTCGGATCGCGTCAAATCGAGCGATCGCGTGTCCCGGTGCGCATCATGCGCGGTGTTCGTCGCCCACGCGCGCGCAATTCGAGCATTCTGCTGCATCGGCGCCCGGAGTCGCGAAGCGGCGTACCCTCACGGAATGGCCGACCTGCACTTCGCCGACGACAAGACCGCCTCGCGATTCACCCTTCACGACGGCGACGACCTCGTGTCGGTGCTCGACTATCGCGACGACGGGCGCACCATCGCCCTCACGCGCGCGTTCACCATTCCCACCTTCCGGGGGCATGGGTACGCCGGTGTGGTGACCGAACGCGCCGTCGACGCGATCGAGGCGGCCGGTGGCCGCCGGATCCTGCCGGTGTGCTGGTACGTGGGGGAGTGGTTCGAGGCCCATCCGGAACGCGCCGGCCTCCTGCATACCCGGCCGTCCGCCTGAGGCGACGCCTACGCAGGAGCCGCAATGCCGTCAACCCCCGCTGCGGGGGATGGTGGCGCCACGATGCTGGAGGTGTCGAAAGGGGAAGTCATGACAGACGACCGCGACCTGCCCGAGGGTGTCATCAACGCCGACCCGCCCGGTGGCTGGGAGAGTGATGCCGTCGCCGACGGCGAGACCGCTCAGCAGAACGAGAACGCGAAGGGTTCGCCGCGCCTCAACGACGCCGAGCCCTCGGACCCGATCGAGGGGGATGCCGCCAGCCAGGGCATCGACCCCGACTTGAGCACGGAGGACTGACATGTCGGACGAGACCCGAGCCCCGCAACCTTCCGCCGGTCCCGACGGTGGCGCGTCGCCCGCCGACTCCGTGGGCGGTGCCGTGCACGAGGAGAGCAAGCGTCCCGCGCGCCCCGACGAGCAGTCGGAGCCGATGATGGACACCCACCCCACCGACGACGAGGCCCGCATCGCCGGCGTCGTGGTCCAGACCCGCGCCGACGTCGGCGGAAAGAGCGACGAGCGCGTCGCCGACGTCCTTCGGCAGCGTTTCGCCGACATCGGTCTCGATCTCGGAGACGACCGCATCCGCGCCCTCGTCGCCGAGGTCAACGGGGCCTGAGAACCGATCGACGGCGCCCCCGCCCCGGTGACCCCGGGGCGGGGCGCCGTCTTCGCGGCGTCCTAGTTCTGCTGAGTCGTCACCGCGGGCAGGCGTTTGCTGCGAGCCGATGTCGGAGGTGCGACGTACCGTGTCTGCATGCGCATCCTGCACACCTCGGACTGGCACATCGGGCGATCGTTCCACGGGCACTCGACGCTCGACGCCCTGCGCGGCGTGCTCGATGCCCTCGTCGTCCAGGTCCGCGAGAACGACGTCGACGTGGTCATCGTCGCGGGCGACGTCTTCGACTCGGCCACTCCCGCAGCCGCGTGCTACCCGCTCCTGTCCCACACCCTGGCGGCGGTGGTCGACGCGGGTGCCCGCGTCGTGGTCACCAGCGGCAACCACGATTCCGCCGCCCGTCTCGGCTTCCAATCGGCGCTGTTGCGCGACGACATCACCGTCGTCACCGATCCGCTGTCGGTGGGAACGCCGGTCACCGTGCACGACGAGCACGGGCCGGTCCACATCTACGGCATCCCCTACCTCGAACCCGCCATCGTGCGTCACCTGTGGGAGGGCGTCGAGCTGCGAAGCCAGGCGCAGACGATGGCGCACGCCCTCGACCTCGTGCGCGACGATCTGGCCGAACGCGGCGGCCGCTCCGTCGTCGCGGCGCACTGCTTCGCCGCGGGAGTGGAGGCCACCCCCGGCGTCGAGCGCGAGATCCGTCAGGGCGGCCTCGACGTCGTTCCCCTCTCGGCCTTCGACGGGCCCGACTATGTCGCGCTCGGGCACATCCACGGCCGGCAGCAGCTGTCCGATCGCGTGCGGTACGCGGGAGCACCGGTGCACTACAGCTTCGGCGAGGCGGGCAAACCGCGTGGTTCGTGGCTGGTCGAGCTCGACGGCGACGGCCTCGCCGACGTGCGGTGGCTCGACCTGCCCGTTCCGCGCCCCCTCGTCACCCTGCGTGCCTCCCTCGACGACCTCCTCTCCGACGAACGTTTCGACGGCCACGACGAGCACTGGGTGCGCGCCGAGTACACCGACGCGACTCCTCAGCCCGATCCCATGCGACGGCTGCAGGCACGATTCCCGTGGTGCGCCACCGTCGCGCACGTTCCGGCCGAGACCCGGGCCGACGACGGCGTCGGTTACGCGAGACGCGTGCGGGCGGCCCGCGACGACGCCGAGGTCATCGACGCGTTCCTCGCTCACGTGCGCGAGGGCGAAGGTGCCACCGAGGCCGAGCGATCCCTCATCCGCGAGGTCCTCGACACCCGAGCGGTCTCCGAGGCGCGCGCATGAAGCTCCACCGGCTCGAACTCGAGGGTTTCGGCCCGTTCCTCGACACGCAGGCGGTCGACTTCGACGCCTTCTCCGACGACGGCATCTTCCTCATCACGGGGCGCACGGGGGCGGGCAAGTCGAGCGTGCTCGACGGCGTCTGCTACGCCCTGTACGGGGGTGTGCCCCGCTACGACGGAGCGGAACGGCGCCTGCGCAGCGACCACTGCACCCCCGACGACCCGACGCGCGTCACGCTCGAGTTCAGCGCCGACGGCGAGAGATGGCGCATCACCCGCTCGCCCGAGTTCGAGCGGCCCAAGCGTCGTGGCGGCGGCACCACCAAAGAGCCGCACCGCGCCCTTCTCGAGGTGCAGACCCCGCAGGGCTGGACCGGGGTCGCGGCGCGCCCCGTCGACGTCGCGACCCGCCTCGACGAGATCGTGGGGCTGAGTCAGCAGCAGTTCCTCCAGGTCATCCTGCTGGCGCAGAACCGTTTCGCTCGATTCCTCCTGGCCAAGAACGACGAGCGACTGACGCTGCTGCGCACCCTGTTCGGCACGCGTTCGTTCGAGCAGTACACCGCAGATCTCGACGAACGTCGCAAGCGCGCCCAGGTGCGCCTCGCCGCCGAGGGGATCGAGGTCTCGACCCTCCTCGACGAGGCCGAGCGTCTGGCGGCGGAACTCGACGGCGGTGCCCCCGACTCCGAGGTCACGTCGTCGTCCGGCGATTCCCCGGCGTCCGACGACGCCCCCCGCGCCGTCGCCGACAGGCTGGCGTTCGTCGTCCGCGCCGTCGAGAGGGCCGCCTACCTCGTCGATACCCTCGCCCGAGATCGAGAGTCGGCCGATGCGGGTTTCGATGCGGCTCTCACGGCGGAACGCGAGGCCGCGACGCTGCACGAGCGTCAGCGCGACCGCGTGCGCGTGCGCCGAGAGCTCGCCACCCTCGAGGCGCAGAGCGACGCGGTCGAGCGCGCGCGCGACGAAGCGGCCGCGGCGGCCGCGGCCGAGGCGCTCCGGGCGACGGTCGACGCCGCGGAGCGGGCCGCGACCGCGGTGACCGCCGCAGAGAAGCGTCACGGGACAGCCCTCGACCGTGCGCGCGCCGTGGGTGAAGGCGACGCCGGAACCGACGACGCCCTCGCCGCACGAGACGATGAGCTGACCGCACTGCTCGCCCAGGCCGAGGCCGCGCGTGTCGCCGAGCAGCAACTGGTCGACGCCGACGCCGCGGTCGCACAGGCCACCGCGCGCGTGCAGACGCTCGAGCGGCAGCGCGACGCCCTCGTCGACGGGCGCCGCGAGGTGCCCGATCTGCTCCAGACGCTCGACGAGCGCCTCACCGCCCTCCAGGGCGCCCCCGACCGGCGACAGGCCGCGCTGGCAGCTCGCGACGAGGCTCGACGTCGGCTGGATGCCGCTCACCAGGCGGCACGACTGCTCGAGCAGCGCGACCAGGCCGACCTCTCCTCTCTCGTCCGCGCCGACGATCTGCAGCGTGCGGTCGACGCGTGGACTACGCTGCTGCGGCGTCGCCTGGCGGGCGCCGCCGCAGAACTCGCCCACGAGCTCGTCGACGGAGAACCGTGCTCCGTCTGCGGCTCCCGAGAGCACCCGGCCCCCGCCGTGGGCGGCGACGCCTCGGTGACCGACGAGCAGATCGCCGCCGCCGAAGATCGCAAGAACGCCGCGGTCGACGCCGACCGGCTCGCCTCCGACGCCGCCCGGATCGCCCGCGACGACCACGCTCTCGCCGCCGCTCGGGCGGGAGGAGACAGCGTCGCGACCCTGACCGACCGCCTCGCCACGGCCGAGACCGTGCTCGCGAGCGCTCTCGCCGACGTCGCCGACCTCGAGCATCTTCAGGCGGAGCGGGCGCGTGCCGTCGAGATCGACGTCGCCATCGCGGCGCGGATCGAGAGACTGACGGCCGACCTCGCCACGGCGCGGCAGGATGCCGCCCTCGCGCAGCAGCGAGGCGACGCCCTGCGCGACGACGTGCGTCGGGCGCGCGGCGACTTCGCGACCGTCACCGAGCGACAGAACGACCTGCGGTCGCATCGGACGGCGGTGCGCGACCTGCTGACCGCGCGCGCCGATCTGGTCGCCGCGCGGGCCGCGCACCTCGACGCCCGGACGACCCTCGACGACCTCGTGGCCGACACCTCGTTCGACGACATCGACGCGGTCGTCGGCGCCCTGCGGCCCGCCGCCGACCGCCGACGTCTCGACGCGATCGTCACGGAGCACGCGACGGCGATCGCGTCCGCCCGTCAGCGCCTGTTCGACCTGGAACTGGCGCTCGTCGACGCGAGCGACGAGCCGCTCGATCTCGCGCCGTTCACCGCCGCCGTGCGGCAGGCGCGCGAGTCCGTGCAGCAGGCCGCCGCCGCGCACGCCGAGGCGCGGACTCTCGCTGACCGTCTGCGAGGCCTCGCCCAGCGGGCCGATGCCGGCCATTCGGCCATCGCGGAGCTGGCCGAAGAGCACGCGGTCGTCGCCCGTCTGGCGGACACCCTCGCCGGACGCGCGCCCAACACCCGCCGCATGACGCTCGAGACCTTCGTGCTGGCCGCCGAGCTCGAAGAGATCGTCGTGGCCGCCAACCTGCGTCTCGAGCAGATGTCGTCGGGCCGCTACCGACTCCAGCACACCGACGCGCTCGCGGCCCGCGGGGCCGCCAGCGGGCTCGGGCTCGAGATCATGGACGCCTTCACCGGCCAGTGCCGTCCGCCGCATTCGCTCTCGGGCGGTGAGACCTTCCTGACGTCGCTCGCCCTGGCCCTCGGACTCGCGGAGGTGGTCACGGCCCGGGCGGGGGGCATCCGGCTCGACACCCTCTTCATCGACGAAGGCTTCGGCTCGCTCGACGACGACACCCTCGATCTCGCCATGCGCACCCTCGACGAGCTGCGGCAAGGCGGCCGCACCGTGGGCGTCATCAGTCACGTGGCGTCGATGAGAGACCAGCTGCCCGCGCAGCTGCAGGTGACCGCGACACCGAGGGGACCGAGCGTCATCTCCCAGGATGCCGCCCTGCTCCCCGCCTAGGCTGGTCGCATGCGCAAGAGCACCCTCTGGACCATCCTCGGCGTCATCGTCGCCGTGGTCATCGCCTGGGTCGTCGTGAACATCCTCCTGTCGATCCTCGCGTTCGCGTTCCGGGTGGTCGCCGTGGCGATCGTCGCGGTGATCGTGTTCTTCATCCTGCGCGCGGTCTTCGCTCGTCGCGACATCGACTGAGCGCGCGGAACGCTCGGCGCCCCGGTCCTCGGGCGCCGGCGGCCCGCCGAGCGAGATCGTCCGCGATCACGGTGCCGGCGGGACGGTCCACGCAAGCCCGACCGTCGTGTCCGACCCCCGGAGTAGCGTGGCACGCGATGTCTGATCAGCCGCCTGCCCCCTCGGGCTCCGCCCATCCCCCCACGCGCGATATCGTCCTGTCGTCGAAGCATCGCTGGCGTGCCTATTGGGTCGCCGTGGCGGTCGCCGCGCTCACGATCCTCGACCTCACCAAGGTGAACGTCGCCCTGCCCTCGATCGAGGCGGCGTTGAACGCCGGGCCGACCGAGTTGCAGCTCGTGGTGTCGGGCTACATCCTCACCTTCGGTCTCGTGCTGGTGCCCGCCGGTCGTCTCGGAGACCTGCGGTCCCGGCGCGTGCTGTTCCTCGTCGGCTTGTCGCTGTTCCTCGTCACGAGCCTGGCGTGCGCCCTCGCCCCCAACACCGGAGTGCTGCTGGTCGCTCGTCTGCTGCAGGGGGTGGCCGCCGGCATCCAGATGCCGCAGGTCCTCGGGCTGGTGCAGCAGCTGTTCCAGGGCAAAGAACGCGGTCGCGCCTTCGGACTGTTCGGGGCCACGATCGGCATCGCCACCGCGTTCGGTCCCACGCTCGGCGGTCTGCTCATCGCCCTGGGAGGCGAGACCGACGGCTGGCGTCTGATCTTCTGGATCAACATTCCGCTGGTCGCGATCGTCATCGCCCTGGCCGCCTGGTTGCTGCCCGACACCCGCACCAAGTCGCGTCGCAAGCTCGACCTCGACCCCGTCGGCGTGCTGCTGTTCGCGCTCACGATCCTGGCCCTCATGTGGCCGTTCCTCTTCACCACGGGTGCGCCCGGCGACGATCCCCGCCGCTGGTGGCTGCTTGTGGTGTCGGTCGTCTTCGCCGCCGGCTTCGTGTTCTGGGAGCGCCGATACGCGGATCGGGGCGGGATGCCGCTCATGCCGTTCTCGATCTTCGGCCTGTCGTCGTACCGGAACGGTGTGCTGATCTCGACCGCGTACTTCGCCGCGATCCCCGCGATGTTCCTGCTCGGCACCCTCTTCCTGCAGGGCGGGCTGGGACTCGAACCCGTGTTCGCGGGCATGGTGACGATCGGGTTCGCGGTCGCGTCGGCGTGGAGCTCGTGGATCGGCGGCAATCTGGTCACGCGTCTGGGGCGTCCGTTGGTGGTGTGGGGAATCCTGGGCATGGTCGCCACGGCGGGCGGTCTCGTGCTGGTGGCGTTGTTCACCGCACCCGAGTGGACGCCATGGGCGATGGCCGGGGTGATGGTCGTCGGCGGGTTCGCCGGCGGTCTGGTGATCTCGCCCAATCAGACCCTCACACTTGCCGACATCCCCGTCACCAGCGGGGGTGTCGCGGGCTCGGTGGGTCAGTTGGGACAACGCATCGGCACCGCCGTGGGCACGGCCATCGCGCTCGCACTGTTCTACGCGACGGTCTATCGCGAGCAGGACACCGCCGACATGACGGTGGTCTACCACGACGCCTACGCGTCCGGCATGATCACCGTGGGCGTCTTCCTGGGTATCGCGCTGATCGTGGGCGTCGGCGACCTGGCGGGTCGGGCTCGCTCGGGGTCTCAGACCCCGTAGAGCTCGCCGATCTTCGCGCGCAGCTCGTGGCTGCAGCGCTCGACGACGACGTCCCACAGTTCGGTCGCGCCGTCTTGCGCGCGGTCCGAGACGGCCCGCAGGATGCGGATCGGCACGTCGAACTGCTGCGCGACCCAGATGAGGGCGTACGACTCCATGTCGACCAGCCGCGCTCCGAGGCCGCGAATGAGCCGAACCGCCTCGGCGTCGTCGACGAAGTGGTCGCCGGTGGCGATGACGAGCCCGTCGGCGCCGGTGTCCACCCGCGTCGGCAGTGACACGTGCTCGCCGAACGTGCCGTCGAGCCCCTTCACGTCGTGCTGGATGGCTCCGGCGATCTCGTAGATGCCCCCCTCGACGTCGTCGTCGATCGCCCCCGCCGTGCCGACGACGACGATCTCGTCGTAGTCGCCCTCGCAAAGGGCGCGTGTGAGTGCGTAGGCCGCGGGGATCTTCCCCACGCCCGTCAGCAGACGGGTGAAGCCGGGGATGTCCTCCTCGAAGGCGACGAGTTCGGACACATGGGCGGCGACGAGGAGCTTCACCCTTCCATTGTCGTCGATGACGTCACGACGATGACGTCACGAGGATGACGCGTTCGGGCGTCGCCCGACCGCCGGGGTCCGAAGACGCAGCGAGGCCCCGACACGGTGTGTGCCGGGGCCTCACTGCGATCGACGTCAGTCCTGCGCGCCGTCCGACGCCCGCGACAGGTGGGCGAGCTCGTCGGCGCTGAGCTCGAGGCGCGCGCTCGCGAGCAGATCGGCGACCTGCTCGACCTTCGACGCGCTGGCGATCGGGGCGGCCACCGCGGGCTGCGCGCGCAGCCACGCCAGCGCGGTCGTCGCGATGGAAGCGCCGTGGGCGTGTCCGACTTCCTCGAGCGCGTCGATCAGCGCGAGGCCGGCGGGGGTGGCGAGTTTCGCGGCGCCCTCGGCACGGGGCGAGTCGCCCGTGGCATCCGCCGTCCGGTACTTGCCGGTCAGGAAGCCACTGGCCAGGGCGAAATACGGCACGAGTGACATGCCGTACTGCTCGGCGACGGGCACGATGTCGCGCTCGACGTCGGTGCGGTGCACGAGGTTGTAGTGCGGCTGGATGGCGACGGGCAGGGCGACGCCCGAGGCCTCGGCCAGCGAGACCCATTCGCGGATGCGCTCGGCGGTGTAGTTCGACACGGCCACGTGGCGCACGAGACCGTCGGACACGAGGTCGCCGAAGGCGGCCACGGTCTCTTCGAGCGGGGTCTCGGCGTCGTCGAAGTGGGCGTAGTACAGGTCGATGGTGTCGACACCCAGGCGCTGCAGCGAGGCTTCGGCCGCCGCGCGCACGTTCGCCGCCGACAGGCCGCGGAAGTCGGGGTGGGTGCTCACCTTCGTCGCGACGACGACGTTCGACGGCTTGCGTGACGCGAGCCACTCGCCGATCAACGTCTCGCTCTCTCCGCCGGAGTTGCCCGGGACCCACGCGCTGTAGCCGTCAGCCGTGTCGATGAAGTTCCCGCCCCCGGCATGGAAGGCGTCCAGTACGGCGAACGAGGTGTCGCGGTCGGCGGTCCAACCGAAGACGTTCCCGCCGAGCGAGAGGGGGAGGATGTCGAGGTCGCTGCGTCCAAGGCGCGTCATGATGCCCTTCCTGTCGAGGTTCGTTGACCTCAGAGACAACGATGCTCGTCAGCGGGCATTCCCTCGACGCGCCGTGACCCGCCGCGCGGCAGGGGCGGCCGGCCCGGGGCTCAGCGGAGTGGGCTCAGCCCCGCCGACTCACGAACCGCCCGACAGGATGCCGATGAGGCCGCTGATGAGCAGCCAGAGGCCGATCCCCGCACCGGCGATCCAGATGACGACCGTGCCGGTCGGGTACTTCTTCTTGCCGTCGGGGCGGTCGGAGCCATCGGGGACGCTCACGAGCGCACCATCGTCACGATCGATACGACAAGCACGGTGAGACCTCCGATGACGGCGATGGCGGCGATGATGGGGCCGCCGCCGGCGAGGAACGCGGTGACGCCGAGCGCGAGGAAGAGGACGGCGAGCACGATGCCGCTCACCTGGTAGACGCGGAACCTGCCCCCGCCGTCTGTGACTTTCTGTTCGCTCACGTCGACCCCCTGCTCCCAGGCTACCGAAAAGCCGGATGTCTCCCGTGACGGCGAACGCACGATCAGATCTCGATCCGCATCCCGCCCCGAGGCGTAGCGTAGGGATATGGCGCGCCCCGTTCCCGATCCCGTCCGCCCCGGCCAGGAGTCCGTGTGGGACTACCCCCGCCCGCCTCGCGTCGAGACCGTGCGAAAGCGCGTGCAGATCGACTTCGGCGGGGTGCGCATCGTCGACACCGATGACGTCGTCCGCGTGCTCGAGACGAGCCACCCGCCCGTCTACTATCTGCCGATCGCCGCCTTCGGTGAGGCATTGACCCTGGGCGAGGGCGCGTCGTTCTGCGAGTACAAGGGCGGAGCGCGCTACTTCGACGTGCACGGCGGTGGGGGAGTGGTGGCCGCGCGCGCGGCGTGGAACTATCCGAACCCCATGCCGGGGTACGAGATGCTGGCTGACCGCGTGGCCGTCTACGCCGGGCCGTTGGACCGCGTTGTGCTGGGCGGAGAGACGGTGCAGCCGCAACCCGGGGGCTTCTACGGCGGGTGGGTGACGAAGGACCTCGCCGGCCCGTTCAAGGGTGTTCCGGGGTCGATGGGCTGGTGACCCGGGGTCGCCCTCGCCCGCGTTCCGCTATACCGATGACGGAGTGACCGGCTTCGTTGAGCGGAGAGACCGCGTCAACTGTCGAACGCCTGCGGAACGGCGGTGTGCAGGTCGGCGAGCCAGGCCCGCGCGTTGCCGTCGGACGGCGCCCTCCAATCGCCGCGCGGTGACAGTGAACCGGCAGGAGAGACCTTGGGGCCGTTCGGGATGGCCGTGCGCTTGAACTGCGCGAATCCGAAGAACCGTTGCAGGAACACCTCGAGCCACCGCGCGACCGTCACCAGGTCGTACGCCGGCCGCTCGCCCTCGGGATAACCCGCGGGCCAGGTCCCGGCATCCGGATCCTTCCAGGCGTGCGCGGCGAGGAACGCGACCTTCGACGGACGGAACCCGAATCGCAGCACGTGGTACAGCGTGAAGTCGTGGAGGTTGTACGGACCGATGCGGTCTTCGGTGGACTGCATGCGCCCGTCCTGACCGGCCGGGACGAGCTCGGGGCTGATCTCGGTGTCGAGCACGGCCTGCAACACCTCGACGGTGTCCGCGCTCAGCTCGCCGGCCGAGATCACCCAGCGGATGACGTGCTGGATGAGGGTCTTCGGTATGCCGGGATTGACCGAGTAGTGGCTCATCTGGTCGCCCACGCCGTAGGTCGACCAGCCGAGGGCGATCTCGGACAGGTCGCCCGTGCCCACGACGATGCCGCCGTTCTGATTGGCCAGACGGAAGAGGTAGTCGGTGCGGAGCCCCGCCTGCACGTTCTCGAAGGTGACGTCGTGCACCGGCTGACCCGAGGCGAAGGGATGCCCCATGCGGGCGAGCATCTCGGATGCCGCGGGTCGGATGTCGATCTCTTCGATCGAGGCGCCGACGGCTTCGGCGAGGGCGATGGCGTTGCGCTTGGTCTTCTCGCTCGTCGCGAAGCCCGGGAGCGTGTACGTGAGGATGTCGCTGCGGGGACGCCCCATGCGATCCATCGCCTGAGCGATGACGAGCAGGGCGTGGGTGGAGTCGAGGCCACCGCTCACGCCGAGCACGGGCTTGGGATCCCCGATCGCCCGCAGACGCTGCACCAGCCCCGACACCTGGATGTTGAAGGCCTCATAGCAGTCCTGAGCGAGACGAGCGGGGTCGTCGGGCACGAACGGGAAGCGGTCGAGAGTACGGCGCAGGCCGATGTCGGTCGCGGGCGGCGCGAGCTCGAACGACACGGTGCGGAACTGCGGGCCGACCGTGCGACGGTTGTCGTCGAAGGTGCCCTGACGCAGGCGGTCCTGACGCAGCCGATCGAGATCGACGTCGGCGACGCTCCGGCGTGGACCATCGGGGAAGCGCTCGGCCGTCGCGAGCAGCTGTCCGCCCTCGTAGATCATCGTCTGGCCGTCCCACGAGACGTCGTTGGTCGACTCGCCCTGGCCCGCGGCGGCGTAGACGTACGCCGCGAGGCACCGCAGCGACTGCGACTGCGACAGCAGGGTGCGGTCGTCGGCACGGCCGATCGTGATGGGACTGCCCGAGAGGTTCGCGAGCACCGTGGCTCCGGCCAGAGCCGCACCCGACGACGGCGGGATCGGAACCCAGACGTCTTCGCACACCTCGGCGTGCAGCGTCAGCCCCGGCACGTCGACGGCGTCGAACAGCAGGTCGGGGCCGAACGGCACCGTGGCGCCGGCGACGGTGACGTGCTGGCCCGCCTGGTCGTCGCCGCGGGCGTACCAGCGCTGCTCGTAGAACTCGCGATAGGTGGGCAGGTAGGCCTTGGGGACGACGCCGAGCACCCGACCGCGGTGGATGACCACGGCGCAGTTGAACAGCCGATTGCCGTGCCGCAGGGGAGCGCCCACCATCAGCACCGGGAGGAGGTCTGCGGATGCCACGACGAGACGCCCGAGCGCCGACTCGACCGCGTCGAGCAGAGGGTCCTGCATGACGAGGTCGTCGATCGAGTAGCCCGTGAGGCACAGCTCGGGGAACACCGCGACGGCCACGCCCTCGGCGTCGCACGCGCGGGCGGAGTCGAGCACGGCGTCGGCGTTCGTCGCCGGGTCGGCCAGGGCGACGGGGATCGTGCACGCGGCGACCCGAGCGAAGCCGTGCCGGTAGACGCTCTCAAACGGCAGGTCGGTGATCACCCGTCCAGTCTGTCAGGTGCCTCCGACACGGTGGCAGTCCCTTCGCGGCCCGGTCCGGCCTGTGGAGGCACGGATCGTGATGTCGGTGGTCCCCGTTAGCGTGGGTTCCCATGCGGTACATCGAACAAGACGGGCGGATCGTCTGGAGCGCCAGCGATCTCAAGGCGGCGGCCGAGTGCGAATTCGCGTGGCTGCGCGCCATCGACGCCAAGATCGGCCGCATCGCCCCCGTCGACGACCCCGCAGACGCCACGCTCGAACGCGCCGCACAGCTGGGCACCGCGCACGAACTGCGGGTGCTCGACGACTACCGGGCCCGTCTCGGCGGCGCGGTCCGCGAGATCCCCGCCGCGCGTTCCTCCGACGCGGTCGCGCTCGCCGAGGCCGTGCGCCTCACCGACGCGGCCCTCGCCGACCCCACCGCCGAGGTCGTCTACCAGGCCGCCTTCGCCACCGACGAGTTCGTCGGCTTCGCCGACTTCCTCGTGCGCGAGACCCACCCCCACCCCGACGGCACGCGGCCCTGGGTCGTGCAAGACACGAAGCTCGCCCGCCGCGCCCGCGTCACCGCCCTCATGCAGCTCGCCGCCTACGTCGACCAGCTCGATCGCCTGGGCGTCGCGCGCTCCGACCGCGTGGAGCTGCTGCTGGGCGACGGCTCGACGAGCACGCACCGTGTCGACGACCTGCTGCCGGTCTTCGGGCTGCGGCGAACGCGTCTGCGCGCTCTCATCGCCGACCGCCGTGTCGGGCTCGGTGTCGCCGGCCCGGTCATCGAATGGGGCGACGCACGAGGTGACCTGGGCGTCGTGGCCTGCGGCCGCTGCGCCACCTGCGAGCTCGAGGTCGTCGCGCACCGTGATCTGCTGCTGGTCGCCGGCATGCGTCCGGTGCAGCGCGATCGGTTGCGCGCGGGCGGCATCCCCACCATCGACGCGCTCGCCAGCGCGACCGAGCCCCCGGCCGCCATGGGATCCGACACCTTCGTCTCGCTTCGCACCCAGGCGCGACTGCAGCTCGACAGCCCGGCGGGCGTCCCCACCGACGCGACGCCGGCGCACGCCGTGCCCACCTACGAGGTCGTCGCACCCAAGTCGCTGGGAGTGCTGCCGCGCCCCGACCACGGTGACCTGTTCTTCGACTTCGAGGGCGACCCGCTCTACACCGAGGGCGTCGGCGCGCACTGGGGCATCGACTACCTGTTCGGTTGGGTCGACACGCGCGAGACCTACGGGGCGCTCTGGGCCCACACGTTCGACGAAGAGCGCGTCGCGCTCGAGCGCTTCCTCGACATGGTGGCGCTGCGACGTCAGCAGTACCCCGGAATGCACATCTACCACTACGCCCCCTACGAGCCCACCCATCTGCTCACGATGGCGGCCACCTACGGGGTGCGCGAAGCCGACGTCGATCGACTGCTGCGCGACGGGATCTTCGTCGACCTCTATCCCGTGGTCCGTCGCGCCCTGCGCGTGGGATCCCGCTCGTACTCGATCAAGAAGCTCGAACCTCTCTACATGGGCGACGAGGTGCGCACGAGCGATGTGCAGCGCGGCGACGACTCGATCGTGAAATACGTCGAGGCCCGGGCGCTCGCGGCCGACGGCGACGCGGTGGGTGCGCAGCGCGTGCTCGACGACCTCGCCGACTACAACCGCTACGACTGCGTGTCGACCCGCCGCCTGCGCGACTGGCTCGTCGACCGGGCGCGCGAGGCCGGTGCGGTGCCAGCCCACGGCGCCGATCCCGACGAGCAGGCCTACGAGCCTTCGCCCCGGGCGACCGCCCTGCAGCGGTGGGCCGCCGCCGTCGAGTCCGGCGCCGATTCGCGCGATGCGACGGCGCTGCGCCTCGCCGCCGCCGCGATCGACTACTACCCCCGCGAAGAGAAGAGCTACTGGGCGACGCACTTCCTTCGGTTGCGCGAGCCGATCTCGGTGTGGGAAGAGACGCGCGACGTCGTGGTCGTCGACGCCGCCCGCTCGCGGGTCGTCACGGATTGGCACATCGCCGAGTCGGGGCGGGGCTCCGAGCGCCGCCTGGTGGAGCTGCGCGGAGAACTCGCCCCCGGAACGCGCCTGAGCCCGGATGCCGAGCCCTTCGCCGTCTACGACCTGCCGGCGCCGTTCCCGCTCGACACCCGCCCGCGTTGGATCCACGGTGCCCGCCGGGTGACGGTGCGCGAGGTGCTCGATGACGGCGCGATCGTCGAAGAGATCGCCGCCGACGGCGTCACCTGGGACGACCTGCCGCTCGCCCTGACCCCGCCGGCCCCGCCGCGCGCGGGCAACCAGCAGAAGGCGATCGACGCGTGGGCCGACGCGGTGCTGACGGTCGCCCCGGCGATGCCCGACGGCGCCGCCGCCGATGTCCTGCGTCGAGTGCCGCCGCGCACCCGTTCCGGCGCCTTGGCACCTGTCACCGCCGTCGACGGCGCCCCGGGCGACGACGAGGTCACCGCCATCGCCCGCAGCGTGGCCGATCTCGACCACAGCTATCTCGCCGTGCAGGGCCCGCCCGGCACCGGCAAGACCTACGTCGGGTCGCACGTCATCGCCCGCCTGGTCGCCGAGCGGGGGTATCGCATCGGCGTCGTCGCGCAATCGCACGCGACGATCGAGCACATGCTCGATCAGGTCATCGCGGCCGGGGTCCCGGCATCCCGGGTCGGCAAGGCGCCGAAAGACCCGAGCGTCCCGCATGCCTTCACGGTGCTCCCGAAGAACGGCGTCGCCGCCTTCACCGCCGAGAACGCGGCGCAGGGTTTCGTCGTGGGCGGCACCGCGTGGGACTTCAGCCACGAGACGCGCATCCCCCGCGGCAGCCTCGACCTGCTCGTCATCGACGAAGCCGGACAGTTCTCGCTCGCCTCGACGATCGCCGTCTCGCTGGCCGCGCAGCGACTGCTGCTGCTCGGAGACCCGCAGCAGTTGCCGCAGGTGAGCCAGGGCACGCACCCCGAACCCGTCGACACGTCGGCGCTGGGGTGGATCATCGACGGCGCCGAGGTGGTGCCCGCCGAGCTCGGCTACTTCCTCGCGCGCACCCGGCGTCTGCACCCCGCGGTCGCGGGTCCCGTGTCGCGGCTGTCGTACGAGGGCCGCCTCGCCGCCCACCCGTCGACGGCCCTGCGCCGACTCGACGGCGTCGAACCCGGGGTGCACATCGTTCCCGTGCGCCACCAGGGCAACTCGACCTGGTCGGCCGAAGAAGCGGCCGAGGTCACACGCCTCGTGTCCGACCTCGTCGGCCGCGAGTGGACGGGGGCCGAAGGAGGGGCCGGTGATTCGGCCGTCGTGCACGAGCCGCGGCCCCTGCGCGCCGACGACATCATCGTGATCACGCCCTACAACGCTCAGCAGGTGGCCGTCGAAGAGGCCCTGGCCGCGGCGGGCTTCTCGGACGTCCCCGTGGGCACCGTCGACCGCTTCCAGGGCAAAGAGGCGGCGGTCGCCATCCTCACCCTCGCGGCGTCCTCGGGGCGCGAGGCACCGCGGGGCTTGGAGTTCCTCCTGCTGCGCAACCGCATCAACGTCGCGATCTCGCGTGCGATGCAGGCGGCGTACGTCGTGTATTCACCCGCGCTGCTAGACGACCTTCCGCGTACTCCCGAGGGGGTGGCACGCCTCAGCGCCTTCGCGCGGTTGGTCGACGGAGTCGAGTGAGGGGCCGGGCTGCCCGATCGCCGTCGACCATGGCGCCGAGCCCGGCCCGCTCGCCGCACGCCGGAAACCGGGTGCGGGGCGGGATCGTGCGGCCGGGGTTCGGTTCTCACGCCCCGCCGCTCGCCGCACCGAATCGGGCCGAACGAACGCGTCAGGCCGTGCCGTACAACCGGTCGCCGGCGTCACCGAGACCGGGCACGATGTAGCCCTTCTCGTTGAGTCGCTCGTCGACGGCGCCGAGCACGAGGGTGACGTCGTGTCCCTCGACCTGCTTCTCGATGGCGGCGACGCCCTCGGGGGCGCCGAGCAGGCAGATCGCGGTGACGTCCTGCGCGCCGCGGGCGAAGAGGAAGTTGATGGCCGCACCCAGCGAGCCGCCGGTGGCGAGCATGGGGTCGAGCACGAAGCACTGGCGGTCGCTCAGGTCGTCGGGCAGGCGTTCGGCGTACGTCGTGGGCTCGAAGGTCTCTTCGTCGCGCACCATGCCGAGGAAGCCGACCTCGGCGGTGGGCAGAAGCTTCACCATGCCCTCGAGCATGCCCAGACCGGCGCGCAGGATCGGCACGACGATGGGGCGGGGCTCGCTGATCTTGACGCCCTGGGTGAGGGTCACCGGGGTCTGGATCTCGATCGGCTCGACACGCACGTTGCGAGTCGCCTCGTAGGCCAGAAGGGTCACCAGCTCCTCGGTGAGCTGGCGGAACACCGGCGAGGATGTCTGCACGTCACGCAGCACCGTGAGCTTGTGGGTGATGAGCGGGTGGTCGGCGACGTGGACACGCATAGGCTCAAGGCTAGCCGCTTCCCCTGATCTCCCTCGTCCGTTTTTTCGGAGCCCCCGTGACCCCCACCGCCGCCGACCGCTCCGCGATGCGTCGCGCGTTCGCGCTGGCCGCCGAGGCCGCCGTCGACGGTGATGTGCCCGTCGGCGCCGTCGTCGTCGACGCCGAGGGGCGGATCCTCGGCGAGGGCCGCAATCTGCGCGAGGTCACGGCGGACCCCACGGCGCACGCCGAGGTGCTGGCGTTGCGTGCCGCGGCCGAGACCCTCGGCTCGTGGCATCTCGCCGACTGCACGCTCGTGGTGACCCTCGAGCCGTGCGTCATGTGCGCGGGTGCGATCCTGCAGGCGCGCGTGCCCCGGGTGGTCTTCGGGGCGTGGGATGCCAAAGCCGGCGCCGCGGGTTCGATGTACGACCTTCTGCGCGACCGGCGCCTGCCGCACCGCGTCGAGGTCGTCGGCGGGGTGGACGAGGACGAAGCCGCCGCGCAGTTGACGGCGTTCTTCGAGGTTCGGCGCGAACACCCGCACGACCACGACGCGTAACCGGGCGTCCGGCCACCCGCCTCTCGCTCCGGGTGCGCGTCAGCGGGGCAGCAGGGGGAGCATCTCGGCGCCGACGAGATCGGCGTGTGCGACGTCGCGCAGATCCAACAGCTGGAAGTACACCCGCTCGGCGCCCAGCGCCCGCAGGCGCTCGACCTTGTCGGCGATCTGCGCCGGAGTGCCGATGAGGTTGGCGCCGTTGTCGAACTGCGCACGGGTCTGCCCGATCGCGGCGACCCGTCGCTCGATCTCGGCGTCGTCCGTGCCCACGATGGTCGGCAGAGCGACCGAGAGCTTCAGCGTCGCCGGGTCGCGCTCGGCGGTCTCGCACGCGGCGCGCACGCGCGCGAAGGCAGCCGAGATCTGCTCCTCGGCGACGAAGCCGATGTTGAACTCGGTCGCGTACCGCGCGGCCAGCGCCGGCGTCCGCTTCGGACCGCCGCCGCCCACGATCACGGGCACCGGTGACTGCACGGGACGGGGGAGGGCGGGGGCGGCGTCGAGACGGTAGTGCTCTCCGTCGAACGAGAAGGTCTCGGCATCCGGGGTCTGCCACAGGCCCGTCACCACCTGCAACTGCTCTTCGAGCAGGTCGAAGCGCTTGGCGGGGAAGGGGATTCCGTAAGCGGCATGTTCGCGCTCGAACCAGCCGGTCCCGAGGCCGAGCTCGACACGCCCGCCCGACATCGCGTCGATCTGCGCGACCTGGATGGCCAGGATCGCGGGCACGCGGTAGGTCACCGACGACACCAGGGTCCCGAGGCGGATGCGCGACGTCTCGCGGGCGAGACCGGCGAGCGTGGTCCACGCGTCGGTCGGCCCGGGCCGCGGGTCACCCTCGCCCATCCGCAGGTAGTGGTCGGAGCGGAAGAACCCGTCGAGGCCGTGCCGCTCGGCCGACTGCGCGAAGGCGAGCTGGTCGTCGTACGAGAAGCCCTGCTGGGGCTCGGTGAACAGGCAGTACTCCACGGGAGCCTCCGGGATGGTCGGGCGGTGCGAGACGGAGAGGGCGGGACGGAGAGTGCGGGATGGGCCGCGTCGAGGCCGCGCTCAGTCGGCGGAGCGCAGGATGATCGCCTCGGTGGGCGGGGCGGGATCGGCCGGACGGCCGACGTAGCCGATGTGCGTGAGCAGCGCCCGGCGGAACGCGGAGGGACGCTCGAGATGAACCGAGTGGCCTGCTCCCTCGACGGGCACCTCGGTGACCTCGCCGCCACGGGCGGCGTAGGCGGAGAGCACGTCGCGCGTCTGCGACACCATGGGCTGCGCGGGGGCGATCTCGTCGCCGGGCCACCCGGGAACGACGCCCAGGGCGCCCAAGTGGTTCACGTCCGAGAACGAGGCGTCGGAGACGATGGCATCCGCCGTTCCGTAGATCCACAGCACCGGGGGCTTGTCGGCCAGGTCGACGATGCCCGAGACGTCGAAGAAGACGGGCGACAGCGTGTTGAGCGCCCCCGTGCGTCCGGGGGCGAAGCCGGGCCAAGTGGCGGTCGTGACCGACTCGCCCGGGTAGTTGCCCACGGCCGTCGACGTCGAGAGCATCGCCTCGACCCAGACGTCCTCGTGCTCGCTCGTGTACCCGGGCGCGACGTAGGTCGAGCGGAAGACCGAGCGCGGCGACGTGGGGGCGTCGGCGCTGGTGTCGCCGTCGGTGAGTCGCTGGACGAAGTCGGGGTTGGCGGCGCCGGCGCCGGTGCCCGCACCCTCGTCGTCGAGCCGCGAGCCGTCGCGTCGGGTGCCGCCGAAGCCGTAGGGCGAGACCGGCGACTGGAGGGTCAGCGAGAGCACCGGGTGATCGAGGGCGTACTGCAGCACGACACCTCCGCCGAGCGACCATCCCACGAGGTGGGCGGAGGCGATGCCGAGGGCATCGAGCGTCGCGTGCAGGTCGTCGCTGAAGTCGCGCACGCCGCGGGTGGCGTCGATGGGGGTGTGCTCGGTGCGACCGAAGCCGCGGAGGTCGACCGCGACGACGCGCAGATCGCTGGGGAGGTCCTGCATGATCTCCTGCCAGAACAGCGACGACGCGACGTTCCCGTGCACCAGCACGACCGTGTGCTCCGGGGGCGTCGAGGGGTCGTCGCCGGAGCGCTCGAGCACGTTGACACCCAGCCGGTCGGTCTCGATCAGGCGCGCGGTGATGCCGTCGAAGAGAGTCATGGAAGGTCCTCCGTGTCGATCGCGGGTGCCCCGGTACACCGTCGTCCGACTCTAACGCCCGCCCCTATCGGTCGCACTCAGGGTTGCCTGTCGCGGCGTCGGGGCGCTTCGTAGACTGGACGCATGACGGATGCCATCACCTCGCTGCCCCCGATCGCGATCCTCGGAGCCGGCTCGATGGGAGGGGCCATCCTGCACGGCCTCGTCGCCGCGGGCCTGAGCGCGGGCGGCGTCACCGCGACCAACCGCTCGATCGCGAAGGCCGCCGAGCTCGCCGATCTCGAGGGAGTGACGAGTGTCGCGCTCGAGGTCAACCCGAACGGCAACATCGAGGCCGCGGCATCCGCCGAGGTGGTGTTGATCGGCGTCAAACCCGCGATGGTGCCCGACCTGCTCGACGAGATCGCTCCGCACCTGCGCGACGGCGCGGTCGTGGTCAGCCTGGCCGCGGGGGTCACCCTCGACACCTTCGCCCGTCACCTCGGCGAGGGTGTCGCAACGCTGCGCTCCATGCCGAACACGCCGTCGCTCGTCGGCAAGGGAGTGACAGGTCTGGCCGCGGGGCCGGCTGCTTCGGCCGACGATGTGGCCGTCGTCCGCGCTCTGTTCGAGACCGTGGGTGCGGTGCTCGAGGTGTCCGAGGAACAGATCGACGCGCTCTCGACGATCTCGGGATCGGGCCCGGCCTACGTCTTCCTGCTGGTCGAGGAGTTCACCAAATCGGCCGTCCGCATGGGCTTCGACGACGCGCAGGCGCGTCTGCTCGCCGAGCAGACCTTCATCGGGGCCACGACGCTCCTGGCCGCCTCCGACGTCGACCCGGCGGAGCTGCGTCGCCGCGTCACCAGCCCCAAGGGCACGACCGAGCGGGCCGTCGCGGTGCTGCAGGAGGCCCGATTCGACGACACCTTCACCGAGGCCGCCGAGGCCGCACTCGCGCGCGCGAAAGAGCTCGCCGAGGGGCGGTGACGTGCCGGCCGAGCACGGGGCCCGTCACGGGCGAAGGCTCCAGGGCGAGAGACTCCGAGCCACTGCTCAGCGGTCGAGCGACGCGAAGCGTTCGATGTCGGAGTTCGTCCCCGACACGATGATGAGGTCGTGGTTCGTGACCACGGTGTTGGCTTCGGCGTAGCGGAACGCCCGCCCGGGGCTCTTCACCCCGACCACGGTCACGTTGTACTTCGAGCGGACACCCGACTCGTTCAGGCCCACGCCGCGTACGAGCTTCGGCGGGTACATCTTGGCGAGCACGAAATCGTCGTCGAAGCGGATGAAGTCGAGCATGCGTCCGCTCACGAGGTGCGCGACGCGCTCGCCGGCTTCGGCCTCGGGGTAGATCACGTGGTTGGCGCCGACACGGGCCAGGATCTTGCCGTGCGACTGCGAGACGGCCTTGGCCCAGATCTGCGGGACCTTCAGGTCGACGAGGTTGGCGGTGATGAGCACCGACGCCTCGATGAGCGAGCCGACGGCGACGACGGCCACCTGGAAGTCCTGCGCGCCGATCTGGCGCAGAGCGTCGATGTTGCGCGCGTCGGCCTGTACGGCGTGCGTGACGCGCTCCGACCACTTCTGCACGAGTTCGAGGTTGCCGTCGACGGCCAGGACCTCGCGGTCGAGGCGGTCGAGTTCGCCGGCGCACGCCGCGCCGAAGCGCCCGAGGCCGATGACCAGCACGGGCGCATCGCTGCGGATGCGTTCAACCAACGATGGGCCTTTCGACGGGCAGCGCGTACAACTGCGATCGAGACGACGCAGCCACGGCCGCGGCGAGTGTCACTGTACCAATGCGGCCCATGAACATCGTGGCGGCCATGACGTAGACGGCGGGGTCGGGAAGCTCCGCCGTGAGACCGGTCGACAGGCCGACCGTCGCGAATCCCGAGATCACGTCGAACAGGACGTGCTCGATGGGGGCGTCGGTGATGCGGCTGATCGTCACGGTCGAGATCGCGACGATCGTGGCGCCCCACGCGACGACCGAGAGGGCCACGCGCTGCACGTCGCTGGGGATCCGGCGCCCGAACGCCTGTACCGACGGCCGCCCCTTGGCCTCGGAGAACACCGCGAGGGCGAGCACGGCGAGGGTCGTCACCTTGATGCCGCCGGCGGTGGATGCCGAGCCGCCACCCACGAACATCAGCATCGAGCCCACGATGAGGGTCGCGCCGTTGAGATCGCCGATGTCGATGACCGAGAATCCGCCCGACCTGGTCATGGCGGAGAGGAAGAACGCCTGGAAGGTCGTGTCCCACGCATCCATGCTTCCGAATGTGAGGGGGTTGTCGTATTCCAGCAGCAGAATGACGCCCGCGCCGAAGAAGAACAGGATGACCGTGGTGATCAGGGTGAGCTTCGTGTGGAGCGACCACAGACGGAATCGCCAGTGGTGCCGCCACAGGGTGAAGATCACCGGGAAGCCGATCGAGCCGAGGAAGACGCCGATCATCAGCACCGACAGCAGGAAGTAGTCCTGGGCGAAGGGCGTCAGCCCGTCGGCGTTGGGGACGAACCCGGTGTTGGTGAAGGCCATGGCGGCGTAGTACGGGGCCTCCCACAAGGCGACGATCGGGTCGATGCCCCCGATGATGAGCGAGGGGTAGATGAGCACGGTGAGCCCGGCCTCGATCACCAGCGTCGACAGCGCGACCGTGCGCAGGAGCTGGCCGACCTCGCCCAGACGGACGGTCTGCCCCTCGTTCACCGGTCCGCCGTGCGCCCGCAGGGGGTTGCTGTCTCCGGCGGCGATGAGCTTCGCGCGGAGCCCCAGGCGCTTCGAGATGACCAGGCCCAGGATCGAGGCGAGGGTGAGCACGCCGAGCGCACCCACGTTCACGCCGACGTAGGTGATCACGTGCCCGAGCGGCGACCAGTGCGTGTACATGTTGACCGTCGACAGACCGGTCACGCAGATGGTCGACACCGCCGTGAACAGCGCGTCGGCCAGGGGCGTCGCTCGCCCGTCGGCCGACGCCGCGGGCAGCGAGAACAGCGCGGTGAAGAGAAGGATGAGCGTCACGAACACCAGCACCGCGAAACGCGCGGGTGATGCGGTGGTCAGATTGCGCAGTCGATCCCATGCCGTGAACGCGATGCGTCTCACGCGCACGCCCAATCGCACCTCGTTCGGCGTCGCCGCCATGCGCCGCTCCCTTCGGTGCCCGAACCCGAATCATGGTACTCGGGCCGGGGCGCCGCTAATCTGATGCCATGGCGGACATCTTCGACGTGATCGCTGACGGAACGCGTCGCGACATCCTTCAGCTCCTTCTGGACCGGGCCACCGGTGGCGAACGCGGAACGAGCGTGTCGCAGATCGTGGCGTCCCTGGGGGTGAGTCAACCGACCGTCTCCAAGCACCTGAAGGTGCTGCGCGAGGCCGAGCTGGTGTCGGTGCGCGAAGAGGGTCAGCACCGCTATTACAGCCTCGCGGTCGCGCCTCTCGACGAGGTCGACGACTGGCTCGTGCCGTTCTTCTCGGTCGACGAAGAGAACGAGCCCGCACTGCCCGAGTCCGCCGTCCACGCCGCCGAAGTGGTGGGTCGTGCCGCGGCGTCGGTCAAGCATTCCTTCTCGACGGCCTTCCGCAAGCTTCCGGGACGGTGAGGTGCACGGATGCCGCGGAAGACCGGCATCCGGGAAGCACATTCGTCACAGCACGCCCAGAGGTTTACAGCCTTCACAGCCAGACCCTAGAGTGTGCACAGCATCAGAGGGTGAGTTCACCCGTAACGAGGGGTGAACCATGGCCGAGCTGCCCGACGTGCGATTCCTGACCGTCGCCGAGGTCGCCGAGCTCATGCGCGTGTCGAAGATGACCGTCTATCGTCTCGTGCACGCCGGCGAACTCCCCGCGGTGCGTTTCGGGCGCAGCTATCGTGTGCCCGAATCGGCCGTCGCCGAGGTCGTGCAGCGGCCGGTGTCCGACGTCGGCTAGACTGATCCGAGGCATTTTTTCATCGCCTGCTGTTCCCGGGGGCCGACCACGGCACCCAGACCCCGACTTAGTGAGGTTTTCCGTGGGTTCTGTCATCAAGAAGCGCCGTAAGCGCATGGCGAAGAAGAAGCACCGCAAGCTGCTTCGCAAGACTCGTCACCAGCGCCGCAACAAGAAGTAACGCGGCACGACACCGAGCGCCTGTCCTCTGCGACGGGCGCTTCGTGTATCCGCCCGCGCCGTTCGCCCTCTCGGAGGTAAGCATGCAGTCCATCTCGATCCACGACCTGCACGCGGGACGCGAGCGTCCGCTCATCGACGTGCGCGAGGAACACGAGTTCGCCGCCGGGCACGTTCCCGGGGCCGTGAACCTTCCCATGTCGACCCTGGGCGAACATCTCGACGAGCTCCCCGCCGAGCCGTTCGACGTGATCTGCCAGGCCGGCGGCCGCTCGGCGCGTGTGGTCGAGGCGCTCTCCGCGCGCGGTCACGACGCCACGAACGTCGAGGGCGGCACGGGCGACTGGATCGCCGCGGGGTACGACGTCGCATCCTGATCCGGTGCCCGGACCCGCGTCATCCCGCGCGTCCCGAGCGCCACGATCCACGGCCCTCCTAGGATGAAGGCGTGACGACCCTCACGCTGATCGGAAAGCCCGGCTGCCATCTCTGCGATGTGGCCGAGCAGATCGTCGAGGCCGTCGTGGCCGATCTTCCCGCCGACGTCGCCGACCGTGTCGAGATCGCGCACGCCTCGATCGCCGATGACACGGCGTTGTATGAGAAGTGGTGGGAGAAGATCCCCGTCATCCTGATCGACGGCGAGCTGCACGCGCACTGGCGCGTGTCGGCCGACCGCCTCCGCGCCGCGTTGCTGGCGTCCGAGCCCGAAGGAGCCTCCGCGTGAGCATCCGACACATCGTCCTGTGGAAGCTCGCGGCCGACGACGCCGACACCCGGGCTCTGCACGCCGAGCAGATCGCGGAGCGCCTGCTGGCTCTTCGCGGCGTGATCGACGAGATCGTGCATCTCGAGATCGGTCGCAACGTCGCGTACCCGCAGAACAACTGGGACGTCGCCCTGGTGAGCGAGTTCGCCGACGTCGAGGCGTTGGAGCGCTACCAGGTGCACCCCGCCCACCAAGAGGCTGCGGCCTTCGTGCGCTCGGTCGTCGCCGAGCGGTCGTCGGTCGACTACCCGTTCTGACGCCCGTTCAGCCGATGGGGCGAACGCTCATCGGCCCGGATGCGAGAGCGATCCGGACGTGCGCCCGATCGTCGAGGCGCCGGTCGGGCGCGTGCTCGACGACGACGCGATCGCCGTCGGCGGTGAGAACGGTCGAGCGGCGCACGCTGCCGAGGAAGATGGTCTCCTCGACGACCGCATCGACTCCCGGGGTGCCGTCGCCCACGAGCACGACCTGTTCCGGGCGTACGACGACCTCGCAGTGACCGTCGCTCGCCGCGGCGGCGAGAGGGAGTTCCTGCCCCCACACCTCGACGACGGCTCCCTCGACGATTCCCGGCACGGCGCTGACCGGACCCAGAAGGTCGGCCACCGCGAGGTCGCCGACGCGCGCGAAGACCTCGTCGGGGCGCCCCTGCGCGGCGATACGGCCCTGGTCCATCACGACGAGATGGTCGGCGACCGCGGCGGCCTCGGCGGTGTCGCGCGTGACCCACAGGGTGGTGACCCCGGTCGCACGCAGTTCCCGCACGACGCGATCGCGGGTCTCGGCGCGCGCCGAGGTGTGCAGCGCTGCCAGCGCGTCGTCGAGCACGAGGGCCCGCGGCCGCGACGCGAGAGCCCGGGCGACGGCCCACCGCTGCCGGTCGCCGTGCGAGAGGCGGTGCACCAGCCGGTCACCGGCGCCGAGCCCGACGAGCGCGCCCAGGCGTTCGGCTTCGGCGTCGGGGTCGGCGGTGCCCGCGCGACGGGCGGCGGCCACGATCGCGGCGCGCACCCGCCCGAAACGGGCGACCGGGGTGCGGTCGCGCACCTCGACGACGCGGGGCGCGGCGGCCCCGGTACGCCCGTCGATGGTCACGGTGCCGGCATCCGGCCGATCGGCTCCCGTGATCACGCGCAGCAGGGTCGACGCGCCGCAGCCCGACGGCCCGACGACGGCGACGATGCCGCCCGGCTCGATCTCGAGGTCGATGTTCTCGAGCACCGGGACTCCCGCGCGCGCGCGGCCGACATCGCGGAGCGAGATCGCCCACCCCGTGCGCGATCGTCCCGCCGGAGACGGGGCGGCCGAGGTGAGGGCGTTCATGGCCCCACGGTAGGGCGGCCGATGAACGCGACGACGCCCGGGGAGTGAACCCCGGGCGTCGGTCGCTCGAACCTTACGGAGCGAGGCGGGTCGGGCCGCGGAAGAGATACGTCACCTCGCGGATCGACGACTCGCCCAGCATGAGCATCAGGACGCGCGCCAGGCCCATGCCGAAACCACCGTGCGGCGGGGCGCCGAAGCGGAAGAAGTCGAGGTAGAAGTCGAGGTGCTCGGGGTCGAGACCCTTCTCTTTCGCCTGCTCGATCAGCACGTCGACGCGGTGCTCGCGCTGCGCGCCGGTCGTGATCTCGACGCCGTTGAAGAGCAGGTCGTACGACTTCGTCAGCCCGGTCTCTTCGTCGCGCATGTGGTAGAAAGCGCGGATCTCGGGGTGGTAGTCGGTGATGAAGACGAACTGGTGGCCGAACGTCTCGGCCACGTGCGCCGCGATCTGACGCTCGCCCTCGGGGTCGAGGTCGCCATCGGTGCGCGGGATGTCGTACCCGCGCGCGGCGACGATCTCACGCGCCTCGGCGAGGGGGATGCGCGGGAAGGGGAGCGTCGGAACCTGCACCTCGATGCCGAAGAGCTCCTGGATCTCGGCGCCGTGCTTGTCGGCGACGGCCTGGAAAGCGCTCTGCAGCAGTTCCTCCTGCATACGGGCGACGTCTTCGTGCGAGTCGATCCAGCTGATCTCGGCGTCGATCGAGGTGAACTCGGTCGCGTGACGGCTCGTGAACGAGGGGTCGGCGCGGAACGCGGGGGCGATCTCGAAGATCTTGCCGAAGCCGGCGACCTGGGCCATCTGCTTGAAGAACTGGGGGCTCTGCGCGAGGTAGGCCGTCTTGTCTTCGAAGTAGGGCACCTCGAACAGTTCGGCGTTGGACTCCGAGGGCGACGCCATGAGCTTGGGGGAGTGCACCTCGATGTAGTCGCGCTCGACCCAGTAGGTACGCATCGCGTGCTCGAGAGTGGTCTGCACGCGGAAGATGAGGTTGTTGCGGCGCTGGCGCAGGTCGATGAAGCGCCAGTCCATGCGCTTGTCGGGGCTGCTGTCGGCCGCGATCGGGGTCTCGGGGTTGGCTGCCGCCGCGATGACGAGCTCGCCCACCTTGATCTCGACGCCGCCGAGCTTGACGCGCTCGTCGTGCTTGAGCTCGCCGCGCACGGTCAGGAAGGTGCCGGTCGACAGGGCGCCGATCGTCTCGGTGAGGGCGAGGGCGGCGGCATCCTGATCCGTCGCCTCTTCGGAGGGACGCGTCGCCGGGTTCACCAGCTGCACCGCGCCGGTCTCGTCGCGGAGGACGACGAACTGCACCTTCTTCTGGTCGCGGACGGTTTCGACCCATCCCGACACCTCGACGGGGCCGGCGGGAAGGGATTTCAGCTGGTTGACCAGGACGCGTTCGCTCACGATCGACCAGTCTACGTGCGCCGTGCGCGCGCACCCGGGCGCGAATCTACGATGGGGGCGTGACCTACTCGTTGCCGCCGGAATCTTTCCGGACGATGCGTCCCGAACCGACAGTGCGCAAGGCGCGTGGCTGGGACGTCGCGCTCACGATCATCCTGCTCGTGCTCCTTCCCCTGCTGGCGCTGGGGGCCTCGTACGCGGGAGTGCTGCTGGCGTTCGCCGCCGACCAGTGCGGGCCGTCGAACTGCGACACGGGGCTGATGAACATCGGCTTCTGGACGGCCGTCATCTCGCCCTGGGTCATCCTGCTGATCGGCGTGGTCGCCGCGATCGTGCGCCTCGTGCGCCATCGCCTGGCGTTCTGGGTGCCGCTGGCCACCATCGTCGGGATGGCGGCGGTGTGGTTCATCGCGGCCGCGTTCGTCGGCGCCGGGGTCTCGGCATCCTGAACCGCTCGGGGGCAACCCCCAGGAACCGCGCATGACCGGACCGTAGCCTGGAACGGGCGTCCGGTCGGGCGGCCGATCACCGAGCGCGAAGGCACCCGATGACCGACACCACCCTCACTCTCTCCCCCCTGCGCGCGAGCTCCGGCTCCGAGGACGGGCAGTCGTGGCTCACGTCGCTGGCCGACTGGACCGTGTCGCTCATGGAGATCATCGGACCGGTGGGCGCGGGCGTCGCCATCGCCCTCGAGAACCTCTTCCCGCCTCTGCCGAGCGAGGTCGTCCTGCCGATGGCGGGCCTCACCGCCAGCCGCGGCTCGTTCACGCTGTTCGAGGCGCTGCTGTGGACGACCGTCGGCTCGATCGTCGGCGCCTTCATGCTCTACGGCCTCGGGCGGTGGCTCGGAGCCGCGCGTCTGCGTTCGTTCGCCGCGAAGATGCCGCTGCTGCACCCCGAAGACGTCGACCGCACGGTCGCGTGGTTCGAGCGCCACGGCGGCAAGGCCGTGTTCTTCGGGCGAATGATCCCGATCTTCCGCAGTCTCATCTCGATCCCCGCCGGCGTCGCCAAGATGCCGACGTGGCGGTTCGGTCTGCTCACGGGCGCCGGCAGCCTGATCTGGAACACGATCTTCGTGCTGTCGGGCTTCCTGCTGGGCGAGAACTGGCACATCGTCGAGGAGTACGCCTCGATCCTGCAGTACGTCGTGATCGCCGCGGTCGTGATCGGAGTCGCGTGGTTCCTGTACGCGCGCATCCGTTCGCTTCTGGCTTCCCGCAACGACGCCCCGGCGTCGCGCACCGACGCCTGAGGGTCGGCGGACATCGCGGGGTCGAGTCCCCGTCGACGCGCGCGCACACCTCCTGCGGGCCCGGTATCCGCGGGTATCTCCACGTCGAAGCAACCCGCCCCCTCGCTCAGTCAGACCACAGAACCCGCCCGTAGACTGGCGTCGTGCCCGCCGATCGCCTTCATCTCGTGCGCCACGGAGAGGTCCACAACCCCCGTCGCGTGCTGTACGGTCGGCTCCCCGGATTCGGCCTCAGCGTCGACGGTCGGCATATGGCGCGCCAGGCCGCCGAGTACGTCCACGGCCTCGAGCGGCCCGTCTCGGCCCTCATCGCCTCACCGCTGCAGCGCACACGTGAGTCGGCGGAGCCGTTCGTGACGCTGTTCGGCATCGAGCCCGTGATCGATGAGCGGGTGATCGAGCCGACCAACGTCTTCGAGGGACGGCGGATGAAGCGGGCGCTCGCCAACCCGCTGAACTGGCGGCACCTGCGTCAACCCGCCGTTCCCAGCTGGGGTGAGCCCTACGCGCGCGTCGTGGCGCGGGTGACCGAGGCCATGGGCGACGCGTGGGAACGCGTGCCCTCGGGCGACGTCGTCATCGTCTCGCACCAGCTGCCGATCTGGGTGACCCACCTCGCCCTCTCCCACCAACCCACCCGCCACGACCCCCGCAAGCGCCGCTGCGCGCTGTCGAGCGTGACGAGCTTCGAACGGCGAGACGGCGCCGACGGCTCGACGCGCTGGGTCGAGGTGGCGTACGCCGAGCCGGCCACCACCGCCGGAGCCGTCGACGTAGGAGCCGTCTGATGCGCCGAATCCTCACCGTCGCCGGAGCGATGGCCGCCGCCGCGGCCCTCGTGATGGGCCTCGCGGCCTGCACGCCCGACCCCCTCGCCGAGCAGTACCGGGCGGGTGACAACAAGGGCTACATCGCCGCCAACGGGCTGCAGTGGCAGGAGATCCCCGAGTCGGACCGCGGCGAGGCCGTGGAGTTCTCGGGCAGCCTCGACAACGGCTCACCGGTGTCGAGCGCCGACTACGCCGGCAAGGTGCTCGTCGTGAACTTCTGGTATGCCACGTGCGGCCCGTGCATCATCGAGGCCCCGCGCCTCGAGCAGGCCTATCAGAGCTTCCAGGGCCAGGACGTGGCCTTCCTCGGCATCAACACCTACGACCAGCCCGCCACGGCGCTGTCGTTCGCCCGCGATCACGGGGTGTCGTACTCGAGTGCCATGGCCGTCAACGACGGGGAGCTGAAGCTCGCCTTCGCCGACAAGACCCCCATCAACGCGACGCCCACCACCCTCGTGCTCGACAAGCAGGGCCGCGTCGCCGCCCGCGTCATCGGCGAGCTCCCCGAGGCCTCGATCCTCGAGTCCATGGTGCGCACGCTGGTCGCGGAGCCCGCGTGAACCCGGGCGCTCTCGTCTTCGACGGCGCACTCTGGGTGGCTCTTCCCCTCGCGCTCGCCGCCGGTCTCATCTCGTTCCTGTCGCCGTGCGTGCTGCCGCTCGTGCCGGGGTACCTGGGGTACATCGGCGGTGCCGTCGCCCCGCGCGGGGGCTCGGCATCCGGAGCCGGCCGGGGGCGCCTGCTCGGTGGGACCCTCCTGTTCATCGCGGGATTCACCGTGGTGTTCATGGCGATCAACGTGCTCGGCGGAGCCGCCGGCATGTTCTTCACCCGCTACGGCGACGTCATCACGCGCGTCATGGGTGTCGTCATCATCCTCATGGGACTCGTGTTCATCGGCCTCTTCGGGGTGGCGCAGCGCTCGGTGCGGCTGCAGTCGCGCGGCAACCTGGGCCTGATCGGTGCCCCCCTGCTCGGCATCGCGCTGGGCATCGGCTGGACCCCCTGCATCGGCCCGACGCTGGCGGCGATCCTCTCGGTGTCGTACAACCTCGGCGACCCGGGCCGGGCGGCACTGCTGGGACTGGCGTACTCGCTGGGGCTCGGCATCCCGTTCGTTCTGCTCGCCCTCGGCTTCGGGTGGGCGACGCGCTCGGTGTCGTTCGTGCGCAAGCACATCCGCGTCGTCAACCTCATCGGCGGCGGCCTTCTCATCGCGCTCGGCCTGCTCATGGTCACGGGCGTCTGGGGCCAGTGGATGTCGACCCTGCAGGGAGTGATCGGCAATGTCCAACTCCCGCTCTGATCGAGGAAAGACCGTGACCGAACCCGCCGACGGCGTGCTGCGCCCGTCCGACCACGCCGACTCCGTCGTCGCGGACGGCTCCGGCGACGACATCGTGCAGCCGCGCCTCGGCGTCGTGGGATGGGCGCGCTGGGGCTGGCGTCAGCTCACCAGCATGCGCACCGCTCTCGTGCTGCTGCTCCTGCTCGCGATCGCCGCCGTCCCCGGCTCGCTCGTGCCGCAGCGCACCGCCGACCCCAACGGCGTCACCCAGTACTTCACCGACAACCCCGACCTGGCGCCGGTGCTCGACAAGCTCAGCCTGTTCGACGTGTACAGCTCGCCGTGGTTCTCGGCGATCTACCTGCTGCTGTTCATCTCGCTGATCGGCTGCGTGCTGCCGCGCACCAAACACCACTGGAAGGCCCTGCGCTCGCAGCCCCCGCGCACGCCCGCGCGGCTGTCGCGCTTGGACGACCACCGCACCCGCCGCCTCACGGTCGCCGGAGACGCGGATGCCGTCGCCGCGGCCGCCGTCGACAGCGCCGCCGCTCAGCTGCGCAAGAGCGGATACCGCGTCGCCCGGTACGACGGGCGCGGCACGTACTCGGTGTCGGCCGAGCGCGGCTACCTGCGCGAGACGGGCAACCTGGTCTTCCACGCGGCCCTGGTGGGCGTGCTCATCGCCGTCGGCGTCGGAGGCGGCTTCACCTACACGGGGCAACGGGTGCTCGTGGAGGGCCAGGCGTTCGCGAACAGCCTGCTCGACTACTCCTCGTTCAACCCCGGCCGCTTCGTCGGCGGCGACACGCTCACGCCGTACTCCATGACGCTCGACGCCTTCGACGTCGCCTACGTGCCGCCCGGCCAGCCCGGCTCGGGTCAGGCGGGCGACTTCGTGGCGCACATGACCACGCGAGCCCCGGGCGGCGAGCCCGAGGACGGCGAGGTGCGCGTCAACCACCCGCTCGACGTGCAGGGCGACCGTGTCTACCTGCTGGGCAACGGCTACGCGCCCACCGTCACTATCCGCGACGCCGAGGGGCGGGAGGTCTTCCACGACTCCGTGGCCTTCCTTCCCCAGGATGCCAACATGACCTCGCTCGGCGTCATCAAGGTCGCCGACGGACTGCCGCAGCAGCTCGGCCTGCTCGGTTTCTTCTACCCGACGATGGACGTGCTGCCCTCGGGCGCGCTCACCTCGACCTACGGCGCGCTGGAGTACCCCGTGCTGACGCTGCGCGTCTACGAGGGCGACCTCGGCATCGACGACGGCACGCCCCGGTCGGTCTACACGCTCGACCCCTCCGGGATGACGCAGATCGCCGGCGGTGACAGCGGCACCCCCGCCCTGCAGCTCATGCCGGGCGAGACCCAGGACCTGCCGAACGGTCTCGGCACCATCACGTTCGAGAACGAGGCCCCCGCCGGCGCCTCCGGGTACGACGGTTCGGTGAAGCGCTTCGCCTCGCTGTCGATCCACCGTGACCTCGCCGGTCCCTGGGTGCTCGCCTTCGCGCTGCTCGCGCTGTTCGGGCTCATGACCGCCCTGTTCGTCCCGCGTCGGCGCATGTGGGTCAAGGCGACGCCGCAGGGCGACGCCGTGACCGTCGAGTACGCGGGCCTGGCTCGCGGTGAAGACCCCACCCTCGGCGCCGCCGTCGCCCAGCTCGCCGAGAAGCACGCCTCGTCCCTTCCGACTCCGCGCCACCCCGACACCGGAAAAGTAGACTGACACCATGCCCGGAACCGACCCGCTTCTCCTCGACGAGATCTCCCTCCTCCTGGTGTGGACGGCGGTCACCATCTACGTGCTGGCGTTCATCGCCTACGCGATCGACCTCGCACGACGCTCCGACCTCGCGCTGAAGGCGAAGGACGACGTCGTCGCCCGCGAGCTCGTCACCGCGGGGGGCGGGGGAGTGATCGGCGGATCGACCGGGTCGTCGGCATCCACTACCGCACCGAAGCCCCGTTACCTCTGGGCGCGGCTGGGAACGGTGCTGACGGCGCTCGGGTTCGTGTTCCACCTCACCGCGACGGTGCTGCGCGGCATCGCCGCCGAGCGTGTGCCGTGGTCGAACATGTACGAGTTCGCGATGACCGGTCTGCTGCTCATCATCGCGGTGTACCTCGCCGTGCTCACCCGCTACGACCTGCGCTTCCTGGGCGCGCTGATGACGGGCCTCACCGTGCTGCTGCTCGGCGGGGCGACGCTCGCGTTCCACGTCGAGGTCGTGCCGCTGGCCGACCCGCTGAAGTCGGTGTGGCTCGTGGTCCACGTGTTCGTCGCCAGCCTGGCCACGGCCCTGTTCGCCCTGGCGTTCGGGCTGTCGGTGGTGCAGCTCATCCAGACGCGCCGCGAACGCAAGCTCGCCGAGGCGGCGCCGTCGGACGACGCGCCCAAGCGCAGCTTCCTGCGGACGGTCCCCAAGGCCGACGCGCTGGAGTCGCTCGCCTACCGCTTCGCGATCGTCGGCTTCATCTTCTGGACGTTCACCCTCATCGCCGGGTCCATCTGGGCGAACGACGCGTGGGGCCGGTTCTGGGGCTTCGACACCAAGGAAGTCTGGACCTTCGTCATCTGGGTGCTCTACGCCGGATACATCCATGCCCGCGCGACCCGCGGCTGGCGCGGCACCCGCTCGGCGTGGCTGTCGATCATCGGCTTCACCGCCGTGCTGTTCAACTTCACGATCGTGAACGTGTTCTTCAAGGGCCTGCACGCGTACAGCGGTCTGACGACCTGACGCTGGGCGTCGGTCTGTCCGTTGAGTGTCCAGGACACGCCGCGTGCCCGCCGTGCGTGGCGGCGTGTCTTGGACACTCAACAGTGTCGTGGCCGCTGAGGGGCGCCGGCTGAGCGCAGGCGGCGCTCCCTCGCGAACACGCAGAGAGCGGGCGGACGGTCGGTCGCGCACGCGCCGAACGCGGGCGGGCGCTCTTGCGGGGCCTCTGCCGTGGCTCGCGCCGCGGCCGGGGCTTGCCCGTTGAGTGTCCACGACACGCCGCGTGCCCGTCGTGCCTGGCGGCGTGTCTTGGACACTCAACCGTGTTGTGGCCGCTGAGGGGCGCGCGCCGAGCGCGGGCGGGGCTCCGTCGCGCACGCGCAGAGAGCGGGCGGGCGCTCTTGCGGGGCCTCTGCCGTGACTCGCGCCGCGGCCGGGGCTTGCCCGTTGACTGTCCGAGACACGCCGCGTCCTCGCTGTGCGTCGCGGCGTGTCCTGGACACTCAACGGGGACGTGCGGCCAGCAGGGCGCTGCGGACCGGCGCGACGATGAGCTGGTTCGGCGCGTCGAGATGATGCGCGAGGACGCGGACCAGGGTCCATCCCGCGTCGCTGATCGCCCGCCACCGGTCGGCGTCGCGGCGGAACTGTGCGGCTTCGGCGTGATGGCGCCCGTCGTATTCCACGGCGACGCGCTGTTCGGGGTAAGCCATATCGAGTCGGGCGACGAAGAGCCCCGAGGCCGTCCGAAGCGTCCAGTTGAGCTGGGGCTCGGGCAGACCGGCATCCACGAGGACGAGACGCACGGCGCTTTCGCGCGGTGACTCCGCACCCGGGCGAATCAGACCGGCCGCCTCGCGGAGCGCCACCGCTCCGCGCCGTCGGGCGCGCATCGCCACCTCCTCGAGGCCCGGCACCGGATCGCCCTGGGCCACGAGCCAGTCGCCGACCGCGACGAGGTCGTCCACGCGCAGCACGGCGCCGAGTTGCGCCCACGTCTCCGTTCGAGCGGCGACGGGCAGATCGTCGAGGAGGGTGATTCCGTCGGGCGGCATCACCAGGCGGTGTCCGGTGACCCTCGAAGTGCGGGGCTCCCGAGCCGGCGGTACCGCCGACACGTGCAGCTCCTCGCCGTGCGGAAAAGGCAGCGGCATCCCCCACAGTGAGGCGGCCGTGACGTGGCTGAAGAACTGGCCCCCCGACATCCGCGGGAGGTACGCGTGGCATCGCTCCGCGACGGATCCGAGTCCGGGGTCGTCGCCGGCGTACCGGACGCCGTGGAACGGCGACCGCAGGCCGCGAGCGCGGAGCCTTCTGGGCGGGATGCCGAGACGGTCCGCGTCGCGAACGTGGAACGCGGTGCCGAGCTCGGCGGGGAGAGGTCGAGGGCGCATGCCCGACAGCAGACACCGGGCACGGTGCCCCGCGCTGCGCGCCCCCGCCCCGCGTGTGGACAACCCTCCCTGTGGAGGACCCTCACGCGCGGCCCGCCCTCCGTTGAGTGTCCAGAACACGCCGCGGCCGGGGGCGGCTCAGCGGCGTGTCTTGGACACTCAACAGGGGGGGAGGGGGAGCGGGCTAGGCGACGGAGACCGCTGCGGCGCGCGCCGACGTGGTGCGGCGACGCGTCACGATCAGCGTCGTCACCACCAGCGACAGCACGGCCCACACCACCAGCCCGGCGATGCCGGCGGCGACCCCGCTCGACGACGACAGGGCGCCGAGCATCGCGTCGTACACCGGGGCGGTGGGCATGAGCGATGCGGCGGCGGCGAGGGCCGGTGGCACCGTCGAGACGATCGTCGCCCCCAGGGCGAGGGCGCCGATCACCGCGGCGACCCAGCGTCCCGCTCCGCCGAACACGGCGACGAGGGCCTGGTGCACGGCGGCGAAGGCCACGCCCGCGGCGATGCAGATGACGGCGAACAGGGCCCAGTCGTCCCAGTCGTACTGGGATGCCACCTGCACCACGCCCGCGACCAGCAGACCCTGCACGGCGCCGACGGCAGCTGCGGGGGCGAAGCCGCGCAGGGCGACGAGCGCCGAGGGGCGTCGGCTCGTCAGCGCGCGCGCCGACACCGCCTGGAAGGCCACGAACGAGGCGAGCCCGCCGAACCACAGCACGGCCATGGCGAGCAGCGGAACGGCGGCCAGGCCGAAGAGCGAGTCGCTCGCGCCGGTGGCCGACACCGGGTCGGCGACGACGTCGGCGAGGGTGGTCGCCTGGGCGTCGGAGTACCTCGGCAGCTGCGACACGGCGGTGTCGAGGCCGTCGGCGAGAGACGTGGTGCCGGATGCCACCTGGCTCACGCCGTCGGCGAGTTGACCGGCGCCGTCCTGGGCGCCCTGGGTGCCGGATGCCAGTTGTGCGGCGCCGGAGCTGAGGGCCGACGCGCCGGTGCCGAACTGCCGCGCGCCGTCGGCGAGCTGGTTCGCGCCGCCGGAGAGGGCGTCGATGCCGCCGGCGATCGTGTTGATCCCCGTCTCGGCCTCGCGCGCTCCGCCGGCGAGGCCGGCTGCGCCGTCGGCGAGCTGCTGGTTGGCGTCGGCGATGGTGCGGATCCCGGCGGGGAGCTGCGAGGCCTGCCCGGCCAGCTCGCCGATCTTGGCCACCGTCTCGGTGGCTTGCGGGAGCGCCTTGTTGGCTTCGTCGGAGGCGTTGCGCAACGCCGTGCACTGCTCGGGGGTGCCGGTGCATTCGTCGGCGGCCTTCTGCAGGGCGGCGGCCGCATCGACCAGGGCGGTGTTCACCTGCGGGGCGGCCTGCGCCAGGCGGGTGGCGGCGTCTTCGAAGCCGGGCGGGATCTGGTCTGCGAGGCCGTTGATCTGCGTGGCGAGCTGCTGATTGCCGGCGGCGATGCCGTCGGCTCCGCCGGCCAGCTTGCCGACGCCGGTGGCGGCATCGCGCGTTCCCTGCGCGAGGGCGCCCGCGCCGCTCGAGAGCTGAGTGGCGCCGTCGGCCAGGGGTCCCGCGCCGCTCGCGAGCTGTCCCGCTCCGGTCGACAGCTGCGAGGCGCCGTCGGCGAGCTGACCCAGACCGTCGCGCAGTCCGGTCGCGCCGGAGGCGGCCTGCCCGGCACCGTCGGCGAGCTGGTGCGCCCCGCTGGCGGCCGTGCCCAGCTGGTCGCCGAGGGTCGTGAAGCCGAGGAAGACGTTCTTGAGGTACTGCGACGACAGCTCGCTGCCGTAGACGCTCGAGGCGGTGGAGGCCAGGGTCGCGGTGATCGCACCGTCGACGACCCGGGCGTTGGGGGCCGTCGCGACGCCGATCGTGGCCTTCTCGGGGCTCTCTCCGGGGCGGGTCGACAGCGAGGCGGCCGTGAAGTTCTCGGGGATGGTCACGACGGCGGTGTAGGTGCCGTCGGCGAGGCCCGCCGCGGCATCCGCGTCGTTCGAGATGACCCAGTCGATGTTGCTCGACTGGTCGTCGGCGCCCTTGACCAGACCGCCGGTGAGCTGACGACCGAGCGGCACGAGCTGACCGTTCAGCTCGACGGCCTTGTCGTCGTTGACGATGGCGGCGGTGATGTTCTCGAGCCGGTCGGTGGGGTTGTACAGCGCGCCCACGAGGATGCCGCCGATGACGGCCGGCAGCAGCAGCACGCCGACGAGGGTGAGCCAGGTCACGGGGCGGCGCGAACGGGAGCGCTCGACGGGGAGAGTCATGCGAACACCTCGGAGAGATCGGCGTAGGTTTCGGGCTGCGGGGAATCCGGCGCGCGGTGGCGCCGCGGTGTCGGAAGGGCGAGCGAGGCCACGTCCGGGCGGTGCGCCTCGGCCAGCAGGGCGAGGGCCCGGCGTTCGTCGCGGGCCGACACGATGAGCGTGAACGGGGAGGAGTCCTCTCCCGAACGTTCGCGCGCCTCGGTGGCGGCGCGGCGGAGCACGTGGGCGACGTCGTCGCGGGTGTCGTCGTCGAGGCGGTCGACGTCGGACACGACGATGATGCGCGCGCGACCCGCGACCGCGTCGGCGACGGTGCGCGCGGCCTCGGCGGGGTCGTCGAGCAGGGCGACGCCGACGCGGGAGCGCACGGCTCCCGCGCGCTCGGGAACGAGCAGTCCATCGACGCGCAGACGCCCGTCGATGCCGGCGAGGCGCCCCGACAGGGCGAGGAGCAGCGTGCGGGTGGTGCGGCTCTCACCGGTGACCAGCAGGGTGCCGCCGAATCCGAGACGCAGCGAGACGTCGCGGAACACGGGCTCCTCGGCATCCGAGGCTCCGACCGTGCGAAGGTCGTCGGCGGCGACGGCCATGGCGGGCTCCGCCGGCCAGTCGGCGAGGCGCACCTCGCGCTCGACGGCTTCGCCCTCGACGTCGAGCTTCGGCAGCAGGCGGTCGAGCCAGCGCGGCATCCACCAGGCCTTGTCGCCCAGCAGGGCGAGGACCGCGGGCACGAGGGTCATGCGCACGAGGAAGGCGTCGACGGCCACGCCGACGGCCAGACCCAGGGCGATGGGCTTGAGGCTCGAGTCGCCCTCGGGCACGAACGCCACGAAGACGGCGAACATGATGACGGCGGCCGCGACCACGACGCGGGCCGAGGCCGCGAAGCCGCTGCGCACGGCGCCGAGCGCCACCTCGCGGGGCGTGCGCCCCTCGCGGTCCGCGTGCACGTAGTCCTCGCGCATCCGCGAGACCAGGAAGACCTGGTAGTCCATCGCGAGGCCGAACAATACGCCCATCACGACGATGGGCATGAAGCTGATGATGGGGCCGACCTTGGCCACGTGCAGGGCGTCGGCGAACCAGCCCCACTCGAACACCGCGGCCACGACCCCGAACGAGGCGGCCACCGACAGCAGGTAGCCGCCGGCGGCGGTCAGCGGCACCCAGATCGAGCGGAACACGATCATCAGCAGCACGAGCGACAGGCCGACGACGAAGAGGCCGAAGGGCAGCAGGGCCGCTCCCAGCTGGTCGGAGATGTCGATGGTCACGGCGGTGTAGCCGGTGACGAGCAGACGGACGCCGAACTGGTCGTACAGGCGGTCCTCTTGCGCGCGGAGCTCCCGCACGAGGTCGGCGGTGCGGGGGTCGTCGGGGGCGGTCTCGGGCACGATCTGCACGATGCCGGTGTCGGCGGTCTCGTTCGGGGTCGCCAGAGCGACCTCGGCGACCCCGGGGATCTTCGCGATCTCGTCTCCGATGTCGGTCATGAGCGTCAGGGGGTCGTTCGAGGTGACGATCGTGCCGGTCATGATGAGCGGGCCGTTGGCGCCCGGGCCGAAGTACTCGTCGGTGAGCTCGTACGCGACGCGGGCTTCGTCTCCCTCGGGGAGCTGGCCGGCGTTGGGCAGGGTGAGCGCGAGGCTGGCGGCGGGGATCGCGGTGACCCCCAGCAGGCCGACGATCGCGACGGTGGTGACGACGGGATGCCGGGTGACCAGCCCCACCCAGCGCTTGGCCGGGCCGTTGCGTTCGGCGCGCGAGGCTGCGGCCACGATCTTCTCGTCGCGCTCGGCGGCGGCCTGGGCGACCGCCGCGGCGTCGTCATCGGAGGTGCCGCGGGCTCGGCGGGAACGCTTCGCGGGTCGCTTGTACCCCCACCCGACCACGCGGTGCCCGGCGAAGCCGAGGAAGGCCGGGGTCAGGGTGAGTCCGACGCACACCGCGATCGCGACGGCGACCGACGCGGCGATCCCCATGGTGGTGAGGAACGGGATGCCGGCGAAGCTCAGGCCGATGAGGGCGATGAGCACGGTGATGCCGGCGAAGACGACGGCGGAACCGGCGGTGCCGACGGCGCGAGCGGTGGACTCCTCGGGGTCCATTCCCGCTCTCGTCTGGTCTTGATGTCGCGAGACGATGAAGAGGGCGTAGTCGATGCCGACCGCGAGACCCAGCATCACCGCCAGCAGCGGCGTGGTCGACGAGACGGTCGCGAAGCCGGTGGCGATGAAGATCAGGGCCACCGACAGGGCGACGCCCAGGATGGCGGTGGCCAGCGGCATGCCGGCCACGAGGAACGAGCGGAACGTCACCATCAGCACGAGGGCGGCGATGAGCACGCCGAGGGCCTCGGTGAGGGTGGCGCCGGGGACCTCGCTGGCGAACAGCTGGCCGCCGAGCACGGCCTGCGATCCGCTCGGCAGGGCGGAGCCCAGGGCCGTGGCCGCCTCGCGCAGCCCGTCTTCGGTGGAGGCGGGGACGGCGGTGGCTTCTCCGGCGAATTGGATGCGCACGATCGCCGCGCGGTCGTCGTCGGCGATGCCACCCGAGATGCGGGCGTCGTAGGGGTCGGTGACGGCCTCGACGAAGTCGAGGTTGCCGATGTCGCCGGTGGTGGTGGTGATGGCATCCTGGTACGCCTGGTCACGCACGCTCGCGCCGTCGGCGGCCACCACGATGATCTCGGCGCTCGCCCCGCTCACCTGGGGGAAGGTGCGCTCGAGCATCTCGAGACCGGCCTGCGACTCGGTGCCCGGGATGGTGAAGGTGTTGTCGGTGCCCTTGGCGAGCAGTGCCACCCCGCCGCCGGCCAGCACGAGCACCAGGAGCCAGGCGGTCAGAACGCGCCACGGGTGGCGGAACGACCAACGGCCCAGGGTGTACAGGAATGTCGACACGGTGGCTCCCACGATCGGTGAACGAGTCGATACATCACCGTATCGGATACATCAATGTATCGTAGTCGCCGAGGGGGTGGTCGTACCTGGATCTCCCCCGTGAACAGGAGGATGCGGATGACCGACACCGCCCCCGCACCGTCGCGCCGGCGCGAGAACACCCGCACCCGCCTGATGGACGCCGCCGCCGAGATGTTCGCCGAGGTCGGCATCGACTCCGCCTCGGTCGAAGCCGTCTGCGAGCGCGCCGGCTTCACCCGCGGCGCCTTCTACTCGAACTTCGCCTCGAAGGAGGAGCTGTTCCTCGCTCTGTGCGCCCGCTCGGCGGAGCAGACGATCTCGGCCGTCCGCGAGCGCGTCACCTCGATCGAGGACCGGGGACTGGATGCCACGGGCGAGGTGCTGCAGCTGGTGCAGGGAGTGCTCGAGGTCACCGGCGACGATCGCCTCGACGTACTGCTCGGCGCCGAGATCCGTCTGCAGGCGCTGCGCAACGCCGAGTTCGCCGCGGCCTACCTCTCGTCGAACCAGGCCCTGGGCGAGAGCGTCACCCAGCTCGTGCGCGACATCGCCGAGGCGCGAGGACTGGTGCTGCGGGTGCCGGCGGAAGCGGCGACCGAGCTGCTGCTGTCGGCGTGGGTGTCGACCGCCGAGACCGCCCTCATGATGCGGGTCTCGCCCGCGGCGTCGCACGCTCAGCTCGGCGAGCGCCTCGCGCAGATCGTGCGCCTCATCCTCGAGTGAGTTCGAGGGTGCGATAGCAGCGCCGCAGTCGCGCGAGCCACCAGTCGCGTCGCTCGTCGGGAGCGGCCACGCGATCGAGATCGACGGCCGAGGGGCGGGGACGCTCGACGCGCAGCACGCCCGCCCGGGGCACCAGCGGGGATGCCACGACGTCGGCGGTGAAGAGGGCGGCGGTGCCGAGCCCGCAGTCGTAGTCCAGTTGCGGAAGAGCCGCGGCGAGGGCGGCGCCCATCGCCAGACCGATCGAGGTGTCGAGCGCGCTGGACACAACTGCCGGCAGGCCCGCCTGCGCCACGATGTCGAGCGCCGCGTGCACCCCGCCCAGCGGCTGCGCCTTCACGACGAGCAGGTCGGCGGCCCCGGCACGTGCGACCAGAAGGGGATCGGCGGCCTTCCGCACGCTCTCGTCGGCCGCGATCGGAATGTCGAGGTAGGCGATGCGCTCGCGCAGTTCGGCGAGCTCCTCGACGGCGGCGCACGGCTGTTCGACGTACTCGAGGTCGAACTCGGCCAGGGCGTGCACGGCCCGCTCGGCTTCGTCGACGTTCCACGCGGCGTTCGCGTCGATCCGCACGCGCCCCTCCGGGCCCATCGCCTCGCGCACGGCCCCGACGCGCGCGACGTCGTCGGCGAGCACCTGCCCCGCCTCGGCGACTTTCACCTTGACCGTCCGGCATCCGTCGTACCGGGCGAGGATCCGCGCCACCTCGGAGGCTGCGACGGCGGGCATCGTGGCGTTGACGGGGATGGCGTCCCGCACCGCGACCGGGGCGGCGCGCCAGCCGAAGTCGAGGGCACCGGCCAACCAGGTCGCCGCCTCGGCGTCGTCGTATTCGGGGAACGGCGAGAACTCCGTCCATCCCTCGGGGCCCTCGAACACGACGGCCTCGCGCGTCTCGATGCCGCGGAACCGGGCTGCCAGGGGGAGGGCGACCACCCGCGCGGTGGAGAGGACGTCGGCGAGCGGGGGAAGGGACGTGGAGCTCATCCCCCCATCCTGGCCTCGGGGCCGGTGCCCGGGAATAGGCTGACCGCATGCTCTTCGATACCCCGGTCCGGCTCGGCGTCCAGATCCAGCCGCAGCACGTGCAGTATTCCGACATCCGCGACGCCGTCCTGCGCCTCGAGGAGATGGGCGTCGACGTCCTCTTCAACTGGGACCACTTCTTCCCGCTGTACGGCGACCCCGACGGCGAGCACTTCGAGGCGTGGACGATGCTCGCGGCGTGGGCCGAGCAGACCGAACGGGTCGAGTTCGGTGCGCTGGTCAACTGCAACAGCTACCGCAACGCCGACCTGCAGGCCGACATGGCCCGCACCATCGACCACATCAGCAAGAAGGGCGGCGACACCGGCCGCTTCATCTTCGGAACCGGCTCGGGCTGGTTCGAGCGCGACTACGACGAGTACGGCTACGAGTTCGGAACCGCGGGTTCGCGGCTGAACGCGCTCGCCACCGACCTCGACCGCATCGTCGACCGCTGGGGCAAGCTCAACCCCGCCCCCACCCGCAAGGTCCCCGTCATGATCGGCGGCAAGGGCGAGCAGAAGACCCTGCGCATCGTCGCGCGTCACGCCGACATCTGGCACAGCTTCGTCACCCCCGACGAACTGCCCCACAAGCTCGGGGTCATCGAGAAGTGGGCCGAGACCGAGGGACGCGACCTGTCGACCCTCGTCGTCTCGAACGAGCTGAAGGACCGCGACGAGTCCGACGCCGACGCCCTGTTCGAGGCGGGCACGCGACTGTTCACCCTCGGCTTCTCGGGGCCCGAGTGGGACTACTCGCTCATCGAGCGGTGGCTCACCTGGCGCGACGGCAAGAACGCCTGATTCCGGTCGGGCACCTGTACGGCGAGGCGGGGGTTCCGGGCGGCGACCGCCGGATCCGCCCGCCGCGTCGGGTCGTAGGCTGAGACGGTGACCGTCTCCGAGCTGTTCGACCCCGCCGAGTGGACGCTGGCGCCGGGCGCCGAGCGATACACCGACATCACCGCGCACGTCACCCACGACGGGCGGGTGGCGCGCATCGCGTTCGACCGGCCCGAGGTGCGCAACGCCTTCCGGCCGCACACGGTCGACGAGCTGTACTCGGCGCTCGACATCGCGCGACAGGATCACCGCATCGGCGTGGTGCTGCTCACCGGCAACGGTCCGAGCGCGAAGGACGGCGGCTGGGCGTTCTGCTCCGGCGGCGATCAGCGCATCCGAGGTCGTGACGGGTACAAGTACTCGCACGAGGAGCACACCGTGCACGACCCGGGTCGCGCGGGGCGTCTGCACATCCTCGAGGTGCAGCGGCTGATCCGCTTCATGCCGAAGGTCGTCATCGCGGTCGTGCCCGGATGGGCGGCGGGCGGCGGCCACTCGCTCAACGTGGTGTGCGACCTGTCGATCGCCAGCGCCGAGCACGGTCGCTTCAAGCAGACCGATGCCGACGTCGGGTCGTTCGACGCCGGGTACGGGTCCGCGTACTTCGCCCGCCAGATCGGGCAGAAGCTGGCCCGCGAGGTCTTCTTCCTGGCCGAGGAGTACTCCGCCCAGCGCGCGTACGAGATGGGCGCGGTCAACCGTGTCGTCCCGCACGCCGAACTCGAGCGCGAAGCTCTCGCCATGGCCCGCACGATCCTCACCAAGTCGCCGACGGCGATCCGCATGCTCAAGTTCGCCTTCAACGCGGTCGACGACGGGCTCGTCGGCCAGCAGGTCTTCGCCGGTGAGGCCACGCGTCTCGCGTACGGCACCGACGAGGCCGCCGAGGGCCGTGACTCCTTCCTCGAGAAGCGTGACCCCGACTGGTCCGACGTCCCGTGGCACTACTGAGCCCCGGATGCCGTCGAGCCGAGCGCTCATGAGGCTCGAGGCTCCGGCATCCGGCGATCCCCGCGACGTGCTGCGCGCCCTGCGTACCGCGGTGCTCGGCGCCGGTCCCGCGGTGTCGCTGGGGGCGGGGGCGGACCTGCCCGCGGACGTCCCCCCGGGAACGGCCGCCGTGGTCACCACGTCGGGATCGACCGGCGTGCCGAAGTCGGTGCTGCTCAGCCGCAACGCCCTGATCAGCAGTGCGTATGCGACGGCGGCGCGCATCGGTGAGGGCGCCTGGCTGCTGGCCGTTCCCGCCACCTACGTCGCGGGGGCGCAGGTGCTCGTGCGGGCTCTGCTCGCCGATCGCGAGCCGGCGGTCGTCGCGGGTCCCTTCCGCCCCGAACCGTTCGCCGCCGCGGCGCTCGGCATGGCGTCGCACGAGAACGGCGCCCGGGTGCCGACGTACACCTCACTGGTTCCCGCCCAACTGCAACGACTGCTGGATGCCGCCGACACCGATCCGACGGTGGCGAAGGCGCTGCGCTCGTTCGAGGCCGTCCTCATCGGCGGTCAGGCCCTGGCGCCCACGGTGCGCGAGCGCGCCGAGACCGCGGGGGTGCGGATCGTGCGCACCTACGGCTCGACCGAGACCAGCGGCGGCTGCGTGTACGACGGGGTTCCGCTCGACGGCGTCGAGGTGGCCCTCGTCGACGGCGAGGTGCGCCTGACGGGGTCGATGCTCGCCGACGGATATCTCGGCGACCCCGCGCGGACGGCATCCGTCTTCCCCTCCGACGACGCCGGCACCCGCTGGTACCGCACGGGCGACGGGGGAGAGGTCGTGGACGGCGTGCTGAGCGTGACCGGACGCCTCGACAACGTCATCGTCTCGGGCGGGGTGAACGTCTCGCTCGATCGCGTGGAAGCCGCGGTGCGCGGCATCGCGGGACTCGAGAGCGCCGTCGTGGTGCCCGTCGCGGATGCCACCTGGGGCCAGGGGTCGGCGGTGGTCGTGCCGCGGCCGACGCCCGCCGCCGACGCCGAGCTGCTCGAACGGGTGCGCGCGGTGGTCGCCGACGCGGTCGGGGCGCCCGCGCGTCCGTCGCGTCTCGTCGTCGTCGACGAGCTGCCGACGCTGTCGTCGGGCAAGCCCGACCGGGCCGCCGTGCGCGCGCGCCTCGCGCAGGATCCGCGGCGCTGACACCCGGGAGCGGTGGCGTCGCCCGGCTCGCGGGTCGACCGGTCCGCGAAGGGGGACGGTGACCACGGGCTTAGGATGAGCCACCGTGGCAGCACAGTCTCGTAAGCGTTCGACGTCGTCCTCGAAGCGTCGCCCCGGCGGCAACCCCCAGAAGCCGAAGGGCGGTGCACCGCAGGCCGTCGCGCCGGCCACGGCCCGCGACTGGATCGCGGCGGCCCGCATTCGCACGCTGCCGCTGGCCATCACCCCGGTGCTCATCGGCACCGGTGCGGCCACCCTCGTCGACGACCGGCTGCACGGGGTCATCGCCCTGGCCTGTCTCGCCGTGGCGTTCGCTCTGCAGATCGGCGTGAACTACGCCAACGACTACAGCGACGGCATCCGCGGCACCGACGACGTGCGCGTCGGGCCCGGCCGTCTCACCGGCGGCAAGAAGGCGAAGCCGCGGACGGTGCTGATCGTCGCCCTGGCGTTCTTCGCGCTCGCCGCGGTGATCGGGCTGGCCCTGGTCATCCGCACGGGGCAGTGGTGGTTGCTGCTGGTCGGCGCCGTCTGCATCGTCGCCGCGTGGTTCTACACCGGCGGCAAGCGCCCGTACGGGTACAACGCGATGGGCGAGCTGTTCGTCTTCGTCTTCTTCGGCCTCGTCGCGACCCTGGGCACGACGTGGCTGCAGGTGCAGTCGTTGCCGCAGGAGGCCTGGCTGGGCGCGGTCGCCGCGGGTCTGCTCGCCTGCGCGGTGCTGCTGGCCAACAACCTGCGCGACATCGAGCAGGACCGCCTCGCGGGAAAGCGCACCCTGTCGGTGCTCATCGGCCGCCGTGCGTCGCAGGTGCTGTTCACCCTGTTCGTCCTCGCGCCGTTCGGGATCGCGGTGTTCCTCGCGTTCGTGTACCCGGTGGCGTGGCTGACCCTGGTCGCCCTGCTCGGCGGACTCGCGGCGATCCTCATCGTCTGGACCTACCGCACCCCGCGCGAGCTCATCACGGCGCTGCAGGTGACGAGTTTCACGTCGGTCGCCTACGGCGCCCTGCTCTTCTGGGCCTTCGCGTTCTGAGCCCCCGGCGGGTTCGCAGAACGCGCAGGGGTCAGCGCAGCGGAGCGTCGCCCTCGGAAGTGCCGGTCGCGGGCGCGTCATCGTGCCGCGTGGCATCGACCACCGCGTCTTCGGTGTCGGCGTCGGTCTCGGCGCCCGTACGACGCCCGGTGGCGGTGCGCTGCGCGCGACGCTCGGCCAGACCGCCGGTGACGCTGTCGAGCGGGCGACGCAGGAACAACAGCGACAGGCTCAGGCCGATGAGGGCCGCGAAGATCGCCGCGAGCCAGGGCAATTCCTGGAACACGGGGAAGAACAGCAGTACGACGAGCGGTACGACGAACGCGAGCAGTCGCAGCACGGTGTAGACGAGGGCCGAGCGAGCACGCATGCCCCCATCCTACGGCGGCCTCGGAAACCGCCGGCGCCCGGCCCGCGTCCAGCGGGCACACGTAGACTCAGGTCATGGCACGGTTGCTCCTCATCCTCGCGCTCGTGGCGACCGTCTTCTGGGTGTACACGATCGTGGACTGCGCCGTGCAGCCGGCGGGACGTCACCGCGGCGTCAACAAGGGCGCATGGATGGCCATCGTCATCCTGCTGCCGGTGCTCGGCGGCATCCTGTGGTTCGTCATCGGTCGCGGTCGTGCGAGTCAGCCCGTGGTGAGACGCGCTCCCGACGACGACCCCGAGTTCCTGGGCCGCATGTCCGACACCGCGCGCGCCGATCAAGACGAGCGCATCCGGCGGCTCGAAGAAGAGCTGGCGCAGCTCGACTCCGAAGCCGACGACCCTCGCGCCCCGAAGCCCACCGACGACCCGGGCGACATCCCGGGCAAGGGCGACGACGACACGCTCGGCCAGCGCGGCTCCGTCGGCTGAACCATGACCTCGTCGAACGACCGCTCCGCCGCGCCCGCGACCGACGCCGCCGCCGCTCTGCTCGCGGGCCTCGTGTCGCGCGGGGTGCGGCACATCGTCGTCAGCCCGGGGTCGCGCTCGCAGGCGCTCGCGCTCGTGGCTGCCGACCTGGAACGCGCGGGTCTGGTTCACCTGCACGTGCGCATCGACGAGCGCGTCGCCGGCTTCACCGCCCTCGGGATCGGACGTGAGACCGGGATGCCGGCGGTCCTCGTCTGCACCTCGGGCACCGCCGTCGCCAACCTGCTGCCCGCCGCCCTCGAAGCCCATCACGCCGGGGTGCCGCTGGTGCTGCTCACCGCCGACCGGCCGCCCGAGCTGCGCGGCGTCGGCGCCAACCAGACCACGCGCCAGCCGGGGCTGTTCCGCTCGGCGGTGCGGTTCGAAGCAGACCTCCCCGTTCCCGAGACCGTCGACGACGACGGGTCGTCCGCCCAGACCGCTGACGCCGACGCCCTGGCGGCTGCGACGCTCGCGGCCGCGCTCGGTGAAGGCGCCCGGGTGCCCGGACCCGTGCACCTGAATGTGCCGTTCCGGGAGCCCCTCGCCGGCGCCGTTCCCGCGTGGCTCGCCGCGCGGGCGGCATCCGGGATCGCCCCCTCGTCCGACGCGCAGAGCGACGCGCTCGGCGACGCGGAGGCGTCGGGAGCGCTGTACCAGGGCGGCGGCGGCATCGGTGTCGCCGACGTGGCCCCCGAGGTCGAGGACGCCCACACGCTCGCGCCGGGCCCGCGCACCATCGTCGTCGCTGGAGCGGATGCCGGAGCGGCGGCCGAGCAGTTCGCGCACGACGGGGGCTTTCCGCTGGTGGCCGAGATCGTCAGCGGGGCTCGCTTCGGTCGGCAGATCGTGCACGGCTACCGGGCCCTGCTGAACGACCCGGCCCTCGGGGGACGCATCGAGCGCGTGGTCGTCTTCGGGCGTCCCACCCTGAGCCGCGAGGTGACGCGCCTGCTGTCGCGCGACGACGTCGAGGTGATCGCCGCCCGCGGCCCCGGAGAACCCGTCAACCTCAACGGCGCGACGATCGCCGTCGACCTGATCCGCCCTCACCCCTCGTCCGGGGACCGCGCCTGGCTGGGGGAGTGGATGCGCGCCTCGCGCGACGCTGCCGTCGACCTGTCGCCCCCCGCTCCCGATGCCGACGGCCTGGCCTCGGCCGTTCCGCACGAGCGGCTGGGCGCCCTGAACGCCGAGGTTCAGGTCATCCGTGCCCCCCTCGACCGGGCGACCCTCGTCGATGCGGTCTGGCGGGCCACCTGGCCCCACGATCGCCTCATGTTCGGCTCCTCGCGTCTGGTGCGCGTGGCCGACGAGGTGCTCGGCGGCAAGAAGGTGGCCGTGCACTCCAACCGCGGTCTCGCCGGCATCGACGGCACGATCGCCACGGCGACCGGCGTCGCCCTCGCCAGCCAGATCGAGGAGCGCCCGGGCGTGACCCGCGTGCTGCTGGGCGACCTGGCCTTCCTGCACGACGTGGGCGCGTTGCTGCTGCCCCCGGGCGAAGACGAACCGCGCCTGCAGGTCGTGGTCGGCAACGACGGCGGCGGCACGATCTTCGACGGCCTCGAGGTGGCCGGCATCGCCGGCTCCGACGCGATGTCGCGCGTGCAGTACACCCCGCACACCGCGCGCCTCGAGCAGCTGGCCCTCGCCTTCGGCTGGGAGTACCACCGCTGCACCACCCGCGTCGCGCTCGACCAGGTGCTGACCTCGCCGACCGGCGGTCGCCAGCTGATCGAGGTTCCGCTGCCGCGTTGACGGGCGGGACGTCGACGCGTCAACCACTGGCGCGTGCCGCCGACGCCCCACACGATGGGGACATGAGCACACGCCGCAGATGGTCCACGCCCGCCTCCGACGCGCTGCGCGTCGAGCCCGGATTCCGCCTCACCGACATCGACCCGCGATCGACGCCCGGCTACGACGGCGACAAGACCGACGGCAAAGCCGACCTCGACGCGGGCCGCGAACCCCTCGAAGCCCTGCAGGAACGCCTCTTCGCTCAGAGTGTGGCGGGCACCGCGACCGGCTCGGTGCTGCTGGTGCTGCAGGCCATGGACACCGCGGGCAAGGGCGGGATCGTGCGCCACGTCGTCGGCACGGTCGACCCCCAGGGCGTGGAACTCGCGTCGTTCAAGAAGCCCACCGCCGAGGAGCTCGCGCACGATTTCCTGTGGCGCATCGAGAAGCGCCTGCCCGACGCGGGCCACCTCGGTGTCTTCGACCGCTCGCACTACGAAGACGTGCTGATCGGTCGGGTGCGCGAACTCGCCCCCGCCGACGAGATCGAACGACGCTACGGCGCGATCGTGAACTTCGAGGCGGAGGCGGCCGATCTCGGCATCCGAGTGGTCAAGGTCATGCTGCACATCTCGAAGGACGAGCAGCGCGCGCGTCTCGCCGAGCGCCTCGACCGCCCCGACAAGCACTGGAAGTACAACCCGTCCGATGTCGACGAGCGGGCGCTGTGGGACGACTACATGCAGGCCTACCAGGTGGCGATCGATCGCACCTCGACACCCGTCGCCCCGTGGCACGTGATTCCGGCCGATCGCAAGTGGTACGCCCGCCTGGCCGTGCAGCAGCTGCTCATCGACGCGCTCACCGACATCGACCCGCGGTGGCCCGCGGCCGACTACGACGTCGAGGCCGAGAAGGCACGACTCGCGGCATCGTGACGCTCAGTCGGATCAGGCGAGGGCCTCGACGATGGGGCGGAACTTGACGCGGGTCTCGAGCAGCTCCGACTCGGGAACGCTGTCGGCGACGATCCCCGCACCGGCATAGGCCGTGATCGGGGCGGTGGGAGAGGACGGCGCCGCGCGGTCGACCTGCGCGCACCGCAGGGCGATGGCCCACTCGCCGTCGCCCGACGCTCCCGTCCACCCGACGGCGCCGGCGTAGCGGCCGCGATCGAAGGGCTCGAGGCGGCGGATGACATCCATCGCCGCGGCGGTGGGGGTGCCGGCGACGGCGGCGGTGGGGTGCAGCACCGAGATCAGGTCCAACGACGACGCGTCTTCGCTGAGGGTGCCCTCGACATCGGTCGCGAGATGCCAGACGTTGGGCAACTTGAGGGTGAAGGGCTGCTCGGCCGCCGCGAGCGCCGAGGTGTGCGGGCGCAGCGAGGTGAGCACGCTCTGCACCGCGAAACGGTGCTCCTCTTGATCTTTCGAGCTGCGCGTGAGGGCAAGGGATGCCGCGACGTCGGCGTCGGCGTCGCCGCCGCGCGCGGTGGTGCCCGCCAGAACGCGGGCGGTCACCGTGCCCTTCGACACGGTGACGAGGGTCTCGGGGCTCGCGCCGATCAGACCGTCGACCGCGAACACCCAGCAATCCGGATACCCCTCGAGCAGCGACCGGACGAGCCGGCGCAGGTCGGACCCGGCCGGAACCGTGCCCACGATGTCGCGTGCGAGCACGACCTTGCCCACCTCGCGGGCGCCGATGGCCTCGATCGCCGTGCGGACGGCATCCTGATACCCCTCGGCACTCTGGCGACCGGGACCCAGGGTCGCCGACCAGTGGGGGCCGAAGGGCGAGCGCGGGGGCAGTTCGGGTTCGGGTTCGTCGGGGGTGTCGTCGAAGGCGAGGCGGGTGACCCAGGCGCGTCCGCCGTGGCGCCCGACGATCATGCCGGGAACGCGCAGAACGTTCTCGCGCTCCGAGCGGGGGTCGAACACGAACGAACCGAAGGCGACGAGTCCGGTGCCCGGCAGCTGCACGGGGTCGTCGACCTCGGCGGCGGCGGCGATCGCCCGCCAGCGCGCCGAGATCGTGGCATCGCCCGGCCGGCGCCCCGTGTAGCGCAGCGTCAGCAGGTCGCCGAAGGCCGCCAGCGACTCTCCCCGCCGCGTCCAGAACAGGGGATCGTAGGGGGTCGTATAGGCGAGCACGTCGTCCATGGGGGGCAGCTCGCGCGTGACCACGCGCAGGCGCGGCACGACGTCATCCGCGGGTTCCAGCACGTCTTTCAGCGTAGACCCGCGGCGCCGGCCGAGGCCGCGGACGCCGGGCGCGGAGACCGACGCCGGACGGCGTTTTAGACTCCGAGCATGGACAATCGCCCCGCTCCCGGCACCCGCCTGCTGTTCGAGTGGCGCAAGTGGGACGGCTCGCCGCACTGGGTGCAGGACAGCGTCTACCTCGGCTCCGACGAGTGGGGCGAGTGGTTCGGCCAGCAGGTGGGGTGGCGCAGCGAACGGCCGGGCGCGGCCTTCGTCTGCCGCGAGCCCAACGTGACCCTGGTGCCGGCGAGCGCCGATTGGGCCTTCACCCACAACGCCGCACCGCATCCGGTCGCGGTGTACATCGACCTGGCGTGGGATGTGCGCTGGGGCGACGACGGCGTGCCGCGCGGCATCGACATGGACCTCGACGTCGTGCGCCGTACCGACGGCCGCGGCACCTGGGTCGACGATCGCGACGAGTGGGACGAGCACCGCGTGCGCTACGGCTACCCGGCCGAGATCGTGACGCACCTCGAGGCGACGGCGCTCGATCTCGAGCACCGCGTGCGCGAGGGGGTCGCCCCGTTCTCGGATGCCGTCACCCGGCCCTGGCTCGATCGGCTCGCGGCGCTGGCAACCCCCGGCGACCGCCCGGGTGACCCGGCCTAGACTCGACGGGTGAGCAGCGACCCCAACCGCGCCGACCTCGGTAAAGACCCGCAGCGCGTCAGCGGCATGTTCGACCAGGTGGCAGCGGCCTACGACCGCACCAACACCGTGCTGAGTCTCGGCAACGACCGTCTGTGGCGCGCCGCGACGCTGCGCGCCGTGGCCCCGCAGCGGGGGGAGCGCATCCTCGATCTGGCCGCCGGCACCGGCACCTCGTCGATGGCGTTCGTCCCGAGCGGTGCGCACGTCGTGGCCGCCGACTTTTCGCGCGGCATGATCGCCGAGGGGCGCCGCCGTCACGGCGACGTGCCCAACCTCGAGTTCGTGCAGGCCGACGCCACCGACCTCCCCTTCGCCGACGCGGAGTTCGACGCGGTGACGATGTCGTTCGGTCTGCGCAACGTCAACGACCCGCGCCGGGCGCTGCGGGAACTGCGCCGGGTCACGCGTCCCGGAGGACGCATCGTGGTGTGCGAGTTCTCGCATCCGCCGTCCCCCGTCTTCAACGGGCTCTACCGCTTCTACAACGACCGGGTGCTGCCCATCGTCGCGCGCTCGGTCAGCTCGAACGCCGAGGCCTACGACTACCTCAACGAGTCGATCCGCGACTGGCCCGACCAGCCGACGCTCGCGCGGTGGATGCGCGACTCCGGCTGGGACGACGTGGCCTACCGCAACCTGACGTTCGGCATCGTGGCGCTGCACCGCGGCGTCGTCGCGCAGAGCGCGTGAGGCGCCGGGGGCCCCGGCCCGGGGTGTCACCCCGTCGAGATAGTCGCGACGGGGCGCAACCGCGCCAGGATAGGCTGAAAGCGTGACCCCGAGACCGCCCGCGGCCGGCACCCGCCTGTCGGGCAAGCTGGGCCTGAGTGACCGCATCTTCGCAGGCCTGCGTTCGCGCACCCTGCTCTCCACCGTCGAGGCCGGTCTCGCCCAGGTCGAGGGCACCCTCGAGGGCGAAGTCCGAAGCGCCGACCGTCTGGCCGACGTCACCGCCCGGTACCTGTACGAGGCGGGCGGCAAGCGCGTGCGCCCGATGCTCGCCATCCTCACCGCTCAGCTCGGTCGCGGAACGACCCCCGAGGTCATCGAGGTCGCCACGGCGCTCGAACTGACGCACCTGGGCTCGCTCTACCACGACGACGTCATGGACGGCGCCGACAAGCGCCGCGGGGTGCCCAGCGCCCAGACGGTGTTCGGCAACAACATCGCGATCCTCACCGGCGACCTGCTGTTCGCCCGCGCCAGCCAGCTCATGGCGCGTCGCGGTGAGCGCGCGATCCAGCTGCAGGCCGACACGTTCGAGCGTCTCGTGCTGGGCCAGATGCACGAGACCGTCGGCCCGCAAGAGGGCGACGAGCCCGTCGACTTCTACCTCAGGGTGCTCGCCGACAAGACCGGTTCGCTGATCGCCGCGGCCGCCCAGTCGGGCGTCATCTACTCGGGCGCCCCCGAGGAGTTCGAGAAGCCCATGGTCGTGTTCGGCGAGAAGGCCGGTGTGGCCTTCCAGCTGCTCGACGACGTGATCGATCTGTCTCCGGACCCCTCCGAGACCGGCAAGGTGCCCGGCACCGACCTGCGCGCGGGCGTGCCGACCATGCCGTACCTGCTGCTCGGTCACCGCTCCGACGCGGCCTCGGCCGACTTGCGTTCGCGCATCGACGAGGGCCAGGAGCGCATCGCCGCCGGGGCAGACCCCTCGATCCTCGACGCCGCACTCGCGGAGCTGCGCGATCACGAGACCACGCACGAGACGCTGAAGCTCGCGCACCAGTGGTCGCAAGAGGCCATCGACGCCCTCGCACCGCTGCCCGACGGCGCCGTGCGCGAGGCGCTGACGCGCTTCGCCCGCGCGGTCGCCGACCGCTCGGCCTGAACTTTTCCCACCCCCCCCGATCCCGATCGAGAGGACCCCATGACGAAGCTGCGCCTTGCCATCGTCGGAGCCGGCCCCGCCGGCATCTACGCGGCCGACATCCTGCTGAAATCCGAGCGGCAGTTCGACGTGTCGATCGACCTGTTCGAACAACTGCCCGCGCCCTACGGGCTCGTGCGCTACGGCGTCGCCCCCGACCACCCGCGCATCAAGGGCGTCGTCACGGCGCTGCGCGAGGTGCTCGACCGCGGCGACATCCGCCTGTTCGGCAACGTGCGCTTCGGCGAGGACATCACCCTCGACGACCTCAAGCAGCACTACAACGCGGTCATCTTCTCGACCGGCGCGATCCGCGACGCCGACCTCGACATCCCCGGCATCGACGCCGAGGGCTCGTACGGCGCCGCCGACTTCGTGAGCTGGTTCGACGGCCACCCCGACGTGCCGCGCGGGTGGCCGCTCGAGGCGGAGTCGCTCGCGGTCATCGGCAACGGCAACGTGGCGCTCGACGTCACGCGCATGCTCGCCAAGCACGCCGACGACCTGCTGCCCACCGAAGTTCCCGACAACGTGTACCAGGGGCTCAAGGCCTCGCCCGTCACCGACGTGCACGTCTTCGGCCGCCGCGGTCCCGCGCAGGTGAAGTTCACGCCTCTCGAGCTGCGCGAGCTGGGCGAGCTGCGCGACGTCGACATGGTCGTCTACGACGAGGACTTCGACTACGACGAGGCGTCGCTGGCCGCCATCCAGACCAACAAGCAGGTCAAGGTCATCGACCGCGTCCTGCAGCAGTGGCGCACCCGCCCGGGCGTGAACAACTCCGGCGGAGAAGCATCGCGACGCCTGCACCTGCACTTCTGGGCCAAGCCCGTCGAGGTCGTGAAAGACGCCGAGGGTCGGGTGGCCGCGTTCCGGTACGAGCGCACGAAGCCCGACGCCGAGGGGGGCGTCGTCGGAACGGGCGAGATCCGCGAGGTGCCGATCCAGGCCATCTACCGCGCGGTCGGCTACTTCGGCTCGCCGCTGACCGGCGTGCCCTTCGACGAGCGTCACGGCGTCATCCCCAACCACGAGGGTCAGGTGCTCGCCGCCGACTCGAACGACCGCCTGCCGGGCGTGTACGCCACCGGGTGGATCAAGCGCGGCCCCGTCGGCCTCATCGGACACACCAAGTCGGATGCCATGGAAACAGTGCGCCACGTCATCAACGACCAGGGCGAATGGTGGCAGCCGGCCCACCCCGAAGAAGAGGCCATTCCGGCCCTTCTCGAGGAGCGCGGCGTGCGCTGGACCGACCTCGACGGCTGGCACCGCCTCGACGAGCACGAAGTCGCCCTCGGCGCCCCGCACGAGCGCGCCCGCGTCAAGGTCGTGCCCCGCGACGAGATGATCTCGATCTCGCGCGGCGAGTAACCCTCACGTTTGCACAGCGAGCCGCCCCGTCCGCACGGACGTGGGCGGCTCGCTGTCTTTGAGGCGCCGACGGGCCGGGCCGAACTCCTGAGTCATCGCGCGCCACAGCCCCCTCGGCGCGCCGGCGAGCCCGCACGGCCTGACTTCTCAGGAGTTCGGCCCGCCGTGGGGGTATGCCGGCCCCCGCCCCGCATGCCTAGGCTGGGGCGATGGGGGAGTGGCATCCGGACGTCCTCGGCGACGGCTTCGAACAGCAGACCCTGCCGCTCGGCGACGATGCCGAGGGGGAGGTCGTCGCGACGCTCGTGCGCGCGCGGCCGCACGCCGGCGCCCGCCTGTTCGGTGAGCTCCGCGACATCGACGTGCTGTACGTGCACGGGTGGTCGGACTACTTCTTCCAGGTCGAGCTCGCCCGGTTCTTCACCGATCGCGGTGCCCGATTCTCGGCGCTCGACCTGCGCAACTACGGCCGGAGCCTGCGGCCCGGGCAGGCGCCCGGCTACGTCGCGGCCCTCGACGTGTACGACGCCGACATCGCGGCGGCTCTGGATGCCCTGGGCACCGCACGCGAGGGACGACGTCTCGTGCTGCTCGGACACAGCACGGGCGGACTCACACTGACGCTCTGGGCGGCGCGGCACCCGGGGGTCGCCGACGCCCTCGTTCTCAACAGTCCGTGGCTGGAGCTGCAGCTCGGCCCGCTCGGACGCCAGGCGCTCGCGCCGCTGGTGAACGCCCGCGCGCGCTTCGACCCGCTCGGCACGCACCCGGTGGTCGACCTCGGCTTCTACACGCGCGCGCAGCGGGAGCTGGGGACCCTGCCCGACAGTCCCGAGGGCTGGCGCCCGGCGCAGGGATTCCCCACCCACCCGGGCTGGTTGGCCGCCGTCATCGCGGGGCACGCGCGGGTGGCATCCGGCGTCGACGTGGGATGCCCGACCCTCGTGCTGTTGTCGCAGCGCTCGACCTCGGCGCTCAGCTGGAACGACACGATGCTCTCGAGCGACTCGGTGCTCGTCGTCGACGACATCGCGCGCGCGGCCACCCGTATCGCCCGTACGGTGACGATCGCGCGCATCGACGGGGCGCTGCACGACGTGTTCCTGTCGGCGCCCGAGGCGAAGGACGCCGCGTTCACCGCGCTCGAGACCTGGATGACGCAGCTAGCGTAGAACGCGATCGAAGGAGCCCCATGATCCCCACTGCCGCGTCCGCGACCGAGCGCTACCGTGCCGCACGAGACGAGCTTCTGGCCGCGCGCACCGATCCGGCCCGGGCGGCGGGGTTCACCTGGCCGGTGTTCGACGGTGCCTTCAACTGGGCGATCGACTGGTTCGACCCGATGGCGCGGGGCAACGATGCGCCGGCGCTGATCGTCGTCGACGACGACGGCACGCGGCACCAGCGCACGTTCGACGAACTCGCGCGGCGGTCCGACCAGGTCGCCGCCTGGCTGGCGTCGCGCGGGGTGGCCCGCGGCGACGCCGTGCTGCTCATGCTCGGCAACCAGGTGGAACTGTGGGAGGCGATGCTCGCCCTCATGAAGCTGGGCGGGGTGATCGCTCCCACCACGACCGCGCTCGGCACCGCCGATCTCGCCGACCGCGTCGAGCGCGCCGAGATCCGGCACGTGGTCGTCGGGGCGGCGGACGCCGCGAAGTTCGACGATCTGCCCGAGGGACTCGGCCGCATCGTCGTGGGCGGCACCCACCCGGGCTGGGCCGCGTACGACGACGCGTTCCTCACGGGGGCGCCGCCGGCCCGGCATCCGGGAACCACCGCCGATGACCGCCTGCTGCTCTACTTCACCTCGGGAACCACCTCGAAGCCGAAGCTCGTCGAGCACACGCACGCCTCGTACCCGGTGGGACACCTGACGACGATGTACTGGCTCGGGCTCGAACCCGGCGACGTGCACCTCGCGATCAGCTCGCCCGGGTGGGCGAAGCACGCGTGGAGCTGCTTCTTCGCGCCGTGGATCGCCGGGGCGACGGTGCTGGCGCTGAACTTCGCGCGATTCTCGGCCGAGCGGTTGCTGGAGGAGCTGGAGAGCGAGGCGGTCACCACTTTCTGTGCACCGCCGACGGTCTGGCGCATGCTCATCCAGACCGACCTGTCGGGGCGTCGCGGGAGACTACGCGAGGTCGTCTCGGCGGGCGAGCCGCTGAACCCCGAGGTCATCGCCGCGGTGCAACGCGCCTGGGGCCTCGACATCCGCGACGGGTACGGGCAGACCGAGATGACGGCGGTCGTCGCCAACACTCCCGGGGCGCCGCTCGTACCGGGATCGATGGGGCGCCCGCTGCCCGGGTGCCCGGTGGTGCTCGTCGATCCCCTCACCGGCGCGCGTGCCGACGAGGGCGAGATCTGCCTCGATCTGACCGAGCGTCCGCTCAACCTGATGACGGGGTACGTGGGCGACGCCGAGCGCAACGCCGAAGCGTTCGCCGGTGGCCTCTTCCACACCGGCGACGTGGCCCGGCGCGACGAGACCGGGAGCATCACGTACATCGGGCGCACCGACGACGTGTTCAAGGCCTCGGACTACAAGATCAGTCCGTTCGAGCTCGAGAGCGTGCTCATCGAGCATCCGGCGGTCGTCGAGGCGGCCGTCGTCCCCGCGCCCGACGAGGTGCGCCTCGCGGTGCCGAAGGCGTACGTGGTGCTGGCCGCGGGATACGAGCCCGGCGACGAGGTGGCCCTCGACATCCTGCGCTACGCCCGCGAGAAGCTCGCTCCGTACCAGCGCGTGCGCCGCATCGAGTTCCACGACCTGCCGAAGACGATCTCGGGCAAGATCCGCCGGGTCGAGCTTCGCCAGCGCGAAGAGGCCGCCGCGCGCGGTGAGGTCGTGTGCGTGGAATGGACGGATGCCACCCTGCGGGGCTGATCCGCGCGCCGCAACGGTTCGCGCCGGCCTCGTCGGCGTGTGAACATCGACTCATGCACCTGCTCGACGACCGGCTGACCGCGCACTCTGTCGCGGCGACCCCTGCCGCGGTGACCAGACACGCCGTCCTGCGGTGCGGCGCGCGCGGCGGGCGGGGCTGAGTCCGCCGTGCGACAGCGAGTGGCGTGGCTGATCGGCGCGGGCATCGTGCTCGTCGCGATCGGTGTCGCCGTGCTGCTGGTCATGACCGCCGGTTCGCGCGCGGAGCCGAGCTCTCCGGCGACGGCGACGTCCTCGGCATCCGTCACCCCCACGCGATCGGCCACCCCCACGCGGTCGGCGACTCCGACGCGAACCCCCACCCCGACAGCCACGCCGACCCCCACGGCGCGGCCGGGAACGGCCCTGGTCACGCGCGGCGAGGGCGGCACGGTGCGCATGCTCGTCGCCGGCGACTCACTGGCCGCGGGCTTCTTCGCGTCGCAGAAGGATCGGGGCTTCACCTCTCTCGTGGCGGATGCCGTCGGCCCGGTCGAGATGACCACCGCGGCCCAGGCACACCAGACGCTCACCACCGTCGCCGCGATCACGGATGTGCCCGACGACCTCGGTCTCGCGGTGATCGAGCTCGGGACGAACGACGTCGGTCTGCCCACTCCGGTGGCCGACTTCGAGCAGCAGTACGTCGGCCTGCTCGATCGCATCCGCGCTTCGTCGCCGAAGGCCGCGCTCGTCTGCCTCGGTACCTGGACGAGTGACGGCGCCGCGTACGACGAGGCGATCGCCCGCACCTGCGCCGCGCGGGGCGGGGTGTACGTCGGGCTCGCCGACGCCTTCTCGACGTCCGCGTACCACGGTCCCGAGGGGCGCGACTCGTTCGCCGGTACCGGCGACTATTTCCACCCGAACGACACCGGGCATCGTGCGATCGCCGACGGCGTGCTGAAGGCCCTCACCTACTGAGCCGCCCGCGCGAGCCGTGAGCGTCGCGCGTCACACCGGTTCGGTCGTGCGGATGAGGCCGCACCTCACACACGACCACGCCACGAGGAAGCGCTCGTCGTCGAGGATCTCGAACGAGAGCGGGTCGCCGCAGGTGGGGCAGGGGAGCGGGCTCGGCCGGCTGGTCATCGCACGAAGGTCATGTCACGGCCCCGACGAGCGGCAGTGCCGCGCATGCGAGCGAGAAGCTCGGCTCGACGCGGACGGCCACGAGGTGCTCGGCGGAGGGTCAGCGGTAGTTGGTGGATTGCACCATAGCAGTTGCGACACGTTGTCATCGGTTGGTAATTTCGCGCTGACCGGGTGATAACCCGATGTGTGTGGTTTGGACATATTGGGATAGGTTGTCACTTTCGCGGACTTTATGCGGACTGGATGCCATGCTCGGAACATGCGTCAGACGCTTCTCGGCATCAGTATCGGCGACACGTGGGCGTACCTCGGCGGCGCCGGCCAACCGCTTCGTCCCGCCGTCATCGTCAAGCCGGGCGGGCACTACGACGCGCTGATCCGGATCAGGCTCCTTGACGACCCCGAGCAGGGTGCGCCGTGGGTGCCACGCCGGAAGCTTCCCTGCAGGTGGGAGGAGCGTCACGAATGGCTCGAGGAGCACCCGGAACACCAGGTGCCCGACGCACCCGAGCCGGAGCCGGAACCGGCGCCTGATCAGATCACCGTTTCGGTCGACGCTTTGCGACGCGTGATCCGGGAAGAGATTCACGCCGCGATGTCGCCGCCGCCGGTGGCTTACTCGATGGCGGATGCCGCTCAGGCGACAGGAGTGTCGGTGGAGACCCTGCGTCGAGCGGTGCGTGCGAACCATCTCGTGCCGAACTATGTCGGGCGGAAGCCGATCTTCCGTGTGGACGAGTTGCAGAGGTGGGTGAGGTCGCTGCCGGATGACCTGCGGCGGTGACGCGCGCGGCGTGCGGCATGATGCATCCATGACGGCGTCCAAGTGGCATACGTACAGGAGCGCGGCGAAGCGCGTGAACCGCTCCGAGCGGACGATTCGGTACTGGCGTCAGTGGGGCATGCCGATGGAATGGCGGCTGATCGAGGGACAGCGCACCCGCGTCGTTCGCGAAGACGTGCTGCTCAAGCACCTTCGACTCCACCTGGCGCAGAGCCCTGTGCATCAGTACCGGATGAGGGCACTCCGCAACACACCGTGAGCGGCGCTGTGCGCCTCACAGAACACGCTCACGGCCACCGGGGGTACTGTCGCTCGGGTGGCGCAGGCGTGGATCACCGGTGACCGGTTCCTCTCGCCGTCGATGGTGTGCGAGCTCCTGCCCGGCATGACGGAGGACATCCTTTCCGCTCGTCGGAAACGACGAGTCGACCCGCCGTTCTACAAGCCGACCGGTCAGCATGGGCGCTCGTGGGTGAGTCATACAGGCGGCAGCTCTTCCTCCGATTCATCCGAACGCGAACCCCGCGGGGAACTGAACTCCGATGGCTCCTCCGTGAATTCCCAGCCCCCGTCGTCCTCAGACGAGAGGCCCTCCTCGATCCGGATGATGCGCTCTTCCAAGGTCTGAACCACGCTGACCATCTTCCGCGCAAGCGTCGACGGAGCAACCGAGGGATTCTCGTTGCCGCCCGACTGCCGGATCAGGAAGTCGTACAGATCTCGTGTGATCGTTGCTTCTTCGGGAAGGCGGTCGCGTGCGTCTTCGAATGCGGTCATGGGGGCACTCTACCGATGAAGGCGGGACAAGGTTCTAGTGCTCCGCGCTACTTCCTGCACGACATGAACCCACGCTCTATGGCGGGGGTTGCAACGACGAAACAACCCCGGCGTCCCTAACCGTCGGGTGACGGGACGCCGGGGGCGTTGTCGGAAGTCGCGCCTACCGTGGCGGCCATGGACCCCCGCGCGAACGCCGTCCCCGGCCGAGTCGACACCGCCACCGAGCTGACGTACCTCCGCGCCGGCGCCGATGCACCGTGGGAGCGACCGCATTGCGATGGCGTCGACATCACCGACCGGCCGGATTTGCAGACGCCGTACCAGCGCCACCGGCGCGCTGAGTACGTCTCTCGGGTTGAGGGGTATCGCGAGCGCGGGCTCATCTGAGACGGCACCTGGTCAGGCGCTCAGCGCTTCGCACACGCGCGCGCGATGGGGTCCCCCGCCGGGGAGGGATATACAACTGCCGGTGGAGTCGCGGACGCAGACCGCCCACTCAGATGAAGACCGCCCTTCCAATGAGGTTGAATCGTGCCCATGGGAACTGGCAAGGCCATGCGGAAGCACCTCACGAAAGCGTCTTCTGAGATGAGCCGGTTGGCGCTCGACGCAATCTCTGCGACTGACCGCGCGGACGTTGCGTCAGCAACAATCCGCGCCGGCATGGCGGTCGAGTTTGCCCTTCGTGCGACGGTTGCGACTGCTTCGCCCGCGCTGCTATTCATCCCCCGCGGCATGAGTGACACCACGGCCACCGCAATGGTGCAGGCCGTCCGCGCGACGCGTGTCGATCACGCCTGGCTCAGGGAACAGACCAGCACAGACTTCATCAACATCCGGCGCATCGCCGCCGCGCTGATACCCGAGTTACGACCACTGCTCGGCGACATCGAACGTGTAGCAAACCGGCGGGATGCGGTGACGCACATGTACGTTGTCGAGCCCGAAGCACTACGGCACACGCTCATCTCGTTGGCGCGCGTCGTGGCGGTCGTACTCCCCCGGCTGAAGACCTCGGAAGAGAGGTTCTGGGGCGGCGATCGAGTCGCTTACGTCCGGCAACTGACGGACGAGGGCGCGGGAGAGCTCCGGGCGCGAGTCGCTGACAAGATCCGCGAGGCCCAGGTACGGTTCGCCACGATGATCGAAGGGTTGGATCCGCTCGCACGAGAACATCTGATTTCCGCGCTGGAGACCCAGGGCGGACGGTTCATGCCCCCTGGGCCGCTCCAGATATTCCGAGAACCTTGTCCGGCGTGCAGCCACCTAGCGGAAGTCCTCGTCAAGACCGAGGATGACGTTCACGACGTCAACGCGCTCGACTTTGGCGATTGGAGCGACGGTGCTCCGAGCACGGTCTTCATCCCGCAGCATCCGCTCTCGGTGCAAGTTCAATGTCCGGTCTGCGGTGTCCGTCTGAGCTACGCAGAACTCGTCGAGGTCGATGCGCGTTCGGCAGACCTGGAGCGATTCGAACTGCAGCCTCGCCCGGGAAGGATCGAGGAGTACGACAGGATGTTGTGGTCTTTCGAGCCGGACCCCGAGATAGACCGACCGTGACTCAGCGCCCCGGGCATACCGAACAGCTTCCGCCTGCGCCGAACTGCTAGCCGTTGCCGCGTATGCCGTTTTTTGTCGTCACAGCGATGGACAGCCCGTGCAGCACGCCGTTCGCATCGACGTAGAGGGCATAACCGCCGCTGCTCGCGAGGGAAGCCCACGTGGCGCGCACGTCGCTGAGCGCGTTGTGCAGGACGATCTCGGGGGCGTCAGGCTCGGGGTCTTGCTCGCTCAGTAGGGTGCGTGTGCGGCGCTGACAGACTGTGGTCGGGGTCAGTGCGCGGCGAGGCCGGTCAACTTCCATCAGCGCGCTCGAGGCGGCCGGCGGTCGAGAGCCGGAGAGTGCCGGCGGGGAGCCCCGCACCGGCGTAAGTGGGGACGCTGGCGAGCGGTACTCGCACGGCGCCCTGGAGAAGAATCTCCTGGCCGCTGGGGGTGTTGATGGTCACGCCGAGGGCGCTGACGATGACCGATGTCGATCCCTTGCGGAGGGATGTGACGTCGCCGACGTTCGCGACGGATGATCCGGCGATCAGACGTGCGCCCGTGTTGTCGCCGTCCGCTTCGAGACGGCTGCCGTTGGGGAAGGTGAGCGCGCCGCCCTCGGTGTCCGGGTCGAGGACCATGCCGCCGACGTACACCTTCCCGTCACGGATGACGACGTCGCCTGCGCGGATCTCTCCACCGTCGACCACGACATCCCCGCCGTCCTCCACGTTGATCCCGCCACCGCCGTTCACCCGCATCCGCCCGAGCAGCTCGATCAGCCCGTTCACGGTGAGGATGCCGAGGCCCTCGAGCACGATGCGACCGACGACACGAAGCCAACCGACGATGGTCGCGGTGCCGGTGACGTTGAGGTTCGAATCCTCGATGAGTAGCTCGCTGCCGCCGTAGTAGCGGGTGCGTCCCTCGTTGACGGACGCTGACCGGAGCGGGTTGGCGGTAAGGAGTGTGCGGAGCTCGTCGATCTGCGATTGCAGGGTCGAGTCATTCGGATTGCGTCTCATCTAAATTCCAATCAGGTATCTCGACTACTGGCATCAAGTTCGCCGCTGATGACCGCTTCGACGGGCGAGATGCGGTATCCGGCTCGGCGGAGACTGGTCGGCGTCAGCAGCAGCGCTACGGCCTGCGAGTGAGCCACGCGGCGCATGGCTGAACCGTCGCGGCCGTTCTCTATCTCGACGAGCGTCCGCACGTGCATGCCGACCGTGTGCGCGGGGGTGCTCACCACCCACAGTGCCGCCTGCGGCTTCCGCCACATCTCCGCCCACAGCTCCAACTCGCGCGGTGACGGGTTGATCAACGGCCACTCCGGCACCGGCCCCCGGTACGTCTTCTTCAACACCTCAAGGTCAGGCATCCTCGCCTCGCAATCTCGTCCGCGGATCAGGCAGTGCCCGAAGCCTTCCACGAGCCGACGGGATCGTGGCCCGCTTCGCATCCGCAGCCGACGACCGAACGACGGGCGACACACTCTCCGAGCGCACCCGGTACCCCGCCTTGAGCAGCGAACCCATCTCGAGCAGCAGAGTCCGCGCCTGATCGCGGACAGAGTTCACCCTCGCCGCGGCCTCCGTCCCAGACTCGACCATGATCCGCATCCGCACATAGAGAGCGACGTCGCGCTCGACGTGCTGCTCCTCCCACAGGATCGCCTGCGGAAGCTTCCACAGGCTCGCCCACAGGGACCGCTCCGCGGCCGTGGCCTTCGACGTCAGCGGCCACGCAGGAACCCGCCCCGTCCGCTCCTGCGGCAGCGTGCGCACGAGACCCGCCTCCTGCCGCGCAGCCTCCCGAAGAGACCCCGGATCAGGGGCAGGACCAGCACCAGAACGACGCTGCATCAGACCTCCCGGAAAAAGTGCTTAACCCGATCGACCTCTTTCCGCCCTCCCCGGCGGTCCGAGGCAGGTGACGTCCAGGCCCCCTCCCCCCTACCCCTGTCGGGGTCGATGTCGGACCTCGGCGATATGGTGCTCGCGCGCACCAGAGCGCGCATCAGAGACAGGAGATTCACATGGCTAAGTTCGACATCAACAAGCGCATCGGCTCGTCGGGGACGCACCGCCAGACGGTGGAAGCGCAGACATACCGGCAGGAGGGCGAGTACTTCGTCTTCTACACGAACGGTGGGAGCACTAAGGTGCTCACGGTCGCCGCGAAGCACGTGCAGACGATCGACGAAGCCCCCGACGCCTGACTCCGTGGTGAAGTGGGGCGGCGCGGCCGTCGCCGTCGCCGCCCCGGGGATGGACCGCGCGTGCGGCTGCGGGCGAACGGAGGACACCCGTGCGCTGCGCGTGGTCCGGTCGGTCACCGTAGTCACTCGGCCTTGATGGCGATGAGCTTGGCGGTGTGCAGCTTCACCAGGTTGGTGCCGGCGGTCGCGAGCGCGGTGTCTGCCGCCTCGTAGTCGCTGCCGGTGCCGGCCTTGGTGGACAGGATGGTGTGCACCTCCGCGCGGAGCTTCTCGGGCTCGAGGGGCTCAGTGAGCTGCGGGTTCTGGGTCCGGACGACGTAGGCCGCGAATGCGGCGGCGTGCTCTGCGGATGTGGCCATGGTCAGGCTCCTTCGGCGTAGTCGGGTGCGTACTTGCCGCGGTTGTCGTGGAGGGCGCGGCCGGCGGCGACGGACTTCTCGCCGCGCTTCGGCTGAGGCCTGTTGGCCTTGGCTGCGGCGCGCTGCTCGGCGGTGGGGTGCAGCTGCGCGTGAAGGTCTCGGCCTTTGCGGACGGAGCCGGTGTCGTCGGTCATGGTCACTCTCCGGTCAGCGCGAGGACGCGCGGGTCAGGGCGGGGAACGCCGTCGGGTCCGCGGTTGTCGCGGAGGCCGCGGGATTTCGGCAGGGCGGTGATCGCAGCCGCGGCGTCGAACGCCTTCAGCGACTTCACGCCGCGGGCGGTGTAGTACCGCTCGAACGCGTCGAGCGCGAACCGCAGCTCGTTGACGGAGTGGAGCGGCGCGGTCATCGCGCGTACGTCGGCGGCGACGGCGTCCATCTGCTCGAAGGTCGGGACCCATGCGGCCTTGTTCGTCGCGAGCCACCGGACGACAGCGGTCGGGGATGCCTCGCGGGAGGCGCGGGAGTCGAGCGGGCTCTGCGCCTCATCCGGCCACGTGGCGAGCATCCCGGAGCCGCGCGCGGTCCATTCGTAGGCGGGTTTCGGTGCGTCCTCCAGCCAGGCCAGGAATCCGCGGGACAGCGCCGTGCGGTGCGCGTCCCGTGCGCCTTTGCGGTTGCGGAGGATGTCGGCGTGGTGGTCGAGCGGGTTCCGCAGGATGCCGTACCGGGAGAGCATGTCGCTCAGCGCGGGCCCGTCGATCATGGGCAGGTTGGTGCGGCGGCACAGGGTCTCCTGCGCGGCTCGGATCTCCCGGTAGCGGTCGACGGCGTCCTCGAGCTCGCGCCAGGCCTGGATCTTCGCGTCGTCGCGGATCGCGTCGTGCACGGTCTTGACGGGGCCGAGGCGACGGTCGATGTCGACGACGGCCGTCATCAGCGTCTGCAGCTGCTCGTTCAGCCATGAAAGAGCGGGCGCGACCGCATCCGGTGACGGGCCGTCGATGTTGCCGTCCGGCGTCCTTTTCATGTCTTCGAGCCGCGACTTGATCTCGTTGTACGCGAGCATGTCGGGCCGCGCAGCCTCACGGGCGGCGATCGCGGCGCGGATCTCGTCCAGGTCCTGGGCATTCACGATCGCCCACTCGGCGGTGTCGAACGCGACCTGGAACGTGCGCGCCCAGTCCGTCGCCATGACGTCCGTGTACAGGCGTGCCGCGCGCGCCCGCTGCGACTCCTTCTCGACCCAGCCCTCGATTCGAGCACTGGCCTCGGTGAGCAAGCTCATCGGTTCTCCCTCGCCGCGCGGAAGTGCGCGATCTCCTCACGATGGATCAGCCACGAACCGCCCGACGCGTCGGCGGCGAGACGGTGCTCTCTGCACGCCTTCCGCACTCCGCTGTCGGAGATTCCGATCATCCTGGCTGCCTCCCTGGTCGAGACCCACTCTCGATCGGCGGGTACCGGTTCCGGGGTGGAAGTCCCGGGATCGACACCAGCCCACCGCGCGCCCGAGTACCGGATTGCCTCGAGCAGCGCCAGAAGGTCGGGGCGCGCACGGTCCCCGACCATCTGACGAAGGCCCCGGAGCCCACCCCGCGACTCGTACAGCAGCCGCGCGAGCTCCGGGGGCACCATCACGTCACCCGACGGCGCGATGTACCACGCAGGCGGTCGAGACATCAGCTCGCCTCAGTCCACTCGCCTGGTGCGGTCTCGACCCACCCATCCGGGTCACCAGGCCTCCGCGTTGGCCATTCGACTACCTCGCCGGTCCGCTCGTCGAGGCCTTCGGCTATGTCCTTGCCTGGCCTTTCCTCGCCTGTCCTGTCCTTGCCTAGTGACTCACGCGTTACGTCACGCGTTACGTCACGGGTGACGGGATCGACTTTCGCCCGCGTCTTCTCGCGGTGGCGCCGCTGACGCTCACGGTTCTGCTCGCGCTTGTCGGCAAGATCCTGCGACCCGGATTGACCCATCTTGGAAGCCCAATCCGGGACCGTGATGCCTACCTTCGTGTTACGCCACAACCCGGCCGCGATCAGTTCCGCTCGGGTCGGTGCGTCGACACCGTGAGGGTGCAGGTACTTCATGGCTGCGTCCGGCACGACACCGTCGGTGCCCTGCTCGTTCGACCACATGAGCGACCCGCAGAACGACCGCCAGGCACGATCCGACAGTTGCTCGAAGGTGATGTCCGTGAGCCACCGCCCCGGCAGTCTTGAATCGGTCATCCGTCGTTCGCTCCCGGCCGGGTAGAGCGTGCGCCCCGTGGCGCTGTGCGCTCCGTGAGTGTCAACCCCGCCCACGTTGCGGGTACCGACAGGGTCCCCTTCGGTGTGCGCCACCCATTCGGGCGGGTGACCGGCCACGCGAGCATCACGACGGTGCACGGCGCGCACGGCGCCTTGACCGAGGAGAACCCGCCGCCGCCGTTCTGCGCGCCCCACGCGAGCTGCGCTGCACAGCGAGGACACAGCCCCGCGGCCTCAGCGAGCCGGCACACCTTCTGCCACGTCTGCGCCTGCTGCAGCGTCTCCGGCTTCGGAGAGGTCATGCGGTCTCCTCCTCGACGAGCTGCGCCGCGGCCAGCATCTGCAGCGCGACCGAGCGGATGAAGTCGAGATTCCCGACCGCCTCAAGGCGCTCGACGGTGATGGTGGGGAACGGCTCGTCCTCGGACATGGCGAAGACGCCGTTCTCGAACGTCCCCCACTGCGAGATAGTCACGTTGCCGAGGTCACGCTCGAACATGACGTTCACCTCGCCGCCGCCTGCGCCCATGACCTCGGCGTCGTCCGCCCACTTCGGCTGCATAAGGCGGATCTCGGGATGGGCGGCGAGGAACGCGTCGCCCGCGGCCTGTTCCCGCCGTTCCTCCTCGGTGAAGTTGATGAGCTCGTAGACGGGCTCGTCGCCCGTGTAGTCAACGGCCTTGATCTGGTATACGCCGTGCGAGACGACGAGGTAGTCACCGTGGCGTACGACGGCATTCGGCGTCGCAGCGATCCCGCTGTGAACAGTGGCGAGCCACTCATGGAAGCCGCGCGGCACGTCCCTGGTGACGCGACCGTCCGGGCCGACGATCGTCCAGAAGGGGTGAGTGGTCCCGACGACGTAGCTGTCAGGCTGTTGGACAATGGTCGGGAACGCCCACGACCCGACGCGATACACCCCGCGGATCGTCTGGTAGAAAGCGTCGTCCGACCTCAGCAAGAGCATGCTGTGGGACGGGAGGTCCGCGAGCTGGTCGAAGATCTGCTGCACGTCTCCGTGGATGGCGGTAGTGTTCATGTCGATCGTTTCTTCCTCGTGGTTGGTTCGGTCTTTGCCCTCATATCCCTGGCCGGATGCGGGGGCGTTGTTTTGTGTGGCGCTCATCGCTACACCTCGGCGGCGTCGGCGAAGGCCGCGTCGATGAAGGCGTCGACGTCGGACTCGCGGAACATCCGACGGGCGCCGCCCACGAGGGCCGACTTCGGGGCCTTGCCGGAGTGCACCATCCAGCGCAGACCGGCCTCGCTGGTACGCAGCTTCTCGGCCGCCTCTTTGAACGTCAGCAGCTTGTCTTCCATGTCAGGTCCATTCGCCTTGGGCATGAGAGTTATGCGGTTGGAGCACATTAGGCACGACGGGCAAAGGTTGTCAACCTGTGTCGCTTGATGTCTAAGCTCGTGTCGCATAGAGTCGGGTTGTGGAGACAACTGATGACAACGGGTCACAAAGCGAGCGCGACGCCTACGTCGAGGTGACGCAGGCGGAGATCGACGCGATGAAGACTCTTGGCCCCGAGGGCAATCGAGCCGCCATGCTCGTTCTCGAAGCCCGGATGGCGGACAAGTTCCGCATGCTGCGCGAGGAGCGCGGGTGGTCGCAGTCTGAGCTGTCGGATCGGCTCGCCGAGTGGGGCTTCGACCTTCATCAGACGTCAATCGCGAAGCTCGAGAAGGGCAAACGGCCGATGCGAGTCGCCGAAATGCACGCGCTCGCACACGTCTTCCGCATGCCACCCGGCGCGGTCTTTTTCATGGCCTACTCATCGAACGAGATCGGCATGAGCGCGCTCGCCGGACGCATTGACGACACGATCGAGCGGATGGAGCGAACGAAGAATGACCTGCTCAAGCACATCAGCTTCGTCGTCGACTTCCTCGCGGACGACCAGCGCCAGCTCAACGAATTCGTCGACATGGTCCGCCGGGAGTCTCGTCGAGACCCGAGTAACGAGCTCGTTCAGGCTCTCGCCGCTCGCCTCGCCGAGAAGGACGCCGACAAGGTGGACCCGCCGGCTCCTGGTGACTGGACGTGAGGAGCTTCATCGAGGATCGTTGGCACATCCGCGGTTCCGATGGTCGACGTCGGAGCGACCGATACGGCATCGGAAAGCAGTGGCGGGCGCGCTACCACGACGCCTCAGGCAAGGAACACGCGAAGCACTTCGAGCTGAAACGGGACGCGCAGCGGTGGCTCGACGAGGTCACGACCTCCGTCGTCACGGGCAGATACGTTGACCCACGCGCAGGAGCGGCGACGTGGGACGAGTGGGTGGGCTCATGGGTGGCTCGCCAGGCTTGGGCGGGTGGCACCGTTGCTGCCGCCGGTACGGCGCTCTACAGCGTGCCGTGGCGCCGGCGCGCGATCGGTCAGGTGAAGGCTTCCGACGTGCAGGCATGGGTCAGCGGCGAGACGAAGCGAGGGCTCGCAGCGTCGACAATACGTACCCGTCTCAACTATGTGCAGATGGCATTCCGCGCGGCCGTGCTCGATAAGGTCATCCCCGAGAGCCCCGCGTCGACAGTGAAGCCCCCGCGCGCGCGTCGCGCCGACGTCGCGATGGACGTCCTCACACTCGAGCAGACCGCCGCGGTGCTCGCGGAGTCAGGGCGGTTCCGACCCTTCGTCGAGGTCTGCCTTTTTGCGGGCCTACGCCTCGGTGAGGCGGCCGGGCTGCAGCTCGGGGACGTCAACTTCCTCGGGCGAGCGATCCAGGTTCGGCGTCAGGTCCAGGGCTCGTCGATCGCGAGTGTGACGGTCGTGCCCCCAAAGTACGGGAGTGAGCGGACGGTGTTCGTCCCGGGCGCGTTGACCTCGACCCTCTCGGCGCACGTCGCAACCGAAGCGATCGCCGCCGCGGACAACTACCTGTTCCGCACGCCGGTTGGCCACCTGTACCAGCGCAACAACGCGGGCGAAGTGTGGCGCGGCATCCGCGCCCGAGCCGGCCTGCCCGAGACGGTGACGCTCCACACCCTCCGGCACACGTTCGCATCGAACCTAATCGCCTCGGGGTGCGACGTCGTCACGGTGCAGCGCGCACTCGGGCACTCGCAGCCGTCGATCACGCTGAACGTCTACGCGCACCTATGGCCCTCCGCCGAAGACAAGACGAGAGCGGCGACCGCGGACCTCATGGCCTCGGTCGCCGCTCTTGCGGACTCTCCGCGGACTGAGAACAAGGAACCCCAGGTCAGCGGGGGCTCTTACCGGTAGTTGGTGAACTGCAGGTCGACGTCGAGGTCGGCGGCCTTGAGCAGGCGCTGCACTTCCTGCAGGTCGTCGCGCGACTTCGACTGCACGCGCAGTTCGTCGCCCTGGATCTGCGACTTGACGCCCTTGGGGCCCTCGTCGCGGATGATCTTGTTGACCTTCTTCGCGTCGTCCTGAGAGATGCCCTCCTTCAGCGTGGAGGTGATGCGGTACTCCTTGCCGCTGGCGACGGGCTCACCGGCATCCAGGCTCTTGAGCGAGATGCCGCGCTTGATGAGCTTCGTCTGGAACACATCGAGAACGGCATTGGCACGCTCCTCGGAGTTCGCCTTGATGACGATGGAGTCGCCGCTCCACGCGATCGACGCGTCGGTGCCCTTGAAGTCGTAACGCTGCTCGACCTCTTTGTGAGCCTGGTTCAGCGCGTTGTCGGCTTCCTGTCGGTCGATCTTGGAAACGATGTCGAAGGAAGAATCAGCCATGATCCGATTCTATTCGCGGGCCCCCGATCCACACCCCCTCGACATCGCCCGCCCCGTCTCGGTATGCGCGCTCGTAGACTCGGATGCCATGCGAGCACTCACTGAGAACGAGCTCCGCGCCGCGTTCGTCAACGCCACGCCGGACGAGGTGCGCGTTCTGGCGCTTCCTCACGACTTCGTGCTGACCGACTGGGATCACCTCGACTTCCTCGCCTGGCGCGATCCGAGCACGCGGGGCCGCGGATACCTCGTGATCGAGCGCGACGGGGAGCCGATCGGAGTGCTGCTGCGCGCCGCCGACGGGCAGTCGCGCGCCCGGTCGTCGATGTGCAACCTCTGCCACACGATGCAGCCCGGTGATCAGGTGACGTTGTTCACCGCACGCAAGGCCGGTGCGGCCGGTGAGCACGGCGACGCGGTGGGCACCTACATGTGCGCCGACCTGTCGTGCCACGAGACGGTGCGCCTGGCGGCCCCCCTCGCCCCGAGCGAGATCCGCGCGAGCGTCGACCGAAAGATCGACGGCACGCGGCGCCGCACCGAGGAGTTCGTCGCGCGCGTGCTCGAGACCGCCGAGGTGACGCGATGAGCGGGCGGGTCGTCGTCATCGGCGACGCCCTCATCGACGAGCTGCGCGACGAGACGGGTGTGCGCGAATTCGTCGGCGGCGCGGGCCTCAACGTCGCGGTGGGGCTCTCGCGCCTGGGCGTTCCGGCATCGCTCATCGCGATGGTGGGCGACGATGCGGCGGGCGAGCAGATCCGCGGCTTCCTCGCCGAGCACGGCGTCGAGCTGCTGGCGAGCCCGTCGGAGCACGGCTCGTCGCGCGCGGTGAGCACCCGCTCGCCGGGCGGAGAGCCCGAGTACGTCTTCAACGACGCGGCCCAGAACCGACGGGTGCGCTACGGCGACGCGGAGCGCGCGGCGATCGCCGACGCCCCCATGGTCGTGGTCAGCTGCTTCCCCTTCGACGACGCGGAGCAGACCCGCCTCCTGATGGATGCCACGGCCTCACCGTCGACGCCCCTGGCCATCGACCCGAACCCACGCAGCGGCATGCTGCACGACCGCGCCGCGTTCGTGCAGGGCTTCGAGCGGGCGGCATCCGGAGCCCTTCTGGTGAAGGTGGGCGACGACGACGCGCAGCTTCTCTACGGCGGCTCGCTCGACGACCTGCGCGTGCGGCTCGTCGGCCTCGGCGTGCGTGCCGTGCTGGCGACCTACGGCGCGGGCGGCGCCGCGATCGACGCCGCCGGAACCTCGGTCGCGCGGGGGATCTCGGAGCTTCCCGGCCGCATCGTCGACACGATGGGTGGCGGCGACGCCGTGCTGGCGACCACCGTCGCGCTCGTGCGCGACCGCCTTCCGGTCGACGCCGAGGAGTGGGATGCCGTGCTCACCCGCGCCATGGATGTCGCGGCCGCCACTTGCCGCCACGAGGGCGCCCTGCTGCGCACGCCGGAGTGACCCCACCGTGGTTGGAGGCACCCTCTGCGAGATAGTAGAGTGGTTTCTCGCGCCTCTGGTCGACTGAACAAGCCGGGCGGGCGCGCATGGCGAGTTACCCAAGCGGCCAAAGGGATCTGACTGTAAATCAGACTGCATTGCATTCGGGGGTTCGAATCCCTCACTCGCCACACCGGGGGTTCCTCGTATCTCACGGAAATCGTCCCCGTATCTCATTCCCTCAGGCCAGAACCCGTTTCGGGTCTGGCCTGAGGTGTTCCCGCGGCGTGTCGCCCGTGCTGCTCGCCACGCGTCCTGAGCCTTCGGCAAACGCCGTGGGAATGTGCTCCGGTGGCCTCCCTCGCGAATAGTCAGTCGTCCAACTCATGCCGAAAATCGCCGAGCCTCGTCATCCGCGAAGAGTCCCCGAGCGTCCCTAGAATGCGGTGGCAGGGAGTGCATATGCTGAGCGAACGCGCGCGGGTGTCGATAACGGTGAAGGCTTCACCGGAGCCGTCGAAGACGTACGGCGACACTGTGTGCGTGGCCGGCGTGAGGTTGAATGAGGACGGGACCGGGACGTGGGTGCGCATCTACCCCGTGGCGTTTCGGCATCTGGATAGTGTTCAGCAGTTCAAGAAGTTCGAGGTCATAGAGGTCGATCTCACCCGGTCGTCAGAGATTGCCGTTGCGGATTGTGTGAGCGTAGTTAGGCTAGGTGTATGAATAGCGCGAATCGCAACTTCCAAGCGTCAGCAATGATCGATGAGATCCGTTCCGTTGCACTGCAGCGAGATGTGGTTGCCTACACGGTGCATTCAACTGACGATTCAGTGATGTTTGTGAATTTGCCACTGGGTGATGCGGTAACCGCTTACGGGTGGATAGGGCTGTGGCGCAACTCGGCGGATATCGCAGCTGGAGTTCCTCCTCATACTGTCATCGCGTCGGGTGCCAAAGGTGATGGGGAGGACTTGCGCAACCTGGTCCAGCGATCCCACCCGCATGCCTACATCAACGAGTCGGATCAACCCGACGCGGTCGTCGTGATCTCCTCAGTTGACCCATTGGTAAGCAGATTGGAGCCGCGCCGTGTTGCCGATGTAAGTCCACTGATCGAGCGGTGGTTTAATGTCGCCCGCGCCTAGGTGCGCCTGAGGAGATGCCGCCTCGGCAACGAGGCGGCATCTCCTCATTTCACCTGTCTGTCACAAGTTGCGCGTCGGCTCGTTGACGTATACGTTGCAAGTCAGTGTCCAGCCTGCAATTGACACCCATCCCGACATGGTCGCTCCGAATGGCTTGCCCTTCATGGCGTAGCCGATGTCTGTCTGGTTGCCGTAGAAGCCCGTGCCCCAGAAGCCCCCAAAGTCGTACTTGCTTCCGCCAGAGGTTGGGCCCCACCAGACGTCAAGGCCGCGACCAGTGATGATGCCTGCCGTTGAGTGGAGGGAGTAGTCGACCCGCGCGCGACCGCCCGCTTGGCCGGTGTAGATGTAGGCCGTGCCGCAGTTGTTCGTATTGGCGGCGCGAGTCGAGATAGCACCCTCCGGTTCGTTCAGTCCGCACATGCGGACGTCTTCATCCAGCGCTTTCTGCCGATCGGCGTCGGTCAACTCATCGCAATTCCACTGCATGCTCACTGAGGTGGATGAGTCAGTTGCGCCTGCATTCGCTATATCGCTCCCGGATGTCGTATAAGCCGCCGCCGGAGACGCCGTCAATGTCAGGCTCAGCGCGAGTCCGAATACGCCGGACAGTGCACCCATGCTTTTCTTCAATTTTCCCCCAACTTGAATGAATATGTGTGACGAACCTACAAGAACCGTTCTCGTTGTGCTGTCACCATTTTGGGGGACGCGGGCTCTCGGTGGCCTGTAATCGGGCCAATGTCATCCATTTGGATGAATTTTTGCATCCATGAGAAAATCGTTGTGTATTCTCCTCTCCCTCCGAGACGGAATACGCGCTCCTCGTCCGAGGGGACGCGCCGCAGGGGCGGATGGTAACCGCGCCTCGAGTCCCGAGAGGGCGTCTTGCCCTCACCTGGGGGGGNGGGGGGGGGGGGGGGGGGGCATCGCGAGCGTGTAGGTATATCGGGTGACAAGTCGGTATGCGCGTAGCAAAGGGCCTTGTCGCCAGGCGACTGGAACGTGCCGTGGTATTTTTGGGATTCATTTAATCGAACGAGAACGAGGTAATGGGCCCTGCTTACTTCAACGATGAGGGCGTTCGACCGTGGATTGGCTCGCCCAGCGGACGCATGTTGCTCGTGATCGAAATGCTGTGGCCGGTAAGCTCGCCATTCGCCATTTTAATTGCCCTCGTCGGCCGAGGTCATGTCGTCGAAGAGGCCTTACTTGAATCCCTTTACGCAGAGTCGAAGAGGCTGATGAGCACCTCACATTCGGAGCCAAGCTCTGGGTAGCTGGACTGCCGTGGCGGTACCCACCTGCCATCGGCACGGGCGCGATGGTTCAGCATTGACGCAGCGCCACGGGCCTGGTCGTGACCATCGACGCGGTGTCATGTCCGCGCCGTGTGGTGGACCACTCATGGTCCGGCCAAGAACGTCCGTCTCTCGAGACGGACGTTTCCTGTTTCAGGAGACTGCGTCCGGAGCGCCCCTCAGCTGTCTGCGCTCGCTCTCGCAGCGCTCGGCCCCACGCTCCCCGTCGTCACACCGGCGCCCTCGGTAGGCGGTTGATTGCCCCGCCCGTGAGCCGAATCGCGGTGACCGACGTGATGGCGCCCGCGGCCATGATCGCCGCGAGGACGACCAGCTGAAAGCGTCCTGCCTCGACGGGTGAGAGTCCGCCAAAGATCGCTCCCACGAACGCTCCGGGAAGAACGACCACGCCGGTCGTCTTGACCTGGTCGATCCCGGGGAGGAGGGCGTCGTGTACCGCGCGCCGCCCGAGGTCGCGGGTGGCGCGGCGAGGTGTCGCTCCCAGCGCCAACCAGGCCTCCACTTCGGGCCAGCGGTCAGCGCGCAGCTGCGCGAAGGTGCGGCCGGTCACCGAGGCGACGGTCATGGCGTTGCCGATCACCATCGCCCCGACCGCGAGAACGAACCGAGGTGAGTATTCGACGGCGCCGGTGAGGAACACCACGCTTCCGGCCACACCCACCCCGGCGAAGAGGGCAAGCGCCGTCCTCCATGCCTGAGAGGGCGGATCTCCGATGCGACTCGTCGACACCGACACCGCCACCAGGAACATCACGACGAGCGCGACGCCCACCCAGACGGCATCCTGGATGACCCCCGTCAAGATGACGCTGAGAAGGGTGAGCTGCACGGTCGCCCGCACGAGAGCAAAGGCCGGACCGTGCCACCGCGGCACTCCCGAAGCGAGCAGGATGCTTACCGCGATGCCGGCGAGAACCACAATCGCCACCGCCGTGCGCACCAGCACATCGACTGTAGGCATGCCGAAAGAGTACTGGCGGTGCGGAACATCGTCGTCTGCCTGGCCTACGTGCACGGGCGCGACGGGTACCGCGAAGCGTTCGCCGATCTGCTGGCACAGTTCCCAGACTTGTGATGCCGGGAGCTCGGCTCGCGTCAGACCGAGGCGGCGAGCAGGGTCTTGGACTTGCCGTTCAAGAAGTTGACGAGCGCGCCGAGCACGTTCACCTCGTTGCCGAGGTTGACCAGCGCGACGGCGTCCAGCTCGATGGTGGCGTCTCGCGCTTCCATCGTCGCCGTCCAGATCCCGTCACCGCCGGTCACGGGCTGCAGGTAGGTCACCGTCTTCGCCTCGCTGAGGTCGACGACGATCAGACCCGAGTCGGGATCGGTTTCGTCATCCTGCTCCAGGAGGCGGATGTCGCTTCCCGTCAGGTAGCCGAGGGCGCGGAATTCCGCGAGCCACTCCTCGAGCAGGTCCTTGTTCAGCAGGCGGCGTACCGGCACGGCTCTCTCCGATTTCTTCGCGCGAGATCGCGCGTCACCACATTATGTCGGGTGCGGAGAGGTTCGGCTTCGTGCGTTCAGGCGGCGCGCATCGATCGCACGGGCGTGCGGGCGGGGGTACGGGTCGCCTTCTCGGCGACCTCCCACTCGCGCACGTCGATGACGAGACCCGATGCGGCGTTGGACTGGTCGGCCAGCGTGCGCAGGTACTCGCCCACCAGCTGCTCGGGCTCGACGGATTCGAACACGAACCGCAGGGGGATCGAAGGCTGCAGCCAGATGGTGGAGCGTCCGGGATCCTGCTCTGTGCCGGTCCAGGTGAACGTGAACGACTCGCCGCGGCGCAGCTTCGTCGAGGCGATGACCTTGATGTAACCCATCAGGCGATCGGGAAGAAAAATGGGGGCGGTGTCGGAACCGTAGTAAAGAGTGGCCATTGCGATCTCCTAGAGTCGGGGTCGGCGGGCTAATCACTAAAGTAGCACGTATTTCACAAACTTAATTAATTAACTGAAATGTTCACGACCTTGAGTAAGGTGGGCCTTAGCAATCGGCCGGATTGCCCCAGGACTGAGGAGGTGCGGCGTTGACGAATCCCTCCGCGTTGACCGCAGCGCTCGATGACTACGTGTCCGCACGTGATGATGCCGTCGCGAAGGCGAGAACCGACCTGTCGGTCAGCGAACTCGAGGCGACGGCTCTGTGCTGCATCGCCGACGAGCCCGGCATCCGCCCCTCGATCCTGCGCTCGCATCTAGGTGTGACCGCAGCCGGCGTCACCACGATGGTCGATCGTCTGATCGGACGAGGCCTCGTGCGCCGCGAGCTCGATGCCGAAGACCGTCGGGTCAACCACATCCACCTGGAGATCGACATGGAGCAGGAGCCCTGGGCGGCGCTCCGGCGTTTCCCCGTCGAGGTGGACGCCGCCGTGCGCGCCGAGTCGCGCGATGTCGTCGAGGTGGCCGCCGAGCTGCTGCGTCGCATCACCGACCGCGTGCGCGCCTTCAGCTGAGCGGGTGCCTCAGCGCCGTCATCGCGGACTCTGCGCCGTCGGGCCTCACGCGGCCTCCATCGAGCCGGATGAGGTGATCGGCGTCGGCGATGAGCCGGTCGTCGTGGCTCACGCACACGACCGTCGCCCCGCGGTCGACCTCGTACGCGATGGCCGCACGGTTGAGTTGCGCACTCGCCGCGTCGAGTCCGGTGGTCGGTTCGTCGAGCAGCAGGATGTCGGCTTCGCGGGCGAGGCCCTGGGCGAGCAGCGCCCGCTGTCGCTGGCCCCCCGAGAGCGACGAGAACGGATGCCGCGCCAGCGGCGCGATGTCGAGTCGCTGCATCGCGCCGTCGATGGCGGCCCGGTGCGCGGCGGTGAGTCGCCGGAGCGGTCCCGTGCGTCCCCACGCCCCGACCGACACGACGTCGCGGACGGTGAGTGGAAGGTGGGCCGAGACGGCGGCGCGCTGGGGCACGAAGGCGCGTGTGCGCTGCGCGACCTCGACCGAGCCGGATGACGGCTGCTGCGCGCCGGCGAGCACCTCGAGCAGCGTCGACTTGCCCGCACCGTTCGGGCCCACGATGACGGTGAGCGCTCCGGCGTGCAGGTCGACGTCGACGCCGTCGAGGGCGAGGGTGCCGGAGTAGTCCACGCGCAGGGCGCGTGCGAGGACGGCGATGAGGGGCATGGCATCCATTGTACGAGTTTGAGAATCGTTCTCATTCTCGATACGGTCGGGCATCGTGACCTGGCTCCTCGATCCCTTCTCTCTCGAATTCGTGCAGCGCGCGCTGCTCGGGGGAGTGCTCGTCGCCGTGCTGTGCGGCGTCGCCGGCACGTGGGTGATCGTGCGCGGCATGGCGTTCCTGGGCGAGGCGCTCGCCCACGGCATGCTGCCCGGCGTCGCTCTCGCCACCGTGCTCGGCCTTCCGGTTCTGCTGGGGGCGGCCGCCAGCGCCGTCGTGATGAGCCTCGGCATCGGTGTGCTGCAGCGGCGCGCCCGACTCTCGTACGACACGAGCATCGGCCTGCTCTTCGTCGGCATGCTCGCCCTCGGCGTCATCGTCATCTCGCACGCCGGCAGCTTCGCCACCGATGCCACGGCGATCCTGTTCGGCGACATCCTCGCCATCGGCGCCGGTGACCTCGTCGTTCTCGCGGTGGCCGCAGGCCTGGGCATCGCGGCGGCCGCGGTCGCTCATCGTGGCCTCGTCGCCCTCGCCATCGACGAGCGGGTCGCACGGGTGCTCGGTCTCGGCCCGCGCGTCGCGCAGACCGTTCTCGTCGGGCTCGTCACCCTCGCCGTCGTCGCGTCGTACCAGGCCGTCGGCTCGCTGCTGGTGGTGGGCCTGCTCATCGCGCCCGCGGTCGCCGCGCGCCAGTGGACCCACCGTATCGCCACGACCATGGCGCTCGCCGCCGTCATCGGGGCGGTCGCCGTCGCCGTCGGCCTGCTCGTCTCGTGGCACGCCGCGACCGCCGCCGGCGCGACCATCGCCGCCACCGCCATCGCCGCGGCCGGCGTCTCGTGGGCCCTGCGCGCCTGCCGTGACGCCGCGCGCCGCCGCGTGGCATCCCCTGTTCTCGTTCCCGCCTGACCGGAAAGCCCCCATGCCCCACCCCGACTTCCCCCGTCGCCTCGCGCCCCTCAGCGTGGTGCTGCTCCTCTCGCTCGCCGGCTGCGCTGCGCCTGCCGCCGCCCCCGACACCGCACCCTCGACCGACACGCACGGCGAGATCGCGGGTGCCGCCGAACTCGCCGAACCCGCGGTGGGTCTCACCTCGATCGACGGCGACGGCCGCGTCTCGCACCTCGACCTGCTCGACGAGACCACGACCACGCTCGGCACCGTGCGCCCGCCCTCGGCGGTGCACTCGGACGGCCGGTACCTCTTCGCCGCCGACGACACGGGCGTCTCGATCGTCGACAGCGGCGTGTGGACCTGGGATCACGTCGACCACTTCCACTACTACCGCGCCGACGCCCGCCTGCTGGGCGACGTCGAGGGTGAGGGAACCGCTGTCGTGGCGACCTCGAACTCGTCGACCACGGGCGGGACGGGCCTGTTCTTCCCCGGATCGGGTGAGGCGGTGCTGCTCGACACCGAGGCGTTGTCGAGGGGCGAGGTCGTCGAGCGGTTCCGCCTCTCGACGTCTCCCGGTGCCGGCCTCGTCGTGCCCGCCGGATCGTTCGCCGCGGTGGCCGCGGACGACGAGGTGACCCTGCACGACGCTGACGGCGCCGAGGTCGGCGAACCGGCCGCGTGCATCCAACCCGCGGGGACGATCACCACCCGCGTCGGAGCGGTGATCGGATGCCAGGACGGCGCCCTCCTGATCAACGTCGACGACGACGCACCCGTCGTCGAACGCATCGCCTACCCCGCGGGAACGACCGCGCCGCGGGCGACGGCCTTCGCCAACCGCGAGGGGCGCCCGAAGGTCGCCGCGGTCGCCGGGGATGCCGGGGTGTGGATCCTCGACACCCGCGAGCGCACGTGGACGCTGCTGCCCACCCCCGAGCCGGTCGTGCAGGTCACGGCGGTCGACGACAAAGACGCGAACCTCCTCGCCCTCACCCCGGACGGGCGGGTGCTGGTGCTCGATGGTGAGACGGGCGCGCAGCGCGCGGCATCCCCCGCCCTGGTGGGAGCGAGCCTCGCCGCGGGGCAGACCGTCAGCCTGGTCGCCGACCAGCAGCGGGCGTATCTGAACGGCCCCACCGAGAGCCGCATGTGGGAGATCGACTTCGCCGACGCCGCCCGCGTCGCCCGGGAGTTCACGCCCGAGCGCGCGCCGCTGTTCTTCGCCGAGACGGGACGCTGACATGAAGAGAGCTCTGGCCGTCGCCCTGACCGCCGCTCTGCTCGCCCTCACCGGGTGCGCCGGGGGAGCGGCATCCGATCGCCCGCTCGTGGTGGTGACGACGAACATCCTCGGCGACGTCGTGTCGCATCTGGTCGGCGACGACGTCGAGGTGCTCACCCTGATGCGGCCGGGCGCCGATCCGCACTCGTTCGAGATCTCGGCGGCGGAAGCCGCGCGCCTGCGCTCGGCCGACCTGCTGGTGGCCAACGGCATCGGCCTCGAAGAGGGGCTGCAGCAGCATCTCGACGCGGCCTCCGCCGACGGGGTGACCACTTTCGTCGCCGGCGACGCGGTCACCGTGCTGCCGTACACCTCGACCGATGCGGGTGGTGCCGACGATCCGCACTTCTGGACCGATCCCGCCCAGATGGCCGCGGTCGTCGACGCGCTGACCCCGGTGCTCTCGCGTATCGACGGGATCGACGCCGCCGCGGTCGCCGAGCGTTCGACGGCGTATCGCGCCGAGATCGAGGCCCTGGATACCGAGATGACGGCCGCGTTCGCCGCGATCCCCGCCGAGCGTCGGGCGCTCGTGACCAACCACCACGTCTTCGGCTACCTCGCCGAGCGCTTCGGGTTCCGCCTGGTGGGGGCCGTGATCCCCGGTGGCACCACGCTGGCGGCGCCGAGCACGAGCGACCTCGCCGACCTGGTGTCGGCGATCGACGAGGCCGGGGTGCCCACGATCTTCGCCGAGTCGTCGTCGCCCGACCGTCTCGTCCGCGCGCTCGCCGACGAGGCCGACCGCCACGTCGAGGTGACCGAGCTGTTCACCGAATCGCTCACCGACGCCGACGGCGGCGCCCCCGACTACCTGACCATGATGCGCGTCAACACGGAGCGCATCGCCACCGGCCTGTCGCCGTGAGCGACCGGCCACCCACCCAGAAAGAGAATCACATGCGCACCTCTTCCCACCGCCGCGGGGACGCCCTCCGTCGTGCGGGCCTGCTCACGCTCGCGGTCGGCGCGACCGTCGCCCTGTCGGCGTGCGCGGGCGGCGCCGGCACCGGTTCGGCTGCCCCCGCCACGAGCGCGGCCCCGTCGTCGACGAGCGACACGGGCACCCGCGTCGCCCTGTCGTACCCCGGCGGCATCGTCGTGCTCGACGGCGAGAGCCTCGAGACGATCGGCGACTTCTCGTCCGAGGAGTTCACGCGGCTCAACTCCGCCGGTGACGGCCGTCACGTCATGGTGACCACGAGCGAGGGCTTCCAGGTGCTCGATGCCGGCACCGCGTCGGAGCAGCCCCGGCTCACCGACCTCGTGTTCCCGGCGTCCAAGCCCGGTCACGTCGTGACGCACGGCGGCAAGACCGTGCTCTACGCCGACGGCACGAGCGACTCGACGATCTTCGACACCGACGCCCTGCTCGCCTCGACCGATGCGCTCCCCGCCGTCGAGACCATTCCGGGCGTCGAGGCGCACCACGGGGTGTCGATCATGCTCGAAGACGGGTCGTTCGTCACCACGGTCGGCAACGCGAACGGCCGCACCGGCATCGCCGTGACCGACGCATCGGGCGCGACGATCGCCCAGGATGCGACCTGCCCCGGCGTGCACGGCGAGGGCACCGCGAAAGACGAGGTCGTCGTCTTCGGCTGCGAGAACGGCGCCCTGATCTACGACGACGGCGAGATCACGAAGGTCGACGCCCCCGACCAGCCCTACGGTCGTACGGGCAACCTCTTCGTCAGCGAGACCAGCCCGCTGGTGCTCGGTGACTACAAGGACGACCGCGACGCCGAGGGCTACCTGCTGCAGCGCGTGTCGCTGATCGACACCGCCGCCAAGACGCAGAGCGTCGTCGACATGCCCGCCGGCGCCGAGTACACCTTCCGCGACCTGGCCCGCGGCGCCGAGGATCGGGGCTACATCCTGGCGTCGGACGGCGCGATCCACGTCCTCGACCTCGAGAAGGGGGCCTTCACCGAGGCGTTCCCCGTGATCGACGCGTGGGAGGGGCCGGTCGAGTGGCAGGACGCCCACCCCGCCATCAAGGTGTCGGGCGACATCGCCTACGTCACCGAGCCGGCGAAGAACGCCGTGCACGCGGTCGACCTCACCACCGGCGAGGTCACCGCCACGGCGACCCTCGACGTCACGCCCAACGAGATGGCGCTCACGCGCTGAGCATCACCGGCCGCCCCGGTCGTACGCCACCTGCAGTGCTCCCCGCACCGCGCGTACGCCGGGGCGGTCGGCCGTTCCGCGGCGGACGGCGGTGAACACCTCGCGCCGGGGTTCGCCGGGTAGGCCGACCAGGCGCACGGGCGGATCCTCGCCGGCGAAGACGAGGTCGGGGATCATCCCCACCGCGTGACCGGATGCCACGAGCCGCGCGTGCGCGGTCAGATCGGCCATCTCGAAGCGCACGTCGGGCTCGAACCCCGCCGCGCGGCACTGCTGCGTCGCCCATTGACGCGCGGCCGTGCCCTCGGGCTCCATCACCCAGGCGCGGTCGCGGAGGTCGTCGAGCCGCTCGGCGGGATCGGTGCGCGCCACGGCGAGGCGGATGGCATCCCGTCCCAGCAGGCTCCGCTCGATGCCGTCGCGGTGCTCACGCGTGTGCCCCGGGTACTGCTCGGCGACGGCGAGGTCGAAGCCGCGGGCGGCCACCTCGAACAACCCTTCTTCGGGGGCGAGCTCGGCGACTTCGACGCGCAATTGGGGCTCGGCCTCGGCCAGGGCGTCGAGGGCGCGGGGGAGGAGCCCGTGTGCGGCGGACTGCATGACGGCCACGCGCACGGGAGCGAGCGAGGGGCGCAGGTGTTCGAGCTCGGCGCGGGCTGCTTCGTCGGCGGCGAGCATGCGGGCCGCGTGCGCGGCGAGGGCCGCACCCTGAGCGGTGAGGCGCAGGCGCCGACCGTCGGGTTCGAGCAGGGCGACGCCGGCCTCGCGTTCGAGCAGCGCGAGCTGCTGCGAGATCGTCGACGGACTGTACGACAGGGCCTTGGCGACGGCCGCGAGCGTGCCCCGCAGCGACAGCTCGTGCAGCAGGCGCAGACGGCGGAGATCGAACATGGCATCCCTTCGATAACATCGAACATAACCCATTGTTAATCATCGCTTTTCTCGAATGGACGCGGGTCCCATGCTGATCACATCCGAGGAAGGACCGCCATGTCGCTCACCGATGCCCCCCGCACCACGTCCGGCACCACGCCCCAGAGTCTCGTCTCACCCGCCGAGCTCGCCGACGACGCGATCGCCCTCGTGCGCCGCTGGCTCGCCGAGAGTCGCGACGAGCCCGTCGACGCCGCCGCCCAGCGCCTGGCCGGCGTGCTGCGCGATCCGCACGGGCTCGACTTCACGGTCGGCTTCGTCGACGGAGTCGTGCGCCCCGAAGACCTGAGCGTCGCGGCGCGCAACCTCGCCGCCCTGACCCCGCTGATCCCCGGGTTCCTCCCTCTGCACCTCAAGGCCGCGATCCGGCTCGGCGCGTTGACCGCGCCGATCCTTCCCCGCGTCGTCGTGCCGGCGGCGCGCACGGCGCTCCGCTCGATGGTGCGTCACCTCATCGTCGATGCCAGCGACCGCAAGCTCGGCGACGCCATCACATCGATCCGCGGCCGGGGCGACGGCATCCGTCTCAACGTGAATCTGCTCGGCGAGGCCATCCTCGGCAAGAAAGAGGCCGCGCGCCGCCTGGCCGGCACGCGCAAGCTCCTCGCCCGTGACGACGTCGACTACGTCTCGATCAAGGTGTCGTCGACCGTCGCCCCGCACACGCCGTGGGCGTTCGACGCCGCCGTCGCCGACGCGGTGGCGGCGCTTCGCCCCCTCTACCGGGTCGCGAAAGAGACCGGCACCTTCGTCAACCTCGACATGGAGGAGTTCAAAGACCTCGACCTCACCCTCGCGGTCTTCGAGACCCTGCTCGCCGAGCCCGAGTTCCACGACGTCGAGGCCGGCATCGTGCTGCAGGCGTACCTGCCCGATGCCCTCGCCGCGATGATCCGCCTGCAGGAATGGACCGCCCGGCGCGTGGCATCCGGTGGTGCGACGATCAAGGTGCGCGTCGTGAAGGGCGCGAACCTCCCCATGGAACGCGTCGACGCCGACGTGCACGACTGGCCGCTGGCCACCTGGCCGTCGAAGCAGGCGACGGATGCCTCTTATAAGGCGGTGCTCGACTACGCGCTGCGTCCCGAGCACGCGCAGCACGTGCGCATCGGCGTGGCCGGACACAACCTCTTCGACGTGGCTCTCGCCTGGCTGCTCGCGGAGCGGCGCGGGGTGACCGGCGGGATCGACGTCGAGATGCTGCTCGGCATGGCCACCGCGCAGCAGGCGGTCGTGCGCCGCACGGTCGGGTCGATCCTGCTCTACACGCCCGTCGTGCACCCGCAGGAGTTCGACGTCGCGATCGCGTACCTGATCCGCCGCCTCGAAGAGGGCGCGTCGAGCGAGAACTTCATGTCGGCCGTCTTCGACCTCGACACCCACGCGGCGCTGTTCGATCGCGAGCGCGACCGCTTCCTGGCATCCCTCGCCGACATGCCCGAGGGCGTACCGGCGTCGAACCGCGTGCAGGACCGCACCGCGCCGGCGCCCACGGCTCCCGCCACGGGCTTCCACAACACCCCCGACTCCGACCCCGCGATCGAGGCCAACCGCGGCTGGGGCGCCGGGATCGTCGCGCGGATGCAGGACTCGACCCTGGGCAGCGACACGATCGCCGCGCACACCGTCACCGACGCCGACGCCCTCGACGCCCTGATCCGCGAGGCCGCGATCGCCGCCACCGCGTGGCGCGAGCTCGGCGCGGGGGCGCGCGCCGCGATCCTGCACCGGGCGGGCGACGCGCTCGAGAAGCGTCGCGCCGACCTGCTCGAGGTCATGGGCGTGGAGTGCGGCAAGGTGTTGGAGCAGAGCGACCCCGAGGTGTCGGAGGCCATCGACTTCGCGCACTACTACGCCGAGCAGGCCCGCACCCTCGACGACGTCGACGGAGCCCGCTTCACGCCCGTGGGCGTCACCGTGGTCACCCCTCCGTGGAACTTCCCCGTCGCGATCCCCGCGGGATCGACCCTCGCCGCGCTCGCCGCAGGGTCCGCCGTGGTCATCAAACCCGCCGCCCTCGCCCAGCGCTCGGGCGCGGTCATGGTCGAGGCGCTGTGGGAGGCCGGCGTACCCCGCGAGGTGCTGAAGCTCGTGCAGCTGTCGGAACGCGATCTCGGCACGCAGCTGCTCACGCACTCCGCCGTCGAGCGGGTCGTGCTGACCGGCGCGTACGAGACGGCCGAGCTGTTCCGCTCGTTCCGTCCCGACCTTGCGCTCCTCGCCGAGACGAGCGGCAAGAACGCCGTGATCGTGACGCCCAGCGCCGACCTCGACCTCGCCGCGAAAGACGTCGCGATGTCGGCCTTCGGCCACGCGGGGCAGAAGTGCTCGGCGGCCTCGCTCGTCGTGCTCGTCGGCTCGGTCGCACGCTCGCGGCGCTTCCGCGACCAGCTCGTCGACGCGGTGACCTCGCTCGAGGTGGGGATGCCGTGGGATGAGGCCTCGCGTGTGGGACCGCTCATCGAGCCGGCGAACGGCAAGCTGCTGCGGGCGCTCACCACGCTCGAGCCCGGCCAGCGCTGGGTCGTCGAACCGCAGCGTCTCGACGACGAGGGGTCGCTGTGGCGCCCCGGCATTCGCGAGGGCGTGCAGGCGGGCAGCGAGTTCCACCGCACCGAGTACTTCGGACCGGTGCTGGGCATCATGACCGCCGAGACCCTCGATGAGGCCATCGAGATCGTCAACGCCATCGAGTACGGGCTCACCTCGGGCCTGCACGCGCTGGACGAGGCCGAGATCCAGCGGTGGCTCTCGCGCATCGAGGCCGGCAACGTCTACGTCAACCGCGGCACCACCGGCGCGATCGTGCAGCGCCAGCCGTTCGGCGGGTGGAAGAAGTCGGCCGTCGGCGCGGGCACCAAGGCCGGTGGGCCGTCGTACCTGTTCGGATTCGGTTCGTGGGCGGATGCCGAGACCTCGGCGTCCCGCTCGGGCGATGCGCTGACCGCCCCGGCGCTCGCGGCGGTTCCCGCTGCCGACCGCGACTGGCTGGCATCCGCTCTCGCGAGCGACGCCGCCGCCTGGGCCGCCGAGTTCTCGCTGGCCCGCGATGTGACCGGCCTGGAGTCGGAGCAGAACGTGCTGCGCTACGGCACGGTGCCGGTCACCGTGCGATTCGACGACGCGACCGAGACGGCGCTCGTTCGCGTCGTCGCCGCCGGTGTGCGCGCCGGCGCCCCGGTGACCGTGAGCACGGCCCGGGAGCTGTCGCCCGCCGTGCGCGCGTGGCTCGAGGGCGTGGGAGTGCGCGCAAGCGTCGAGGACCCCGCCGAGTGGAAGCGCCGCGCCGCGCGTCTGGCGCGCACCGGCGGGCGGGTGCGCCTGCTCGGCGGCTCGACCGTCGCGATGGCCGACGCCGTGGGCGGCTCGCCCTCGGTCGCGATCTACGCGGGCGAGGTCACCCGCGCCGGGCGCGTCGAGCTGCTGCCGTTCCTGCGCGAGCAGGCCGTGTCGATCACGGCGCACCGCTTCGGAACGCCGCGCCGGTACGTCGTGCCGCCGCTCGTCACGCGCTGAGCGCACGCGGGCCCCGCGGCTGTTGCGGGGCCCGCGTGGGTGCTCATCACGCGGTTCCGGTCGTGGCCACCCGCGCGGCGGCGCGGCGCACCGAGTCCGGAACGCGCGTTCCGGGGTGCGTCTGCGCAGACGTCCTCGGTTCGTCGGCGACCCAGCGCAGGGGGAGGGTGCCGGCCCAGACGGCGCGGTCCTCTCCGTCGTCGTCCTCCTCGACGAGCGAGCCCGCGTTGTCCTTCACGCTGGCCTCGACGAGGGGGATGCGCAGCACCATGGTGGCGGCGAGCTCACGGGCCGTCATGGGGCGGACGTCTTCGCTGCGGCCGGGCATCAGATGCTCCGACAGCACGAGCAGGGCCGCCTCTTTCTCTTCGGGTGGCACGACGGATGCCACCCCATGCACGACCGCGCACCGGTACCGCATCGAGCTGTCGAAGAGCGACCGCGCGTACTTCAGGCCCATGAGGTGGGTCACGGTGATGCAGACGGGGGTACCGGCCGCGATGCGTCGGAAGAAGTCGCTGCCGGTGGATCCGTGCAGCAGGAGGTCGTCGCCGTCTCGGGCGATGCCGATCGGCAGCGCGACCGGGCGGTCGTCGCGTACGAGGGCGATGGTGGCGGCCAGGGCGCCGTCGATCACGTCGTAGAGCGCGGTGCGGTCGGTGACCTGGTGGTGCGGAAGGCGGCGCACCCGCGTGCGCGCGGTGAGGGGAAGATCGGTCATGGTCCGATTTCATTCGCTCGCGTGGTCCATCGCATAGTCCGCTTCTCGCGCTTTCGTCTGGACCAGTGACAGACTGTCGCCGTGATCTCGCTCGGCGTCCTCGATCGATCCTCCGCCGTGCCCCTGCACGAGCAACTCGCGCACGGTCTGCGCGCGGCGGTGCTCGCGGGGCGCGTCGCCGGTGGCGAGGCGGTCCCCTCGACCCGGGCGCTGTCGGTCGACCTGGGCGTCGCGCGGGGAACGGTGGTCGCGGCCTACGAGATCCTCGCCGGCGAGGGATACCTGCTCACGCGGCCCGGGGGCGGAACGGTCGTCGCCGACATCGCCGTGCGCACGCCCGTCGCGGTCGCCGATGCGCCGGACCGCCCCGTCGTGGAGCCCGCGGTACTCGACCTGCGGCCCGGGCGCCCGGGCACGACCGGTCTCGCCGATGCCGCGTGGCGCTCCGCCTGGCGGCGGGCGAGCACCACCGATCCCGACGCCGACGTCGCCGACCCCGCGGGCGCCATGGCGCTGCGGGCCGAGATCGTGCGGCACCTCGGGCGCACGCGCGGCGTCGACGTCTCGGCCGGCGACGTGCTGATCACGGCGGGCACCAGCGACGCGATGCTGCTGACGCTACTCGCGCTCGCGCCGCGCGGTGACCGGCAGCGCCTGCGCGTCGGTATCGAAGACCCGGGCTACCCCCGCGTGCGCATGATCCTGCGCCGTCTGGGGATCGAGGCCGTCCCCGTGCCGGTCCGTCTCGGCTCGGGGCTCGACCTCGACGCGCTCGAGCGGCAGCGCGATCTCGACGCCGTCATCGTGACCCCGAACCACCACTACCCCCTCGGGAGTCGTCTGGATGCCGAGGACCGCGCCCGCCTGCTCGCCTGGGCCGCGCGGGACGACGTGGTCGTCGTCGAAGACGACTACGACAGCGAGTTCCCCCACGGGCGCGCGCCGCTTCCGCCGCTGCACCTGCTCGATCCGGCGCGGGTCGCGCTGATCGGAAGCCTGTCGAAGGTGCTCACCCCGGCCGTGCGGTGCGGGTGGATCGTCGCGACCGGCGCGGTGGGGGAACGCGTCCGCGCGGCGCGCGACGACCTCGACTCTCCCGTTTCGCTCGTGCAGCAGCACGCGCTCGCGCTGTACCTGGCGGAGGGAGCCCTCGCCCGGCACACCGCGCGGCGGCGGCGCGAGTACCGCCATCGGCGCCGCCTGCTGCTCGAGGTCTTCGCGGGCGTGCCCGGCGTCGAGCTGGCCGCCACCGACGGCGGACTGCACGCCGTGGCGCTGCTGACGGGCGGCGGAGAAGGCGCCGAGAACGCCGTCGTCTCGGAGCTGCTCGCGCGCGGCATCCGCGTCGCGCCGCTCGCGGGCTATGCGGTGGGCCATGACTCCGCCGGGTGCGCCGGTTCAGCGGCGAGCGATCCAGCCGTCGCCCCCGCGCGCTCCGAGGCGCCGGCGGGGATCGTCTTCGGATACGCCGAGCCCTCGACGGTCGCCCTCGTCGAGGCGGTCGGCGTGATTCTCACCGTTCTGCGGACGCACGCGCGCCGGGGCCACGCGCCGACCCCGACGCCCGAACCCAGCCGAGCTGAGGGCTCCGCGCGTTAGGGCGCTCCCACGGTGCGTCGTCGACCGGAGGGGCAAGCCGTCGCCGACCGCCCCGCGTACCTCACCCCTCCAGGATCTCGAGCGCCGCCATCGCCGCGTTCTGCCCGCCGATCCCGCTGACGGCGCCGCCGCGCTGCGCACTCGAGCCGCAGAGCAGCACGCGCGAGTGCGGGGTCGACACGCCCCACCGCGCCGCCGGCGTCGTGGCCGGCGCCGCGAGCCAGGGCCACGACAGCCCGCCGTGGAAGATGTCGCCGCCCACCATGTTCAGCGACCGCTCGAGGTCGCTTGTCGTGCGTGCCTCGATGCAGAGCCGCCCGTCGGGCGCCCGAAAGATGCAGTCGCGCAGCGGCTCGGCCAGCACCGAATCGAGCGACTGCTGCGCCGCAGCCAACAGGCGCGCTCCCGCGGCGACGGGATCGGTGTCGTCGATCAGGCGGTGGGGCACCTGCAGGCCGAACATCGTCAGGGTCTGTGCCCCGCTGGCCCGCAGGTCGTCGCCGAGGATCGACGGGTCGGTCAGCGAGTGGCAGTAGATCTCGACGGGAAGCGGCTCGGGGATGAGCCCCCCGGATGCCGCGACGTACGCGGCATCCAGCTGGGTCATCGTCTCGTTGACGTGGAAGGTGCCCGAGAACGCGGCCTCGGGGGTCACCGAGGAGTCGCGCAGCCGCGGCAGCCGCGACAGGAGCATGTTGACCTTGACCTGCGCGCCCTCGGGCGCCTCGGTTGCGCTGGCCGGGGATCCCCCCGCGGTGAGCAGGTCGTCGAGCACGGCGCGACCGACTCCGCTCAGCACGAGCGTGCCGTGGTACACCTCGGAGCGGTCGGTCATCGTGTGCACGTCGCCGTCGGGCGAGATCGAGATGACGTCGGTGCCCGTGACGATCTCGGCGCCGGCCTCGAGCGCCGCGCGTTCGAGCTCGGCGGCGACGGCGCCCATGCCGCCCACCGGCACGTCCCAGTGCCCAGTCTCGCCGCCGATGACGTGGTACAGGAAGCAGCGGTTCTGCGCCAGCGAGGGGTCGTCCGACGAGGCGAAGGTTCCGATGAGGCCGTCGGTGAGGGCGATGCCGCGGGCGAGATCGCTGTCGAGCGAACCGCGCAGCAGGTCGCCGAGCGGACGCTCGGTCAGCGCCGTCCACAGCTCATCGTCGCCCACGCTCTCGCGCACCTCGTCGGCCGTCGGCAGGGGACCGGTCATGGTGGGGAAGATCGCGCGACCCAGCGGGGCCAGGCGCTCGCCGAACGCGGCGAACCGCTCGGCCTCCCCGGTCTCGCCGAGGGTCCGCGCGAACGAGGCGGCGGTGGCCGCGGCATCCTGGGTGTCGACGAGGATGCCACGGGTCGGGTCGTGCGGGTCGGGCGTGTACGACGAGTAGCGACGCCGACGCAGGTCGATGCGCAGCCCCAGATCGTCGATGATCTTCTGCGGCAGCAGGCTCACGAGGTACGAGTAGCGCGAGAGGCGGGCATCGACCCCGGCCCACGGGCGCTCCGACACGGCGGCACCGCCCACGGCATCCGATCGCTCGATCACCACCACGCGGCGCCCGGCGCGGGCGAGATAGGCCGCGGCGACGAGGGCGTTGTGCCCTCCTCCCACGATGACGACGTCGTACCGGCGAGTATCCGAAGCGGTCATGCCTCCACGCTAACGACGGCGACGACTTCTGCGGAGGGGGTGGCGCAGTAGCGTGGATGCCATGACTCTCGCTGCGGAACTGCTCGACATCGCCACGCGGATCGTTCGGGAGGCGGGCGAACTCGCGCACCGTCGCCGCATCGAGGGGGTGACGGTGGCCGCCACCAAGTCGGCCGCCGCCGACATCGTCACCGCCGCCGATCGCGAGGTCGAAGCCTTCATCCGCGGGGAACTCGCGCGGGTGCGTCCCGACGACGGCTTCTTCGGCGAGGAGTCCGGCGCCGACGTGGGGACGAGCGGCATCACCTGGGTGGTCGATCCGATCGACGGCACCGTCAACTACGCCTACGGCATTCCCGCCTGGGCCGTGAGCATCGCCGCGGTCGAGGGTACCGCCGACACCGCGACGTGGACGGCGATCGCCGGCGTCGTCTTCAACCCGGTGACGGGTGAGCTTTTCCGCGCCTCGCGCGGCGGGGGAGCCTGGCTCGGCGATCAGCGTCTCTCGGTCTCGGCCCACGTGGGAGAGGCGGGCGGTCTGGTGGCCACGGGCTTCGGGTACAACCCCGCGACGCACGGTCCGGCGCTGGCGCAGCTGTCGCGCGTCATGCCCATCGCGCGCGATGTGCGCCGTATCGGCGCGGCCTCGCTCGACCTGGCCTCGGTCGCCGCGGGCCGCATGGACGCCTACTACGAGCGCGGGACGCAGCCCTGGGATCACGCCGCGGGAGCCCTGCTCGTCGAGGAAGCGGGCGGGGTCGTGGGTGGCGCGCCGGGTGGTCGTCCGGGGAACGGAATGGTCATCGCCGCGGGCGCGGCGTTCTACGCGCGCCTCGAGCCGCTGCTCGACATCGAGGGGTGACGGCCGGGGGCGCTCATGGCTTTCCCAGACCGCCCGAGGTAGTGTGGTTACCTGTTCGTTATTTTCCGCGACCCGAACCCGCGGAAACGGCCAAGCCCCACAGCCCGAAGCCGTCGCGCTTGCGACACGACACGAGAGCCATCGCGCGTTGCCGTCAGAAGCCTTTTCGACTGAGCCTGCCCATACTCGGCGGTCTCGTCGCCCCCTCGCTGTTCCCGCCTCCGAAGCCGCTCCCCGGCTGACCCGCGCCGAGATGCGCCGTCTCGCGGTGGGAGACACCGCGCAGGGCGACACCGCACAGAGCGACGACTCGCGAAGCGAACTCGCCGCGACGGCGATCGACGACGCGGCCCCCACCGCACAGATGTCGTCGGAGCCCGCCCCGGTCGACGCCGAGGTCGCCGCGCAGTCCGAGATGCTCGAGACCGTCGCGGCCGCCGTCATCGAGACGGTCATCGCCGCGACGATCGAGCCCACGCTCCCCGAGGTCTCGGCGCCCGCTGCCGCTGCCGACGCCGACGCCCTCGAGGTCACCGTCGTCGACGAGCGCCGCACCGCCGACGCCGATGTCGCCGTCATCCTGCAGAGCGCCGACACCGACGTCGCCACCACCCCGGTGGCACTGCCCACCTCTCCGATCACCCTGCCCGTGACGCGCCGCGCGCGGCGTCGTCCGCAGGCCGCGGTCATCATCGACAGCACGCAGGCCGATGACGCATCGCCCGCCGTCGAGATCCCGGATGCCGCGTCGCCCGAGGGCCATGGCGTGCCCGCGACCCCGACGGCCACCGATGACGACTCCGCCGACGAGTTCGCCTCGGCCGCCCGTCTCTTCGCGTTCACCGGTGAGACCGCCGTTCAGCGGCCCGCGCCCGTCGCCACGGCATCCGAGCCCGTCGTCGACGGGCTGCCCGCCGCGGCCGCCGCTCCCCGCACGCGTCGGAACGTGCGCCGCATCGCGACCGCATCGTTCTCGGTGGGCGTCATGGGCGTCGTTGGCCTGCTGACCGTGGGCATGACCATGCCGGTCAGCGCGCTCGCCTCGGCGAACGGCACCGACAGCGTCACCGCCCCCGCGACCGCCACGACGCGCCTCGCGCTCGGTGGCGACGTGCAGGGCGGCGACGCCACGGACGCGATCCAGGCGTACGTCGCTCCCGCGCAGGCGCAGGCCGCCGTGGTCGACCGTGCCGATGGATACAGCGCGACGACGTACGCCAAGATGGCGGCCGACTCGGGCATCACGAACCCCTCGAACTTCTACGTCAACGACCCGACGGCGCCCATCCAGTGGCCCTTCGCCGTCGGTGTGCCGATCACGTACGGCTTCGGCATGCGCGACGGGACCATGCACGAGGGCGCCGACTTCGTTCCCGGTGAGGGCTCGCCCGTGCAGGCGATCGCCGACGGCACCGTGCGCATCGCGACCGAGCAGGGCGGCGCCTTCGGCGTCACCGTGCTCATCGATCACGAGATCGACGGACAACTGGTCTCGAGCCGCTACGGACACATGCAGTACGGCTCGCTCCAGGTCACGCAGGGTCAGCACGTGAAGGTCGGCCAGTTCCTCGGACGCACCGGCAACACGGGTCGGTCGTTCGGTGCGCACACCCACGTCGAGATCCTGCAGAACGGCACCACGCCGATCGACCCGATCGTCTGGCTGCGTCAGCACGCCGGAGGGTGACCATCGATTCGTGTGAGAGTGTCGCGGTCTGATATTCTCTTCTAGTTGCCCGGAGTGATCCGGGTACGCCCCGATAGCTCAGTGGCAGAGCACTTCCATGGTAAGGAAGGGGTCGTCAGTTCAATCCTGACTCGGGGCTCAAGGCATTCTCATTGTCATCGGAATGCTGTGCGGCGGGGTAGCTCAGTTGGTGAGAGCGCACGACTCATAATCGTGAGGTCGCGGGTTCAAGCCCCGCTCCCGCTACCAAACTAGTTTTACTCGAACAAATGACCTTGAGATAAAGGTCCAGGCGTTCGGAATCAGAAGCGTCGGAGTTTTCTCCGACGCTTTTTGTGTTGGCGGGGCTGGTGAGCACGGCGTCACGGATGTCGGTGACGAGAGACTGGAACTCACGGGCGACCTGAGGGAGATGGCCGTCGTCGTCAACCCAGATCCGGGAGAAGAAGGCGGCGAGGAGCTTGCGTTTCACAGCACCGGTGGCCGCGGTGAAGAGGGCGTCGGGTCGGGCCATGAGGTCGAGGTAGCTGAGCACCATCTCGGTGTGCTGCTGGAGGGACTCGGTGGTGGTATCGAGGCTGGCTCGGACTTCGTGCTTCTTGATCTGCAGGTCTCGGAGCCGGAGGCGGAGTTTATCTGTAGCGAGTGCTCCGTCGGAAGCGAGGTCGACGAGACGTTCCTCTTGCACGTCGAGCTTCTTCAGTTCCTTCTGCAGGCGTGCGCGTTGTTCGGCGTGCCGGGAGAGTACGTGATCGAGTGCTGCTTGCACTTCTCTCTTTGCCTCGTCGATGGCTTCGGGGGAGAGGCGGAGGCTGGCGAACTCGCGGGTGAGTGCGCGTTCGAGTTCTGCGGTGGGGAGATAGGGCAGATCGCAAAGGCCGTCCTGGCGTCCCCGACAGAGGAAGTATTCGTAGATCTGATTCGCGTGGTTCTTGGCCTCGGCGAAGATGAGGCGGTGTTCGCGCCCGGCATCGTGGCAGCGGCCGCAGTGCAGCATGCCGCGGGCGAAGTGATTGTGGACACGGTCACGTTGTCCCCTTTTCACGCGGGCGTCGATGACCTGCTGCACACGGTCGAAGAGCGCCGGAGTCACGAGCGCCTCGTGCCGACCTGGGTAGACGTGTCCCTTGAAGGTGACCATTCCGAGGTAGTACGGGTCGCGGAGGATGAGACCGAGTTGGCTCCGTGACAGTGGACGCTCGGGCCACTTGCTGGACTTCCGGGTCGTGAGCCCTTGCTCTGCGAGGAGTGCAGCCAGCTTGGTGGTGCTGTAGTCGCCGGTGGCGTATTGCTCGAACGCCCACCGGATGAGGGGTGCCCGCGCCTCGTCGATACCGATCGTGTTGACGAGGCGCCCGTCGAAGTCCCTGCGGTCATTGATGTAGCCGAGCTTGGCGCGCCCGACGGTGCCACCGTTCTTCGCCTTGTTGAGCAGCTTCTGCTTAATGTCCTCTCCACTCTGACGGACCTGAACCTCGTTCATGATGTCCGTGACCGCTTCCATGGCTTCGGCCATGTAGCCGTCGCCGAAGTCTTCCTTGGCGGAGATGAGCTTCACGCCCATGCCGGCGAGGATTCGCTTGGTGATCGCCGCATCCCCCGAGTTGCGGAAGGCGCGCGAGCGCATGTAAATCACGACGTAGCTGATCTCGGGGTGCTCTTCGACGTACTGGAGCAGTTCGCGGAACACGGGGCGCTTGGCAATCGTCTGCGCAGAGTTCCCGGGCTCGACGAACTCTTTGATGACGGGAGCTTTCACGCGTTTGGCGCGCACCAGGCAGGCCTCGCGCTGGGTGGCGATGGAGTTTCCGTCGGCATCGATGTCGATCGCGGTGAACATCTGGCGCTGCGTCGATACGCGCAGGTACAAGACCGCTTGACCTTGGATACCCAGGTCAAACTCGGGCGGAGCCGACCCGTCGAGGCCGAGCAGGCTCTCCCAGCCAGCGAACGAGGTGCGGCGGCGCCCCTGGGCCGTGCGGGGTTCGAGGTCGCTACTCATCGGCGTGATTCGGTTTCTTTGGTGGCAGCAGTGCTGTCCCGCTGTGCGGCGAGACGTCCTGCTGGAGCGATGTGCATTCGCCGAGCTGGCTCCTCGTCGTGTGCATTTCGTTGGTGGTTTGTCATGGTGTCCTCCTTTTCTGCCCACCGTTCGGGCGGACTTAGCTCCTTGATTTACGCTCACTTCACCTCTTAAGTCGAGATGTATGGTGACGTAGTTTTTGCATCATTGATCTGGGGAAAACTTTCCACGGCTACTTGTAGAACACGTGCCACCAGCCGTCGAGGCGGACCAGGTCGTAGGTGTCGAAGATTTGGATGTCGATCGCGGCCGTGTTCCAGGTGAGGTGATCTTCTGGGATGCCCTGTGCGGTCATGACGTCCTTCACGGCGTCTAGCCAGCCGAGCCATTCGAGGACGTCGCGGCGGAACTGGCTGAACTGTTCCCATGCGTCGAGGTATGCGGTCGAGAACTTTTCGTCCAGATCGTCGGCCGCTGCGTCGGTGTCGGACAGCAGCAGGTATGCGGCGAAGCCTGCGCCTGCCTGTTCGGCGAGGGCGAGGAGGCGGAGGGCGTGGTTGGGGTTGTCCAAGGTTGTCAGGGCGGCGTCGACAGCGGCGGCGGCTTCGGGGCCGAACCGGTCGTCGTTCCAGGAGCGGTTCTCGGGGCCTTGATTTGGGGGTGGTGTTTCGGGGTTCATAGTTCCTCCTTTCGCGGTGAGGATGGGTCGGTGTCGGCCGGGCTGATCGTGACTTCGAACTCGTCGGGCGTGATGACGGTGAACAGCCGGTTCGGGAGCGCGGGGTCGGCGTGAATGGCGTCCGCGAGGCGCCGCACGCGGCGCGGTGTGGGCACGATCCAGAGCACTCCGGGGAACACGCCGTGTTCGGTTTGGGCACGCCCTGTGGCCTTGTAGGCGGCGTAAGTGCGGCACTTGGCGAGAAGCACCGGGATGCTTTCGGTGCCGAGGTCGATCTCGAGGTACCAGAGGTCGTCGTAGTCGTCGGTGGTGAGGTGGACGAAGAGGTCTGGCTTGAGGATCCCGGCAGTGCCCGCGCGAGTGAGGAACGATCGCCAGGTGTTTGGTTCGAGGTCGACGCGCTCGATCTCGAACCCGCTGCTTCGGGCGTGCTGGATGAGGGCGACGTGGGTGTCGGTGACGGCGAGGGTGTGGGCCAGGAAAGGCGTCGACACCGCGGCGAAGCGTCGCCGGCGGGCGCCTTCCGGCCGCGTCAGGCGCTCACCGGCTGCGTCGAGGTACCAGATGGTGGCCGCAGACCCTCGGGCGGTGCCGCCGACGCGTCGTTCGAGTCGGGCAATGAGTCGGTTATGGAGGAGCCGGTGAAGGACTCGGATGCAGGCGCGGGTACCGGCGGTGAGGGTGGCGTGCTCGGCGAAGAACACGTCGCGCAGGTGCGTGGTGGTGGCGTACCGGTGATCGTTCAAGAACGCCAGGATCTCTTCGTCGCGGACGGACAGCTCGGTCCGCAGCAGCACCAGCCGGGATGGTCCTGCTCCCGTGCGGGGCAAGCGCATCGTCATGAGCGCCCCCTGTCGTGTGGGGTGCCGAGGGTGTCGCGGGCGCCGAGTTGGTCGGCGGCGTAGGACTCCGCCAGGGGCGGAGTAGTCCGCTCCCAACTGAGGCCATGAGCCGCAGAATCACGCGACAATGCGGGGGTGGAAGTTTCAGCGATCGGACGGGCGAACGGACGAGCGACCGGACACCCCTGCTCTCTTCTCAGGTTGTCGAGTTGGGTGGTCATGAGCGGGCCTTTCGGCGTCGCCCGATGGGCTCGACATCACCCTCATCACCCGCTCCATCACCCTTTCGGGTGACGCCCACGTCACCCTGCTCCTGAGCCGGAACGGTCGCGTCGGTCGCGGGCGGGTTTTGCCTCGTGACCTGGGATCCGTAGCGCAGGCGACTCTCGGCGAGCACTGCATCGGGGTCGGACAGGGTGACGGGCGGCGGGAGCGTGATGGCAGAAAACCAGCCGGACTGCACGCCACCAGCCATGAGATCGACGTAGACGTGGTACGGCGGCAGCTTCATCACGTCCTCCGGGGTGAGGGCGGAGTACTTCGTCACGGCGGCGGCGTCGACCGGGTCTGCTTGGAATTGGATCTTGTTCCTTGCGTTCGCCGCGATACCGGCAAGCAGGCTGGCGGGCATCTGGGCGCGGTGCTGGTGCGCCAGGTGCCAGGCAACGTTCATCGAGCGGGACTGCTCGAGGGCTTCGCCGAGGTCGGACTCGTGCTTCACAAACATCTGCGCCTCATCGAGGTAGATCGAGACAGGACGGCGCTTCTCCTTCGGCACGCCTGCCCGGGCGAGGGTGAGCTGCCAGAGCTGGCTCACGAGGAGCGACCCGACCAGTTCGGCGGCCACGGGTCCGAGCAGGCCCCGGTTCAGAGGCACCACGAGGATGCGGGGCTTGGTGAACAGGTCACGGAGGTCAAAACGCGGCGCAGGTTGATCCAGCACCGCGCGGATGGACGGTCTCAGGAGGAACTGGCGGAGTCTCGTTAGGACGGGGCCGATCATGGCGGCGCGGGCTCCGGCGCTCGTCGCGTCGTACTGCGCCCAGAACTCGACCAGTGACGGGTCGGCGATGGTCTTCGTGAAGCTGCGTCGGTAGGGGTCGTCGGTGAGCAGGCGCGGGAGATCTGCGAGGGTAGAGCCTTCTCGTCCGGCGAGAGTCAGGAGCGAAGCGTGAACGGCGTCGCTAGTTCTCGGGCCGAACGCTGAGGGGAACAGGCCACGGAAGACGGCGAGGAGACGGTCGGCCACGAGCGGACCATCCTCACCTGCCCCGGCAAAAGGATTGAGCCCAACCGGGTCGGAACTCAGCGGATCGAGCACGACCACGTCACCTGAACGTGACTCCGGGATGACGGTGAGGACGTCCATGGCGAGGTCGCGCTTGGCGTCGATGACGACGACGCTCCGACCCGCCGCGATGTCGGCGGCGATGAGGTTGAGCAGCACGGTGCTCTTCCCGACGCCGTTGGGTCCCATGACGTGGCTGTGGCGGACGGCGTCTTTCATAGAGATCCCCACCGGCAGACTTGGGCCGGGGGCGTTGGTGGTCGCGAACACGCGGTCTTTGCTGGGCTTGTAGCCCGCGGGTGGGGCAATCCGGCGTGGGTAGATCGGCGGCATGCCTGGCAGCGGCGTGTCACCCGTCGGCCAGCCGACCAGGCAGAGAGCTTCGGCGGCGGTCAGGCGCAGCGGCTTCCTCGCCGGGATGACCGCCTCGTCGACCAGCTCGGGACGGTCGGAGACGAGATCGATGCGGGTCGACCCGGTCTGCAGCTGGCGAAGTGCAGCGAGGACAGCGTGCACCAAGAGTCGACGGCGGACGGGACTGGCAGCACCGACACCAATGCGGATGGTGGCGCGGAAGCGGTACTGGGCGAGCTTGTCGCGTAAGTCCGCTCGGATCTCCAGTGGTGCGGGGCGGCTGCCTTTGGTGATGAGGTCGAACAGGCTGAGGTTCGGATCCGGTGTCGAGGCCGGCAGGGGTTGCGGCGGGACGCTGGCCCCGAGAATGACCTGAAGCACCAGCACGTCGCCCTTGCCGACCGCCCCGGACAAGGCGGCGTAGAGGGCGCGGAGCGCGGTTCCGGTGGTGTCCAGGCTGAGCCCGAGGTTGCGCTGGCGAATACGTACTCGCCCTGCCCGTTCCACCGGGACGCGTTCAGATTCAAGATCCGTCACGGCAACGCCCGGAAGCAGCCGCTTGAGGCTACTGCTGACCGCGGACAGCGTGGTGCGGTGCCCGCCGAGAAGATGCCGGATGGTGTCGTGCTCGGCGCGGGCTTCGAACACGACAGGTCCACGGGCTTCGTCGGCGGCGAGCGTCTCCAGGAAACCGAGCGCGGTGGCCGCGTCGAAGGGCCGCGGCCAATGCAATTGACGCCAGGTGTCAGTCATCGGCGTCCCCGTAGACGGAGGTGTCGACCGGCGTCGCGTCGGTCTTGTCGAGATTCGCGGGCTTGGTCGGCTCGCTGCCCGTGGTGTTCGTGCGGCACTTCGCCTCCTCCATCGCGGCGTGCTCGAGGAGGGCGCGGGCGAGCTTGTCGTAGTCCGGGTGCTCGCGGCGTTCCCCGCGGACGCGGATGCGGTACTCGCGGCGCGGGCGGCCTCGCCCACGCTTTGGCGACGAGGAGTGGCTCATCGGCGGGCTCCTTTCACCACCGGTCGCGGCGCACGCGCAGCCACCAGACGAGACCGCTCGCGAGCAGGACGCCGGCGAGCAGGACGAGCAGCCACACCCATACCTGTTGGATGAGCCACACCGCCAGCCACAGGAGCAGCGCGACGAGGAAGACAGTCCAGGCGAACGCCTTCGCGGCCTCCAGCGGGCCACGGTCGGACGAGGGCATGGAGCACTCCATTCAGAGAGTCGATGGGAGATGTCGGGATCGGGGCAAGGTGGCTAGGCATGCTCAGCCTCCTGATCACGGGTGACGTGGTTGTCGACGGACTTCGTCTTGATGTCGCTGGGCACGGGGTAGCCCGAGATGGAGATGTCAGAGTTGACCTGGTTGCCCCAGACGTCCCAGCCCGGCATCGGGCGGCGGGCGAAGAGCTCCAGGTACGGGCCGGGGCTGAGACGCTGAATCATGACGTGGACTTCCTCCGGCTTGTGGGAGTGGTCCTGGCGGGGCAGCATCGCGAAGCTGCGCTGGCCGCGGAACTTCACCGGCAGCTTCCCCTTCACACCCAGCAGCAACGTCTCGTGCGCATGGCGGAAGTACTGGCCAAGGCCCATCTGGTCCTTTCCCCAGACGAACTCATCCTTAAACTCAAACCCCCAGGCCCGCATGATGTCCTCCGCGATGTAGCGGGTGGCCGGGTAGCACCAGAAGTAGAGGTGGGCGTTATCGGCGGCGAGATCGCCGACCGGCATCGCCTTGATGCGCTCGAGGGTCATTAAGTTGTAGTGGCGCTCGGCACCGTATTTCCCCTGCTGACCGGTCGGCCAGGGCACGTCGGCAAGAATCGTCTTCCAGAGTCGATGACCGCCCAGGGGGTTGTTGGTGTCGGTCTTGTCCGTGATGTTTGAGGTGCTCGAGGTGCTCGACGTGCCGGTGCGCCCGACGGGCGTCGTGTTGGTATTGGTGGCGTGCATGAATGTGCTCCTTCCGGCAGCGGTCTTTACCCGCTGGGAATGACGGCGACTATGAGGGGCCGTGCGGGGCTGCCCCCTGGTTATGCGCTCTCAGCTGCATTTCAGCAACCGTCCGATCGCGCAGGGTGAGAGCCCCGTCACGGCGCCGTCAGAGGTGCGGGTGTGGATAACCGTGAGCATGTTGCGAAAAACACACGCCTTCGTCCACAGAAGAGAGGCCAGTGCCCGCCGTAAACCGGCGAGACGAAGAAAAGGACCGGGGCGGTGCAAGCCACGCACACGTTTGTGATGTCACCGCCCCGGTCGGCTTTGGGGTCTATCCCTCCGGCAGATCACCGCGAGCCAAGTACGATTCGCGGATGAGGGCCTTGCGGGCCTCTAGTGCGTCCCCGCCGAGAGCAGACGCGATCTGGAGGATCGTCTGGCGGAGCTCGGCCTGGGTGCGGTCGAGCTCTGCCTCGATACGGGCACGCTTGCGGTCCCGACGCTGGCGGATCCAGTCCGCCAGGGGTTGGCGACCGAAGGCGATCACGAGGAGCACCGCGATGTAGATCGCGAAGGCCGCCACGTAGACGCCAAGGACGGTGAGCAGCTCGGCCACGGGATCACCACCGAGAAATCGCCTGGGCTGCGCCCATCGTGAACGAGTCAACGATGTGCTTGTAGCGAGCCTCCCCGAGTGGCGCCACCTGGATTAGGTGCTGCTCGAGCGCAGTGAGGGCGCCGACGCTCTGCAGCACGGAGTTCGTCAGGAACGCGCGGCCCTGCTCCTTCACCTCCGCCACGATCACCTGGCCCTGCACGCGCTCCACCTCACGGGTGGTCTGTCGCTGCACACCGGCGCCCATCTGCGCCAGCCCGGTGGAGCTGAAAGCGCCGCCCAACGGCGCCAGTTCCTTCTTCGTCTCGAACATTTGGTTCCCGTCTGTCGTGTTCTGTGGGTGCGACTGCCTGCCGCACTTCCACACTGACGGGAGCGTTTGTCGAGGTCACTGACACAAAACTGACACGATGGCATCATGAAGGACGACCCGCTTCGGATCGACATTGAAAGCGAGTTGCGGGCTCTCAGAACCAAGCCCGGTCCGCTCGACGTCGACAGAATTGCGAGCGCGGAGGTCCTGACCGATGTTGTGGGGCGAGGTAGTACCGAACGAGCCTTCACGACGCTGATGGCGCTGCTCGATCTCCACGGCGGCGATCCCGATGGCGACGTGCGTGCCTACTTCGAGACGTGTGGGCATGACCTTGCCGGGGACACGCTGAACCAGCGCCTTGAGGCGTACGAGGCTCGACACTTCGTGGACGGCAGAACCGGGCTACGACGGAGCAACCGCGGAGCCGCGCAACTCAGCTACATCCTCCGCGACCAACTACCGTACGAACGACCGTGGGGCCACATCGCTGTTACCGAGGCCAGCGGTTTAGTACGAGTGAAGGTGTGGGTAGAGGTTTTCCACGGCGCCAAGTGGCGGCGTCCACAGGTGTACATCAACGGAAACCTGCAACAGAGGGAGTTCGAGTTGCATGACTCGCACAACGACCTATTTGCGACGGCGGAGGAGTGGTTCGCGCACATTCCGCTCCTGCCCGCAGCGCAGGACGAGGCTCTATTCGTCGTGACCGTGCACTGGGCGATGCCAGTGTGGAGTGTATGGAAGGTCGGCACCTCGCTGGCAACCCCCGGGCTTTACTCCGTCCTGACATCCGAGCGCCATCCTGGAGCTGAAGTGGCGATTCACCCCACCACGATCAGTTGAAGCCCGCGTCAGGAGGGTGTCGGTAAGCCAATCGGTGGATGTGCAGCTCGCCGGGACCGCCCTGGTTAAGGCGTGGGCGGGGCCGCAAAACGGACCGGACACACACGCTCTCGGTGACCCTCTGATCGTGACCGAGCGCTATTCTTCCCCCATGGGGGACAACTTGCAGGATCGACAGCCAACTGTAGTAATCGAGACGCGCAGCATTGAGCCCGCGCAACCCGACCAGGTACGCTCGCGCAGGTTAGGCAGCGACGCCCTGGTGGAGCGGGGGCCAGACATTGAGGCCGCGCTGCAGCAAATGACCAGCATTCTCAGAGCAGCCGCTGAGGCGCAGGTGCCCCAGTTGACCGGTTCGATAGAACTTGAGGCAAAGTTCGGCCTCACCTTGGGGCTAGAACAAGGAATCCTGTTCTCCAAGGTGGACGCGGGCGCCTCATTCGAGGTGACTGTCAAGATTCAACTCGCCGCGGCCCCGTGAGCGGCATCTCAGTCGAAGTCCGCGCAGGCGCCGATGTGCTGGGTGCAGGATTCTTCATTCTCAGCGACATCGTTGCGACAGCTCGTCACTGTCTTCAAGATCAGCTGCCCGAAGAGCCGCTCAGCGTCAAAACCGAAGACGGGGATGTATTCGCAGCCAGTGTTCTTTCGATGGTCGAGGAGAAGGATCTTGCTCTGCTCCAGGTCTCGCTACCGGATACAGACGTGGTGAGCCGTGCATCGCTTCCGGCGCTGCCGTACTTGGAAGCACAATGGCGCTCCCCGTACATTCCGGCACTAGATCAGGTTTCCATTCGCGGCAGTATCGTGCACTTGCATCCACAATTTGCCTGCGCTTATGGCGGTCAGCTTCGCGCCTCACAGCTGGAAGCAAGACCGTCGCTTGACTCTTACGAGGGTTACTCCGGCAGCGTCATCCAGCTAAAGACTCTCACCGGACCGCCCGTCGGAATGATCATTCAGGAGGGGCATGGAGCTGGGAGCAGAGAGACGCTTTTCGCGGCGGATATGCGCGAATTTGTGGAAGCTTTCGACGTGCTCTCTGACATCAATGTTTTGGATGCTGAACTTGAGACCCATCTCAGCGAACTGGGCGCGAGCGTAGCAAGGGAGTTTGGCGAACGGTTTGTCGTCTCGGGACGCGCGGGCGGGGTGCTACCCGGGCGCATAGAGGCAATCGTGATACAGGCAATCCGTCGTGAACTGAATGGACAGAACGATGAGTGAACGGCATCATCAGCGCATCATTCAACCTGCAACCGAACGCACTGATAACCTTCGATCGGAGACTCTCCTCACTCAACTCCAGCGTGACATCGAGAGCCATCGATGGGACCGCGTCAGTACCCTTTTCGACGAGGTCAGCACACACCTACTTAACGAACCTAATTCTGCCTTTGCGCACGGCGCCTTGCGACTGATCTCGATTGGCAACACACCGAGACTGCACCGGAAAGCTCTCAGATTCTCGCGTGGGGTCCTTGCCCGAGATTTGCGCGACGGGGAAAGAGCGCTGGTCCTAAACGCGGTGGGTATGCTGGCAGAGAATGCTGGCAAGAGCAGGTTAGCCGAGGAGCTTTACTGCGAAGCAGATAAGGTTGCTCCTGCAGACAGCAGTGATGTCGTCGGTCTTGAGCATGCATTTTTCATGCTGAGGCGTGGTCGAGCTGACGAGGCGGTAACGCTGCTGGATGGACTAAATTTGAGCTCCCTTGGTGCGAGCGCCGCTGTAAACCAGGTTTACGGCTTCATTGCGATGATGCGAGGAGATGACGTCGCAAAATTCGCAGAACGGCTGCAAAGTGTCGCGCGGTCCCTGTTGTCAGCTCTCCCCGCCGCCGACGTCCGCCGATACGACGTGGCATCACGTGCGTTACACATGAATTTCTACCTCGACCTACAGAAACGCAATTGGGAAGCTGCAAGGGGGCGCCTCCGCACGCTTGAGCGCACAACGTTCGTGTACTGCGCCAGTGTTAGCCCTTTAGATCACACGGCAGCAAGCCTCGCCAGTAGGTACTCCTTGGCGCAAATGGAGTACGCGGTCAGCATCGGCGATGAGCGACAAGCGCGAAAAGCAGTACTCCACCTCGAATCAGCACGGGAGCGCGCGAGGCTGGCGGTGGGCGCCGAAAGCGACCTCGCAGTGAGCCTTGAGTTCAATCAAGCCCTAGGTGCACTGTGGGTCGCGGCGCGATCAGGGGAGCCGCTACCGAACTTGACATCCCTCCGCCGGAGGGTCGAGGAGCTTGGCAGCGCTCGGGGTACCAGCATCCCCGAGGCCACGAGCGCAGGGGGAATGCTGTCAGCGGCCATCACCGTTGAAGCATCGAAGCGTGCACGTGAGCGTCGCGTCAGTGGGTACCCCCTGTCTGGCCCGGAGGGTGTCGGGCGGATTAGTCGAAAGCAAATACGAAACATGAGTGCAGCCGAGATTGTGGAGCGTTTTGGTAGTCATCCTGGTGATACAGGGCGCGTCGAAGTGCAGATTGCGCTGCTCCATCGCCGAATAATTCTTCTGACCGAACACCTCAAGGACTCCCACTCGGATCACTCAGCTCGCCGAGGGCTTCTGCAGCTTGTCGCGCAACGGCGCCGTTTGCTCGAGTACCTCCGACGCGACTCGATAGATAGGTACCGCACCATCACTTACACTCTCGATGTCCGTAGGGGTAGTTCAAATAAGGTAAAGAAAGGCAACTGGTTCAGGTGACGGCGGCGACGATTGTTGGCCGGTGTAGCCATATCCATTCTTCGAACATAAGCATAGCCGTGTCCGGTCGCAATTCTAGCGACCGATGAATACGACGTAAATCTGCACAAACAGGTGATTCTGAACCCAAGGCCTCCTCAAGCACCCGAAGCGCTTCCGGGGGTGGGATAATCGAACGAGCGACTTGTCGCATACGGTCAACTTCCATGTCTCGCTCAGGCGTGGAAGATAACCATGATTGTTCCGAATTTTTGTTACTCATGTCTGCATTATGAGGCCTAAGGCCGAATTGTCAACCGCAAGTCGCTTCATCTGGCCGACGCGTCGATTTGCCCAACCGGCGGGTTTAGCATTCCCGATTTCCCGTGCCCATGAAAAGGTATCAAGCCCGGCACGAGGCGCGCACCGCGGACCGTCTTCGTATGCACGACCAGAGGCCCCGCGGAACTGATCAGGAGCTACCTCTGCTGTTCCCCGGGTCTACAAACCCCATCCAGCCGGCGGCTGGTGCAGCCCGCAAGAGTGAAGGGATCGATCCGGTCTGAGTACGCATCGACAAAACAAGCTCCGCGAATCTCACCTAGCAGCCGTTGGGCAATATCCACATCAACGTCGAACGAAGCGTCATCAAATCTCAGGTGAAAACGATTAGCACGGCGGGCCGAGTTGGGCACCGATCCGGCATCGCGGAGATTCGAAATCCAGAATCGATTAGCGCCCCAAGCAGGTCAAACTGGCAAGCCATCTTTCGACCAAAGTTAGGAGACCGGTTGCGCGGCACCGAGTAGGGAAATTTTGTTGGATGTGCCGACGCCAGCTGGGTCCCATGCGACTGGGCGTTGTTAAAACACCATTGAGCCATTGCTGCACGCAAAGTCGAGCCAGAAGTCATTGTCGAAACAGGGGCGGCGACGTTGGGAGTAAATCAATGACGCCGACTCCCGGCACCTCGCAGATCATCGTAAGGGTCGCAAGTCGCGGGTTTGTTGCGACGCCTCCTTTGGTAACCGCTCCGCACTCGTACTGCTGCTACGCATACAGCGAGATGCCTGCCCGCTCAGCAACGGCCTCCTGCGCAAGCCCGACCGAGTGGCATCCGCGCCTGAGGTTCATTCCCAGCGCCCGCGAGAACTCAGCCCACTCGGGTGTGCTCGCGGGGTTGGTACTCAGCACTTAACCTTGAAACCAATAAGAGTTGGTGGCAACCAATATAAATTGGTAGTGTGGAGACGTACCCTGCCTGCCCTCCTACGCAGGCGCTCACTCAAACCCTGGAGAGCCCGCCGTGTTCCGTCGCAGACGCACCCCAACGCCCGCTCACCAGACCACCCCGACGAGCGCGGTCTCCCACCGTTCGCACCTCTCCATCGCGGGAGCTCTCGGAGGGATTGCGCTCGCAGTTTCGCTGACCGGGTGTTCAGCGACGCTTCCGTTGACGACCGACCAGTCCGAGCCGTCCTCAGCGGTGGCTGTTCCCGATGTGCTGCCGTGCCCCGACCAGCTCCGCCAGGATCTGCAGATGCAATTCGGAGAACCGGCTGTCGAGATGAGCGGTGCCGACCTCGGCGCCCGACTTGGCCTGGCCGTGCCGGATGGCTTCGCCTGCATCTACACCGGCAGCTCCGGGTACGTCGGGGAGACAGCCTACCTGGCGTTCTATCCGAACGGGGATCAGGCCACCGTCGACGCGATCACCGCCGCCTTTGCCGCCGCTGGTTATGTACAGGGCGAGACCGCCCGCTGGGTCCAGAACGGCAACTGGGCAATCGCCAACGCCTACCCCGCGGGCGATCCACTTCACTACGGCGACTACTTCAACGACGCAGCCATGGTCATCTTCGAGGGCTCCTTCGCCGACTAGGACGCTTCCCGCCCGCATTGCCAGCCGTCTACGACCACCCGCGCCTCCAGACAGGGACCAAATGCCCGCAACTCGTCGTCCATTCGTTCGCCTTGCCAGCTCGCTCGGCGTTAGTGTCTTTCTTCTCGCCGGCTGCGCGGCACAGGGGCAACCGTCTCAACCGGTCGGCCCGATCGACGAGACGTCGGCTCCGGCCGTGGCTGAGTACTGCCGCGACGTCGCCGACGGCGCCGTATTACAGGCCTCGCGAGATGCCTCGGCGTGGACTGACGAAGATATCGTCAACGACGCCATCGAGCTCTGCGCAGATCAGCCAGACTTGGCATGGACAGACGCGCTTGTCCATGCCGCAAGCCAACCCGAGCCCGCGCTCAGCTCGCTCAAACAAGTCTTCCCCATCACCGATGACCAGGGCTACACCTTCGATCTCGCCGTCGACTTCCGGCTTATCGACATCACCGCCGATCCGTCGACCGAGCCGCCGGGAGTGACTGCTGCCACCCGGACGATGGGGATGTCCATCTCTCTCACCAACACCACCCCGCAGCGCGACATCACGTTCAAGGCAGTCAGCGGAATTATCTCGCCGCTCGATCTGTCAACCTTCATCTTCAGCGCCGTATACAACGAGGGCAGCCCCGTTTGCTCAGTGATTCAGCCGTGGGATGGCAGATGCCGGTGGGTAATGGGATACGGACGCATGGAGAATGGCCAGACCGTATCCGCAGGTGCGACCTACCCGCTGAAGGTATGGGGAGGCACTCCGAACGGCGGTGACATCTCTACCCTCCTACGTGGGATCCCTGAGGCGTCCTGGGCTGAGGTAAGCGAGAGCCTGTCCAAGCCGGACGGATACCGCATCACCTATGCAGCCGGCGATGGCTCACGGTTTGCCACCATCTGCGCCAGCGAAGCAATGGTTCCCGTGCTTGTCTCGACAGCGCCATGTGAGGCTCCCTAGCCAAGCCCGCTGGGCCCACTCGGAAGTGCTTCCGCGGGCCCCGACCAGACCACCGCACTTTCCCTCCTGGAGTGTCAGTCCGCGAGCTTGCATCCCGGCTGGCCACTCAACATACTCGCGACGGATTACATGCTCGCGCTCGAGAAAGACGCGCGGCTGCCCTATGTCTAGATGGAAGCGCTCGACAGCTGTCACCGCTTTGCGGCTCTCGCCACCCGGGACACTCGTTCTCCATGCGGCGCTTAGTGAGCTATTGAGTGCGTCGTCGTCTAATGCGAACGAAGTTGCGGCACTTGAGGAAGGAGCTCGTGAATCGGCGCACTGAGCACCTCGCCGATCACGAGCACGGTCGCCAGCCTTGGGTTGGTTGCCGCGCCACCGCTCGTCACGGCACCCCGCTCATACTGCTGATACGCGTACAGCGAGATGCCCGCCCGCTCTGCGACGGCCTCTTGTGTCAGCCCCAGCGCGTCTCGCCGTCGTCGCAGGTTCATGCCGAGCGCCCGCGAGAACTCGGCCCACTCGGGCGTACTCGCGGGGTTGGTGCTCACCCTTCAAGCCTGGGACCAAGAAGATTTGGTGGTAACCAATAGGAATTGGTAATCTCCGGACGTACCCTGCCTTCCGTCCTGGACAGGCGCGCGCCGGCCACCCTGCTCGGCGCTCATCCGCACACCTGGGGGATTCCGCCATGACCCGACCCGTACCCACTCACCGCGCCAGACGGGCAGGCCGCACCGCGGCCACCGTCGTCATTGCCACCGGACTTCTCGTCCTCGGCATCGGAGGGACTGCCCAGGCGGCGTCCGCCTCTGCTGCTTCCGAAGCCGGGCCGTACGACGACACCTACGCCATGATCACGAGCGGCCCCGATCAGACGGTCGACGCCAGCGGCGACGTGACGCTCTCGTTCGGCTACGATCTGCGCCCCGGCGTGGCACCCGAGCGCGACAACACACCCCTTGAGGCGTACGTCGTTGACGGTGCCGAGGAATACACCTACTTCACGGGTTCCGACACGACGCAGTTCCTCGACGTCACAGGCCCGGGTGTCTTCACGCAGACCATCACGCTCGCCCCCGGTACGTACACCCGCTACATCCGCAGCTACTACGTCCTCAACTGCGACTGCTTCGGCACGAAGGACATCATCGAGCCGTACACGTTCACGGTGCCCGAGAAGGTCGACCCCACCCCGACTCCCACCCCAACGCCCACGATGACGCCGTCGCCCGAGCCCACGAGCCCACCTTCGCCGGAACCGACGACCGAGCCGACGGCCACGCCGCAGCCGACAGAGACGGCGTCCCCTTCCCCGACCGCGTCGGCTTCCCCCGTCGCCGTCTCGCTCTCATCGACCACGGTCGCCCGAGGCAACCAGATCACGGTGAGTGCGAGCGGCTTCGCGGCTGGTGAGTCGGTTGAGATCTGGCTCCACTCGACGCCGGTCAAGCTGCTGTCGACTACCGCCAACGCGGACGGCACCATCGCGAAGACGGTGACTATCCCGTCCGACGCTGCCATCGGCGCCCACAACATCGAGGTGCGCGGAGTAACCAGCGGCTCTGCCTACGCCTCCCTCACCGTCGCCAACGGCCTAGCCGTGACGGGCTTTGACCGCACGAGCGCGGCCATGGCAGGCATCGGGGCGAGCGTGCTCGTTCTCGGTGGCATCGCCTTTGTCATGGTGGCGCGTCGCCGCGCAGGCGCACACTCCTGATAGGAGCAACCCAATAGATCGGTCCGTCGTTCGAATGGGGCGGCGGGCCGGTCTATTGCTCGTGAGGCAAAAGCCGGTCTGCTGAATTCGAAAGACCAGGCATCGGGATGAGGATTCTCCCAAGCTGATCGTGCGGGGTCAGGTCGACCCTCTATCGATGCGAATGGATTTGCCTCTCCACGGGCGAGTAGATTGGCAGGCATGGCTACCCGACACATCTCCCACCTCATCGATGATCTCGATGGCAGCGTTCTCGAAGAAGGCCAAGGAAAGCAGATCTCCTTCTCCATCGAAGGGCGCGCCTACGAGATCGACCTCTCCGAGACGAACGCCGAGAAGCTCTTCGGTGCATTCGCCCCGTTTGTGGATGCGGCCCGTTCCATCGGGTCTGCGAGCCGGTCCTCTGCTTCTCGCGGCGCTCGGACGAAGAGCGACCTCAACCTCGGCGCCGTTCGCGAATGGGCGCGCGCCAACGGGCACACCGTCAGCGACCGCGGCCGAGTGCCTGCGACCGTGATCGACGCGTACAAGGCTGCAAACGCCTGACCCTGCTCTTCTCTTGCGCGTCTCCCTATGAACATCAACGCCCCCACTGTTTCGTGGGGGCGTTGATGGTTTTTCGGTGCCGGTCCGCCAGACCAAGTCTTCACTGCCATTTCCTCAAAAATCTCGCAGGCCGCTTCTAGAAGGGCTCTGGTGTCTGCATCTTGTGTCTTAGGAAGCCCGGATTGTAAATCATCGAACATGTCGACCGGGGCATAGAAAAAGGGTAAGACTGAGCAACCGAGCGCACCCCGCATCGCCCGGGACTGGCGAATTACCGGAACGAGAAGGCTTGTCATGACGCACACTGGCAACGCAAGCGAATGTCCACCGTGGTGTGCCGGCCACGATGATGGACAAGAACCTTCCCCACCACGCTGGCATCGCAGCAATGGGGAGATCGTGCCAGTCGTAGAACGCCGGCGCATGACGCTCGGCGGCCCTACACCGGCATCCCTCACTGCCGAGGACTACGTGGTGGCGCTGGAGAGGGACGCTCAGGCCACCTACCTCTACATTGGCCCGCTTGAGGATGGCGCGCGCCTCATCGCAGTCACTACAGACAGTGCCGAGCGCCTGAATACGGCAATTCGCACGGCCCTCGCATCGGCACAGGAACATAGACGCGGGACCGCGGCGCCGTACTCCTAGCCGCAGTGAACCTGAGGGGAAGTTGCTCACGCGAACGGTCGCGCTCCAGGGCCAGTACTGGACAGTTCGACGCTGCAGGCATGTCGCCTTGCAGCTCTGAACGTGGTGGCCAACGTACGGGTCAGTCTCGCACGCGCTGCCGCGACAGTAGGCGCTCGGGACTCAGCCCCGTCGATGAGTACTTTCATCCGGGGCGACGCCCCGCGAAGGACGTCGCGGCCGAGCGGTGTTTTCTCCTCCCGCAGCGCGCGCCTCTTCTCGCGCGACCATCTCAGAGACGATGAGATTCCTCGGCGTAGGTCGGCCGCCGCTCGCGGTTGCCCTTTGCCCGGCGCGAGGGCTATTTCCAGTAATGGGTGTCCCACCTCGGAGGGCTGCCGGCGCTCCGCGGCCGGCGGCGGGGAGTGCGGTAGTGCGGCGTCTGGCGGTCGGACCGACTATCGCTGGGCTGCTGCTGGTGATTCTCACCCTTCTGTAGGGTGGAGCTGCCCTACCCCGTGTCGTCGTGATGACGGCGATTGCTTGCGTTGTCTTCGCTGTAGCAGGCAAGCTCGCTTGAGTTACGAACGTCGAGCGTCAGGGTGCGAGTTCCCCATCTACGTCCCTCTCTAGTTGCGTTCAGACGGTCTCCAGCGCCCCAATTCAGAGCGTTGGACACGCGGCGCGGCCGAGCGTGGCGGCTTCGCCTTCGTGGCGTTCGCGGGGGTGCCATGAATCGTCCGATCGGACGATAACGGAGGCCGTGTGAGTCTTCATCAACTTCTGGACGAGACGTATCGCTTTCAGCCGTGGACCATCGAGAGACAAGGCTTCCGCTCGCGCCGCTCAGGCACCATTAGAGATCAGTTGAATCGATTGATCTGAGACCCGCTCAAGCGGCCGAATGCTCCGGTCAGGGGGAGAAAAGCTGCACACATTTCGTAGGTACTGCTCACCACACGATGCCCTCGTGCGCACTCTCATGATCTCGGCGGCATGCCTAGGTGCCGAGCGTCTTTCACATGGTGGGGTGGACGTCGTCACCAATGCCGGTGTCCCCCAAACGGTCTACATACAAAAAACGAAGCGCAAGTTTACGCTCGGAGGGAAGCGGAGCTGGTCAACGACTTGCTTTTGTGTGGACTGTTTAGTATGTGGGGGGCTCATGGAAACTCGCTCTGATCGCGCCTGGACGCGACGGTCGTTCTTGTGGTGGGCAGCGGGGGGGTCGGGTGTTCTGTTGGGGGGTTTCGGGGCGGGCAATGCGGCTGTCGCGGCCGAAGTGCAGCCGGTCTCGATGCCTGAGCTCAAGCGTCACGGGCTAATGGACCTCGACGGGCTTCGGGCTGAGTACCGGGATGCTGTTTCGACGTTCCCGTTTGCGTTGCCGGAGGGCTATGCGTTCCCCGCGGAGTCGCAGTCAGGGGAGTCCCTCCGCGGAAGCGTGTGGGAGGTAGGCGCGGGACATGCGGAGGCGTACTGCTTCTGGCAGGCGTCGATGGTTACCGCAGCATATGAGGCAGACCTCGCGCATGACAGCGCGAAGGCTGACGGACTTCTGCGCGCTCTGGAGGCCGGGTACGACAGCCAGACGCGTCGGGTCGTGCTTGAAGACCCCGGCAACTATTTCGTCGAGCACGCGCTTGAGGGGGCAACCTCTGCTGGCAGCGACACGCAGAGCAATAGCGTTGAGTCTGACTTCGCTCCGCTCCTTGTCTTTGCCGGGGCGGTCTCCTAGATACACCGCCGGGCTGGCGCCGCGCGATTCTTCCCCGTCTTACTGGGCACCGGATCGCGACGTTACGCGCGCCCAGGTGAACACGACCCAACAACACTTCAAAGGAATGACATGCCCACCGTCTACATTGAACCCACATGGCAACCGATGCTTGACTTCGGTACGCAACGCTCAACAGTCACCTGGTCGACATTCAGAGCTCTTCAGGGCCCGGTCTCGTTCCGACTCACCGACGTATCCGCATACGACAACCGTCGGTGGTATCGAGCAGATATGAACATGTGGCTGTTGGACTCGAATGACCGCATCTATGGCAGCGGCAGCATGACCAAGTGGTGGGGGCAGAATGCCAGCTGTTCTCTCGGTACGTTTCAACCTGGGCGGACGCTGAAGCTACGAACACAAGTTCGGATTATGGAGACTTCTGCTGGGTACGGGTCGATCGGATCGGGCACCTGGTCCGGATACCTGTCGTGGAATCCGCAAATGAGCTGATCTGTCGCGCTGCCCTGAACGTCGATCTCCATGCCGTCGAGATCTATACAGTGTTCCATTTGCATCCCGGTCGACTCGATTGACCGATCGGTCTGAAAGAAGGTTTACTTTCATGTTCTCAGAACATCGCTTCACAGGTGTCGCCGCGGCGTTGGCCGTGTCTGCCATCATGCTGTCAGCGTGCTCGTCAGCTTCAGCTTCAGCTTCAGCGCCTGCGTCAACAGAGACTGGGGCGCCGTCGGCGTCACAGTCGCAGGCGCCAGCAGCTTCGGAAGTGACTGACGCGGATACGTGCAACGCCTTCAGCGACGTCTTGACTATCCTCCAGAACGCCACCGTCGCCTTCAATCAGGGGCGCACGGAGAAGACCGAGTACGAGGGCTGGTTAAGCCTCGCGACCCGCGTGCTCGCAACGGTCCCAACCCGCGGGCAAGGGGCGGTTGCCGAGGATGTAAAGAGGTTGCAGTCGATCGCACCCCCTGTTTCGACCGGTCTTGGTGGATCCAGTCCGATCTCGAAACTGGATTGGACCGAGGGTGTTCCCATTGGCGATGACTGCGCTTCCGCTGGCCAGGAGATTCAAGTTCAAGGATTTGTTGGCGGCTAATAGATCGATCGTCGAGCGGGCGCGGCCCTCATCCGCAGTCCGACTCTCGCCCGCTGTTCACGTTGAGTGGGTTCGACGGTTTCTAACTGGCGTCAACTTCCACAACTGAGCGCGCCGTCGATACGCGGCGGCAAGAGACAGCTCGCGACACGTAAGAAAGGAACATTGTTGATGTTCTATTCGCTCAGTAGAAGAACCGCGTTGAAAGCTGTTGTACTCGCCGTCGGGTACGCGACCTCGACTCCCCAGCCGTCGGTAAGTCCGACACCGGCCAATGCGTCACCAACTCCCACCCCGAGCGCGACACCCTCGCCGACGTCGGCACAGCTCGCAGCTGAAGCCACGGAATTCGTAGAGCAGACATTTTTCCTCGCTGATTGGTCGGCTGGGCAAACGTACCGTTTCCCACGTGTCCTCACTTTGGTTGACGTTCCGTCGGACGTAGAGATCCTTATTAATTGGGATCCGCGGTTGTTCCTCGTCTCGGAAAATGTTCAGGCATTGACGGATCAGTTCATCGAGATAGTCGCGGAGCGACTCGATAGTGGAGTATTGCGGTTGATCGTGCCCGCTGGCGCAACCAATGTATTCCTAGACGCATCGCCCGTTTCACTGTATCCGTCCGAGAATGTTGACACTCCGGTCGCAACGTCGATAAAGATGTTCGATGGGGCGGCGGGCGCCGAGGTTGAGCTCCTCGCCTTGGCCATCGACGAGTTCCCGACGTCGCCCTGGGGCGTGGAGTTATCAGCGCAGTGGACGACGGTCAAAGGCCTGATGATCCCGCAGTCGATTCAGATCCTCTCCGTCGGACCGAATCCAGTGCCGGCAGGAGTCACAATCCAGGCGCTCTGTGCGAGCGCTCTAGACAGGGCGCCGACGGTACCCGATGGCATCACAGTCTCGGTCGAGTCCGCAGGCAACCGATCGCTCGTTCAGTTGACCGTGACGGCACCCCTAATGGCCACCGACTCACGATCGGTGCTCTTCGAGCGAGACGACGCGACAACCGTTCCCGTCGTGAATCCCGCAGTTGTGAGTCGGGTTTCGGTCGACGTCGGCGAAGATCCGCGCATGATTCGGCAGACCGGCAAGCTTTCGATTTTTCCGCTCACCGATTCGGGCATCCCGGTAAGCACGTTCAAAGAACTTAGCGCAACCGCCTGATTTGGTGAGTTGTCAGAAAAAAAGCGGGGGATGCAGTGGCAGACGAGAAAGTGCGCCAGACGCAGGAATGGCTGAACGTCACGTACGGCAACAACAGCCAATGGCGATCTCTGACGGTCGATGGTCAAATCGGTTGGATGACCGTATTTGGCCTCATTCGAGGGTTGCAGATTGAACTTGGCATTTCGACCCTCTCTGACTCTTTTGGCGATACCACCTTTGATCGTCTCGCAACCCAGTTCCCGTTCATTGTGTCGTCAACATCGAATGCGAATGTCAAGCGTCTCGCGCAGAGCGCCTTGTGGTGTCAGGGGTACACCGGTGGGTACACGTGGGGTACTTTTGACGCCGTGATGAATGCGGGGCTCAAGTCATTTTCATTCAACATCGGGCTAACGTCGCAAGGCGAACCGGTCGCGAATGCTTTCACACCCAAAATGGTCAAAGCGCTCATGACCCTCGACTCGTATACCCTCCTTTCCGGTGGCGTGTCCGAGATTAGAGAGGCCCAGAGGTGGCTGAACGGAAAATACCGTAGTAGGAAGATGCCATTCATGCCGTGTGACGGCTTTTTCACGCGTAGCACACAGCAGGGTCTGGTTACGGCAGTCCAGTACGAACTAGGCATGACTGATTCTCAAGCCAACGGATACTTCGGTTCCGGCACGCGTAACGGTCTTACCGCGAACGGCGGACTGGTTCCTGGAGCTGCCGATGGGAACAAGAGTTGGGTGCGCTTGCTGCAGTGTTCACTTCGCATGAACGGGTATAGCACTCCTCTGACTGGAACATTTAACTCTGCTACCTCGCAAAGCGTCCAGAAATTTAAGTCATTCGCAGAGCTGCCCGGTGGTGCCACGGTAAACTTCGCGACGTGGGCTTCGCTTCTCATCAGCACTGGTGATGAGCTTCGCGCGGGCACTGCGAGTGATATGTCCACTCCCCTCACGGCGCAGTACTGTTCTGCTCTTTCTTCGGCCGGCTACAGGACAGTGGGCCGTTATCTCAGTGTCAACGGTAAGCGATATCAGCCGGGCGAACTAGCCCGAATCTTTGCCGCCGGTCTCGCTACATTTCCCATCATGCAGGAAGACAACACATTCGCTGAGTACTTCGGCTACAGTCGCGGGAAAGACCACGGATTCCAGGCTGTTCGACGGCTCCGTCAACTTGGCTTCAAGGATGGCAACACGGTATTCTTCGCAGTCGATTTTGACCCACTTGACGATACAATTACGTCTCGTGTGATTCCGTATTTCCGGGGAGTCAGAGACAGGCTCGCGGCCTCGAGTGTGAAATATCGGATCGGCGTGTATGGGACCCGGAATGTCTGCGCACGACTTGTGAACGAAGGGTATGCAGATGAGGCGTTCGTCGCATCTATGTCGTGGGGCTGGGGTGGGAATCTTGGTTATCCCTTGCCGCCTTCGTGGTCATATGACCAGATTCGCAATCACACTCTCGATGGTACAAACCTTGAGATTGACACCAACATTCAATCGTCCCGAGCAAACCCTGCTGGCTCTCAGGACGTACTTCCGACGCCCCTAAAGCAAATCTACGTTCCCGTGCCCGGTATCGGATTCGACGAAGACTACTTCTGGTATCTAACTGAGCTCTCGACACGGATCGAGGCTATCCGTTCCGGCGCTGGATCCAATTGGGTGAAAAGCTCCAACACGGTCGCGCTGCACTATTTGGCGTTCCTTGATTACAACGATGCACAGTGGGAAGCCTACGCCCCGAGCGTATTGAACGCTGGGCCTGAGTTCGAGTCGCTGTCTATTCTTCGGAATGAGATGCCTCTGCCGCCGTCCTCAACGCGATCCAGGCTCACCCACTGGGCGGCATCGACCCGTTCATATCTACGATATTGGAACCCGCCGTGGCCAACTCCGGTCGGTTCTGGGTCGGCGGAGATTAGCGACCTGGGTGGCTGGGGTCTCGACCTTGCGCAGGCCTGGCAAAACTTGCGGGATGCGGGTCAGGGGGGAAAGGTACGGCAGTGGGTCAAGACAAACGTAGGGGAGGGTGCTCCTGGGTTTGGTCGAGAAGATCTCGTTACTGATGTCGATGCGTACATCGTCGCAAGTAAGATGGGGGAAAGCCCCCAGGTGCCACTATCAGAGATCGTTCGTCAGATCGAAGCCGAGGTCCAGGTTGATCCGCGCTGGCGGTACCGACAGTTTGTAAATGGACGCTTTGGTGGCAGCTTTTCCAAGGTTACAACGGCGGGAAAATCCATCTTCACAATCTCGAGTTGGGGTGTGCCCGCGTTGACCATCCATAGGGGCCCCGGGCCATCAGATGCACAGAGCACCGACATGGGACGTGGGCTGTCGGATGTTCTCAGGAAGTTCGCTGGGCTCTAACGATGTCTAAAAAAGTCGAATATCGGTACTTGGATACGCGAGGGTGACGTTATGGTAAGGCTGAATGCCAGTCCTGCGCTGCTTCGATTGAGCTATGTGATCGCGTATGTGGCATCATTGATCGCTGGTCTGTGGTGGTTCGTGAGCGGCTCTGCTTTCACCATCGTTACGTATATTTATGGCGAGGATCCGCGCGCCTCGCTGGTAGACGGTCAGCTAAAGCTTGCCGTCGTGTGCTTATCAACCGTGCTTGTTCATTACTTCTTTTCGCGACCTTCAGTGGCGCGTCAATTGAATCCGCGAGTGGCTCGAATCTTTTCGAGAGTGAGCATCGGAGCAGCGGCGCCGTTTGCCCTTGTGGCGGGTGCCCTCGGGCTGTTCGGCGGAGTCGGGCTTGATCCGGGAACGCCATTTCCATGGTGGCAGTGGTTCTGGACGGCTCTAGCTTGGGTCCTGCCGCTCTTCGCCGTCGCCGTCGGATCGATCTCAGTTTCGGCAGCGGTCGCTGGTCGCCCGTCATCTGCAACAGCATGGCAGATCAGCTTTCTAGCGCTAGTCCCTCTCGTGATGATTCTGTCCGCGCTTCGGTAGCTCTCTGACGACTCAGGTCCGCGCGACGGGGATCGAGCGCTCCCTTGCTCTCGCGGTCGGCCGCCGCACCACTCCCATAGGCCCGACTCGTTTGTGTCCTGCGGTCCGTCAACTCCGCAACCTGCTCGTCGCTGAGACGGCGACGGATGAGCCAGGAGCGATTCGTTTCGTCCAGGTCATGGGAGGGATCCGCAGGCACAGCGGCCGCGAGTTCAGCTAACTTCTGCAGTTTTTCCAGGGCTGGAAGCAGCTCTCCCGATCTTTTTGGAGGCTGGTCCTAACAGGCGCACCACTGGTCTTACTCGAAAAAATTGCCCAGAGATAGTAGTTACTCGGTGTGGAGTCGAGAGCGTCATCGGTATCTCTGGCGCTCCTTGCTTTGGCTGTCAACCATTCCGCTGCAGGCGCCTGGATGAGGGCGGCAGGCTCGTAGACCTCGCCGTGCGCTTCTATCTGGCGTAATCGTCTTCGATCCAAAGAGTCGAAGAACGCCTCGAGGATTCGCCGCTTGATGAAATCGGAGGCCGAGACGTAGAAGCTGTAGGGACGGGCCAGCAGGGTCGAGGTACGCCAACACGGCGCCCGCGTGTCTAAGACGCCTCGTGAGGCAAAGCCTTATGAATAACGTCGCCCTGCGTAGGCCCCAAACGAGCTAATCTACGGAAGTTGACAGAATCCTGTACTTTCCAAGAACGGCTTTTCTAATGACGCCCGGTGCAGCTATCACCTTGCTTTAAGCAGAGGAAGCACCGGGCCGCTTCAGGGAGCTTTCTATCTCAATACCAAGGTTCGGGCCGTGTCTGGGCTCAGCGGGTGTGGCACCGTTATTTGGTAGATCGCGTTCAACCGGAACCTCTCAAGAGGTCCCCGGACCTTGGACGGCATCCCGATTGAGGAGTGCCGTCCAAAGGTACGTGCACGAAAGTTCAAGCGACGAAAAGAGATGCAAATGAGTGACTCGATGGTTCTTGCCGCGCAAAAGTGGGTCAACATGACTTACAAAAACGTGCCAGGATACAGTCACTGTGTTGAGGACGGCAACACCGGCTGGGATACGATCGACAGCTTGATTATGGGCCTTCAGACTGAATTCGGGATCAGTCCGGTGACCGACGCTTTCGGTCCATCAACCTACGCTCACGCCCAAGCGCATGGCGCCATCGGGAGCGCGGAGACAAACCACAATCTCGTCAAGCTTGTTCAGTCGGCAATGTACTGCAAGGGATACGACGGAAGTTCAATTAGCGGAATCTGGGACGCTCGGACTATCGCCGGCGTCAAAGCCATGCAGCAGGACATCGGCTACAGCGCCTCGGCCTCCACGGGGACCGTTTCACCCAAGCTCCTCAAAGCCCTCATGAACATGGACGCCTTTGTTCTCGTCGAGGGCGGGAGCACCGCGGTGCGCGCTGCTCAGAAATGGCTCAACCTCACCTACATCAACCGCCAAGACTTTTTCTATCTCCCCTGCGACGGATACTTCTCCCGCGGGGTGCAGACAGCTTTGGTGTATGGGATCCAGTACGAGATCGGAATGGCCGATGGAGTCGCCAACGGCAACGTCGGGCCCGGCACTCAGGCCGGTCTCAAGACCGCGGACGCCACCTTGACAGTAGGCAAAGTCGACTCGACCAAACGATTCGTCCGCCTCTTCCAGGCTGCCATGATCTTCAACCAATGGCCGGTCAGCTTCAACGGCACGTACAGCCAGACGGTCAGCGACAAGGTGAAGCTGTTCCAGGGGTTCGCCGCCTTCCCGACCGCATCTCGAAACGGCCATGGAGACTTCCAGACCTGGATGGAGCTCCTCGTCAGCACGGGCGACCCCAGCCGGCCCGGAACCGCCGCCGACATGGCATCCACCATCACCGCCGCCCGCGCGCAGTCCCTTGTCGCGGCCGGTTACAAGACGGTCGGCAGGTATCTCACCAACTACGCCCTGCCCGGCGCACTCGATAAGAAGATCAAACCTGGTGAGATCGCCACCATCCTCAGCGCTGGCCTGACGCTGTTTCCCCTTTTCGAAGAGGGCGGCGACGACATCGCTTGGTTCACCACCCCGCAAGGCATCACCGATGCCCACGCAGCCCACGACGCCGCCACCAGCTACCGTCTCCCTGCAGGCACGGTGATCTACTTCGCCGTCGACTTCGACGCCACAGCAGATGACGTTCAGGCCACGGTCTTGCCGTACTTCAGGGGTGTGCAAACCGGTATCGCCGACCGAGGCGGAAAGTACGTCATCGGCATCTACGGCTCCCGCAACGTCTGCTCGACCATCTCCGCGGCAGGCCTCTCCGCCAGAAGCTTCGTCAGCGGCATGTCGACCGGATTCAGCGGCAATCTCGGATTCCCGCTCCCCAAGGACTGGTCGTTCAACCAGATCGCTGGCGAGACCGTCGGGTCAGGCGCAGGCGCCATCGAAATTGACAAGAACATCAAATCCGGCCGAGACAACGGCGTAACCTCCCTCACCCCCACAGCCCAGAAGAACGCCGTGTTCTTCAAGTACCTCACCTGGGTACAGCAGCAGGCGAAATCCTTCTACGCCGCCCACCACACCGCGATAGACCCGATCCCGAGCAACCTCGTCGCCCAGTGGTTCCGACACCTGACCTACGGCGACCCGAAGTTCACCGTGCCGGACGGGCCTATCGCCAACGCGTTCATCACCCAGATGAACAACACCACTCCGCCCGCGGGAACTACCGCTGTCTTCACCTACGTCGACCCCGGGACCAACCGACCCCAGGCCGCCGACCACTTCGCGGCCGCATTCAATGGCGTCACCTTTACCGGCGTCCCCACCGACGGAGGAGTCAACGTGGCAGACATTGCCGGATGGGCCGGCGATCTCATCAGCACCGCATGCGACTACCGCAACCACGGCGGCACCACAGACCCACTCGTCTTCGGAAAGAAATGGATCGGCACCACCGACGACACCCTAGGGAGCACGTTCGGCCTCGACGACCTCATTCAAGACGTTGATGGCATGAACATGGGCCTCATTGTCCGCGCAGACGGAACCATCCCCCTTGCGGGAGTCTTCCAGCCCTACTACGCGAACAACGGCACCTGGGGCCGCCGGTACTCCAATGTCATCAACGCCCGCTTCGGTAGCTCCAGTAACTCGATCTACGACGTTGCCCTCCGAGTCTTCACCCAGAACGACGACCTCGCGTTCGCTTCCTTCCGGAGAGCGATCATGGTCACCCAAGGTTTTGGCCCCACCGAACAGATCCCCGTCAACGTCATCAACGGACTCGCCCAAGCGTTTCACGACGTCCTTGTCGCAAAGGCCAGCGCTGAGGGATGACACACCTCGCTAGGCAAGAATGTTCTTCTTGACGAACTACTCCGGCGTGTGGCCAATCGTCGCGCTCATCGCCACCGCGAGCCTGCCAGGCAGTCTGATCGCCGTGCTGTGGGGCGTGACGTGGACCGTGCTACGCGCTCGATTCGCGAGTTGGAAGTTCGCCGTGGGAGCGGGAACCTCATCCGTCCTTTTCCTTCTCGCCGGGCTATCGGTTCTATTCTTCTGGCCCGTCACACCAGATCCTCACGCGGTACTCTTCGGCACGGATGGCGGCATTAAAATCTTCGGCGGTTTAGCGCTCATCTTCGGCGGTTTTGGAGGGCTGGTCGTATCTCTTTTGACGTGGGGAATATGCGAACTAGCGCGACACGTTCGCGCAAGAAAATGAGAATCGCCCTTGGGCACTATTCACCGGATTGTCCTCGGTGTACCACGCCGTGAGTGCGAATCCGCAGCAGTCATAAGAAAGGTTACCCAGCAAGTCGGTCGCGCTCTTGCGTTTGCCGTATGCCGTGTCAGCGCACCCACAAAGAAAGGAACCGAGCGACCGCGGATTGTCCGATCGGACGGTTGTCAGTCTGAACATTCCGTCGTTCACTGGGACCAGCGGGTGTTGCAGTTCAGTTCTGGCACCCGCTCCAATACCTCGTTGCTGGCCTGCGGCTTCGTAGAGAACCAACAGAGTTCTCGGCCGCACCCGTCAAGGAGGTGACCCGCTCACGAGCGAGTCCAACGTCAACACGCCGCTCGCCCCGGCTGCGTCCGCCAACGGACTCGGCTACGGCCCGATCAAACCCCTCGCGGTGAGACTCAACGAGTCCACCCGCACCCAGCTGGACATCATCGCCCAGCTCAACGACCGGACCGTCACCGACGAAGTCCGCCTCGCTATCGAAGCCTGGATCGACAAGACCAAAGCCGACCCAGCCATCCAACGCCGCGCGAAAGATGTCCGCGACGAAATCGAACGCGAGGCAGCAGGCAAACGTGATGCCATCGCCGCGATCTTCGACGCCACACCGGCGCCAAAGACCCCGCGGACGCCGCCGAAGCCCCAGGGCACCTGACGGCGCAACTCCACACGGGTGGCCGGCTCGAGCTTCGTCCATCCCGGACGCAGCTCGCCGGCCGCCCCGCCCCACCCCTCACCCGCTGTCCCGAACGATGAACCGCCCTCGTTTGTGCTCTGCGATTCCACGAGAACCATCCCGGTTCCCGGTCGCACACACAAAGGAGGAACACCATGGTGCAGGGCATCATCATCCCGGCAGACAACACCGCACCGCTCAAGACCGCCACGTTGGACTCGCGCGAGGACTATCAGCGGGCGGTCGAGGGCTGGATGGAAGCGGTCGACATCGCAGATCTTGGGGTGACGATGTACGTCCACGAAGAGGGCCTGGTGCTGGGGTTGCCGTTCAACTCCCGCGCCACATTCCTCTGGTGGTATTACGTCCCCGCGGCTCGGCAGAAGGCGATGCTGGTCGGCCCGGCGCTCGTCGCCGGGCTGCCGGATCGAAATGGCGACTCAACGGACATCCCGCGAGACACCGCTGGGCTGCTCAGTCAACCAGGGAAGTGGCGCGTCGAGGCAAGGCCGAAGGCAGAGCCCGACTGGACCCAGATCCCCGGCACCTATGACGACTACTTCGAGGCACTCGTCTGGGCCATGGTCACGTTGGAGCGCTGGCATGACGCAGAAGACGTCCGCGTCGCGCCTGTCAGACCTGGGATCGCGACCATGCCGATCCGGGCGAGCGATGCTGCCGATCTGGAACACCCACCCGCCGTCTGACGAACTCAGACACACAACCCACGGCGGCGACTGCTCGGCCTGGAGAACTACAAGTTCTCGGCCCGGTGCAGTCGTCGCCCCTTTCACGTCCAGGCATCCTCCGCACGACCCCTACATCACGGACCAATCGAAAGGCGGTTCGCCGCGGTTGGTCAGGAAGTCGTTCGCATCATAGAAGGGGCGGGAGCTCGCGAAGAGAGGGAACCGATCCGCTACCTTATTGCGAGGCGTGGGGTGGCCCGCAGCCTGGACCGCAGTCGGATCCCCGACAGCGGTGTGGAGGTCGTGCGCCTTACCTCCTAGGAGCACGACCGGGATTGGTCTGCCCGTAGCACTCACCGCTGCAAGCGTGGCGCGCAGCAGTGGCCGCCAGATGGCGCAGCGTCTACTCAAGCTCGTCGGGCTGAGCGTGAGCGCGGCGTTGAGGAGAAGTGCTCCCCGGGCTGCCCACTCTTCAAGGTTGCCGTGACTGGGAGTGACGAATGAAGGGTCTGCGCTGAGATTCACGTAGATCGCCCGCAGGGCGTCGCTGACGGCGCCTTGCGGGCCGGTGGAAAAGGCAATGCCGGTCGCGTGGTTGGGATTCGGGTACGGGTCCTGTCCGACCACCACCACTCGCACCCTGGAGAGCGGAGACAGCTCGTAGGCTCGGAAGATGGCAGCTTCGATTGGCCAAGTTCGTGGGCGATCTGCGTATGCGTGGGCGACCAAGCTGTCGAGGGTTGCCTCGTCCAATCCGTTCGACGCAAGCGCACCCGCCCACTCCGGCGGCAGCCTGTTGGGTAGCACCGACGTCTTCCTCTCCGCACGCCTCGGGCGAGGCTCAGATCCGACCGTCGCCGTCCAGGATGTCGTAGACCTTGGTGAGTGTTCGGTCGTCGGCCGTTGCGAGGAGGGAGACGATGTAACCGAGCTCGACCGCCCGGTTCTCAGAAGGAAGCTTGGCTTCACTGCGACGCACTGCTTCCCGCCGGGTCTCGGCGTCCGTCTGGAGATCGATACCGCGGCGGCGCGCTTCGCGAATCCGACTCACGAACTCGACGGTCAACGGCTCGTCGCCATAGGGAGGCATAAGGATAAGGTCAGGGCGGTCGCCGCCCGGTTGCGGCTTCTCCACGGCGCCCTCGATGCCATAGACATCGATGAAGGTGCGCATCTGCCCCAAGGCTGGGCTCCGGCGGCCGAGCTCGATCAGGCGTAGGTACTCGGCAGAGATGTCCAGCCGTGCGGCGGCGTCGCTCCGGGAGAGGCCGGTGAGCCGACGAAACTCCGTGAGGATTCTGCCAAAGCGTTGGTTGTCCGACTCGCGGTTGGGGCCAACAAACAGATCGACGTACGGCGGGTCTTCGTGTTCGGGGCGCTCGTCATTGGCAGCGGGGCTGTCGCTCATTGTTGGAGTTTACCAACAAATCAATTAGTTGTCTCTTGTTGCGTTTCGGTCTACGATTGTGTAGCTTGCAACTATTCACTTCCAACAAGAAGCAACTACTGAGAGAGGGTGGATGATGCAAGAAATCAACCTGAACGAGGCGCTCGCAACGATTCGTCGCGTCGCGTTTTACATGAAGCCGGCGACCACCGATACGGCAGTCGTGCGCACCGCAAAGGTGGGCTTCCGTCTGTCAGCACTCCTGATGCTCGTGACGGTCGCGACCGTTGCCGTGGCGCAGCCGGATCAGTCGCTCGCGGGGGGTTAGAGTTCTCCGGTCATTGGCAGATCCTGATGAGTGGATGCGTTCGTAGCTGCGGCGAAACCGCTCTGCGGCACGCTGCTGATGGCCGTCTCAGCAATACCGATGTACTGAGGTGAGACATCGATCCCGATAAAGCGGCGCCCCAGCGCGCGAGCGGCGACGCCCGAGTTACCGCTCCCGACAAATGGGTCAAGTACGAGGTCGTTCGGCGCAGTACTCAGCGCGATGCATCGACCCGGCAGAGCTGTCGGGAACTGCGCGCCGTGTCCATTCTTGCCGCTTGAGGTGGGGAGCACCCATACGTCCGCCAGCTTGTCGGATTCGTAGCCAACGTTGCGGCCACCGAGCGCTGGGGTGACTCGGCGATACGCCTCGCGGTCAAACTTCGGCGTGCGAGTCTTTGTCAGATGGATCACGAACTCCGAACCGCGACTGACGCGCGAGTTCTGCGGTTCCGGCATGCTGCTCGTCTTTGCCCATGTGATCAGGCTCTTGACGAAGAGCCCAATCCGACTCGCCCGCTGCGCGATCTGGACGGGGATCATGCTCAACTCACCGTCCTTGAGGTAGGAGTGGCCGGCGCTGTAGCGGCGTGCGGCGTGGTCCGCCCAAGACTTGGAATCCTTACCCTGCATCGCGCGGAGCGCCTCGGCGGCGTTGCCTCTGATCTGCGTGCGGGTGTTGTAGGAGTCCATGATGTTCCACCAGATGGAGCCATCTTCTGCAAGTACATTGCGCAGCTGGAACAGGATCTGGACGGAGTGGCGGACGAACCCTTCGGGTGTCTGCTCGTGGCCGTAGGCGCACTCTTCCCCGTCAGCCCATTGCACGAGCTTTGAGTCCTTATAGATGCGAAGACCCCAGTAAGGTGTCGATGTAACGACGCACTGCACAGAGCCTGGCTCCAGCAGATCGAGCGCCTCCGTGACGTTGCCCTCGATGAGTAGGTGCGCGGCCGTGGTCTGGTGGTCGACCGCAGATGCCTCGCGATCAGCCGTGAGGTAGTCCAGCACCTTGCTTCGGGGCAGGAAGGTCTCGCTGAAGGCATCCTGGTCGAGCAGAGTGAGCACATCCTGGACGGTGAGGTGACCGCGACGGCCGAGGACCTTCGCGATGAAGGTGGGTGCCATACCGACTAGCGGTGCGACCTCCGCGATGCTGAACATCTCCTCGCGGGACAACCACGCCGAACGATCGAGGGCGGCGACCGGGGTCTGGGGCTTGATATCGGGGAGTTGAACCCCGTGATTCAGCGCTACCACGCGAGGTCGGTCTTGTCCCATGGTGTCCACCTTGCCATTACTTGTTGCCGGGATACGGACCCGGCTCCGTGTGGCGGGAATCAGGGCCGGGTCTATTAAACCTGGGGCCGCCGACACTCGCTTCCTGGCCGTGGAAGCCTGGGCCTCCAGACCATGTCGAGGGCCGCCGATAGGATCTGGTTCATGACTCAGGGCCGAAAGAAGAGGTGGGCGTCGCGATGACACGGGTCTCCGAGGAGGCGCTCGAAACCGCGCTGCATCAGCTCAGTGAGCATGTCCGTCGAACGGCCGACTCGAACTGGACTCAGGCGTTCCTTGCCGGGCGTCGCATCGCCGCCGCTCCCTATGACTCTTCGACGCGAGGTGCCGACCGAGCGGTGGCCGACCTGTTCACGCTTGTTCCGAACGTACGAACGGGCACGCTCAACCCATTCATCAATCTGAACTCAACGCAGCGTTGGCTCAAGAACGAACAGGTGGGTCGCTCGACAGTCTGGAACAAGGCAACGCGTGGCTACACACAGACGCTGCTCTTCAACGACGATGGGGCCGGCGGCGACCGCCACATCGGCAATGGAATCCGCGCTGACGCGATCGATGTGCTGCTTGAGCAATTCCGGGCGCTCGACATCACGGCTCCCGCAGGCGCGGCGCTCGCTGTACTAATTACCCGTGATCGCGAGTGGGGCGTCGAGCCGACCACTGACGAGCTGCGAACCGCAGCGGCGGCAGAACTCGGGCTCACGCTCGACGAGTACAAGCGCTTCACAGTCCCAACCCCGTTGGGGGTGCCTCTCCTTGGTGACCAGGAGTGGTCGCCGGCGCGTCTCCAGGCCTCGCCGCTTGGACCCCCGTCCGACGTGCAGCCGGGCACCGCAGCAGTCCAGGGGCACGGTTACGAAGAAGCTCCGATCGAACAGATCACATCGCTGATCGAAGAGTTCAAGACGTTCGCAACGGCATACGGTATCACTGCGAGCGATGGTGACATCCATGATCTGCTCGCGTCGACGCTCGGTAGTCAGTTCGTGCTTATGGCCGGCCCGAGTGGAAGCGGAAAGTCGCTCATCGCGTCTGCGCTCGCCGCGTTCTTCGCAAAGAAAGACCGTCGTACTCGCCTCGAGGGCAGCCGCTTTCTTGCCCGACAGGAAGAGTTCCTCGGTTACTACTCGCACCTTGCTGGACAGCAGTTCATCGCGCAGTCGCCCCTTCTGGATCTGCTGCCCCTCGGGTCGACCGACGAGCGTAAGGATGCGCCCATCGTTATCATTGAGGAAGCGAACCTCTCTCCCATCGAGGGCTACCTCTCCGCGCTCGTGCACGGCCTGGGCGGTACGGAGGCCGGCGCGCTCGACTTCCGTCTGCATTCGCGGAGTGACGGCGTGTCAACGATGGACGACGACGTGACAGTGCCCTCACGGTTGACGCTTGCTCCATATCCGCGCTTTTTTGCAACGATAAACGTGGACGCCGACTCGCCGTCGCCTGCACGCAAGGTTGCGAGTCGTGCATGCGTGATTCTCACAGACACGCCCTCTATCGAGGAAGCACGTGTGTCGGCGGACATCTTGTCGCAGCCGTCTATCGAAGAAGCTGACGGCCCAGCGAGCACGATACTCGGGAGGCCATCCTCGGCCTTTGCTCGGTACAACGAGTCAGGGTCCGACGTCTACGAAGAGGCGCTCCTCCGAAGGGGAAAGCAGTTGAGCGAGGTCATCGGGACAGAGGCGGTGAACTTTCGCTCCTATCAGAAGGCGCTCTTCTACATCGCGTGGTACGTCGAGCTTGCGGGTGAAGAAGAGCCGCAGCCCGACAGCGTCGTCGTCGCGACTGCGGTAGACAACGCCATTCTCCACTTCGTCCTGCCGACATTCTCAGCACACCAGTTCGCCGCCGCCATCGAAGGTCTGTTGGACATCGCGCCCACGAGCGTTCTCGCAAGCCGTGTTGATCGTCTGAAGACCGCGTTGCAGGCGCAGACGTTCGGCCCTTCACCCGACTTCTGGGGAGCGTTGAGCTGACTCGTCTCGACTATCTCCGAAACGGACGCGTGATCGTCAGTGCGCGGGTCGAAGGCCGCCCACTAACGCCCGCGCTTCCGTATGGGCTGGCAATTGAGGTATACGGCGACGACCTGCAGATCGTCGAGCCCGCGGACCGGTCGTTCGCGGGGCGTCTCGTTCTCCCGTTCCTCGCCGGACGCGAGCTGCGCATGTTCGACCTCGATGTGCCGTCGAGCGGCAACTTCACGGCGCTGGATCTCGAGAAGCTGTGGGAGGCAGGCCGTGATCTTGCGAGCTGGCGGTCTCGCCTCGCGCTCACAAGCCCCGAGGACGCGTACGCAGAACCAGAAGCGATCGGGCGCACCCGGGTCCTCGCTGATTGGCATGCCCTTGAGTCGTGCGCATTCGAGGCGAGGAGGCTGCTGAATAGTTGGCCGATGAGAATCGGGCGTGAGCTTCGTTGGGTACCTGTAGGAATCGGGGGCGGTTTCGAAGACCTGGGATATACAGAGCGTGAGGTAGCTCGCGTTGGCTACCTGTCCCAGCACGAGGGGAACACTGCGGTGGCGCGCTCAGCCCGCTGGTTTGGTCGGGGTGAGCGCATCACGCTCTCGGCGGTCTCTTCGCTGGCTCTCGAGGTCGCGGGCCTCGTGCAGACCACGTTGGGTGATGGAGATCGCCGGGCGTTGAGCCGGATTACCGGACCGATCAATCACGTCGGTCTACTCGCGGCCGCCCCACCACATCAAGCGGATCCGGATCCTTCATCCTGGCCCCCTGCGTTTACGCGATTCGCGGCGGCATGCATGCGGGTGCTCACCGAGCTACTCGCGCGGCAGCGCGGTGACCGGGCGGTGCCGCTTTTGGACACCGACGAGTTGTTTGAGGCATGGCTCGCCGTCACCGTGCGGGATCGTTTGAGTGAGCGTCTGGAGTTGGCAGCGTCGGTTAGTGAGGGAGCGATCGCGTCCTGGGAGACCGACGCGATGACGATCGACCTGCGGGTAAAGCCAGCGATCGGGCGTGCGACCGAGATCGGGCGGGACAACTTCCGAGCGCTCGTGGCAAACACACTCCTGCCAGACGTCGTAGTTACGGCAACCCGCGGTGACTTCACAGAGGTCGCGGTGCTCGACGCCAAGGCGTGGGCAAGGATGCTCCCGGAGGACGTACTGTCCGAGAGCGCCAAGTACCTCTACGGGATCCGGCGAGTGGGAAGCGACCGGGCGCCGGCCATCACGTCTGTGCACATCGTGAGCTGCGCGGCGCGTCCCCAGCTCCCATCTGCGGCCGAGGCCAAGATTGACTTCGTCCATGCCACACCCACCGCCGGAGCAGCAGATTTGAGTAGCGCAGTCGAGGATGTGCTGGCGGCCCTAGCTTCTGCCATCGAGCATCGAGAACAGGAGGCGTCGCTCCTCACCTGAGCGCGAACTACATGCCTCGCCCCGCTCGCTGGATCAGCACCCTTCGCGCATCGATCGACGAAGCCACGCTGGCGGTGCGTCTCTACAACGACTCGGGTCAGAGCAGAGCGTTTGAGGGATTCGTCGTCCACATGCACCTTGCGTGGCTGTACCTGCTGCAGGCGCGCTTCGCCCGTGACGGTATTGACTATCGCTACAGGCGGCCGGACGACCCGCGCCGGTTCGTCGTAGTCGATGGCGAGCACAAGCGGTGGGAACTTGCCAAGTGCGTCGCGGAACGGTGGACGAATGCTGACGATCCCGTCCGTCGAAACCTCGAGTTCTTCATCGCGCTCCGCAATCGAGTAGAGCACCGGCATGCGTCGACAGATTGTGATCTTGGTCTCACCGTCAGCGGTCACGCTCAAGCCTTCTTGCTGAACTTTGAGGACGAGCTCGTCAGCAGCTTCGGCGCCGAGTACTCGCTAGCGGAGATTCTGAGATTTCCCGTATTCGTCGGCACGTTCACCACCGATGGTGAGCAGGCGTTGCTTAAGTTGCGCAATCGACTGCCCGCAGACCTCAAGCGGTTCATCGCGCAGTACCATTCCGGCCTGCCTGAAGCGACAGCCGCCGATTCTCGGTTTGAGCTTCGCCTGCGGGTCGTTCTTGAGATGGCTTCCCGTGATGCTGATGCCATGTCGATGCAATTCACTCGCTGGGATGACATGACCGAGGAAGAGCGATCCACCGTAGCCGAGATGGGTCGCCGTGGGCAGACCATCGTCCGCGAGCAGAGCCGTCCCGTCGTCGGGCACGGGCTGCTTCGTCCTCGAGAGGCGGAACTCAAGGTCGCGGACGCGATTCCGTACCGCTTCACGAGCCACCACTTCCTCCGTGCTTGGCAGATCAAGAGGATCCGTCCTCTGAATGGCAGCGACAAGCCCGAGCGCACAGACGAGAAGTACTGCATGTATGACGCGCTGGGCCGTGGCTACGGGTACACGGAGGCGTGGGTGAAGTACCTCATCAAGCAGTGCTCAACTGCAGAGGGTTTCCAAGCCGTCACCGGTCGGTCCGCGGAAGCCAAGGATGCGTCCGCGCCGAAGTAGCCCCGGTTGTCGGTGTGTACTGACCAGACGCCACGGCACGGCCGATCCGGCAGGATGGAAGCCATGGATGGCGGACTGTTTGATCTCGACGATGCGGTGCCCACAGAAGAGCAAGCGGTACCGATGCTGATGACCGCGCTTCAACGGCAGATGATCCGCGACCTGTTCGCACAGATTGCCGTCGCTGATGCCCGGGCGCAGTTCGAGGTAGTAGCCGAGCTGACCGGTGTCCGCATCGCCTCGGTGGCAGAGCTCGAGGTCGGACCGGCTAACGTGCTGATCAAGATGCTTCGCGGACGGGCGGCGCTGTTGGGCCAAGCCAACACGGGAAACGCCTGGGCGGACCGCGAGGAAGACACCTGGATCGATCGACTGTAGCATCCGCGCGCTCGCTTGGATCGGCCAATAGTCTGACCGCGTGGATACCTTTCTCGAAGAGTCTCAAACCTTCATGCGGGCCGTCACGGAGTCGTTCCATTTGATAAACACCAGTCGCGCGGGACTTGAGCTTCTCGCTGGCCAGGTTGACCGTGTCGTGAAGGCGGGTGCGGATGACCGCATCATCGAGGCGCTCTTTCCGATGCCGGACGGAACCACTGGGCAGAACCTCCGCGCGCAGACACTGCGCGATCAGGCAGCGAAAGACCGAGACCTGGCGGAGATGTGGCTCTTCGTGGTGTTCGCTCGGTACGAAACGTGGGCAGAGAGCCTCGAAACAGAGCACGGAATTGTAGGAGCCTCTCGAGCAAGCCAATTCTCATACTCGAGCGGAGGTACGCCGGGATATAGCGGTGTCTTTTCGGTGTTGGCGTCTGATCCTGTTATGGGAGGGATCTACTCACAAGCAGTTGCCGCAGACAACCTCGTCTTCTCATCGACCACGGTCGTCGATGCAGCACTTCAGGTGTACCGCTTCTACAAAGAGGTGCGAAACTCTCTTGTCCACTCGAGTGCCCGAGCCAATGATCGATTGGCATCTGCATCACTGGCGGCGCAACCCGCGATAGCGACCCTTCAGAGTTCTAGCACGTTCCGAACCGGTCACGTGCCGGTAATGGCACCCGGAGATGTGGTGTCAGTCGACCTACCGCTCGTCCGTGATGCTGTGGCGCTGCTCAGGCGGCTCGTTTTCACTATCGACTCTCGCGTGATGCTTTCGCCGATCGGTCGAGCCGATTTCGAGAGTCGTTGGCAAGCTCGATATGGCGCCGATCCCCTTCGCGTTTCGTTGAACAAACTGAAGCGCCCTGCTTGGTACAACGCCCACGTCTCACACGCACTCTCGATGCCTGCGCCCCCAGTGCATGGCCGTACGGACGGTGCGGTGTGGCCCGCCGCGTCGCGGGATGCGTTTGTCGACTTCGCGACGCCACGGTGGATGATCAGGAGAATGTAGGACTTGCCGATTCGGCCATGGCGACGACGCTTGCTAGCGATGCCGCGGGATTGAACCTCAGCGGTCACCGTCCGAGCGCCGTTTCGGTCAAACTAAGAGAAGGTGGCGTCCATGGATTTGTCGAAAGATCACTACATCAGTCGGTTTCACATGCGCCAATGGGCGACCGAGAACCGAATTACCGTTCTCGTCAGGGGCTGGAACGAGCCAAAGCAGCTCGAGGTGGGCAAAAAGGTCGCCGCTGAACTTGGTCTCAACGCTCCTTCAATCGAAGCGGCATACGGGAAGGTGGAGACCGCAACGAGTCGGGCGCTGCGGCGATTGCTCGATCGATCCGCTACGCCGACCGATCGCGACTGGAATGCCGTGCGGGAGTATGCGGTCCTGGTGCATGACCGGTTCCGCGCGCTCCGAGGCTCCGCGGCCAACGAGAAGGGTCTTCCCGGCGGCAACGCCATGATGATGCCAAATCCGGCGCACTGGGGTCGCACGGATGACAGTCCGAATCCACTCGATCGGCTCGCAACAGTCATGGACCGTGAGGCACTCAAGGCCGCCCGGTTGCAGCACCTTCCACTTGCCGCCCGTCTACTGCCCCCCAAGATGCAAATCCTTCACGGCCCACCGATGCTGCTAGGCGACGCCGGTATCCATGCAATCTCGCTGAACCCCGACAAGAATCGTCAACGAACCTTCGTGGCGATGCCGCTGGCACCCGGCAGCATGATCGTGTTCGGTGAGCAACTTCCAAGCGATGACGACGCTTCTGACCTTCACCGGATGCTGAACATGAAGATAGCAATGGAATCGACGGTGGTCATCGACACGCTCGAAGCGCCCATCATAAATAGTTTTGTTGCGGAGATGTGGAAGTATCAGGTGGGGCCAAGTGGCGCGGGTGTTCCCCAAGCAATCCGCGTTTTTAACGATCTCAATGACATTCCTGCTCGGCGTGGTGCGCCGAGCGCCGCCAATGCTTGACGCGCCACCTTTACGTCGAGCTAGCCGAAGTCCGCGACAGGGACCAAATGATTCCCAAGCGCGTCCATTAGGCGCCAAAGTCCTGGCTGTAGCTACGTCGAAGCGCGTCGGCGTCGACACGGCCAGATCACCCGCGCGTCGACCCAAGTTTGGCGACGAACTTCATAAAAATCGAGGTCTACCAACGGTCGCGAATAACGGCCTCTTTAACGCCCAGGCGTAGACCGATCCAAGCGCGAAGCAGCTGAACCCCGCGCCGATAATGCTCGAGCTTCTTCGCGGGAGCAACCGGCGCGCGGTTGGCATGCTTGACAGAGTTGTATGAATCCGCGAGGTCTTGGGCGAACGTCGTTGTACTGAAGGTAACGGCGTTCCCTACCTCTGCGATCAAGAGATCGATCCGTCCTTTTACATTCATAGCGTTGGCCACGGCCGGTGTCTGTCCCGCATCAATTAGCGCTTGATATCCAACGGCCTCCAACGCGACACCTAACTGCATTACGTGAGCATCAATAGTTGCTCCCTCAAGATCCAGAAGATGAATCAGCGGGTCGATGCCACGAGCATATCGACTCGCAAGCTTGAGCCAACGCCCCACTCCTACCCTGCCAATGTCTGCGTATGTGAAGAGAAATCGGTCTCTGGCCGCCCAAATTGCTTCGGAGATGGATGTTCTAGCTGTCCGAACCGGGTACCAGGGCTGCTGTTCCACTTCCTTCAGGACGAAAGCTTCCTTCGTGCTCGCGGCCGCATGACTCTGAAAACTGAGTGGCTTCCAGGCGGCGATGCGCAACAAGTTCCGCACACCGAAATGGATGGTGAGGTGGTCGTCCCAGCTAGTTGACGTCTTGGTGAAGGTTTGAAGGAAAACCTCGCTCCGATACGTCACCTCCGGCGTCTGTTGCCCAGAACTGCTCGCTCGGGCCACAGCCCGGAGGTTCAGAGACCGGCCGAGTTTCATGTCATCCACGGGTTCAGCGGTAGTTGTCATCGACCCACCAGTCCCATCCTTCTTGAAACTGAATGTGGACGTGAGCGCTGAATACCCCAACCAATATGCGAGACCATCGATGTCCGAGCGGAGGCCGTTCAGCTTGACGTAATTCTCGGCTAGACCTGCGCCTTCCACGGCGTACGAGGCGCGAATTATCCCAACGCCGACCGCGGGTTTGCCGCCGCTAAACCTCTGCTTGGCGGGCACACCCCTACAACCAACGAGTCCAACTGCGCCCTCACTGTCGTAGTAGTCGAGTTCGCTCGGCGGATCGTAGCTGTACTTACTCCGATCGGGGTCGTCCGCGAACATGATGCCGGGACTCCACCATCGGCTCCGGACGTCGTCGGCTGAGACGTGATATGGAACCCGAACGCGCACGCCGAGGGCGTCGTGTTCGTATACAGCGGACATGAGGTCAGTGTCAGCGATACCATCCATGAGAAAGCCAATTCGAGACTGCAGCGCAAAAGAATCGGGCATTCACCCAGAATAGTCGTGTTGGCGTCTCCACGCCACGACAAATCCAGGTGTGCTTCGTAGATGATCCTGAAGACTGCTGGCAGCTCGGGATTCGCGCCTGAATGTGACCCGTAAGTTTGGACCTGCGCGGACACCCGCTGGGAGGATCTGCGAATACTTCGAGTGTGATGTAATTTTCACGTCTTCCCGAACGAATGCTGTGCGTGCATACTGACTCGTACATGGACCCTGGCAAACGCATCACGACATTCACTCTGGCCCCCGAGGGGTCTGGCTCATGATGCAGGTAGCGGGTTTCGCGGAACTGACGCCTCGGCAGCAGCACGCCATGCTCATCGCCATGAACGTGCGCAACGCGATGGAGGACTTCCATGTGGAGCATCTGTCGGACAAACAGATGGCGGAGCTGAATCCGATCATCCGCCAAGCCATCTTCGACACCTTGGTCATGGTCGAGCAGATCGATGATTCGGACAGGGCAGGCAGTCTGACCTGGCTGATCAGGATGATTCCGGAGTACTGGGAGATCCCAAACGCTGGGCACCGAATCACGGAGAAGTAGGGCGTCGTCGGCCCCGTTTGGGGCCGACGGATTCGACCCAGGCTGCTCGCGGGGGCAGCCAGGTTGCTCAGGCGATGGCGGTGATGGCATACCGGGGCGGTCGGCCACGGCCGCGAAGCGGCACGCCCATCTCGAGCAGATACGTGCGCACCGCTGCTCTGCTTGTGCCGACGGCGGCGGCGACCGACTCGGGGGAGCCGCCCGAGGTGTAAAGCAGTACTGCCTGCATCCCTTGCTGTTCATCGAGGAGTGCGCTTCTTGGACTGTTCGACTTCGACTGCGACCCGCCGCGTGGTCGACGTTCGATGCCGAGGCGCTCGAAGTTCTGGCGGACGTCGTTGTAGCTGGTGTCCAGGTAGTCCGCGATGGCGGCGATCGAGAAGCCGTAGCCGTAGAGCCGACTCGCCTCTTCTGCTTGCTCGCCGCTGAGCGGCTGGCGACGGAGTTGAACCCCTCTATCTCGAAGGTGGTTCAGGAGGCCTCCCTTCGACAGGTTGCACTCCGCGCAGAGCTGTGGAGTGGTGGCACCGGCGTTGTACTTGGCAACGATCTCTTTCCAGGTGCCCGGGTCGAGACGGCGGTTCAGGCTCCGGGGCGCGGGAGCAGAAGGCTCGTCCTGTAGGGCCGAGGTGGTCTGTGTCTTGGCCGCCAACTTCTGGAGCTCGGGCAGGGTTGGTGGGAGGTGACTGGAGGACTTTTTCGAGTTGTCGTGTACTGGGCCTACTTCTGGGACAGGATTCGAGTCTTACTCGAACAGTTGCTCGAGGCCAACGTGGGACCTCCGTGCGGACGGAGGAGCGGTTGCTTGGATCAATCACTGTTCTCCGTGACGCGCTTTCCTCGCCCGTCGTGGAACTATTGGTTCGTCCCAAGCTCGGCCTGGAAGCGATCGTTCTCGGCAACCATCTACTCCGATGAGACTCTGCATGGTGGGAGGTCCACGGTGCCGGCGGACCCGCAAGTCAGTCGCATCCCCCATGTTCGGTCGCCCCGGCAGTTCACCATCTTGAACTCCGACCAGTCGTAGCTTCCGAACTTGCCGGGCCATGCCCAGAAGATAACTACGGAGTCTTCGAACTTCACCTCAATGCCGGTCTCGGAAAACCAGTCCCATGTTGCGGCACCCGAGTAGACCTCACCTGTGTCGTCCCAACAAATTCCGGAATCTGTCCTTACCCACTGCCCTTCTGGCACGTTCGTCAGTTTGGCACTACCCCCGGGCGAGATCATCAACGACATTCTCGGTTCGGTCTCGCTGGCATCGATATCGATCCGGTCGCCGTCCCAGGCCGCCGGAGGCTGTGGTCTGGATTCGGTTTCGCGCCCACCGCAAGCCGCGAGTCCAATGGTCAGGAGGAGGGTGGCAGAGGCTATCGCGGCTAGGCGTCGGAGCATTGCATCATCTCTGTTGGTAGGCCAGTGGGGACACTCTAGGGCGTCGATGTTGGGGGCTCCGGAGATGAGTCCATCCGCGTGGGGACTGCCGCACGAGACGACCTCGCTGACCCCGCGTCCTGCTGGTTTCGGCGGACGCTAGCGGCGCAGGATGAGCAACCCAAGGATCACTCCGCCGAGAACGACTGATCTCGCGCTACGCGTGTTGAATCAGCTTTGCGTCCGATGATTATCACAGCGGTGGTAACGACGGTGCCGAGGAGTCCGACGAGTGCCGCGGGGACAGTCAGTCCAGTGGAGGTCACAAGGTCGCTGTTGGATCCACTTGTCGCGCCAACGAGATAGGCGGCAACTGTGACGCTCACCCATATTGCTGTCACCGTGAACGTCAGCAGAAGAGAGGGAGCAGTGGATAAGCTCCCGAGACCGTTTATGCACCTCGCAGCGCCCATGCAAAGGCCCACGGCCAAAAGCGCGAGAGCGGAGGCCAATGCGATCGCATAGCCTTCCTCTCCTTCGTCTGTGTACCCCACCGTGGATGCGAAGAAGAGAACCGCAGTCAGGGCGCAGAACACGGCGATCGAGATGCAGATCAAGGCTGAGCACACGGCGCGCCAATGAAGAGCCCGCCGCTCTCGAGCAGGCAGCGCGCTGGGCGATTTAGACCTGATTCCGGTGACCCCCATGCCGCGAGCCTAGTCAGGCCTGCCCGTCGACTCCGTACGTGGTGCCACGAAGTCGACTGATCTCCGACGGCGCTAGCCGTTTGCGCATCCGATGAGCGTGGACGTCAACGAGCTTCGCGCAAACGGCGCTCGGCATGCTGCGAAACTGATGGATTTCGGCTTGAGCGAAACTGCGGTGAGAAGCTCCCCTGAACACGCGTGTCGAGTCGACTTGATACCCCGTGTCGAAAACGAGTGGTGGGTCGAACGACGGGGAGCCACATTTGGGCCACAGGTCGATGCTCGTAACGCCGAGGGTCAGTCACCTCACTTGTGGCTACCGCCGCGCGGCCGCAACTGGACTTCCTCCTTGATGAGGCGTTGCCGGACGTTGTTGTAGCTGGTGTCGAGACGGGTTGCGATGGCGGCGATTGGACGGCCGTGCTCGTACATCTTCTTCGCGAGTTCAACCTGGTCGATTGTGAGCGGCCGGCGGCGCAGCGCTACCCCCTCGTCTCGGAGCAAGCGGAGCATCCCCGTCTTGGAGAGGCCGTAGGTCTCACAGAGACTCGGCGTCGTCGCGCCCGATTCGTACTCGGTGGCAATCTGCTTGACCAGGGCTGGGTCGATGCGCCGTCGAAGCGATCGGCTGACCGGCTCTCGGGGCGTAGCGGAGGCGGTCCAATTCGGCTCCAGATCAGCCAATTTCTGCAGTTCCACCAGGGGTGGCGGCAGGAGTGCCGATTTCTTCGAGTAGTGGTGTACTGGCTCTACTCAATCCCAGATCAGCCCCGGTTCACGCCGGGGCTTCTGTCTTTGTGGTGCGGGCGGTCCCGCACAAACCCCACACCTTCGCTGGCTCCTCGATCACGCCCTATATCCAGGTGGATCAGCTAGCATCGGCGATGTCGGAGGTTGTCTGTAGTGTGCAGAACCTCAGACAAAAGGAGACGATCATGAGCATCATCGACATCACGGTTCCGGCGACGGACGAGATGCAGCTTGAGGAATCGCGCTCCCAGATGGAGCAGCTCATCTCGGACCGACTCGGCATCTCGCGGGTCGAGTTCCTGACTTGCCTGGATCGCGGCGACTACTCGGATTCGGAGGATCTCGAGATCCTCCACCTTGTTACGCTCGCGCCGTTCGCGCGGTGATCAACTCGAATGCCCGGGAGGACTCCTCCGGATGCCTTCCGGGCATTCATCGAACCGCTTGAGGCTGCCGTCGCCTGCCTAGGCCAGGCCAAGATCGCTGTATCGCCCGGAGGCCGTTCGGACGTACACCGCGACCACTCGTGGACGCTCAACGGCCCCGGACAAGGGATAGTGTTCCCCGGAGGGTACTGCTTCCGTGCTTCGATGAAGTATCGGTTTGTCGAGCATGATGAAGGCTGGAGGGTCACGACTCTCGAGTTCATCTATTCGTTGAGCAAGGCCGACCAAGATCTGTGGGCCATCCATTGGCACCCAGTCGGAAGTAGCCACGAAACGCGTCCACACCTTCATCTTGCTATCCCGAACGCAGGTGACAAGCACGTACACCGGCCAATCAGCCGCCTCACCTTCGAGGATGCCGTGGAGTGGGTCATCGGATCCGGAATCTCACCGGCGCGCGAAGATTGGGCCACGATTCTGTCGGGCAGCAAAGCGTTGCACATCGCTCACCGATCGTGGGATGGCGATGGGCCGGACGGCAACTAGGGCGATGCCCGTAGGCCAAGGACGGCGTCAAGAGCATCTGACGCTCGGCTGCCGCTCACCGTTTTTGACATGTAGGTGCCCATAGTCAGCGCGGGGTCGGCGTGCCCGAGGTACTTGGCGATGTCGCGCGGCGTCAGACCAGCCTGATCGAGCGCCCTGGCCATGGTCTTTCGGAGCTGTGGAACGTGTAATCCGCGATGCCGAGACGGCCGCGGGCCAGCACCTCGGCGAGATGGTGTCTAAGTTGCGCTGCAGCGGGTCCGGTGTGGCCTCCGTAAGGGCCAGGTCATCGATGCGCGGGGTGATGATCTTCCGCACGGCGCGTTCGTACCTCTCGCACCCGGCGTGGCCGACGCACGCCGCAACAGCCAAAGCATGAACCAGCTCCGCGCCGACTTCTTCGAGGAAGGCCGACGCCTCGACGAAGAAGGCGACCCGGCCGCGAACTGCCACAACCCCGCATCTACCCCGCAGAATGGGCGACACGAGCCGATCTCAGACCTTTACTCCTGAGCTTGTCCCGCTTGGGAAGCCGGATGTCGTGATGCCCCGCAGAAACCCTCGATCATGGTAACGACCCAATCGTGGGGTCGCGGGTTCAAGCCCCGCTCCCGCTACCAAACCAGTTTTACTCGAACAAATGACCTCGAGATCAAGGTTGCGTTCTCGGTGATGCTCGCGCTCCGGATCGAGGCATGGGCCGCAGCGGACTCGATCTCGTGACCGCATGTCGATCACGACTTTGGCCGCCCCGGGGTGTTCTTCGACGTAGCGCAGCAGCCCAAGAATCGTCCGATCGGATGACAGAAAGACCGTGTGAACCTTCATGACGGTTCAGCGACACGTCCCCGTGCCCGTAGCAGGTGGGTGTGACGCTCAATTGTTCATGCCTCGACGCGGCTCGTCGACAAGAGGCTTGTACATCGGGTGGAGAAACAACGTGGTGGGGCCCCGATGGTAGCTATCGGACCTGACTCCAGCAGTGAACCGAATGAGAATATCCGGCTGCTCACACAGCACCCGACGCACCACGTCTCTCACACGCTCATTCACTCAACACCCCCCGAAACTTGGGTGGCAATCTAAGCCGGACCCACTTGGTTTCTTACAGCAGGTCAGCGGGAAACAGGTTAGGCCTTAATAGGGCGTCAGTCGCGACGGGTGAGTGTGAGTCGCGCTCGCGTACCGCGCCCGGAGGGCGCGGGCAGTAGTGTCAAGGTGCCACCGTTCGCTTGTGCAATCTGAAGAGCAAGGGTCAATCCGAGCCCTACCCCGGGTATCGCCTGCTTGTGTGAATACTCGGTCCTGTAGAACGCGTCGAACGCCTGCGAGCGTTCTGCCACGGTCATCCCGACGCCGCTATCGTCGACGTCGACGACCGCGGCAACAGCCGTTGCGGACAGTGTCATTTCAACCGTGGTTCCTGGAGCGCTGTATTGACAGGCGTTGGCGAGGAGCGCGGAGAGAATCTTTCCGATATCCTCGGGGTCGCCCCACACGGCCACGTCGCTTTGCGCAGTATCGAACCGAATCGACCGGTCCGTTGCGGGAGCCGTTCTCTTGACGTCGGCGACCACTTTGCGGATCAATGACGCTAGCTCAATGCGCGTCGATGCGCCTGGTCGGTGTGAACGGCTTGCGGCGAGCAACTGCTTGATCACGGCAAGTTGCTTCTCACTTGCCCGGATGATCGTCTCAGCGGCGGTGGCCGCTTCGGGGATATCGGCGAGCAGTTCTGCTCGCGCGAGGATCACCGTCAGTGGTGTTCGAAGCTCGTGACCAACGGTGCGCAGGAACGTTTCGCGCGCCTGCACAGCAGCCGTAAGCTCTGTCACGTCGTGAGTGATCATGACATGTCCCATGAGTCTTCCATCGGAACTAATTACTGGGTGAGCGGAAAAGCGGATCGCAAGATCGCCGTCGGCGCCCGACAGATGTGCGGTGGTTCCGGCCTCGAATTCTCCCGCGCGCATCCTGGCGATGAATTCATCGGCGGGCGGAATGGGGCTGCCATCAGCGAACCGTCCAGCAAAGATGGCCGGGCCTGCTTCGTGCATCGTGAATGCTGTTTGTAAGCGTCTCGCCTCTTGGCTGACACTGACTGCGACTCCCCGAGAGTCGAAGATGATGATCCCGTCCGACGCTGCATTCAGGACGGTGTCGAGAGTCGACGCCGTCTGGGAATGCTCTCGGGTGAGATCTCCCACGCGGTCCGCCGCGCGCCCCCATCCTTCTTGCGCCCGCCAGAACTGGCGCGAGATGACGGCTATACCGCAGGCGAAGATCATCATGAACACGGGGAAGGCCAAGGCGCTGACTATCGATGCCCTGTCCGCCGACGGTTGGGTCAGGAGCGGGTAGACCCCCGCGAACGTCAGTGTCGCGGCGGCGACCCACAAAAACCGCATTGCAAACAGGAACGCAAGCCAGGTCAGTGGGAAGATGACCGCGAACGCTCCGGGGGTGAATGCCTGTACGAATCCGTCGCGAAGAGCAGCCCAGACCCCAAGATCGATGAGGGGAAATGCCACAAACCAGCTCGCCGGAACCTTGAGTCCGAATCGAAGCGAAAGAAGGACCGCTCCCAGAGTTGCAAGGGCAACGATGGCAAGAGAAGCGTAGAACGCGCGCGGGAGGAGATCGCCGTGGGCTATTACAGCAGCAGCGGCGCTGCTGAGCGTCACCCCAAAGAACAACACCTGCGGCAGCATGATCCTTCGCAACGCGCCCATGTTCGCGCCACGCGGCCGCACCAGGTTCACTCCCGCTCCTCGCACAGACCCATCAAGATCCTCCGTCGCGGTCAAGCCGAACTGCGCAAAGGCTAGCAGTGAGTGAGATTTATTCCAGAAGTGCGGCCTCTACGCCGAATGACGACCATCGAAGTGCGGAAGCATTCAGCCGGGCAACGGGACGCGGTGACCATTTCTCTCGCGTACTTAAATATTCCGCACGTCGTCACGGGACTCCCCGATGCCTCCCACCGCGATCACCAGTTCGCACACAAGTCGAGCGACTGGGACGGGGTCGGTGGTGATGGATGCTGAACAATTTCTTCGAATCTCGGGGCGTCCCGAGCAGGCGGATCTCGCGGCCGAGGTCGGTAAGAGCGACGGTCGCCGCAGGTGGTGCGGCGCCGAGGATCTCCGATCGCGCAGCAGGCCAGGTTGAAGATCTTGACCTGCTCCGGCAAGGTGCTGTCGGTCGGCAGATCGTTCAGTACCTTGCCGGAACTTGATCAGCGAGAAGTCGGGAGCGATGTTCGGGATCTCGCCCTCGACGCGAGTCTGCGGCATGCACTCATCGGGCAGCGCTCGAGGATCCGCTGTCGAGCTTCAGCGGCGCCTGAAATTAGCACCTTGCTGAACACCTCCGATCAGATAAAGCCTCGAACAATCACATTTATTCACACCTCACCCCGACTCGCACATTCCTGAGGGTGGGAACCGGGGACCGATTGCCGGATTCCTTGAGGTCAAGCAGTCATTTTGGGCCGTCCACCTCCGTCTCTACACCGACCAGAGCGCAAGCAAGAGCACGGCCGCTACCTGGTTGCCGGCATACGAGAGCTCAGTGGACAACTTGACGTTCACGTACGACAACCTCCCAAAGATGTCCGAGTCGCATCGGAGCATGCGGAGCGCAGGTGCATGCAACCTCAACCCCACCTCGCTCAAACCCGAAGAGGTCGAGGGCACCTACTTCACAGACCGCTTCACGAAGGGAGATATGGTTCTGACCCTTATCGACCGGACCTCGGGATACCCCTCGTTCGATGCCGCCACAAAGCATGCGGAGGCAGCGCAGCCGAAAGGAGTTGCGTAGCCGTGCCCCGGATCACTGACGACGACATTCTCGAGCAGACCTACATGGCGAAGCTCCGCGGCATTTTGACTCAGAAGGGTGTGCTGCTTGAGTACCCAGTTGATCGCGCAGCCATCGGTGTGGGCGTGCACCTGTGGGTGGAGGTCGATGGAAAAAAGGAAGTGATCGGTCCTCGCATCTGGTTTCAAGCGAAGGGTTTTCACGACACGACCGTAACGGCGACTGACTTCGCCGCAGCCGAGACAGTCACTACGCCGTCGCTTGAGCTGGATCACGTTCGCTCTTGGTACAACGCACCTGAGCCCGTCTACCTGACTGTTTACGTCGAAGCTGCGGATGTGTTCCTGGCGGTCGATGTTCGTGACTTCGTAGACCGCCGTGGCGGCTTGGCGAAGATCGCATCGCAGAAGAGCACTACATTCAATATCTCGAAACACGCAACGCTAGAGCGGGCAATCGAACACATGCCAGCGCACCGTTCGATGCGCGTTGACGGGCCGGCATGGCGAGGACGCCCATTGGGGCATGGCATCGATCCGCTACGCAGTGTGCTCGCGCCCATGCCGCCAAAGCTGTTTGTCGATGTTGTGAGCGGAATTCTTTCCGCGCACGATTTTCGCTCCGCTGAGCCGAGTGGAGCGCTGAATACAGAAAGACCTACCGTTTTACGTGGGCAGATGCATCTCACTTACGAGTGGGTCCTCCCGATGACGACCGAGTTCGGCTTCGAGGAGGGTTCCGAGTTTCGGATCGAAGGCTCGCCGCTTCACGCCCAAGGTGACGTGATAGTTGTCGTAGATCCGGCTGGGGACAGCGCTCCAGAGACGCTCGAGATCGACATCCGCGCACTCGCGATGGCCACAGACATCGACCGCGTAATCGTGATGTCGAACAATCAGTTCACGCCTGCTCAGTTCGGAGCGTGGTTTGGCGGCCTCCGACCGGATGGCATCAGGTGCGAGCCGCAAGATCTAGGGAGCCTAACCTTCAATGTGCTGACTGCGACGAACGTTTTTCTAGATTTTCACGACAGGCTTGAGTTCTCCTACGTCAACTATCTGTAGCTTCGAAGGAGCTCGTGGCGCTTCAAGCCGCTGGTGCTTGCATCTGGTCTCCTCCGGTTCACACTGGGGATACAACTAAACAGGAGCAGCTGATGTGCCACGACTCACGAACAAGACCTATCTGAAGCAGCGAGCGTACCTGCGCTACGAATGGTTGGAGCATGACGGCGGTGGCATGTCTCGACTCAGCGCCACGGAGCAGTGGGATCTGCACGGCTTCTTCGCACCCACGGAGGAGTTTACGTCGGAACAAGCGCTCGCCCACCGCCAGGACGTGTCGGGGGAGCGGCCAAGCTTGCCGCAGCAAGCAGGCAGGGCGTATGCGCACCTGCAGGCGATCGAGGAACGGTTCGCGAAGCTGCCGCCGCGTCCGGCTGTCACGAAGAGCGGCACACGGCGGAACCATCGCTCGAAGGACCTCAACATCCAGGTGCGTGGGCTCGTGCATCCCACTATCGATTACGAGAAACTCACGTCGGCACTACTCGAGCACGCAGACAACGAGGTACGGCGACAAGCCGGGGACACTTCGAAGGCCGCCTAGGCTCGCCTCCCACCGCGAGGTCGACGCTCTACACCTGCCCGAACGAAGGCTTGTCGGACGCCGTTGCAGCTGACATCGAAGTGCATGGCGATAGCTGCGATGGACTTGCCGCTGCCATAGAGTGCGGTGGCTTCGCGGACCTGATCGTCGGTGAGCGGCTGACAGCGAAGCTGCACGCCTTCGTCGCGTAGCAGCTTCAGCAGGCCACCCTTCGAGACGGTGTACTCCGCGCAGAGGGATGGCGTCGTCGCGCCAGCCCGATACTTCTCAGCGATCTCAGTGACGAAAGCGGGATTAAGCCGACGACGCAGGAGCCGAGGCGGTCGCTCCGAGGGCGAGTCTGAAGCTACCAACTTCGGCGCTAGGCCAGCCAGTTTTCGCAGTTCCAACAGGGATGGTGGTAGAAGTACCGATTTGTTCGAGTTGCGGCGTACTGGGCCTACGTCAGCCCCCGGAATCGTGCGATTCTCGGGGGCTTCGTCGTGTTCGCAGGTGCGGTCACCCCGCGACGCGGAGGTCATTCTCGGCGACGAGATCGAGCTGTCTCGGAAGGTCATTCCCCGCCGCCAGTAAGGGGGGCGGTTGTGTGCCTGACGGCGGGGACAGTCCAGACGCTATACGTCTTTGTCCCCCAAATGGGGGACAAAGCTTCTTCTCAGTAAGAAGTGCAGCGATGAGCCGGTGGCAGTAACCGCCGCCGCGCGCGACAGCGCGAATCCCCGTCTCGCCCGGTCGATCGAGGTGCAGGGTGAGGAAAGTTGACTGCTTCGAGCGCGTTCACGCAGCTGGTGGAAGGCGGCATCCATATCGATGTGGTGAACGTGCGACACACGCTCGCCGGCGCCCAGGCGCGCACGGCGGCGCACGTCGCAGCTCCTCGGCGACGTTCTCGCGCAATCTCTTCGCCGTCGGGGGTTCGTCTCTGCTGGTGCTTCTCGCCCTCACCGGCATGGTCTTCCTGCGATGACGTTCTGTGCTCAGTGAATCCGCCCGGAGGGCAGCGCGCTCGCGCGAGCCGCGCCCTTTCGAGATAGCGCAACCCCGGTCTCAAACGCCGACGACGGGCCTAGGTTTCGGAGTATGTCCCACACCATCGAACGGCTGCACATCAGCGTTGAGGGTGTCACGCATGCGCTTGCGCCCCTCGAGACGGTCGGCAATCTGAAACGGGATATCACCGAAGTCGTTCGAGCCGGGGGAGGGTTCGTCGACGTGTCCGTCGACGGAGGCCAGCGGATCAGCATCTTCTTCAGCTCCACGACCCCGGTGACGATCTCGGCGAAGACGGTGCGGGTGGATGCCGACATCATCGACGCGACCCGTCCGACTGCGCACGTGGGCGACATCGATCCGTACGCCAGCGGCTACGTGGACCTCATCTAGCGCCGCAGGCCGACCCTGTCGACGCACTTCGACCCCGGCATCCGCCGACGGGAGACGTTCCGGCAAGACGGCGCGCCGCGTGCGGGAGGGGTCGGGATCCGCCCTGTGGTCCGTTTGCACCTCTCGCAACGTCATGTGATCTGCTCGAAGCATGTCCATCGCAGCTCACTCCGAGAGGTCCGCCATGCGCCCGTTCCCCGCCCCGCCCCGTGAGGTCCTGATCGGCGACGCCGCGGCGTTCGTCGGCATCACTCCCCGGGCGATCCGGCATTACCACCAGGTCGATCTGCTGCCGGAGCGTGAGCGGGGCGCCGACGGTCGCCGCCGCTACGGGTACGAAGACGTCATCCGTCTGCTCTGGATCCGGCGGATGACCGACGCCGGAATCGCCCTCGACGACATCCGCGAGGCCTTCGCCGACGCGGCGCCGGGCGGTGACGGCGGTGCCGAGGCGGTCGAGAGCGTCCTCGCGCGCCTGGACGATGCCCCTGCCGCGCAAGAAGCCGAGTTGCGGCGCAAGCGCGCTGCGGTGCAGCGGATGCGCACGCACGGCAGCCGGCGTGGACTGCTCGACGACATCGTCTCGCGCCGCCTCGAGGTCGCTCCCGAGGGCTCGCTGCGCCAAGACGACCTCGACGCGCTGCTGGTCACCGAGCGGATCTTCGGTCCGCTCGGTGCCGCCGTCCAGGCGGGCCGCTTCGTCGCCCTGGCCTCGCACCCCGATCTGCGCGCCGAGTCCGACCGCGTCTCTGCCGCCGAGGAGGCGCTCGACGACCTGGTCGCCGTCGATGACCCCCGGGTGGCGCAGATCGCCGCCGAGCGGCACGCTTTCGAGACCGCGCTGATGCGCGTCGTCGAGGAGTCCGGCCAGCTCGAGGAAGACGACGCCATCTTCGATGCCTGGGACGAGTCGCACCCATCCGAGGGCGTCGACACGGTGCCCGGCCCTCACCCCGCGAGGCAGGCGCGCGCGCGGAACGCGGCCGACATCATCTGGGCGATGCCCTACGACTTCTCTCCGGCCCGCCTCCGCTGCATGGAACTGGCGGTGCGCCTCGGGTCGTCGGAGGCGACGGCCCCCTGAACGGGCGAACGCAACCGCCCCTCGCGCGTGCGCCCGACGAGCGTGCGGCCGACGCCCCGATAAAGTGAGCCGCGTGAGCGCGACGGGCGACGGCGAGGGTGCGACGGGCGAGTTCGTCCAGTCGCTGGCCCGCGGCCTCGAGGTGATCCGCACCTTCGATGCCGAGCACCCGGCCCTGACCCTCAGCGAGGTGGCCCGTCGGGCGGAGCTCACCCGTGCGGCGGCCCGACGTTTCCTGCAGACGCTCGAGACCCTCGGGTACGTGCGCGCCGACGGTCGCGTCTTCTCGCTCACCCCGCGCGTGCTGGAGCTGGGTTTCAGCTACCTCTCGGCCCTGTCGCTGCCCGCTCTCGCCCAGCCGCACCTGGAACACCTGTCTCGCGAGGTCGGTGAGAGCGTCTCGGCGGCCGTGCTCGACGGCGCCGAGATCGTCTATGTCGCCCGCGTCCCCACCCGTCGGATCATGAGCGTCGGCATCACGATCGGCACGCGGTTCCCCGCGTACGCCACCAGCATGGGGCGCGTGCTGCTGGCGGCGATCCCTGCCGAGCGTGCGCGCGAGGTCGTCGCGGCGTCGCATCCCGAGCGCCTCACCCCGCGCACCCGCACCGACGTCGACGCGATCGTCGCCGAACTCGACGCGGTGCGCACCCAGGGGTGGGCGCTCGTCGACGGCGAGCTCGAGGAGGGCTTGCGGTCGCTGGCCGCTCCGCTGCACGACCGCTCGGGAGCGGTGGTGGCGGCGGTGAACATCTCTGCGAGCGCCCGCGGCGACGCCGACGCGTGGCGCGACGCCTGCCTCCCAGCCTTGCGCGTCGCCGCCGCCGAGATCGACGCCGACATCCGGCTCGTCTGACCGGTACCCCGCTGTCCCGTGGCGGCGACGGATGCCGGATCGGGATGCCAGGGACTCGTGCGAGACGGTGCGCTCGATCGACCCTTGTCGCCCGCGCGCGTCGGGAGTACAGTGTTCGCAAGACGTACGAGTGTGCGCCAGGCGAACAACCGGAAGGTTCTCCGCATGATCGACAAGACCGTTCCCGACCTCGCAACCGCCGTGGCCGGCATCTCCGACGGTGCGACCGTGATGATCGGCGGCTTCGGTCGCGCAGGTCAACCCGTCGAACTGATCGACGCGCTCATCGCGCACGGCGCGAGCGACCTCACCGTCGTCAACAACAACGCCGGCAACGGCGACACGGGCCTGGCCGCTCTGCTCGCCGCGGGGCAGGTGCGCAAGATGATCTGCTCGTTCCCCCGCCAGAGCGATTCGTGGGTGTTCGACCGGCTCTACCGTGAGGGCGAGGTCGAGCTGGAGCTCGTGCCGCAGGGCAACCTCGCCGAGCGCATCCGCGCCGCGGGCGCCGGCATCGGCGGATTCTTCACCCCCACCGGCTTCGGCACGCAGCTGGCCGAGGGCAAAGAGACGCGGCGCATCGGCGACCGCGATTACGTGCTCGAGTACCCCATCCACGCGGATGCCGCGCTGATCAGCGCCCGCGCCGCAGACCGGTGGGGCAACCTCGTCTACCGCGAGACGGCGCGCAACTTCGGACCGATCATGGCGGCGGCCGCCGCGACGACCATCGTCCAGGTCGACGAGGTCGTCGAACTCGGCACCCTCGACCCCGAGACCGTCGTCACCCCGGGCCTCTACGTCGACCGCGTGGTCTCAGTGGGTGAGCGCCGGTGGCTCCGCGAGGGCGCCTTCGTCGGCGGCGTCGACATCGAGGGCCGGGCTCTGGCCGAAGAAGGGGCAGCACAGTGACCACCCGCATCTCCCGCACGGATCTCGCCGCGCGCGTGGCATCCGACATCCCCGAAGGCGCCGTGGTGAACCTCGGCATCGGGGCGCCCACCCTCGTGGCCGACTACCTGCCCGCGGGTCTCGAGATCGTGCTGCACACCGAGAACGGCATGCTCGGAATGGGCCCCGCGCCCGAGCGTGGACGCGTCGACCCCGACCTCATCAACGCGGGCAAGCAGCCCGTGACCGCCCTCGCGGGGGCGGCGTACTTCCACCACGCCGACTCGTTCGCGATGATGCGCGGCGGCCACCTCGACGTCTGCGTTCTCGGTGCCTTCCAGGTGTCGGCGGGGGGAGACCTCGCCAACTGGTCGACGGGTGAGCCCGGGGCGATCCCCGCGGTCGGTGGTGCGATGGACCTCGCCATCGGCGCGAAGGACGTGTACGTCATGACCGACCTGCTCACGAAGGCCGGCGAGCCCAAGCTCGTCGCCGCGTGCACCTACCCGCTCACCGGCGTGGGCTGCGTCTCGCGCGTCTACACCGACCACGGCGTCTTCGACGTCACCGCCGAGGGCTTGCGCGTACGCGAGCTCTTCGGCGACAACACGCACGCCGAGATCGAGGCCCTGCTCGGTCTCACCCTCATCGAACAGGACGCCTGACATGCCCGCTTCGTTCGTCTACGACGCCGTCCGCACCCCCTTCGCGCGCCACGGCAAGGCCTTCGCCGACGTGCGCCCCGACGATCTCGCGGCGACCGTCATGGCATCCGTCGTCGAGCGCACGGGGATCGACCCGGCCCGCATCGAAGACATCGTCTTCGGCGACGCGAATCAAGCGGGCGAAGACAACCGCAACGTGGCGCGCTTCGGCGCGCTGCTCGCGGGCTTCCCCTCGTCGGTGCCCGGCACGACCATCAACCGGCTGTGCGGTTCGTCTCTGGATGCCGTGATCCAGGGCTCACGAGCGATCGAGGCCGGTGATGCCGAGGTGATCCTCGCGGGCGGCGTCGAGTCGATGACCCGCGCGCCCTTCGTGGTCGAGAAGAGCCCGCGCCCCTTCCCCGCCGCGAATCAGACGATGTGGAACACCTCGATCGGCTGGCGCATGACCAACCCGCGCCTGCGCGCGGAGTGGACGATCTCGAACGGCGAGAGCGCCGAGAAGCTCGCCGAGATCTACGACATCTCGCGCCAGCAGCAAGACGCCTTCGCCGCCCGCAGCCACCGCCTCGCGGCGGCAGCGTGGGCCGAGGGGCGCTTCGACGACGAGATCGTGCAGGTCGAGGGTCACGCGCTCGCCCGCGACGAGGGCATTCGCGACGACTCCACCGCCGAAGTGCTCGCCGGGCTCCGTCCGGCGTTCCAGAAGGACGGCACGGTGACGGCGGGCAACTCCTCGCCCATCAACGACGGCGCCTCGGCCGTGCTGTTGGGCGCGGAAGGGGCACTGGATGCCGAGCCCCTGGCGCGCATCGCGGGCCGCGCCGCGTTCGGCAACGATCCCGACGTGTTCGGCATCGCGCCCGTCGAAGCGGCCAACCGCGCGCTCGCCCGCGCGGGCCGCACGTGGGCCGACGTGACCTTCGTCGAGTTGAACGAGGCGTTCGCGTCGCAGTCGCTCGCGTGCGCGAAGCTCTGGACCGAGCTCGACCCGGAGCTGCTCAACGAGACCGGCGGCGCGATCGCGATCGGGCACCCGCTCGGTGCCTCGGGTGGACGTCTCATCGCCCGCGCCGCGCACGAGTTGAAGCGCCGCGGCGGCGGTGTCGCGGTGACGGCGATCTGCATCGGCGTGGGTCAGGGCCTCGCCGTGGTGCTGGAGCGGTAGGGCCCCGCGCCTCGCTCGGGGTCGAGGGCGGTTCAGTCCGTCACGACTCGTCGGCCCAGCGATCCCGCGGGCGATCGTCGTCGTCGCCGCGCGGGGAACCGGGGTCGGACCACTCCAACTGAAAACCGCACTCCCGGCATTCGTCGGCCCCGCCGCCCTCTTCGAGCAGCGGATGCATCGTCACGCCGCACGAGGGGCAGATCGGCTGCGCGCCCTCGTCGTAGGGGTCTCCGTAGGTCATGACCGTTCCGCTCGTCACCGTGGGTCGCGGGCATCGCCCGGCATCGAGGATCACAACCCCGTCGCCCTTCGGCTTGTTCCTTCGTCGATCGGGGTGTCGCTGGTCACCGCTACGGTCGTCTCATGGATGACCTCCCCGCCGCGCGACTCGGCCTCGGTCTCGCGGCCGTCGGCCGCCCGGCCTACATCACCACCGGGCGCGACGACGACCTGGGCGACCCGGACGACCGCTCCGTCGAGGCCCTGCAGCAGCGCGCGCACGCGCTGCTCGACGAGGCGTGGTCCCTCGGCATCCGCGTCGTCGATGCGGCGCGGTCGTACGGCTACGCCGAGCGGTTCCTCGGCGCGTGGCTCGCGCGGCATCCCGAGCGGCGTGCCGAGCTCACCCTCGGATCGAAGTGGGGCTACGCCTACGTCGGCGGGTGGCGAATGGATGCCGCCGTGCACGAGCGCAAAGAGCACTCGGTCGCGATGTTCGACCGGCAGTGGCCCGAGACCCTCCAGGCGCTGGGATCGGCCCCCGATCTGTACCTCGTCCACTCCGTGACGCCCGAGAGCCCGGCGCTGAGCGACGCCGTCCTGCTCGGCCGACTGCGCGGGCTGGCGGGCAGCGGCGTGCGCGTGGGGCTGTCGACGAGCGGTCCGCATCAGTCACGCGTCGTCGATGCGGCCAGGGATCTGCCCGATTCGCCGTTCTCGGCCGTGCAGGCCACGTGGAACCTGTTCGAGCAGTCGGCGGCTCCCGGCCTCGCGCGCGCCCACGATGCGGGATGGACCGTGGTGGTGAAGGAGGCCCTGGCCAACGGCGAGCTCGCGACGACTCCCGCCGACCCCGACCGCGTGGCGGCGGCATCCGGAGTCTCTCCCGATGCCTTCGCGCTCGGCGTGGCACGGGCACAGCCGTGGGCCGACATCGTGCTGAGCGGGGCGAGCACGCCGGAGCAGCTCCGCCGCGGCGTCGCCGCGCGCCCGGTCGTGATCGACGAGGCCACGCGCCGAAGATGGGCGGTCGAGCCCGACGAGTACTGGCGACGCCGGTCGGAGCGCCCCTGGCGCTGATCACCGTGCGTCCCGTTTGCTCCCCGGGATATCTGGCGGCGAAGGGCACACCGCGCGGGTCGTGCGCGGCGGAGAGCCGGGCTCAGTCGGCGTCGGCGATCAGGTTGGTGATGCGGGCCGTGGCGACGAGCCGATCGTCGTCGTCGGTCACGCGGATGTCGTACGTCGCGACCCGACGACCCCGGTGTGCGGGCGTGGCGACCGCGTGGAGGGAACCGGACCGCACCCCGCGGTGATGCGTGATGTTCAGGTCGACGCCGACGCACACCTTGCCCAGGGTGCTTGCGTGGATCATCGCGGCCCACGAGCCGACGGCCTCGGCCAGGGCGGCGGTGGCGCCCCCGTGCAGACGCCCGAGTGATTGGGTGTTGCCGCGGACGGGCATGTCGGCCGCCACCCGTTCCGCCGACTGCGCGGTGATCGTGATGCCGAGGCGCTCGTCGAGCGCGCCGGGGACGATGGTCCAGGGGGTCATCGTTGTCTCCTTCCGCGTCGCCCTTGCTCGGGTCGCGCACCTCTGACACTATTACTGAACGCTCGGTTGGTAATAGTGTCGATCGAGTCTTCCCGCCCCTGCCCCACAGAACGATGGAGTTCTCATGGCCTCGCAGACCGCCGCAACCGTCCCCGCCACCGGGTTGAAACGCGAGGAACGGCGCGTCCTCGCCGGCACCCTCGTGGGCACCTCGATCGAGTGGTACGACTTCTTCATCTACGCCCAGGCGGCGGGCCTCGTGCTCGCGCCCCTGTTCCTGGCGCCCCTCGCGCAGTCCGATCCCGGACTCGCGCAGGTGCTGTCGTGGGCGACGATCGGCATCTCGTTCCTCTTCCGCCCCCTCGGCGCCGTCGTCGCGGGCTACCTCGGCGACCGCCTGGGGCGCAAGAAGATGCTCGTGCTGACCCTCATCATGATGGGTGTGTCGACGGCCCTCATCGGCGTGCTGCCCACGTATGCGGCCATCGGCATCGGCGCCCCCATCCTGCTCATCCTGCTGCGCGTGCTGCAGGGCTTCTCGGCCGGTGGCGAGTGGGGCGGTGCGGCTCTGCTCTCGGTCGAGCACGCGCCGGTGAACCGTCGCGGCTACTTCGGCGCCTATCCGCAGATCGGCGTCCCGATCGGCATGATCCTCGCCACGGCCACCCTGTGGATCCTCACCTCGTCGATGTCGGCCGAAGCCTTCCTCGCCTGGGGCTGGCGCGTGCCGTTCCTCTTCTCGATCGTGCTGATCGTCGTGGGCTACGTCATCCGCCGCTCGGTAGAAGAAAGCCCCGTCTTCGAAGACCTCGTGCGCCGCCGCAAGGAATCGTCGGCCCCGCTCGGCCAGCTGTTCCGCAAGAACTGGCGCGAGGTAGCCCTGACCGCTTTCGTCTTCATCGGCAACAACGCCGCCGGCTACCTGCTGATCGCCTTCTTCGCGACGTACGCGGTCACGGCGCTCGGACTCGAACGTCCCACCGTCCTGCTGGCGACGACCCTGGCATCCTTCGGCTGGCTCGTCTTCACCCTGTGGGGCGGTCGGCTGTCGGACCGACTCGGGCGCGTGCGCACCTTCCAGCTCGGCTACCTGATCCTGGCGGTCTGGGCCGTGCCGATGTGGTTCCTCATCGACACCGGGAACATCGTCTGGTACTTCGTCGCCCTGTTCGTCATGACGCTCGGCCTCGGCCTGTCGTACGGTCCCCAGGCGGCGCTGTACGCCGAGATGTTCCCCGCGAACGTGCGGTACTCGGGCGTCTCGATCGGGTACGCCCTGGGGGCGATCATGGGCGGTGCCTTCGCCCCGATGATCGCCGAGGCGCTGTTGCGCTCCACCGGAGCATCGTGGACAATCGGCCTCTACATCGCGGTGGCAGCCCTCGTCTCGCTCGCCGCGGTCTCGCTCATCAAAGAGACCAAGGGCGTCGACCTGCGGGCCTGACCCCGGATGCCGACAGAGGGGCCTCGCGCGCGGCGCGGGGCCCCTTCGGCGTGCGGGTTCAGTCCGTGCGCAGGCCGTCGAGCGCGATGCGCACGATGTCGGCGCCGAGACGGTCGCCGTCGACGCTCCCGCCGGGTCGGTACCACTCGACGACCGAGTTGATCATGCCGAACAGCAGTCGGGCGGCGACCGCGGCATCGACGTCGTCGCGCACCCCGCCTTCGGCTTGCGCGGCGGCGACGAGATCGGTGACGCGGTGGTCGAAGACGCGGCGGCGCTCGAGGGCGGCCCGCTCGACGTCGCCGTTGCCGCGCACCCGCAGCAGCAGGGTGACCGCGGGCAACTGCGCGACCAGCACGTCGGTGGCCCCCGTCAGAACGAAGCGCAGGCGATCGGATGCCGCGCCCTCGCGGGCGCCGGGCTGCTCGAGCACGGCCTCCAGCGCACCCAGAGCGGCGTCGAGGGCGACCGCCAGAAGCTCTTGCTTCGACGAGAAGTGGTGGTACAGCGCCGATTTCGTCAGGCCGAGGCGGCGCGCGATGTCGGCGACGCTCGTGGCGTCGTACCCCTGCTCGTTGAACAGCTGCACGGCGACGGCGAGAAGACCCTCACGGTCGTAACCCGGGCGGCCGCGACGCGCGGGGGCGTCGGTGGACGCGGGGGTCGTCACGGGCTCGGCAGCGGTCACGGTTTCAGTGTGTCACTCCAGCAGGGCGGGGGAGTCCGCGTGCAGCAGGGCGCGAGCGGCGTTTCCGATCACGGCGCTGTAGGTGGGGTAGGCGAAACGCACGCCCGCGAGGGTGGCGACATCGATCCCCGCCGCCATCGCGGTCGTGACCGACTGGATGACCTCGACGGCGTTCTCGCCGACCGCGTGCGCCCCCAGGATCAGCTCGCGACGACGGTCGGCGATCAGCATGAGGAAGCCGCGCTCGCGGTCGTCGATCACCGCGCGGTCGAGGTCGGCGAAGTCCACGGTCGCCACGACGCACGAGGGGTCGCGGTCGCGCGCCTGCTGCTCGGTGAGACCGACGCCGGCGTAGTCGGGGTCGGTGAACCCGCCCGCGGGCAACAGGTGGTGGGGGGTGCGCCGGTTGGCGCCGAGCACGGCGTTCTCGGCCGCGGCCTCGCCCTCGAACTGCGCCGCCTGCACGAGCATGTCGCGGCCGTTGGCGTCGCCGACGGCGAGGATGTGCGGCACGATCGTGCGGAAGTACCGGTCCACCGGGATCGCCGAGCGCTCGACGTCGACGCCGGCGTTCTCGAGCCCGAGGTCTTCCACGTCGGCCGGCCAGCCGGTGGCCATGATGACGACGTCGACCTCCAGCGAGTGCGATCCGTCGGTTTCGCGCCAGGTGAGCGCGAGGGATCCCTCGTCGGTGCGGTCGATCCGCTCGACCGTGTCGATCCCCGTGCGCACGTCGACGCCGTGGTCGGTGAGCGAGGCCGCGATGGCCTCGGAGATGCGCGCATCCGAGGCGACCAGCACGCGCGGAGCGACGTCGAGCAGCGTGACGTCCGAGCCGAAGGATCGGAACACCGTCACCAGCTGCGCTCCGGTGTTGCCGGCGCCGATGACGGCGACCCGGCGGGGGAGCTCGGCGAGCGAGAGCACGTCCTCCGGCACCGTGGCCAGCTCCGCGCCGGGGATCGGCAGCCGACGGGAGTGCCCGCCGACGCACACGAGGATGTTCTCGGCGCGGATGCGGCGACCGCTGTCGAGCACGAGCGTGTGCTCGTCGGCGAAGCGCGCGCGCCCCTCGTGCACGAGGTCGACACCGGCGGCGGCGAAGCGTTCGGCCTCGCGTTTGATGGAGCGCACGGCATCCACCCGCTCGTGCACGCGCGCCACCACGGCGGGCCAATCCACGCGCGGCTCGTCGATGACGATGCCGTAGTCGTCGGCCGCGCGCGTCTCGCGCATGAGCCGCGCGGCCTTGGCGAGTACGCGAGTGGGGACGCACCCGGTGTTGACGCACGTGCCGCCCACGCGCCCGGCCTCGAGCACGACGACCGAGGCGCCCAGTTCGGCCGCACGCAGCGCCGCCGCGGTTCCCGCGGGACCGGCGCCGATCACGGCGATGTCGTAAGAGTCGGGCTCGTGGTCCACGGCGTCCCCCGTCGGTAAGTGAGAGCACCAGTCAAGTGCGATCCACCCGCACAACGGTGGGGGTTGCGCGCGGGCTCAGAACCTTTCGTACAGATCGGTGGCGGTCAGACCCGTTCCGCCGATCGCACGCACGCCCGGAGCCGGGTGCAGTTCGAACGTCTCGCCGTCGTGCAGCAGGACGGCGGTGTAGTCGCCACGGGTGTCGAGCTTGACCTCGAAGCGACCGGTGTCCATGAGCCGCAGGGTGACCACCGCGCCGCTCCGGGCGAGGAAGTTCACTTCTTTCTCGTGCGCCGTCGGAAGGGGGATGATCGGCTCGTCGGCGTCCATGCTGTGAGTCTGACACGTGCCCGCCGGGCGGGGGCCAGACTCGCGCACTCGCACGCCGTCGTGCTCACGTGGCCGATGTCGGGCGGCGGCGTCCGGCCCTCCGGGGCGCTGAGCCGCCGCCGGCGACGCCCGCTCGAGGCGCCGCGCGGCGGGCGACCCGCCTCAGCGGTGGTCGCGCCAGGAGTGCTGCGGGTCGTAGCCGAGCAGCCGGCGGGCCTTGTCGATCGACAGCAGCGTCGTGTTCTCGCCCAGGTCGCCGCGCGTCTCGACGCCGGGGAAGACCTCGTCGACGAGTTCGCCGTTGGGGCGGGTCATGACGGTGTCGGCCGCGGCGATGATGAACGTGTCGAAGCCGGCGGGCGCGTTCTCGAGCGCGCGCTGCACGGCCTGTGCGCCGTCGCGGGCGTCGATGTACCCCCACAGGTTCCACTTGCGGGTGCGGGCGTCGGCGTCGAAGGGGAACTCGGCGTAGTCGTCGGGGACCATGACGTTCGAGAACCGCAGCGCGGTGATCGAGAGCTCGGGGTGCCACCGCACGAGCTCGGTCGCCAGGTGCTCTTCGAGCGTCTTGACCAGCGAGTACACCGACTCGGGACGCGCCGGGTACTGCTCGTCGACGGGGATGTAGGGCGGCGGAACATCGAAGGGGAGTCCGAGCACGGTCTCGCTGGAGGCGTAGACGATCCTCTGGATGCCGAGCCGCACGGCCGCCCAGAACACGTTGAACGTGCTCGTCAGGTTGTTGTGGAACGTCGCGATGTCGGAGCGGATGCCGGGGGCGGGGATCGCGCCGAGGTGCACGAGCGCGTCGAAGCCGTCGTGCTGGTCGTTCACCCCCGCGAGGGCGTCGATGACCTGGCCGTAGTCGGTCAGCTCGACCTGCACAAAGCCGGGACCGCGCTCGCCGCGCACGTCCAGACCGATGACCTCGTGGCCGGCGGCACGCAGTTCACGGGCGACGACGGTACCGAGTTTTCCGGACGAACCGGTGAGGGCGATGCGCATGGGGATCCTTCGTATCGGGAGACGGTGTTGCCCAACGTAACGGCATCCGCCGACATCGACACGGGGGTGGCCGAGACGCGCGACGATGCGTAGGGCCCGCGAGCGATGCGCTCGCGGGCCCGTGGTGGCGTCAGTTGACGCGCGCCTCTTCCTGCTCGTCCTCGTCGTCGCCGGGGATGAACACGTCGACGACGGTCACGTTGACCTCGACCGCCTTCATGCCGACGATCTCGGTGATGGCCTGCTGCACGGCAGAACGCACGTTCGCGGCCACGCGCTGGATGCGCTCGGGGTAGTCGACCTGGATGGAGATGTCGGCGGCGACCTCGGTCTCGCCCACCTCGACGCTCACGCCCTGCGCGTAGTCCTTCGCGCCGACGGCCTGGCGGATGTTGCCGATGACACGGGCAGCGCCACCGCCGAGGGCGTGGACGCCCGGAACCTGCGCCGCGGCGATGCCGGCGACCTTGGCGACGACGGGGTCGACGATGACGGTGGTACCGCCGTCGCGGCGGGCGTCGGTGCGGGTGGCGGGCGTGGGGGTGTCGGTGCTTGCCATGAGGAACATCCTTTCGTCAAGATCACGGACCGAATCGGGTCCGGGGTGTTTCGCTATGGGGACGCGCTCGGTTCGTGAAACGTCACGAACACGAGGCTGAAAGTCTGCTGACAGGAACCGCGATGCCCTCTTTGTCTTCCGCCTCCGACGCGTTCCTCGCGTCACGCGCGGCCGACGGCGACCAGCTCGCCTTCGGGGTTCTCGTGCGTCGCCATGCGCCCTTCCTCGTCGCGTTCGCGACGCGCCTGACGCGCTCCCGGGCCGACGCCGACGATTGCGTGCAGGAAGCGCTGATCACCGCATGGCGGCGCCTGCCCGACCTCACCGAGCCCGAGAAGGTGCGCAGCTGGCTGACCACGATTGTGTCGCGCAAGGTGACCGATCGCATGCGTTCTCGCAAGATCTCGGAGCAGATCGACGAAGAGATGGTGTCGGCGGCAGACGACCCGGAGCGCGCAGTTGTGGCATCGTCGCAGATGGACGCGCTGAAGAAAGTGCTGGCGGATCTCCCCGAAGAGCTGCGCGTCGTGTGGGTGCTGCGCGAGATCGGCGGCCACAGCTACGACGAGATCGCCATCGAGGTGGGGGAGCCCGCGGCAACCGTACGCGGCCGACTCGCCCGGGCGCGCAAGACCGTGTTGGACCGCATGCAGGAGTGGAGGTGACCGGATGAACGAGCACAGCGACGACATCGGGGGTTCGGGCTATTCGCTCGAGGACCTCTCCGCGTACCTGGATCGCGGCCGAGTGCCGCGGATCAACGCCATCGAACGGAACGCGGAGTGCCAGGCCATCCTGGCCTCCATGCAGCGCATGGGGCAGCTCTCGCGCGCGATCGTCGACGAGCAGGCCGCGGAACCGCTCGCGGAGTCCTGGTACGACGGCATCATGCGCGAGGTGATGCGGGAGTTCCGCGCCGGCCGCGACATCCCCCTGGCGCAGTCCGACGAGGGCGTCGAACTGGTCGTCACCGAGGGCGCGATCTACGAGCTCATCCGCTCGGTGGGTGACGGCATCGAGGGGCTCCTGGTGGGCCGCGTCCGTCTCGAGCACGTCGAGCCCGGGGCGCCTCTCGACGTCCGGGTCACCGTCAGCGTGCGGTTCGGACGCGCGATGACCGAGGCCGTGGACGAGATGCGCGACGGCATCCGCTCGGCCATCGAACGGCACGGCGACCTGCGGGTCGGTCGTGTGGACGTCACCGTCGGCGACGTGCACCTCGACGAGGGAGAAGACGAATGACCGGGATCTCCGCCGCGGAACTCGCGCCGCGCATCGACCTCGCCGTCACGGCCGTCGAGGGCGTGCGAGAGAGCTATTCCGCACGTCCCGTGGTGACGCGGGCCTACGAGCACGTCGCCGACGTCGAGGGGTTTCTCGCCGAGGTCGAACAGGCCGGTGGGGCCCGGGCCATCACCGTCTGCGTCGGCGTCTCCGCCGACGACGACGCCGGAGCCGTGGCATCCGCCGTCGCGATCGCGGCGCGGGGGGCCGCGCGCGACGAGGTGCCCTCGACCGTCCGCGTGCGCGTCGCGCGACTCGTGGCGCCCGCTTCGTAGGACGTTCGCGGCCGCGTGTCGGTGGAGCGGCCTACGCTGGGGGGACCGCTCACACCTCCCGGAGGCCGTATGTCCACGCCGCCCCTCATCGCCGTCACCGGATCCACCGGAGCCGTGGGAGGTCGCGTCGCCCGCGACCTCGCCGCCCGCGGCATCCCGCAACGTCTGCTGGTGCGCGACGCCTCTCGCGCCCCCGCCCTGGCGGGCGCCGAGGTGCACGTGGCCCGGTATTCCGATGCGGATGCCGCCCGCGCGGCGCTGCAGGGCGTCGACACGCTCTTCATGGTCTCGGCCTCCGAGACCGCCGACCGGGTCGATCACCACCGCACCTTCGTCGAGGCCGCCGCGGCCGCGGGGGTCGGCTCGATCGTCTACACCTCGTTCTTCGCCGCCGCTCCCGACGCCGTGTTCACCCTCGGGCGGGACCACGCGGCGACCGAGGACATCATCCGCGCCTCCGGCATGCGGTGGACGTTCCTGCGCGACAACTTCTACATGGACATGATGGAGCTGTTCGCCGGCGACGACGGGGTCATCCGGGGTCCCGCGGGCGAGGGGCGATGCTCGCTCGTCTCGCGCGCCGACGTCGCGGCCACCGCGGTGTCGGTGCTGCTCGATCCCGCCGCCCACGCTGATGTCTCGTACGACCTGACCGGCCCCGAGGCGCTGACGATGGCCGAGGTGGCCGAGAAGATCTCGGCGGTCCGCGGGCACCCGGTGCGCTTCGTCGACGAGACGATCGACGAGGCGTACGCCTCGCGAGCCGCGTTCGGTGCGCCCCGATGGCAGGTCGATGCCTGGGTGAGCACGTACACCTCGATCGCCGGCGGCGATCAGGCCGGGGTGTCCGGCGACGTCGAGCGGGTCACCGGCCGGCCGGCGCAGAGTTTCGAGGAGTTCCTCGGCGCCGTCTCCTGACGACGTGCGGGTCGGCTATGCTGGCCGCGTGCTGACCTGTCGCTGTTGTCGCTGAACGCCCTCGCGTTCTCTTTTCGACGACCCCGTCAGCCGCGCCCCCGGGCGCATCGACCCACCAGGACCCCACCGTGCGTTACGCCCAGAGCGTCGCCGACCTCGTCGGCAACACCCCCCTCGTCCGTCTGACCCGCGTCACCGACGGCATCGCCGCCACCGTGCTGGCGAAGATCGAGTACTTCAACCCCGGCGGTTCGGCGAAAGACCGCATCGCCGCGAACATCGTCGACGCCGCCGAGCGCGACGGCTCTCTCCGCCCGGGCGGGGTGATCGTCGAACCGACCAGCGGCAACACCGGCGTCGGCCTGGCACTGGTCGCCCAGCAGCGCGGGTATCGCTGCGTGTTCGTGGTTCCCGAAAAGGTCGCCGAAGACAAGCGCGCCGTGCTGCGGGCGTACGGCGCCGAGGTCGTGGTCACTCCTACGAACGTCGAGCCGGAGGACCCCCGCTCCTACTACAGCGTCTCCGACCGTCTGGTCCGCGAGATCCCGGGCGCCTTCAAGCCCAACCAGTACGGCAACCCGAACGGCCCGCGCAGCCACTACGAGACCACCGGTCCCGAGATCTGGCGCGACACCGACGGGCAGCTGACCCACTTCGTCGCCGGAGTCGGCACCGGCGGCACGATCAGCGGGTCGGGTCGGTACCTGCGCGAGGTCGCCGGCGACGGCGTGCGGATCGTCGGGGTCGACCCGGTGGGCTCGATCTACTCGGGCGGCGACATCCACGGCTACGACGTCGAGGGGGTCGGCGAAGATTTCTGGCCGACGGCCTTCGACCCCACCGTGGTCGACGCGTACGAGCGCGTCTCCGACGCCGAGTCGTTCGCCATGACGCGGCGCCTCGCCCGAGAAGAAGGCCTCCTCGTGGGCGGCTCCAGCGGCATGGCCGTGGTCGGCGCCCTCCGCGTCGCGCGCGATCTCCCCGCCGATGCCGTTGTCGTCGTGATCCTCCCCGACCACGGACGCGGGTATCTCAGCAAGATCTTCGACGACGACTGGATGATCGAGCGCGGCTACGACGTTGCACCCGTGGCATCCCTTCTTCCGACCCCCACCGAGGAGCACTCCGCATGAGCACCCACGACGCCGCCCGCGGCTTCGACAGTCTCGCCGTCCACGCGGGCCAGGCGCCCGACGAGACCACCGGCGCGGTCATCCCGCCCCTCCACGTCTCGACCACTTTCGCCCAGGACGGCATCGGCGGACTCCGCGGCGGCTACGAATACGGCCGCAGCGGCAACCCCACGCGCACGGCGCTCGAGACGCAGATCGCGGCCCTCGAGGGCGCGACCCGCGCGCTGTCGTTCGCTTCGGGTCTCGCCGGCGAAGACGCCCTGCTGCGCGCGGCCCTCGTGCCCGGCGACGAGGTGCTGCTCGGCAACGACGTCTACGGCGGCACGTACCGGCTGCTCGCCCGCGTGCTCGGGCCGTGGGGCGTGAAGCTGCGCGTGGTCGACATGAGCGACCTGGATGCCGTGGCGGCGGCGATCGAGGAACGCGCGCCCCGCATGGTCTGGGTCGAGACTCCCAGCAACCCGATGCTGCGCATCACCGACATCGCGGGTCTCGCCCGCCTCGGCCACGCGGCCGGCGCGATCGTCGTCGTCGACAACACCTTCGCCTCGCCCGCGCTGCAGCGCCCGCTCTCGCTGGGCGCCGACGTCGTGGTGCACTCCGCGACCAAGTACCTCGGCGGGCACAGCGACGTCGTGGGCGGGGCCCTCGCCTTCGCCGATGCCGCCCTGGCCGAGAAGGTGCAGTTCCTGCAGTTCGCCGCCGGCGCGGTCTCGGGCCCGTTCGACGCGTACCTGACCACCCGCGGCATCAAGACCCTCGCCGTGCGCATGCAGCGTCACAGCTCCAACGCGCAGGCGGTGGCCGAGCACCTCGCCGGCCACGACCGCGTCGCGAAGGTGTACTATCCCGGACTCCCGTCGCACCCCGGGCACGAGCTCGCGGCGCGGCAGATGAGCGGCTTCGGGGGCATCGTGTCACTGGCCCTGGCCGACGGTGCGGCTGCTCGCCGCTTCGCCGAGTCCACGCGTCTGTTCACGCTCGCGGAGTCGCTGGGCGGGGTCGAGTCGCTGGTGAACTACCCGGATGCCATGACCCACGCCTCGGTGCGCGGAACCGAACTCGCCGTGCCCGACACGATCGTGCGGTTGTCGGTCGGCATCGAGTCGGTCGAGGACCTCGTGGCCGACGTGGATCGGGCGCTCGCCGCGCTCTGACCCCCGTGCGGTGCGTGAGGTGCCCATGTGCATCGTCGAAGCGACGAACATGGGCACCTCACGCGCGTGGGTGGCGGGGTCAGCGCTCGGCGCGGGCGAGGTTCTGCGTCAGCTTCTCGGCGGTCTGGCGCACGACGTACGCCGGCTGGTCGCGCTCGACGCGCCAGCTCTCGCTGAGCGGTCCGACGTTGACGGTGTCGAAGCCGAACTCGTCGTAGATGCGGGTCACGAGCGCGACCGCCTCGTCGGAGTCACCTGAGGTGGCGAGGGCGCGGCGCCCCTCGGTGCCGGCGGGGGAGCCGTCGGTGAGGATGTCGGCCGCGGGGATGTGGTTGAACGCCTTCACGACGGTCGACTGGGGAAGGTGCTCCTGAAGCATCTGCGAGGTCGTCGTCTGCTTCTCGTCGAGAGCCGCGATGTGGCCGTCGCGCTCGAAGTAGTAGTTGTTGGTGTCGAGCACGGTCTTGCCGGCCAGGGGTGCGACGGGCACGTCGGTGTACGCCTTCAGCGGGACGGTCACCACGACGAAGTCGCCGGCCTCGGCCGCTTCCTGGGCGGTCGCGGCGCGCGCGCGGTCGCCGACGGCGGCGACGAGGTCGGTGAGGGTCTCGGGACCGCGTGAGTTGGCGATGACGACGTCGTAGCCGTTCTTCGCGAACCCCTTCGCGAGGGCCGAGCCGATGTGTCCTGCTCCGATGATTCCTACTGTTGTCATGCTGACCGGCAACTGCTCGAGCGCCGCACGCATTCCCGGGCGGGGGTCGCCTGACCATCAGCGGACTAAATAATTAGCAGCTCTAGATATCCGTGTCAACGGGTCCGCGTGCCGACATCAGGCCCAATAACGTCCTTCTTGTCGCACCCTCGCGAATGAGGTCGCCGGCCGGTGTTCGGGTCACCGTCCTGCTGGACCTGCGAGGGCGACGGCCCCCGGTGGACGCGGCTTCGGACCACCGGGGGCCGCTTTCTTTCCCGGTGACGGTCGTCGGAGTCCTGACCACGAGGTGGAAGACTGGTGCGTCGGCGAGGGTCCCCTCCCTCCCGTCCCGTTCGAGGAGCCGCATCCGTGACCACCGCCACGCGCCCACCGCACACCGCCCGTTTCTTCGCCGTGTGCATCGGGGTCGGTCTTCTCGCGGGCCTCATGTCGGGCCTGTTCGGTGTCGGCGGCGGCACGGTCATCGTGCCCCTGCTCGTGCTGCTGCTCGGCTTCGACCAGCGCCTCGCCGCCGGCACTTCTCTCGCGGCCATCGTGCCGACCGCCTCGGTCGGCGTGATCACCTATGCGGTCGACGGGCACGTCGCGTGGCTGCCGGCGCTGATCCTCGCCGCGGGCGCCGTGGTCGGTGCGCAGATCGGCACGTGGCTCCTGCCGAAGCTATCGCAGACGGCTCTGCGATGGTCGTTCGTGGTGTTCCTCCTCGCCGTGATCGTCAGCCTGTACTTCGTCATCCCCTCGCGCGACGCCGAGCTGGTGCTCACCTGGGTCACCGGGCCCGGGCTCGTCGTCCTGGGTGTGGTCACCGGCATCCTGGCCGGACTGCTCGGGGTGGGGGGCGGCATCATCGTCGTCCCCGCGCTGTTGCTGCTGTTCGGCACGAGCGACCTGATCGCGAAGGGCACCTCGCTGCTCATGATGATCCCGACCGCGATCTCGGGCACCGTCGGCAACCTCCGCCGTCGCAACGTCGATCTCGTCGCCGCCGTGTGCGTCGGTGCCGCCGCGTGCGCGACGACCGCCGTGGGGGCGCAGATCGCGAAGGCCGTCGACCCCTTCGTCGCCAACGTGCTGTTCTCGATCTTCCTCGTCTTCATCGCCTCGCAGATCGCGGTCAAGGCCGTGCGCGGGCGTCACCAGCGCTGAGCTCGATCGACCGCTCCGAGCGGGACGTTCGCCGAGCGCGGCCGACGCCCCGCCGTAGACTTGCCCCGTGCCCGTGAACCCCGAACTCGTCGGTCGAGCCTTCGCGCCGACCGCTCCCTATCTGGTCGGCCGTGAGAAGGTGCGCGAGTTCGCGCGTGCCGTTTTCGCCGACGCCCCGCAGCATTCCGACCCCGACGCCGCGCGCGCGCTCGGCTACGCCGATGTGGTCGCGCCGCCGACGTTCGCGATGGTCGTGCAGGACCTCACTCTCCAGCAGCTGCTCGGCGACCCCGACTCCGGCATCGAGCTGTCGCGCCTCGTGCACGCGGAACAGCGATTCCGCTACACGCGCCCGATCGTCGCGGGCGACGAGCTCGTCGCGACGCTGTCGGTCACCGGCATCCGTTCGATGGGGGGCAACGCCATGATCACCAGCGAGGCCGAGATCGTGGATGCCGCAGGCGCTCACGTGGTGACCACGACCAGCATCCTTCTCGCCGGGGAGGCCGGAGCATGACCGGCTTCACCGTCGGCGAGGTCATCGCCGAACGCTCGGTCCACCTCACGCGCGAGTCGCTCGTGCGGTACGCGGGGGCGTCGGGCGACTTCAACCCCATCCACTACCGCGACGACATCGCCACCGCCGTCGGGCTCCCGGGCGTGCTCGCGCACGGCATGCTCACGATGGGGATCGCCGTCGGTACGCTCGCCGAGGCTCTGGGCGACAGCGGACGCATCGCCGAGTACGGCGTGCGCTTCACGCGTCCCGTCGTCGTCGACCCCGAGACCGGCGCCGACCTGCACATCAGCGCCAAGGTGGGCGCCGTCGACGACGAGATCGCCCGCATCGACCTCACCGTGACGTTCGCCGAGACCACCGTGCTCGGCAAGGCGCAGGTGCGGGTGCGGGTGTCCTGATGCCCGACGTCGTTCCGATCCCCCTGTCGCAGCTCACGACGCTGCGCACCGGCGGTGCCCCCGCCCGCATGATCGAGGCGACCACCGCAGAAGAGCTCATCGCCAGCCTGCGTGCGGTGTGGGCCGACCGTGAGGCGTGGTTCGTGATCGGCGGCGGGTCGAACCTGTTCGTCGGCGACGACGCGTTCGAGGGCACCGTCATCCGCGTGCGCACCACCGGCGTCGAGGAGCTCCCCGGTTCGGGTCCCGACACGGTGCGCGTGCGCGTGCAGGCGGGCCATGACTGGGACGCCCTGGTCGCCGAGACCGTCGAGCGGGGCCTCGCGGGCATCGAGGCCATGTCGGGCATCCCCGGCACGGTCGGTGCCGCCCCCGTGCAGAACATCGGGGCCTACGGTCAGGAGATCGTGCAGACCCTCGTCGAGGTCGAGCTGATCGACGAGTCCACCGGTGAGGTGTCGGTCGTTCCCGCGTCCGAGCTGGAGCTCGGGTTCCGCACCTCGGTGCTGAAGCAGCACTACGGCTCGGTGCCGGATCGTTCCGCGGTGATCCTGTCGGTCACCCTCGAGCTCGAGCGCGTCGGCGACGGCGAGCGACCGATCACCGGCGAGCAGTTGCGCAACGCCCTGGGGCTCGAGGAGCGCGACGCGGTGTCGTTGCGCTGGATCCGCGATCACGTGCTCGCGACCCGTGCCCGCAAGGGCATGGTGCTCGACGCCGAAGACCCCGACACCTGGAGCGCGGGCTCGTTCTTCCAGAACGCGATCGTGTCGCAGTCCTTCGCGCGGACGCTCCCCGCGGCGTGCCCCCGGTGGCCGATGACCCCGGTGCTCGACCCGGTGACCGTGATCCCGCTCGCCGCGTTCGACGGCATCCTGCCCCCGCCGCCCGTGGAGCGGCACGAGGTCAAGGTGAGCGCCGCGTGGCTGATCGAGAACGCAGGTCTGGGCCGCGGGTTCCGCTTCCCGCGCTCGCGCGCCGGCCTGTCGACCAAGCACACCCTGGCGCTCACGAACCGTGGCGAGGCGACGGCCGCCGAGATCGCGGAGCTCGCCCGTTTCGTGCAGGGCCGCGTGCAGTCCGAGTTCGGACTGCTGCTGCAGCCCGAGCCGGTGCTGGTGAACGTCGAGCTGTAGCCGGCTCGGTGGCGCGAGGTCGGTATCGGCTGGCCCCCGGGGAGCGTAACGGAGGGAGGAGCCGGGACGAGGGGAGGACGGATCGCGCGGTGCGATCCTCCGCCGGTCCCTGCTCCTCCGCTCGTCACGCCCGACGGCGCGCGGACGTCAGGAGAACAGGCGCTGGAGGCGCTGGACGCCCTCGAGGAGCTGTTCGTCGCCGAGCGCGTACGACAGGCGCAGGTAGCCGCTGGGGCCGAAGGCCTCGCCGGGCACCACGGCCACCTCGGCCTGCTCGAGGATGAGGTCGGCCAGCTCGAGCGAGGTGGTCGGGGTGACCCCGCCCCACTCGCGGTTCAGCAGCCCCTGCACGTCGGGGTAGACGTAGAACGCGCCGAGCGGGTTGGGCACCTCGACGCCGTCGATTTTCGACAGCTCCGACACGATCAGCCGACGACGACGGTCGAACGCCGCGCGGAACTGCTCGACCTCGTCCTGAGGACCGTTGAGGGCCGCGGCGGCCGCGCGCTGGGCGACGTTGTTGACGTTGCTCGACAGGTGCGACTGCAGGTTGGCGGCGAGCTTGATGGCATCGGCCGGTCCGACCATCCAGCCCACGCGCCACCCGGTCATGGCATAGGTCTTGGCGACGCCGTTGAGCAGGATCGTCTGCTCGGCGAGCTCGGGCACGGCCTCGACGATCGAGACCGCGCGGACGCCCTCGTACGTGAGGTTCTGGTAGATCTCGTCGGTGATCACCCAGATGCCGTGCTCGAGAGCCCAGCGGCCGATCTCGGCGGTCTCTTCGGGCGTGTAGACCGAACCAGTCGGGTTCGACGGCGACACGAACACCAGCACCGTGGTCTTGTCGGTGCGGGCGGCCTCGAGCTGGGCGACCGTGACCTTGTAGTCCTGGTCGGCGCCGGCGAACACCTCGACGGGCGTGCCGTCGGCCAGCGCGATCGCCTCGGGGTACGTGGTCCAGTACGGCGCGGGCAGCAGCACCTCGTCGCCGGGGTTCACCACGGTCTGGAACGCCTGGTACACGGCCTGCTTGCCGCCGTTGGTCACGACGACCTGCGTGGGGGCGACCTGCAGCCCCGAGTCGCGCAGGGTCTTGGCCGCGATGGCCTCGCGCAGCACCGGGAGTCCGGCGGCGGGGGTGTAGCGGTAGTTCGCGGGGTTCTGCAGCGCCTCGGCCGCGGCATCGACGATGAACGAGGGGGTGGCGAAGTCGGGCTCGCCCGCGGCATACGAGATGACCGGTCGGCCGGCGGCCTGGAGGGCCTTGGCCTTCGCGTCGACCTTGAGGGTCGCGGACTCGGCGATGGCGGACAGCTTGCGGGAGAGCGGGGCGCGGGAAGTCACGCTCCGAGCCTACTGTTCGCGCCCGCGCCCGACGAGAGGTGTGACGGCCCGCGAAGGTCGCCTCCGCCGGGAGCGGGGCCGCCTCGTCGGACTCCGGATGCCGAGCCCCCGACGCCCGCGCACAGGCCGCCCCCGCACGCGGTCCGGCGGGGGCGCGCGCGTGGGCTAGCGTGGCGGGCGTGACAGCAGAACCCCTGGCGCCCCCGCGTATCCACCGCCGCGCGATCGGGGCCCTGCTGAAGCTGGGCCTGGCCAGCCTCATCGTCGGCGTCGCCACCGGTCTCGCCGTGCTCCTTCTCGTGTGGATCGTGCACACGATCGAGCACCTCGTCTGGGGCCACGGAGAGGGACCGTTCCTCGACGGTCTGGCGATGCCCGCCGTGTGGTGGCTGCCGATCGTCACGGTCGGCGGGGCCGGGGTCGTGGCGGCGCTCGGGTGGTACCTGCTCCGTCGCTTCGGACGCCGGCTCGCCACCGTCGAGCAGGGCGTCGACGGCGCGCACATGCCGTGGTGGGAGACACTCGCCGACACGGTCATCCAGGTGACCTCGGTGGCCCTGGGCGCCTCGATCGGCAAAGAAGTCGCCCCCCGCGAGCTCTCGGCGATGGCGGGCTCGAAGGTGGTCCGCTGGTTCGGTCTCGATGCCCAGTGGGCCCGCATCCTCATCGCCGCCGCCGCCGGTGCGGGCCTCGCCGCCGTCTACAACGTGCCGCTGGCGGGGGCGTTGTTCACGCTCGAGATCCTGCTCGCGCAGTTCAGCGTCGGAGCGGCGGTCGTCGCCCTCTCGGTGAGCGCGATCGCGACCTTCGTGGCTCGTCCGCTCGTGGGCGACGGGTCGCTGTACCACGTGGCATCCGTCGAAGTGAGCCCCTCGCTCGTGGTCGCGGCCCTTCTCATCGGCCCGCTGATGGGGTGGGGGGCGACGAGCTTCGCGACGGTCACGAAGAAGCTCGCGCGCTTCCGTCCCACCGGCTGGAAGCTGCTGGTCGTCCTGCCCCTGACCTTCGCCGCGGTCGGCGCGGTGGGGGCGTTCTTCCCGTTGATCCTCGGCAACGGTCGCGCGCTCGCCACGGCGGGGTTCGACCTGTCGCAGCCCGCGCTGATCCTGCTGCTGCTCGCTCTGCTCAAGTACGTCGCCACGACCGTGTCGCTCGGCTCGGGCGCGATCGGCGGCACCCTTCAGCCCTCCGTGGCGATCGGGGCGGCGCTGGGGGCCGCGGCCGCGGCCGGGTGGGCGTTCGTCTGGCCCGGAGCCGACGGCACGGCGCTGGCGATCGTCGCGGCGGCGGCGTTCCTGGCATCCAACATGCGCGCCCCCTTCACCGCGATCGCGCTGGTGATCGAGTTCACCGACACGGGTTTCACCCTGCTGCTGCCGATCTTCCTCGCGGTCGCGGGGTCTCTCGCCGCGTCGCGCCTGTCGTCGCGTGCGGGGCTGCGCCGCTTCGCGCCGATCGACCCGGCGCGTCCCTGAACCCGCGCGTCGCGCCGCGTCCGTCTCCACCGGTGTACGGCGATGCGCCCCTCCCGCGTGGGCGGAAGGGGCGCATGAACCCGGGCGTCAGTCGAGGTACTTCGCGTACGCCGGCAGGGTGAGGAACGCCGGGAACTCCGCGCGCAGCGCCACCTCGCGGAACACCTCGGCGGCGTCGTCGAAGCGGTCGCCGTCGACGCGGTGCGCGTCGTCGAGCACCTCGGTCACCAACTGCTCGACGAACGACCGGGTGATCGCCGTGCCGTCGTCGGTCACGCGGTCCTGGTGGATCCACTGCCAGATCTGCGAGCGCGAGATCTCGGCGGTGGCGGCGTCTTCCATGAGGTCGTCGATCGCGACGGCCCCGAGGCCCCGCAGCCACGCCTCGATGTAGCGGATGGCCACTGAGACGTTGCCCCGCACCCCCGCCGTGGTGATCGGCAGGCCGATGCGCAGATCCAGCAGGTCGGCGGGCTCGACCTGCACCTCTTCGCGCAGGCGGTGGAGCTGATTCGATCCGTCGCCGAACGCGGCGTCGAACTCGGCGCGCGCCACCGGGATGAGGTCGGGGTGCGCCACCCAGGTGCCGTCGAAGCCGTCTCCGGCTTCGCGACGCTTGTCGGCGGCGACCTTCTCGAACGCGGCCTCGGTCACCTCGGGGCGACGCCGGTTGGGGATGAACGCGCTCATGCCGCCGATCGCGTACGCGCCCCGCTTGTGGCAGGTCTGCACGAGCAGCTCGGTGTAGGCGCGCATGAACGGCACCGTCATGGTCACGTCGCTCCGCCCCGGGAGCACGAAGCGCGCCCCGCGGCCGCGGTAGGTCTTGATGATCGAGAAGATGTAGTCCCATCGCCCGGCGTTCAGGCCCGCGCAGTGGTCGCGGAGCGCGAACAGGATCTCCTCCATCTCGAATGCCGCAGGCAGGGTCTCGATGAGCACCGTGGCGCGGATGGTGCCGTGCGCGAGGCCCAGTCGCTGCTCGGTGAACGTGAACACGTCGTCCCAGAGCCGGGCCTCCTCGGCCGACTCGATCTTCGGCAGGTAGAAGTACGGTCCCCGGCCCGCGGCGATCAGCGCGTGGGCGTTGTGGAACACGTACAGGCCGTAGTCGACGAGGGAACCGGATGCCGGCAGCTCGCGGCCGGAGCGGTCGATGAACGTCACGTGCTTCTCGGGCAGGTGCCACCCGCGCGGGCGCATCACGATCGTCGGCGTGCGCGCGGCGGTGACCTCGTAGCGCTTGCCCTCGGCACTGGTGAACGACAGCTGTCCGCGGATCGCGTCGAACAGCGAGAGCTGCCCCCCGATGACGTTCCGCCAGGTGGGGCTGGTGGCGTCCTCCTGGTCGGCGAGCCAGACGCGGGCGCCGGAGTTGAGCGCGTTGATCGTCATCTTCGGGTCGGTGGGGCCGGTGATCTCGACGCGGCGGTCTTCGAGCCCCGGTCCCGCCCCGGCCACGCGCCACGAGGGGTCGTCGCGGATGTGCGCGGTGTCGGCGCGGAAGTGGGGGTCGTCGCCCGTGCCGATCTCGAAGCGGCGACGCAGGCGCGCCGCGAGCCGGTCGTGACGACGGCGCGCGAAGCGGTCGTGCAGCTCGGTGAGGAAGGCGAGGGCGGCGGGGGTGAGGATCTCGCCGTCGCGTCCGTCGAGGGGCCGCTCGAGGCGCAGGTGCGGGGCGGATGCCGGAGGGTTCGGCATCCGGGATTCTTCGGTCATGGGCGGGGGAGAGGTGAGGAGGGTCATGGTCCTGGCTTTCTGTGCGTTCCCCCGTCGCCCCTCTCCGCCGTTCTTCTCCATCGCCCCTCTCGGGTCGATGAAGCCGTTGAGTGTCCAGGACACGCCGCAAAGGACGTGGCCGTTACGGCGGGTCTTGGACGCTCAACGGAGAGAGGGACGGGGGAGGGGGACGGGAGGCGAAGGGGTGGGGGTCAGTGGAACTGGGCGGTCTCGGTGGAGCCCGCGAGGGCGAGGGTGGCGCTGTCGGGGTTGAGCGCGGTGGAGACGACGTCGAAGTAGCCGGTCCCGGCCTCGCGCTGATGGCGCGTAGCCGTGTACCCGTGGGCTTCGGCGGCGAACTCGGCCTCCTGCAGCTCGACGTACGCGCTCATGGCGCGTTCGGCGTAGCCGCGGGCGAGGTCGAACATCGAGTGGTTCACGGCGTGGAAGCCGGCCAGCGTGATGAACTGGAAGGCGTAGCCGAGAGCGGCCAGGTCGGCCTGGAACGTGGCGATCTGCTCGTCGTCGAGGTGGCGCTTCCAGTTGAAGCTCGGCGAGCAGTTGTAGGCGAGCTTCTTGCCCGGGTAGCGGGCGTGGATCGCCTCGGCGAAGCGACGCGCGAGCTCGATGTCGGGCTCGCCCGTTTCGACCCAGAGCAGGTCGGCGTAGGGCGCGAAGGCGAGGCCGCGCGCGATGACCGACTCGAGCCCCGGTCGCACCCGGTAGAAGCCCTCGCTCGTGCGTTCGCCGGTGAGGAAATCCGCGTCGCGCGGGTCGACGTCGCTGGTGAGCAGGTCGGCGGCCAACGCGTCGGTGCGTGCGATGATCACGGTCGGCACGCCCGCGACGTCGGCGGCGAGACGCGCGGCGTTCAGGGTGCGGATGTGCTGCTGGATCGGCACGAGCACCTTGCCGCCGAGGTGGCCGCACTTCTTCTCGCTGGCGAGCTGGTCCTCCCAGTGGATGCCGGCAGCCCCCGCCTGGATCAGCGACTGCGCGAGCTCGTAGGCGTTCAGCGGGCCGCCGAAGCCGGCCTCGGCGTCGGCGACGATCGGCGCGAGCCAGTCCCGGGTGATCTGCCCCTCGGCGCGCTCGATCTGGTCCTGTCGCAGCAGCGCGTTGTTGATGCGCCGCACGACCGCGGGCACGCTGTTGGCGGGGTAGAGGCTCTGGTCGGGGTAGGTCTGGCCCGCGAGGTTGCCATCGGCGGCGACCTGCCAGCCCGACAGGTAGATGGCCTTGAGGCCGGCGCGCACCTGCTGCACGGCCTGCCCGCCGGTGTAGGCGCCGAGGGCGCGAACGTATTCCTCGGTGTGGATGAGGTTCCAGAGGTTCTCGGCTCCCCGGCGGGCGAGGGTGGACTCCTCGCGGACGCTTCCGCGGAGGCGGACGACGTCGTCCGCCGAGAACGTGCGCTCGATGCCGTCCCAGCGGGGATCGTTCTCCCACGCGGTGCGGATCTCGTCGGCGGTCTCGGTCTGGTCGCCGGGGCGCAGGGGCTGCGGGGCGGGGGTGGCCTGGATCGTCATGAGCGTTCTCCTTCGGATGCCGGGGCTGCGGTGCCCCGTGGAGACCACTGTCCGCGAAGAACAACCCCGCCAATCGAAGTTTCTCGTGTGAAGATCGCGCGATCTTCTGTTCCAGTGAGAACATGGCGCATGGACACCGGCGTCTCCGCTTCTTCGGCATCCCTCCCGTTCGACGATGACGAGGTGGACACCCTCACCATCGGCCGACGCATCCGCCAGCTGCGCACCGCTCGCGGCATGACGCTCGACGACCTGGCCGCCGCGGTCGGTCGCGCGCCGAGCCAGATGTCGATGATCGAGAACGGCCGCCGCGAGGCCAAGCTCACCCTGCTGCAGGCGATCGCGCGGGCAGTGGGATGCACGCTCGACCAGATCCTGGATGCCGAGCCTCTCGACCCGCGCGCGACGCTGGAGCTGTCGGTGGAGCGCGCGATGCGCGGGCCCACCTTCCAGGCGCTGGGCATCGCCCCCTTCCGCGTCGCACGCGCGGTCCCCGACGAGGTGCTCGCGGCGATGCTGACGCTGCAGGGCGAGATCGAACGCCTCCGCGAGGAGCGGTCGGCGACGCCCGAGGAGGCGCGTCGGGCGAACGTCGCTCTCCGTCGTCTCATGCGCACGCAGGACAACCACTTCCCCGAGCTGGAGCGGGTGGCATCCGAGATGCTCGAGGCGATCGAGCACCCCGGCGGTCCCCTCACGCAGCGCGGCGCAAGCGACATCGCCGCGCACCTCGGCTTCTCGCTGCACTACGTGCCCGACCTGCCGTCGTCGACGCGGAGCATCGCGGATGCCAAGAACGGGCGGCTCTACCTCTCGACCACGGTCGCGAAGGGCGACCCGCGTGCGGCGGTGCTGCAGGCTCTGTCGAGCCGCATGCTCGGCCATGGCGAGCCGACGAGCTACGAAGAGTTCCTCCGCCAGCGGGTCGAGACGAACTACCTGACCGGGGCGCTGCTCATGCCCGAGGCGCACGTCGTGCCGGCGCTGCGCGAAGCGAAGGAGCGGCGCACGATCAGCATCGAAGACCTGCGCGACGCCTACTCGGTGTCATACGAGACCGCCGCGCATCGCTTCACCAACCTCGCGACGGTGCACCTCGGCATCCGGGTGCACTTCCTCAAGGTGCACGAGTCGGGCACCATCACGAAGGCGTACGAGAACGACGACGTGAACTTCCCCACCGACCGGCTCGGTTCCATCGAGGGGCAGATGTGCTGCCGACGGTGGACGAGCCGCGTCGTGTTCGACGAAGACGACCTCTTCAACCCGTACTACCAGTACACCGACACCGGCAACGGCACGTACTGGTGCACCGCGCGCGTGGAGCAGTCGAGCGAGGGGGCGCACTCGGTCAGCGTGGGCGTGCGCTTCGACGACACGCGCTGGTTCCGGGGCCGCGATACCCCCAACCGCGGGGTCTCGCGGCACGCGGTCGAGACGTGCTGCCGCCGCGCGCCCGCCGATCTCGAGGCTGCGTGGCGCGACAAGGCCTGGCCGAACGTGCGCACCCCGCGGACGCTGCTGGCGACCCTGCCGACCGGGGCCTTCCCCGGCGTCGACACGACGGAGTTGTACGAGTTCCTGGAGGCGCACGCGCCGCGGGGGTGAGGTGGGGTTCGCGGCGCTGGTGCGGTGTGCCCGTGCCGTGCGCCCGTGTGCGCAACGGCGGGGCTTCTCGGTGTCACGCCGGGGTGGGATGCCGGTGGGTCGGCGTGTCGGTGATTGTCCCGCCGTTGTGCTCGGGGTCGGGGCGCCGGGGCGCGGACAAGCCCAGTGCCCGGAAGGACCGGGACGTCAGCGGGCCAGGTGGAGGCCGCGTTCCACGTAGGCCATGATCGCCCGTTCCACCGTGGGCCAGTCGTGGACCACGAGGGCGTAGTCGAACCGCAGGGAGACGAAGCCCCACGCGGCCGCATGAGCGTCGCGCCGCAGGTCGCGGTGCCTGTTCGCGGTGCCCTCGTGGTTGCCCGCTCCGTCGATCTCGACGATGAGGGCGTCGCCGATGAGCAGGTCGACGCGGCCGACCGAGATGATGTGCATCTGGGTTCGCACCGGGAGGTTTCTGTGCCTCAGTCGCCACCGGACGATCGACTCGAGGCCGCTGTCGGCGTCGGACCGCGCGAAGTCGAGCGCGTCGCGCGCGAGGTCGCTCGTATGGCTCCGCAGCCACGTCTTCCCCGACGACGTCAGCATGCCGAGGCGGAGGGCGGACTCCACGGAGACGAAGAACTCCTCGACTCCCCGGCACCGCAGGATCTGGCGCAGGATGCGCGGGACCGACGGCAGAGCGAAGGCGTGTCCGGGGGCGGCATCGTCCCAGTGCGGACGACAGGTGCACTCGTCGTGGGCGTACGCGTGGCCTCCTCCGCGCATCCAGACGTGGATCGGTTGTTCCGCGGCGAGAGTCCACAGCCCGAGGTGCCTCGCCGCGGTGACGCACGCCGCTCGCCCTCCGTGGAGTGCCGCGGTCACGACGGGCGCGCAGGCCCCGCGCTCCGCATAGACCCCGCGGCGCAGATGCCGTAGTTCTCCCGCCTCGACGGCCGAGGCGATGCTTCGGCGTGATCGTCCCCGTGCGCGCAGGCCGGAGAACGTCTCGATTCCCTGACCCGGTGCGCACATCACGACAGGATGCCGCCGGCGTGCACCCGGGCCCGCCCCGAATCCGGAACCTGTGGACAGTCCTCTCTTGGGGAGGAGCCGCCACCCCGCCGTCACCGGTGCATCGCCCCTCGGCATCCCGTGCACAACGGCGGGTCGTCTCCGCGACGCGCCGTCGACGGATGCCGAGTCCCCGGCGTGTCCAAGATCCCTCCGCCGTTGTGCCCCCGCGGCCGTGGGCTCGGTTCGGGCGCCGGTCGGCCGACATCCGGACGGCTGTGCACCGGCATCCCGTGCACAACGGCGGGGCGCCTTCTCGACGCGCCGTCGACGGATGGCGGAACCCCGGCGTGTCGAAGATCCCCCCGCCGTTGTGCCCGGCCGCGCCCCTCAGGCCGCGTTCCAGCGCAGCCGCGGGGCGCCGAGTCCCGACCGCAGGGCGGCGGGGTCGGCGACGGGGAACATCGTGACGATGAGACCGTCGACCGCGTAGGCCAGGGCGGCGGCGCCGTCGGGGAGCGGGTCGCCGAAGGCGATGCGGGTCGAGCGGCCCTCGACGGCCTCGTCGATCGCGTCGGCGCGGGAGAGAAGGGATGCCGCGGCGGCGGTGACCCGCGAGAGCAGGGTGCCCGACCCCGTCCAGGGGGAGAACGCCCCGCCCTCGAGGCCGCAGGCGAGAGCCAGGTCGTCGGTGAGCCACCGTTCGCGCTTGAGACCGTAGGGGGTGGGCGTGGTCGACAGCAGGTAGCCGTAAACGTGCAGCAGGCCGGCGTTACCGACGGGCCACGAGGCCTCGAGCTCTGCCCGCAGGTGCAGCTCGTTGAACAGTGCCCGGGAGAGCACCGCCTCCCCGACGTTCTCGTCGACCACCGTCGAGCGGCCCCACGCGGCGAACCGGCCCGCGGCGGCGTCCTCGGCGAGGGATGCCGCGAGCCACGGCAGAGACGAGATCGCCGAGGAGGGGTCGAGGGCACCGAGCGCCGCGGCGGTGTCGAGAGCGGGGGAGGAGGTCACCGCTTCACGCTAAGCCGAGAGCCGGGGCGCACAGGCGCCGTTCATCCAGCGTTTACACGGCGTGGACATAGCGTCCACATTCGAGGTGCACGATGGACGCAACGTCCACGACAGGAGTTCCCCCGTGCCCCGCCCCGTCCTCATCTTCGACTTCGACGGTACCGTCGCCCTCGGCGACGGCCCCCTGTTGGCCTACGCCCGCGCGGTCGCCGTGCACACGGCATCCGCTGCCGACTTCGTCTCCACCGTCTCGGCCCACCTCGCCGCGCCCTCGGCCGACGTCATCGACGGATACGACGCGGTCCGACGCCTCGCACTCGACGCCGGGGTCGACGACGCCGCGCTGGCCTCCGCCTACTCGACGAGTCGCGCGCAGCTGGCGGGCCCCGATGCGCCCGTGTCGACCGCCGCCGAACTGGCCGGGTTCCTCGCCGAGGTGGATGCCGAGCGCCTGCTCGTCACGAACGCCCCGGCGACGCGACTCGACGACGCGCTGGCCGCCATGGGCCTCAACGGCCTGTTCGACCGCATCGTCACGGACGCCGCGAAGCCCGCCGGTCTCGAACTGCTTCTCGATCAGCTCGCCGCCGGCACCCCGGTCCTCGCCATCGGCGACGTCTGGCGCAACGACCTCGCTCCCGCCCACGCCCGCGGTCTCGCCACCGCCCTGGTCGGCGGCTACGCCAATCCGGCCGCGGAGCCCACCTTCCGTGCCGACACCCTCGACGAGCTGCTGCCCGCGCTCGCCGAGTGGGTCGGCGCCGCCCACGTCGACGCTCCCCCCGCCGATCACCTCCCCTCCCACGCCTGAACCCCACCCGAATCGCAGAGGAATCATGAACACTCGTCGCATCCGTCTCGCCGCGGCCTTCGCCACCGCCGCTCTCACCTCGATCGCCCTGGCCGGCTGCTCCGGTACCGCGGGCGCCGCCTCCGAACCCGCCGCCGACCCCAGCTCGTTGGTGCTCGCCCTCGTCCCCTCGCAGGACCAGGCCAACCTCGTCGACACCGCGAAGCCCCTCACCGACATGCTCACCGAGAAGCTCGGCATCCCGGTCAGCGGCGTCGTGTCGAAGGACTACCAGGCCGCCGTCGAGGCGATGGGAGCGGGTCAGGCCCAGATCGGCTTCCTGCCCTCGCTGCAGCTGTGGCAGGCGCACGACCGATACGGCGCCTCGGTCGTGCTGCAGACCGAGCGCAACGGCAACATCACCTACCCGGGCCAGTTCATGACGAACGACCCCGACAAGTACTGCGACACCCCCGTGGTCGAGCGCGACGGCATGTCGTTCTGCAACGGCGCCGACGCGCTGCAGGGACCCGCCGGTCTCGACAGCATCACCAAGATCGCGGGAGCCAAGGTCGCCGTCCTCGGCCCGGGATCGCCCGCCGGCTACATCTACCCGATGCTCGCGCTGAAAGAGGCCGGTGTCGACATCGACAGCGGCTTCCAGCAGGTGCCCGTCACGGCCAACGACGCCTCGGTGCTCGCGGTCTACAACGGCGACGCCGAGGTCGGGTTCAGCTTCTGGGACGCCCGCACCCTGGTGAAGAAGGACAAGCCCGACGTGGGCCAGAAGGTCGTCGTCTTCGGCCTCACCGCCGAGATCCCCAACGACGGCGTCGCCGTCTCGAAGGACCTCTCGCCCGAGCTGCAGCAGAAGATCTCGTCGGCGCTCGCCGAGTACTCCACCACCGACGAGGGCTCGGCGGCCCTGAAGGCCGTCTACTCGATCACCAAGCTCGCTCCGGCAGACCCCGCCTCGCTCGACGTCGTCGCCCGCGCCGCTCAGCAGCTCGGACTCCAGTGACGACCGGTTCGCTCACCCCGGGCGTCGAGGCGCAGGCCTCGGCGCCCTGGGGCATCCGTCTCGACGGCGTCTCGGTGCGCTACCCCAACGGCACCATGGGGCTGCGCGACGTGAGCGTCGACATCGCGCCCGGTGAGCTCATCGCCGTCGTGGGTCTCTCGGGCTCGGGCAAGTCCACGCTCATCCGCACGATCAACGGTCTGGTGCCCGCGACCTCCGGCGTCGTCCAGGTCGGCGGTCGCCGCGTCGACGGGGCCTCCGGTCGGCGCCTGCGCGAACTCCGTGGGCACATCGGCATGGTGTTCCAGAGCTTCAACCTCGCCGGGCGCACGAGCGTGCTCAACAACGTGCTGGTCGGGCGCCTCGCGCACACCCCGCTGTGGCGCACGCTCCTCGGCGCGTATCGCGAAGACGACCGACGCCTCGCCTTCGAGGCCCTCGACCGGGTCGGCCTGCTGCCCAAGGTGTGGGACCGCGCCTCGGCGCTGTCGGGCGGCCAGCAGCAGCGCGTCGCGATCGCCCGCGCGCTCACCCAGCAGCCCCGCATCGTGCTCGCCGACGAACCGGTCGCGAGCCTCGACCCGCCCACGGCCCGCGGCGTCATGGACGACCTGCGTCGCATCAACGTCGACCTCGGCATCACGGTGCTGGTCAACCTGCACCTGCTCGACCTCGCCCGCGAGTACGGCACGCGCATGATCGGCATGCGCGCCGGGGAGATCGTCTACGACGGGCCGGCGGCATCCGCCACCGACGCCGATTTCGCCCAGATCTACGGTCGCTCGGTGACCGCCGCCGACAGGCTCGAGCGATGACGGCGTTGAGCGTCCCCACCCGCCCGAAGGGCCGATGGATGCCGTGGACCGCCGCGGGCGTCGTCGTCGCGGTGACCGTCTTCATGTGCCTGCCGGTGGTCGGGGTGGGCCTCGACGTCGGGGCCATCGCCCGCAACTGGCAACAGGGTGCTCTGCGGGTGGGCGAACTGCTCACGCCCGACTGGTCGTTCTTCCCGCGGACGGTCGGCCCCATCCTCGAGACGCTGCAGATGGCCGTCATCGGCACGGCGGTCGGGGCCGCGTTGTCGCTTCCCCTGAGCTTCTGGGCCGCTCGACCCACCAACCCCACGGGGTGGACGCGGTCGCTGGTGCGCGGCATCCTGAACGTCATCCGCGCCGTGCCGGAGCTCGTGTACGCCGCCGTGCTGGTCGCGATGGTCGGGGTCGGGGCTCTTCCCGGCATCCTGGCGCTGGTGCTGTTCAACGTCGGCATCATCGTCAAGCTCGTGTCGGAGTCGATCGACGCGAGCGACATCGGCCCGCTCGAGGCGGGACGGGCCGCGGGGGCGACGCAGACGCAGATCAACCGCGCGATCGCCCTGGCCGACACCTGGCCCGCGTTCGTGTCGCAGACGCTCTACGTCTTCGAGCTCAACGTCCGCGCCTCCACCGTGCTGGGCCTGGTCGGCGCGGGCGGCATCGGCCTGCTCATCGACGCCGTGCGCACCTTCTACCGCTACGACCAGCTGTCGCTCGTCATCGTCGAGATCCTCGTGATCGTCGTCGTGCTCGACGCCGTCAGTGACGCGATCCGCCGGAGACTCGTATGACCGCCCTCGCCCCCGCCCGCCCCGCGGCCCTCGCCCTGCCGCCCCGCCGTCAGCGGCCCCTGCGCACCCTGTCGTGGCTGGTGGTCGGCGTCATCGTCGTCGCCGCGTTCTGGTCCGCCGACATCACCTGGTCGCGGCTCGGTGAACTGCCCGCCGAGATCGCGCGCTACCTCGGCCTCATGTTCGTCTCGCCGAACTGGGCCAAGCTCCCCGAGGCCCTCTGGCAGACCTGGCGCAGCGTCGAGATGGCGTGGATCGGCACCGTCCTCGGCATCCTGATCGCGACGCCCCTGTCGTTGATCTCGGCGCGCGGTTTCGGTCCGGCGCCGGTGCGCGCCGTGCTGCGCTTCGTCTTCTCGCTCGTGCGGGCCGTCCCCGAGCTCGTCTTCGCGATCATCATCCTCTCGGTCACGGGTCTCACCCCTCTCACCGGCGCTCTGGCCCTCGCGATCGGCGGGGTCGGAACCCTGGGCAAGTGGGGCTACGAAGCCGTCGAGAACGTCGCCCCGGGGCCGATCGAGGCCGCCCGCGCGGCGGGGGGATCCACCGCGCAGGTGCTGCGGTGGGGTGTGTGGCCCCAGGCTGCTCCCACCTTCCTGTCCTTCTGGCTCTACCGCTTCGAGATCAACGTGCGCGCCTCGGCCGTGCTCGGGCTCATCGGAGTGGGCGGCATCGGCGACATGCTCACCTCCTACACCCAGTACCGTGAGTGGTCGACGGTCGGCATGCTCCTGATCGTCGTGGTCATCGTCACCGTCGCAATCGACGCGGTCTCGGCCCGCATCCGCCGCCGCATCATGGAGGGTCCTCGTGTCCGCAGCTGAGGTGCCCACGACCGCGCGGATCGCCGCGGTGCGCAACTCCCTGCAGCCCAGCGAACGCCGTGTCGCCGACCTCATCGTCGACGACCCGGATGCCGTGATCGAGCTGACTGCGCAGCAGCTCGCCGACCGGGTCGGAGTGGGACGGTCCACGGTCGTGCGCGCCTGCCAGACGTTCGGGTACCGCGGGTATCCGCAGCTGCGCGTGGCCCTCGCCGCCGAGCGCGGGCGTCGACCGGCGCCGACGACCGACGCGGGCGACGGCGCCCTGGGCGGCATCCGCTCGGCCATCGATCGCATCGCCGACGATCTGCGCGCGGCCACGAGCCTGCTGGATGCCGACGGGGTCGACGCCGCCGTCGAGGTGGTCGTGGGTGCGCGACGGCTGCTGGTGGTGGCGAGCGGCCTGTCGGCTCCGGTCGCGACCGATCTCGCGATGCGCCTGACCGCGGTGGGTCGCCCCGCCGAGACCCTCGGCGACCCGATCGGTCAGCAGATCGCCGCGCGGCACCTCTCGGCCGACGACGTGTGCGTCGTGATCAGCGGGTCGGGGGCCAACGAGGCGAGCCTCCGCGCGGCGCAGGCGGCGCGGGCCGCGGGCGCCCGAGTGATCGCGGTGACCTCGTTCATGGCGTCGCCCCTCACGGAGCGCGCCGATCTCTCGCTGGTGCTCGCCTCGGGCGGAACCTTCCGCGACGAGCTCGAACACACCTCGCGCATCGCGCACGCGGTCTTCGCCGAGGCCTTCGTCGACGCCGTGGCGCGCGCGCGGGCGGGCGAGGCCGATCTCTCGCGCGAGCGCGTGCTCGAGATCCTCTCCGACAACCTCGGCGACGCCGGCTGACCGCCGGTGCGGGGCATTTGTCCGGCCGACGTGACGCCGCGATCCGGGCGCCGGTGTACCGGCCGTCGGCGCCGCTACTCGGCCAGACGCAACGCCGTCCAGGTCTCCGCCCGCGCCGCGAACGACGACAGGTCGCGCCCGAGCACCCGTTCGGCCTGCGCGATGCGCGCGCGCACGGTGTGGCGATGGATGCCGAGAGCCTGAGCGGTCGCCTCGTGCGAGCAGTCGTGGGTGAGCCAGGCGTCGACGGTCTCGAGCAGTGCGGAGCCCTGCGCCTCGTCGTGCGCACGCAGGGGCGTCAGCACCCCCGCGGCGACGCTCCGGGCGGCTTCGGAGCCGAGCGCGGCGAGAAGTCCCGCCCGCGCCGTGTCGGCGAAGTCGGCGACCCCGGGCGTCGAGAGCCGCTCGCGCGCGGTCCGCGCCTGCGCGAGAGCGCTCGAGAACGCCTCGTACCCGGTCGGGGCGGAGCATCCGACGACGATCTCGAAGCGGTCCGCGATCTCGTCGAGCAGTCCTCGAGCCGCGGCGGGCACGACCACGACGAACCCGTCGTCGCCCCGGCCGAAGAACAGCTCCCCCCGACGTTCCGACGCACGCATCTCGAGCCACTCGGCGAGCGCACCGGAGCGCGCGGCCGTGGCGGGGGTGAGCGCCACCACCACGGGAGCCGCGGGAAGGGGGCCGAACAGATCCCGCGACGCGCGGCGGGCGAGAGCGGGGTCGTCGGTGCACAGCGACTGCACGAGTCCCGCGCGGAAGGTGCCGATCGCGCGTCCCAGCCCATCCTGCTGCTCGAGGACGAGGGCGGCCATCGCCACCACGGCCGTCACCACGCTGCGGGCCTCGTGGTCGAGGTCGTCGGCGGCGATCGCGAGAGCGCCGCGCAGATGCCCGCCCCGGCCGAGGGTCTGCAGGCTCACCGCGGTCCCGTCGATCCGCAGGGTCGACGCGGCGCGCGTGCCGCGGTGCAGCATCGTCGTCACCTCCGCCGTCACGGCGTCGAGCGCCGCAGGGGCGAGGGCGTCGACGGGGTACTCGGTGCGCACGGCCCCGGCCGCGTCGAAGAGGCCGACCCAGCAGTCGAGCTGTCGCGAGAGCTCGGCGAGGGTGGCGGCCAGACCGTCGGGGCGCAGCGCCGCCAGCGAGACGGCCCGCTGGGCGGCGAGCGACCAGCTGCGGCGGGCGTAGGCGTCGGCGGCGATCGCCTCGGCTCCGGCGCGGGCCACGGCGATGAACGGCGTGCGGTAGGGCACCTCGAACAGGGGCATCCCCGCGGCCAGGCACGCGGCGGTCAGCCCCGCGGGGATGCCGTCGCGCACGACCTCGGTGCCGAATCCCAGCGCCCGCACCCCGCGGGCGAGCAGCCGCCCGACGTAGGCCTCGTAGTCGGCGGGGGTCGCGTCGGCGAACTGGGTGCCGGTGGTCAGCAGCACCAGCCCCTCGCTGAGGAACGGAGTGGGATCGGCGAGGTCGCTGGAGTGCACCCATCGCACGGGGCGGTCCACGCTGCCGGCGGGAAGGGCGGCCTCCTCGACGATCAGGCCCAGGCCGAGGTCGGCTCGAGCCAAGAGGGCGCGCAGGCTCGGTGGGGCGACGGCGGTGTCGACCATGAGTCCTCCTGTACAAGACGTATACGACAGTGCCTGCGACTGTACAGGGGGGAGAGTGCGGGCCGAGACGCCGCGTCCGTAGCATCGCCGCCATGAGCCTCGACACCCTCCCCACCGTCGGCGGTCCGTCCCTCGTCCAGGAGCGCCGCCTCGTCACCGCCATCCCCGGCCCCCGCTCGCAGGAGCTCCTCGACCGCAAGGCCGCGGCCGTGGCATCCGGTGTCGGCCACACCGTCCCCATCCACGCGGTCGCCGCGGGCGGCGGAGTCGTCGTCGACGCCGACGGCAACTCGCTGATCGACCTCGGTGCGGGCATCGCGGTCACCAGCGTCGGCAACGCCCACCCCGCCGTCGTCAAGGCCGTCCAGGATCAGGTCGTCGCCTTCACCCACACGTGCTTCATGGTGTCGCCGTACGACTCGTACGTCGCCGTCGCCGAGGCGCTCAACCGTCTCACCCCCGGCGACCACGAGAAGAAGAGCGCGCTGTTCAACTCCGGCGCCGAGGCCGTCGAGAATGCGGTCAAGATCGCGCGCAAGCACACCGGCCGCCAGGCCGTCGTCGCCTTCGACCACGCGTACCACGGCCGCACCAACCTCACGATGGCGCTCACGGCCAAGAACATGCCGTACAAGAGCGGCTTCGGCCCCTTCGCCGCCGAGGTCTACCGCGCGCCCCTGTCGTACCCCTTCCGCGACGGATTGACGGGCCCCGAGGCCGCGGCCAAGGCCATCTCGCTCATCGAGAAGCAGGTCGGCGCCGAGAATCTCGCCGCCGTCATCATCGAGCCCATCCAGGGCGAGGGCGGCTTCATCGTCCCCGCCGACGGATTCCTCAACGCGATCGTCGACTGGTGCCGCGACAACGGCGTCGTCTTCATCGCCGACGAGGTGCAGTCGGGCTTCGCCCGCACCGGCGCGATGTTCGCGAGCGAGCTGTTCGGCATCGTCCCCGACCTCGTCACCACCGCCAAGGGCATCGCCGGCGGACTGCCGCTGGCGGCCGTCACCGGTCGCGCCGAGATCATGGATGCCACCCACACGGGCGGTCTCGGAGGCACCTACGGCGGCAACCCGATCGCCTGCGCCGCGGCCCTGGCCTCCATCGACGCCTTCGAGAACGAGGGGTTCCTCGAGCGCGCGCAGCAGATCGGCGAGCTGCTCACGCGCCGCCTGCACGAGCTGCAGGCGAACGACCCGCGCGTCGGCGACGTGCGCGGCCACGGCGCGATGATCGCGGCCGAGTTCGTCGACCCCACCACCGGAGCCCCCGACGCAGCCCTCACCTCGGCCGTGGCGAAGGCCGCGATCGCCGAGGGAGTGATCGTGCTCACGTGCGGTACCTACGGCAACGTCATCCGGTTCCTGCCGCCGCTGTCGATCGGCGACGAGCTGCTGAACGAAGGCCTCGACGTCGTCGCGGCCGCCCTGTCGCGCAACTGACACTCGTCCCGGCGGTGGCGGAGGAGCATGCGCACACCCGCCGCCGTCGGGACCACCCACGACATTCCCGAGCGAACGACAAGTAAGGAAGCTTCCATGGACGAGATCACCCGAGACGTCGTCGTCATCGGAGCCGGCGCCGCCGGTCTCACCGCCGCCAACGACCTGCGCAAGGCCGGCCTCTCGGTCGCCGTCCTCGAGGCGCGCGACCGCGTGGGCGGGCGCCTGTGGACCGACGTGGTCGAGGGCGCGATGCTCGAGCTCGGCGGTCAGTGGGTCTCGCCCGACCAGCAGGCGCTCATCGACACCGTCGAGGAGCTCGGACTCACGACCTACAGCCGCTACCGCGAGGGCGACAGCGTGTACGTCGGAGCCGACGGCGAAGCGAAGCGCTTCACCGGCGAGATGTTCCCGGTGGCCCCCGAGACCGAGAAGATCATCGACGAGATCACCGCGCGCCTGGACGCCATGGTCGCCGAGATCGACCCCGACCGTCCGTGGGAGCACCCGAACGCCGCCGAGTGGGACACGGTCTCGTGGGACGCCTGGCTGCGTCAGCAGACCGACGACGACGAGGCCGTCCGCAACCTCGCCTTCGCCACCGGCTCGGCGATGCTCACCAAGCCGACCCACACCTTCTCGCTGCTGCAGTCGCTGCTCATGGCGGCATCGGCGGGCTCGTACTCGAACCTCGTCGACGCCGACTTCATCCTCGACAAGCGCGTCGCCGGTGGCCTGCAGGCGGTGCCCGAACTGCTCGCCGAGCGTCTCGGCGACGACGTCTTCCTCAAACAGCCGGTGCGCCGCATCATCTGGGGTGCCGATTCGGCCGCGCCTGACCGCGCTGCGGACTCGGCGACGGGGCAGCGGGTCGACGAGCTGCGCGCTCTGACCGCTCGCGTCGAGGCCGCGAAAGCCTCCGCCGCGGGAGTCACCGTCATCACCGATGGCCTGACCGTGCGCGCCCGCTTCGCCATCCTGGCGCTCGCGCCCGTGCTCTACCCCCGCATCTCGTTCGAGCCGCCCCTGCCCCGGCTCCAGCACCAGATGCACCAGCACATCTCGATGGGCTTCGTCATCAAGGTGCACGCCGTCTACGAGACGCCGTTCTGGCGCGCGCAGGGTCAGTCGGGCACCGCGTTCAGCCCCTACGAGCTGGTGCACGAGGCCTACGACAACACCAACCACGGTGACGAGCGCGGCACGCTGGTGGGCTTCGTGTCCGACCAGAACGCCGACGACCTGTTCCGTCTGAGCGCCGAGGAGCGCAAGGAGCGCATCCTCGAGTCGCTCTCGCACTATTACGGGCCCGAGGCGAAGAACACGGTCGTCTACTACGAGAGCGACTGGGGCACCGAGGAGTGGACGCGCGGCGCCTACGCCGCGAGCTTCGACCTCGGCGGTCTCCACCGCTACGGCGCCGACCTGCGGGAGCCCGTCGGCGCGATCCACGTCGCGTGCAGCGACATGGCCGGCGCGGGCTACCAGCACGTCGACGGCGCGATCCGCCAGGGTCACCGCGCGGCGCAGGAGATCCTCGAGCGGACGCGCGGATGAGTTCCGCGATCGTCGTCGGCTACACCGCCACCGAGGCGGGTGCCGACGCCCTCGCCCTCGCGGCGCGGCTCGGGAACGCCCTCGACGCGCCCGTCCACGCGGTGATCGTGCTGCCCGCGGCCGAGAACAACGTCTCGATCCCCGCCGACGCCGGTTACGACCGGCTCGTCGCCGACACGGCACGCGGCTGGCTGCGCGACGGTCTCGCGCGGGTCGGGGGATCCGGCATCCGGGGCCACGTGCGTCCCGCGCACGGGGTGGCAGCCGGACTCGTCGCCGCCGCCGAGGAGTTCGACGCGGGCCTCATCGTCGTCGGCACCGGAGGTGGGGGACCACGCGGTCGGCACCGCCTCGGCACCACCGCCGAAGAGCTCGTGCACGCCGCTCCCGTCCCGGTGGCCCTGGCCCCCGAGGGCGCGCGCGACATCGCCGTCGACGCGGGTCTTCCGCGCATCACCGCGGCGATCGGCACGCGGCCGGGTGCCGACGTGCTGCTCGAGTCCTCGGCATCCCTGTCGGCCCGCGCGCAGACACCGCTCCGGCTGCTCTCGCTCGCGGGCGTCGACCTCCCCGCCCGCGTCGACGCCGGGCTGACCCGTCTGACCGGACAGGCCCACGCCGAGGAGGTGCTCGAGACCGTTCGCGCCGCGCTCCCGCCCGAGATCGAGGCCCACGCGGTGGTGGGCGCCGGCTCCGACATCGAAGACGCCGTCGGGCGCATCGAGTGGATGCCGGGCGAGATCGCCCTGGTCGGTTCCAGCCGGCTCGCCCAGCCCCGGCGCCTGTTCCTCGGCTCCACCGCAGGACGCATCCTGCGGGCCCTTCCCGTTCCCATGATCGTGGTGCCCCGCACCTCGGAGGCCTCATGACCACCTCTCGCAACGGCGCGAGCCCTGCACCCGACAGCCCCGTCACCACCGGCATCTCCAACAAGGGCCTGCGCGTCGGCTCGATCGGGATGATCGGCGCCGTCGTCATCGGCATCTCCACCATCGCCCCGGCATACACGCTCACCGGGGCACTCGGTCCGACGGTCTCGGCGGTCGGGTTCCAGGTTCCCGCGATCATTCTCGTCGGCTTCATCCCGATGCTGCTGGTGGCCCTCGGCTACCGCGAACTGAACTCCCGGATGCCGGATGCCGGCACCTCGTTCACCTGGGCGGCGCGGGCCTTCGGCCCCTGGGTGGGCTGGATGGCCGGGTGGGGTCTCGTGGCCGCCACCGTCATCGTGCTCTCCAACCTCGCCGGCATCGCGGTGGACTTCCTCTTCCTGCTGATCGCCCAGCTCAGCGGCAACGCCGAGATCGCGGAGCTCACCCGCGTCGTCCCGATCAACATCGCGGTGTGCCTGGTGTTCATGTTCCTGGCCACGGTGGTGTCGTACCGCGACCTGCAGACCACCCAGCGCCTGCAGTACGGCCTCGTCGGCTTCCAGATCCTCGTGCTGCTCGTCTTCGCGGGTGCGGCGGTCGTGGAGACGATGAACGGCAACGCCGTCGACCCCAGCCCCGTGCAGCTGTCGTGGTTCAACCCCTTCGAGGTTCCCTCGTTCAGCGCCTTCGCTGCCGGTCTGTCGCTGTCGATCTTCATCTTCTGGGGATGGGACGTCATCCTCACCATGAACGAAGAGACGAAGGACCCCGACCGGACCCCGGGCCGCGCCGCCACCGTCACGGTCTTCCTCATCGTGGCGCTGTACCTGGTCATCGCCGTCGCCCTGCTGATGTTCGCGGGAAACGGCACGGGGGAGTTGGGCCTGGGCAACCCCGACATCCAGGAGAACGTCTTCTTCCACCTGTCGGGACCCATCCTCGGGCCCCTCGCGTTCCTCGTGTCCCTCGCGGTCCTCACCAGCTCGGCATCCTCGCTCCAGGCCACCTTCGTGGGGCCCGCGCGGACCCTGCTGGCCATGGCGCACTACGACGCCCTGCCGAAGAAGTTCGCGAAGGTGAGCCCGCGGTTCTTCACCCCGGGCTACGCCACGATCGTCTCGGCGGTCGTCGCCTCGGCGTTCTACGCGATCATGCGCGTGCTCAGCGAGAACGTGCTGACCGACACCATCACGGCCCTCGGCGCGATGATCTGCTTCTATTACGGGCTCACCGCCTTCGCGTGCGTCTGGTACTTCCGCAAGCAGTGGTTCGACTCGGTGCGCAACGTCCTGCTGACGCTGCTGGCCCCGCTCGTCGGCGGGGGAATCCTCGCGGTGCTGTTCGTCACCACCCTCATCGACAGTGCGAGCCCCGACTACGGCTCGGGCTCGCAGATCGCCGGCGTCGGACTGGTCTTCGTCATCACCGTCGTGATCATCGTGGTCGGCGTGGTTCTGATGATCGCCCAGCGCATCGCCAGCCCCGCCTTCTTCCGCGGTGAGACCCTGGGACGCGAGGCGCCCGCCAGCGCCCGCCGTCGCCGCACGTCCTGACAACGAAACGAAAAGGAGCACCATGAGCGACTACGCCGTCGTCAATCCCGCCACCGGTGAGACCCTCGCCGAGTACGACACGCTGTCCGACGAAGGAGTGCAGAGCGCGATCGCCTCCGCTCACGACGGTTACCGCGCGTGGTCGCGCACGGCCCCGGCCGAGCGCGCCGAGGCCCTCCGCCGGGCGGCGCAGCTGCACCGCGACCGCCGCGACGACCTCGCCGCGATCATCGTGCGCGAAATGGGCAAGCCCCTCGAGGCGGCGCTCGGCGAGGTCGACTTCGCGGCCGACATCACCGAGTACTACGCCGACAACATCGACAAGATCACCGGCGACACCCCCATCGACATCCTCGGCGAGGGCTCCGCGGTCATCCGGCGCTCCGGTCTCGGCGTGCTGCTCGGCATCATGCCGTGGAACTTCCCGTACTACCAGGTCGCCCGTTTCGCCGCCCCGAACCTCGCGGTCGGGAACACCATCCTGCTCAAGCACGCTCCCCAGTGCCCCGAGTCGGCCGAAGCCCTGCAGTCGATCTACAGCGACGCGGGCTTCCCCGAGGGCGCCTACGTCAACATTCGCGCGACCAACGACCAGGCGGCGACGATCATCGCCGACCGTCGCGTGCAGGGAGTGTCGGTGACGGGCTCCGAGCGCGCGGGCTCGGCCGTGGCCGAGCTGGCCGGCCGCCACCTCAAGAAGGTCGCGCTGGAGCTCGGTGGCTCCGACCCGTTCATCCTGCTCTCCACCGACGACCTCGACGCCGCCGTGCAGGCCGCGGTCGACGCGCGCCTCGACAACAACGGGCAGTCGTGCAACGGAGCGAAGCGGTTCCTCGTCGTCGACGACCTGTACGACGCGTTCGTCGAGAAGTTCTCGGCCGCGCTCGGCGAGGCCAAGGTCGGCGACCCGTTCGCCGACGACACCGTGCTCGGTCCGCTGTCGTCGCTGGCCGCGGCGGAACGCCTCGACGAGCAGGTGCAGCGAGCGATCGCCCAGGGCGCGACCGTCGAGGTCGGCGGCACCCGCGACGGTGCCTTCTACCCGGGCACCGTCCTCACCGGTGTGACGCCCGAGATGGACGCCTACGGCGAGGAGTTCTTCGGACCCGTCGGCACCGTCTACCGGGTCTCGGGCGAAGACGAGGCCGTGGCGATCGCCAACGACACCGGATACGGCCTGGGCTCGTACGTGTTCACCACGGATGCCGAGCAGGCCCAGCGCATCGCCGATCAGATCGAGGCCGGAATGGTCTACGTCAACGTCGTGCTCGCCGACTCGCCGGAGCTGCCGTTCGGCGGCGTGAAGCGCAGCGGCACCTCTCGCGAGATGGGCCTTCTCGCGGCCGACGAGTTCGTGAACAAGAAGCTCATCCGCACGGCCTGACCGATGTCGCGTCCCCCGGCCCGGTTCGCCTCGTCGGGGGACATGACATAGACTGGGGAGTGCAGTCGAAATCTGCATTCTTTCGCCGTGCCCCCGGGCACTCGGCATCCTCCCCGAGAGATTCCAGGCGTTCGCATGTCGGTTTCGAATCCTGGATCCCTCGGGATCTTAGGGCGGTAGCTCAATTGGCAGAGCAGCGGTCTCCAAAACCGCAGGTTGCAGGTTCGATTCCTGTCCGCCCTGCGCACAGCGCACGCTGGCACAGACAGAGACCTAGGTGGTTCGATGACGCAGGACGAGACGAAGGGCGAAGTCGTCGCTGATCGCGGCGCGCCCCGCGAGAAGAAGCTCAACTTCTTCGCGCGGATCGCTCTCTTCATCCGTCAGGTCTTCGCGGAACTCCGCAAGGTCGTCACCCCGACGCGGCAGGAACTGCTCAAGTTCACCGCCGTCGTCCTCGGGTTCGTCGTCGTCATGATGGCGATCGTCTACGGCCTCGACGTGCTGTTCGTGTGGATCACCACCGCCGTCTTCGGCGTCCCCGGTACCGCCGGCGCCTGACCGGCGTCTGGGCGGACGCGCGGCGCCAAGAGCGGCCGCCTCTGAACGGAAGAGATCACAGTGTCTGAAAGATATGTCGACGACGCCGATTGGGCCACCGCGGCCGAGCAGTCGAGCGAGGATGACGAAGCCCAGGAGGGCAACGTGCTGGCCTCGCAGGAGCACGCCTCCGACTCGGCCGAGCACGCTGCCATCCACATCGTCGACGACGAGACCGACACCGATGACGCCGACCTCGGCGACATCGACATCACCGACCCGGAGGCGGACGCGATCGTGAACGACGCTCTCGAGATCGACGAGACCAGCGAGGCCGAGGCCGCCGCCGAGGTGCTCAACGACGCTCTCGCCGAGGAGCAGGCCGAAGAGGCCGCCGAGGCTGCCGACGAGGTCACCCCCTACGACGGTCCCGACGTCAACGGCGAGCCCGACGCCCCCGTGCTCGACGAGGACTTCGTCGACGAGGTCGCCACCGCCGCCGGTGTGGTCGACGAGGTCGAGGCCTCCGAGTCGCCCGCCGACGCCGCCGAGGCCCCCATCGATCTCGATGACGCCGATGCCGAAGACGACGACGTCGACCCCTACGACGCCTTCCGCGCCGAGCTCCGCTCGCTCCCCGGCAAGTGGTTCGTCATCCACTCCTACGCCGGGTTCGAGCGCAAGGTGAAGGCCAACATCGAGCAGCGCAAGTCGACGCTCGAGGTCGAGGACGACATCTACCAGGTCGAGGTCCCCATGGAGGACGTCGTCGAGATCAAGAACGGCCAGCGCAAGATGGTCACGCGCGTGCGCATCCCCGGCTACGTGCTGGTGCGCATGGACCTCAACGAAGACACCTGGTCGGTCGTGCGTCACACGCCCGGTGTCACCGGCTTCGTGGGCAACGCCCACAACCCGACCCCGCTGCGTTTCGAAGAGGCCTTCAACATGCTGAAGAGCCTCGTCGAGGTCAAGGAAGCCGCTCCCTCGAAGTCGGGTGCCGCCAAGGGTTCGCCCACCACGGCGCGCGTCATCCCCGCCGAGGTCGACTTCGAGACCGGCGAGACCATCACGATCAAGGAAGGCTCGTTCGCGGGCCTACCCGGCACGATCAGCGAGATCAAGCCCGAGAGCGGCAAGCTCACCGTGCTCGTGTCGCTCTTCGAGCGCGAGACCCCGGTCGAGCTGTCGTTCGACCAGGTCACCAAGATGCTCTGACGCCTCCGGCGTCGCACGAACGCCCCGCTCGGCTCCGGCCGGCGGGGCGTTCGTCGTTCCGCGCACCGTCGCACCTCTTGCATAAACGCTGATCGTGCGCGTAAACGCGCTGCCCGACCGTTTATGCGCAGGATCGGCGTTTATGCCCGGCGGAGGATCACCGCGAGCGCGGGTTTCGCCCCACCGACGCCAGGGCAGCGGGGTCGGCGCGGCGCGACGGCGCGAGCCCGGCAGCGACGAGAGCCGCGCGTAGTCCGTCTGCGCCGAGCGCCCCCGCGTAATCCCACCGGGCGACACGCCAACCGGCACGCCGAAAGCTGTCTTCGCGGCGCTTCTCGGCGCGAACGGCCTCGGCGGCCGCGACGGGATCGTCGCCGCCGTACTTGAGCCACCCATCTGACTCGCCGATGACCTTCTGCTCCGGCCAACTGAAGTCCGAGCGATACGCCCGCCCCTCGAGACGATGCGTCATCTGGAGCGTCGGCGCGGGGAATCCGCACCACTCGATGACCGCTCGGCTGAGGGATTCTCCCGCCGACTCCGCGAGCGGGGTGGCCCGAGTCAGCACCCATTCCACGCGCCTCACCCGGAACGTGTTCCGTTGCGCCGCGGCGTGATCGATCAACTCTTCGCGCGAGAGGGAGGAGTCGCGGAGCGCCGCATCCGCGACGGCGAGGCCGAACGCCGGCGGCAGAACGCGCACGAGATCGACGACCAGGTCTTCGACGGTCGTGAGATGGATGCCGCCGACCCGTTGCACGGATCGCGCATCGGCGCTCGTGTGCGCCGTGACATCGCCGTACGCCACCGAGCGTGAACGCCGCGTGTCGAAGATGTGGATGTTGCGAGGGTGGCCGAACGTCGGCAGCCCGAGCAGCGATGCGGCCGACTCGTGCGAGAACACGGCATCGGCGCGAACCAGCGCGAAGGCGTGCACGCGGGCGAGGTAGCGGTCCCAGGGTTCGAGCGCGTTCCACGCGTCCCGGGCGGCGTAGACGCCGGGCCGTACTTTGTAGAGGCTCGCATCACGCGACGGATACGGGGCGGTGCCCAGCAGGCTCGACGCACGGAAGAGGTGCACCGGCGATTCACGCAGCGATCGGGGGATGGCATCCATTCGGCGAGGGTGGCAGGTCGGCCGGCAGGCCGTGTGCGGCCTGTGGACAACTGCCGCCCCTCCCGATGCATAAACGCCGATCCTGCGCGTAAACACGCTGCCTTCGCGTTTATGCGCAGGATGAGCGTTTATGCGGTGCGGTGCGGTGCGGTGCGGTGCGGTGCGGTGCGGTGCGGTGGGGCGGGGCGAGGCGAGGCGGGGCGGGGCGCCGAGCGGACGGCGCAATCGCGCCGGCGGGGCGACCGAAACCGCGGCGAGCGGCGACCCGCGAGACGCGGCTGGAGGGCGACCGCGCGGGCGACCGCGCGGGCGAGGAGAAGACGCAGGATGCCGGCGCCATGGCGTATGATGAGAAGGTTGCTCGTGCGTCAGCACGGCGACGACCGCTGTCCGGAACCGCCGGATGCGCGGGAGAGAGGGAGCCGCGAGGCCCCCGCTCGAGAGAGGAAAAGGATATGGCACCCAAGAAAAAGGTGACCGGCCTGATCAAGCTCCAGATCAAGGCGGGCGCGGCCAACCCCGCGCCGCCCATCGGTCCGGCGCTCGGTCAGCACGGCGTCAACATCATGGAGTTCTGCAAGGCCTACAACGCGGCGACCGAAGCCCAGCGCGGCAACGTCATCCCCGTTGAGATCACGGTCTACGAGGACCGCAGCTTCACGTTCGTCCTGAAGACCCCGCCCGCGGCGGAGCTCATCAAGAAGGCGGCCGGCCTGGCCAAGGGCTCGTCGACGCCTCACACGGTCAAGGTGGGCAAGCTCACCAAGGACCAGGTTCGCGAGATCGCCACCACGAAGCAGCCCGACCTGAACGCGAACGACATCGAGGCCGCCTCGAAGATCATCGCCGGCACCGCCCGTTCCATGGGCATCACGGTCGAGGACTGAGGGAGATAACAATGGCTACCAAGTCCAAGGCATTCCGCGCCGCTGCTGAGAAGATCGCGGCCGACACGTTCTACACCCCGACCGAGGCCGTCGCCCTCGCGAAGGAGACCGGCTCGAAGAAGTTCGACTCGACCGTCGAGGTCGCGCTGAAGCTCTCGGTCGACCCCCGTAAGGCAGACCAGATGGTCCGCGGCACGGTCATCCTGCCCCACGGCACGGGTAAGACCGCGCGCGTCATCGTCTTCGCCAACGGCCCCGCGGCCGAAGCGGCTCTCGCCGCCGGTGCCGACGAGGTCGGTGGCACCGAGCTCATCGAGAAGGTCGCCGCCGGCTACACGTCGTTCGACGCGGCCGTCGCCACGCCCGAGCTCATGGGCCAGGTCGGACGCCTCGGAAAGGTCCTCGGACCCCGCGGCCTCATGCCGAACCCCAAGACCGGCACCGTGACCCCCAACCCGGCCAAGGCCGTCGAGGAGATCAAGGGCGGAAAGATCGAGTTCCGCGTCGACAAGCACGCCAACGTGCACTTCGTCGTCGGCAAGGCGTCGTTCTCGGCCGAGCAGCTCGACGAGAACATCGCCGCCGCGCTCGAGGAGATCGTCCGCCTCAAGCCGTCGAGCTCGAAGGGCCGTTACATCCAGAAGGGTGCGGTGTCGACCACGTTCGGCCCCGGCATCCCGCTGGACGTCAACGTCCTCGCCTGACATCCGTCACCGAAAGCCCCGCTGCGCCTCGTGCCGGCGGGGCTTTCGCGTGCACGGACGTGCAACACGGCGTCATCCGGGAAGAGTCCGGCGGGTGAACGTGTTGTGCTGAGGGGCGCTCACCGCGCCCTCCCCCCATCACTTGTCCCCACATCACCCATGTCAGGAACAGCTATGCCCCGTCGTCGTTTGACCGTCCTCGCCGCCACCCTGGGCCTCAGCGCCCTCGCGCTGACCGCCTGCAGCGGCGGTGCGTCGTCCGAGGCGACGCCCGGAGCGGGAGCCGATCTCGGCCTCATCTCGGACGGCACCCTCACCGTCGCCACTGAGGGCACCTACCGCCCGTTCTCGTTCCACGAGGGCGCGGGCGATCTGACCGGTTTCGACGTCGAGATCGCGAAGGCCGTCGCCGACAAGCTGGGTCTGCAGGTCACCTTCCAAGAGACCCAGTGGGACGCGATCTTCGCGGGCCTGGATGCCGGTCGTTTCGACGTCATCGCCAACCAGGTGTCGATCAACCCCGAGCGCCAGGAGAAGTACACCTTCAGCGCGCCGTACACGGTGTCGCGTGGCGTGATCGTCACGAACGAGGACGACAGCGCGATCTCGAGCTTCGCCGACCTCTCGGGCAAGACCACCGCCCAGTCGCTCACGAGCAACTGGTACGAGCTCGCCACCGACAGCGGCGCGCAGGTCGAGGCCGTCGAGGGTTGGGCGCAGGCCGTCGCGCTGCTGAAGCAGGGTCGCGTCGAGGCCACGATCAACGACCAGCTGACCTACCTCGACTACGAGAAGACCAACAGCCCGACGGGCCTGAAGATCGCCGCCGAGACCGACGACACCTCCGAGAGCGCCTTCGCGTTCAAGAAGGGTCAGGACAAGCTCGCCGAGGCCGTCGACGGCGCCCTCGAGGAGCTGCGCGCCGACGGCACGCTCGCCGAGATCAGCCAGAAGTACTTCGGCGCCGACGTCACCCAGTAACACCCGGCTGTAAACCCCCGCGGATCGTCCGCCTTCCCCCTCTAGCGTGGGAGGCGGACGGTCCGCGTCGGCGTGTGCGAACGCGCGCGCGAGGAGTCGGGCCCCGAGCCCACCGGAGAAAGAATGCCCATGAACGACATCTGGACGCTGATGCTCGACTCGTTCTGGCCCATGCTGCTGGCGGGCCTCACGGGCACCATCCCCCTGTCGCTGGCCTCGTTCGCGATCGGGCTCGCTCTGGCACTCGCGATGGCGTTGCTGCGTCTGTCGCGCAACGTCGTGTTCTCGGGCTTCGCGCGGTTCTACATCTCGGTCATCCGCGGCACGCCGCTGCTGGTGCAGCTGTTCGTGATCTTCTACGGCCTTCCCGCGATCGGTGTCGTCATCGACCCGTTCCCCGCGGCCGTCATCGCCTTCTCGCTGAACGTCGGCGGCTACGCGGCCGAGGTGATCCGCGCCGCGATCCTGTCGGTCCCGCGAGGGCAGTGGGAGGCGGCGCACACCGTCGGCCTCTCGCACCGCAAGACGCTGACCCGCATCATCCTCCCGCAGGCCGCGCGGGTGTCGGTCCCTCCGCTGTCGAACACCTTCATCTCGCTCGTGAAGGACAGCTCACTGGCGTCGCTCATCCTCGTGTCGGAGCTGTTCCGCCAGGCCCAGAACATCGCCGCGTTCTCGTACGAGTTCATGGCGGTGTACCTCGAGGCCGCGCTCATCTACTGGCTGTTCTGCCTGGTGCTGTCGTTCGGGCAGAACGCTCTCGAGAAGAGATTGGACCGCCATGTCGCCCACTGACGCCCCGTTGTTGCAGGTCACGGGCCTCGAGAAGAGCTTCGGCGACAACCGCGTGCTCGACGGCGTCGACCTGTCGGTGCGGCGCGGTGACGTGCTGGTGCTGATCGGTCCCTCGGGGTCGGGCAAGACGACGGTGCTGCGCTGCCTGAACGGTCTCGAGACCCCGGATGCCGGAGTGGTGGCGTTCGACGGCGGTCCGGTCGTCGACTTCTCGGCGCCCAAGGTGTCGAAGGCCGATCGCACGGCTCTGCGCGACCGATCGGCGATGGTGTTCCAGCACCACAACCTCTTTCCGCACCTCACGGTGCTGCAGAACGTCACCGAGGGGCCCATCCAGGCGCACGGCGTGCCGAAGGCCGACGCGATCGCCCGCGCCGAGATGCTCTTGGCCCGTGTCGGCCTCGCCGAGAAGCGCGACGCCTACCCGTCGGAACTCTCGGGCGGCCAGCAGCAGCGCGTCGGCATCGTCCGGGCCCTGGCCCTGCAACCGCAGCTGCTGCTCTTCGACGAGCCGACGAGCGCTCTCGACCCCGAACTCGTCGGCGAGGTGCTGACGGTGCTGCGGGAACTCGCGAACGAGGGCTGGACGATGGTCATCGTCACGCACGAGCTCGGTTTCGCCCGCGAGGTCGCGGACGAGGTCCTGTTCTTCGACGAAGGGGTGATCGTGGAGCGGGGCGCCCCCGCGGATCTGCTCCGCGCGCCGAAGAAGGAGCGCACGCGTCGCTTCCTGAACCGCCTGCTGCACCCCCTCGACGGCCCCGATCCGACCGGGACGTCCGAACTCCCGGAGTAGCGTGGATCCATGCGCCGCCTCGAGAACCTGCTCGGCATCGATTCGCCCGTCGTTCTCGGCCCCTTCGGCGGGCTCTCGTCGATCGCGTTGACGGCGGCGGTCAGCGATGGGGGAGGCCTCGGCTCGTTCGGCCTCTACGGCTACACGCCGGAACGTATCCGCGACACGATCGCCGCCCTTCGGGCTGCCACGCCGCGTCCCGTGGCGGTGAACCTGTGGCTGCCGCGCGGCGACGAGGTGACTCCGACCGACGTCGACATCGCGCCGTTCGTGCGGGCCGCCGAGCCGCTGTTCGCCGCCGCGGGCATCGCCCCGCCCGCCGTTCCCGCCGCGTACCTCACGCCGATCGCCGACCAGCTCGAGGCCGTCTTCGACGCGCGCCCCGATGTGCTGAGCGTCGTGTACGGGGTCCCGGATGCCGAGACCCTCGCCCGCGCGCGAGCTCTCGGCATCCGCGTGATCGGCACCGCCACCTCGGTCGCCGAGGCGGTGGCGCTCGAGGGTGCGGGGGTCCATGCCATCGTCGCGACGGGGGCCGAGGCCGCGGGGCACCGTGTGTCGTTCCTCGCCGACCCGGCGCACTCGCTCGTGGGCACGTTCGCGCTGGTGCCGCAGGTCGTCGACGCGGTGAGTGTCCCCGTCATCGCGGCCGGCGGCGTGGCCGATCGCCGCGGAGTCGCCGCGGCGTTCGCGCTCGGGGCCGACGGCGTGCAGGTCGGCACGGCGTTCCTGCGCACGAGGCAGTCCGCTGCGACCGCGGGGCATCGCGCGGCGATCGCCGCCGCGGCCGACACCGACACGGTGCTCACGCGGGCGATGAGCGGGCGGCTGGCGCGCGGCATCCCGAACCGGGCGATGCGCGAGCTCGAGGCCGGCGGCATGATCGCCCCGTTCCCCGCGCAGAACTGGCTCACCGGTGCATTCCGCGCGGCGGCCACGGCGTCGGGAGACGCCGACCTGGTGTCGCTGTGGGCGGGACAGGCCGCGGGCCTCGCGCGTCTCGACGACGCCGCCGACGTGCTGGCGGAGCTGCGGGCGGGCGTGCCGGTCTAAGCCGTCGCGCGGATCTCGAACCCGCGCGGAGCCGCGCCGCCGCCCTCGTGCACGTCGACCCGGTCGACCCGGGCCGACGGGGGACCCGCCTGGGCCCACGCGAGGACGGCGTCGACCGTCGCGTCGTCACCCTCGACGAGGGCTTCGACCGAGCCGTCGCGGCGGTTGCGCACCCACCCGCGGGCACCGAGCCGCTCGGCCTCGGCCTGGAGCGCATAGCGGAAGCCGACACCCTGCACGCGGCCGTGCACCCTGATCGTCACCGTTCGCATCGGGCCATTCTCGTGCACGCGGTGCCCGTCGGTCCACGCGCGCCGGCTCAGTGCGGCAGCACGAGCGAGACCGCGATGGCGAACATCACGACCGCGATGATCGCGTCGAGGATGCGCCAGGCGCGGGGCGTGTCGAGCCACCGGCCGAGGTACCGCGCCCCGAAGCCGAGGAGCGAGAACCACGCGAGGCTGGCGAGGCACGCGCCGATCGCGAACGCCCACCGCCCGTCGCCGTGCGTGGTCGCGACCGAGCCGAGCAAGAACACCGTGTCGAGGTAGACGTGCGGATTGAGCCAGGTGAGGGCGAGGCAGGTGAGCACGGTCGCGGCGAGCGTCGTGCGTGCGGGACGGGCCTTCACGGCCGTGCGCCCGGTCTCGGCGGGCGAGGCGGATGCCGTAGGGGCGGCGTCGACGCGCAGGGTCTCGCCGCTCGGACGCAGCGCCCGTCGGGCTGCCAGCAGGCCGTATCCGACGAGGAACGCCGCGCCCGCCCACCGCACCACGACGATGAGCCAGGGAACCGCCTGCAGCACGAGGCCGACGCCGGAGACGCCGAGCAGGATCAGCACGGCATCCGATACCGCGCACACCGCGACCACCGCGAGCAGATGTTCGCGCCGGACCCCCTGGCGCAGCACGAAGAGGTTCTGCGCGCCGATGGCGACGATGAGTGAGAAGCCGAGGCCGAGGCCGGCGAGGAGGGGGGTGAGCACGTCTCGACGCTAAGGCGACGTTCTCGAGAAGACCAGCTCAAGATTCTGATGGACCATTAGCATCGCTTCATGTCGATTCCGCTCGATCTCGCCCGCACCCTCGCCGTCGTCGTCGAGGAGGGGACCCTCGATGCCGCGGCACGGCGTCTGCACGTGACCCCCTCCGCGGTGAGTCAGCGCGTGCGGGCCCTCGAAGACCAGCTCGGACGCGTCGTCCTGGTGCGATCCAAGCCGGTGCGCACGACCGAGGCGGGCGACGCCGTCGTGCGCCTCGCACGCCAACTCGCGCTGCTCGAGCACGACGCTCTGGCGGCGATCGGCGCGGAGGGCGGTGTCGTGGCATCCCTTCCCCTGGCGGTGAACGCCGACTCGATGGGCACGTGGTTCCTGCCGCCGCTGGCCCGGGTGGCCGAGCGACGCGCGGTGGTGTTCGACCTGCACCGCGACGACCAGGACTTCACGGTGGGCCTGCTCGAGTCGGGCACGGTCATGGCGGCGGTCACGTCGCGTGAGACCCCGCTCGCCGGGTGTCGGGTACGACCTCTCGGTGTGCTGCGGTACGAGGCGGTGGCGACGGCGGGGTTCTCGCGCCGCTGGTTCCCCGAGGGTGTGGATGCCGGGGCTCTCGCCGCGGCGCCCGTCGTCGACTTCGACCGTCGCGACGACCTGCAGACGCAGTGGCTGGCGCGCCGGGGCGTGGCGGCGGCAGCGCCCCCGCGGCATCGGGTTCCGGCATCGCAGGACTTCGCCACCGCGGTCGAGCTGGGGCTCGGGTGGGGGTTGCTGCCGAGCTTCCAGTCGGCGGCGGGGCTGGCCGACGGATCGCTCGTGCCCCTCGGCGACGACCCCCTCGACGTGCCGCTGTACTGGCAGCAGTGGAACCTCACCTCCGATCTGCTCGACGACGTGGCCGACGAGGTCGTGGCCGAGGGACGGCGCGTGCTGGCGGCGGGGTGAGCTCAGTCGTCGCTGACGTGCAGCACGATCTTGCCGCGGGTGTGCCCGCGTTCGAGCTCCGTGTGCGCGGCGGCGACATCGTCGAGGTCGAAGACCCGGTCGATGAACACGCGGACGGCGCCCGAGTCGAGCAGGCGGCCGATGGTGGCGAGGGCGGCGCCGTCGGGGATGGTCTTGTAGTCGGTCGATCGGATGCCGCGGGCCGAGGCCGCCTCGCGGAAGCCCGGCCAGGCTCCGGTGGGCACCTCGATCAGCAGTCCACCGGGGCGCAGCACCTCGAGTGAGCGCGTGCCGGTATCGTCGGCGACGTTGCCGATGAGGTCGATCACGACATCGACCGGCGAGACGACGTCTTCGAAGCGGGTCGAGGTGTAATCGACCACCTCGGCGGCGCCGAGCTCGCGGAGCCACTCGAGGTTGCGGCCGGAGCCCGTCGCGATGACGTGCGCGCCGAAGTACGCGGCGAACTGCACCGCGAAGTGCCCCACCCCTCCGCTGCCGGCGTGCACGAGGATGCGCTGGCCCTGGTGGGCGAGCGCGGTCTCGACGACCAGGCCCCACGCGGTCAGGGCGGCGACGGGCACGCCCGCGGCCTCGACGTGCGAGAGGGCAGCGGGCTTGCGCGCCAGCGACAGGGTGGGCACGACGACGTACTCGGCGTAGGCCCCCGGGGTGCGGGGGGCGGCGGCCATGCCGTAGACCTCGGTGCCGACGGGGAACGGGTGCGCATCGAACGGCGCGCGCACCACCACCCCGCTGACGTCGAGACCCAGCACGGCGGGCCAGGAGTCGATCGCGCCCGACAGACCGCGTCCGGCACGGGTCTTGGCGTCGATCGGGTTGATGCCGGCGGCCACCACCCGCACCAGCACCTCGCTCAACACGGGGGAGGGGACGGCGACGTCGGCGAGGTGCAGCGCGTCGGCCGGGCCCGGAGCGTCGAACACCGCCGCCCGCATCGTCTCGGGAACCGCCGGTGCGGGTTCGATGGCGGTCTCGGGACGCGTCGATCGGGATCTCATCGGGCGCTCTCTCTCGCGTGCGGTCGCATGCACGGCGACTCCGCCGCGACGCGACCAGTCAAGCGCGCCATTGTCTCCGCGGTGTTACACCCGGGTCACCGTGTCGCGAAGGCTAGCGATCCTGTGCGGGGGACTCGCCGACCGCGAGCGCGTGCAGAAGGGTCGACAGGTGGCGGATGTCGGCCACCGACCAATCGGCCATCGCCTCGAACAGGCGACTCTCGTGCGGGGCGCGGGCGTCGGCGAGCCGCGCGTGCCCGACCTCGGTCACCGCGATGAGGCGCGAGCGGCGATCGTTCGGATCGGGTGTGCGGGTCACCAGGCCCAGCTCTTCCAGCTCGCTGATCGATCGGCTGAGGAAGCCCTTGTCGGCCGAGAGCCGTTCGGCGAGAGCCGAGAGCGTGAGCGGGCCGAACCTGCTGACGACGGAGAGGGCCTTGAAGGTGGCCGGGAGCATCCCGGGACTCACGCGTTCCGCCGCTTCGGAGACGAAGCGGCGGAACACGGTCATGAGCTCCGAGAACGACGACTCCAGGGCCTGGACGGCCTCGCGGCGGTCATCGTTCGATTCGCTCATCACGTCAGTCATCCTCTCCCATCTCGGCGCCACGGCGTGCGCGGCGCGAGGCAGCGGCATCCGGGGTCGTGATGGATCCCGTCGCGGCGAGCGTCGCCATGCCGGCCGGAACCGAGACGGTGGCGAAGTCGGCCTCGCTCGCGGCGACGCGCTCGGTCGTCGTCATGCGGGTGAGGGGGCGGTTGGGGAGGAACAGGATGGCGATGAGGCTGACCACCGCCACCGGAACGGCGATGAGGAACGAGTGCGCGATCGACTGCGCGTAGATGTCCTCGACGATGACGCGGACGGTGTCGGGGAGGGCCGACACCTGCGGAATGGTGCCCGACTGCAGGGACTGGGCCACCGCGGCGCCGTCGGCGCCGAGACCCATGATCGCGGTCTTGAGCTCGTCGGCTCGGTCGGTGAACAGGCTCGCCGCCATGCTCGCGAGGGCGGCGCCCATGACCGACACGCCGATGGTGCCGCCGAGGCTGCGGAAGAACGTCACGCCCGAGCTCGCCGCGCCCATCTGGGTGGGGTTGGCCGTGTTCTGCACGATGAGCACGAGGTTCTGCATCGTCATGCCGACTCCGGCGCCGAGCAGGGCCATGTACACCGAGACCAGCGCGAAGTTCGTGTCGTAGTGGATCGTCGACAGCAGGAACGACCCGGCGATCAGCAGCACACCACCGGCGATGAGGAACGGCTTCCAGTGCCCGTGACGCGAGATGAGCGCGCCCACGACGATCGACGAGATCAGCAGGCCCGCGATCATCGGGATGGTCATGACGCCGGCCTCGGTGGGCGTGGCTCCCCGCGCCATCTGCATGTACTGGCTCAGGAAGACGGAGGTGCCGAACATCGCCAGCCCCGTCGCGATCGACGCGATCGTCGCCAGGGTGAAGGTGGCGTCGCGGAACAGGGTGAGCGGCACGAGCGGCTCGGAGGAGCGCAGTTCGACGACCACGAACAGGACGGCGGCGAGCACGGCTCCACCGACCATCACGGCGGTCTCGACGCTGGCCCAGTCGAAGGTCTTTCCGGCGTTGGTCACCCAGATGAGGATGAGCGAGACCGCGGTCGAGAGCAGCACGATGCCCAGGTAGTCGATCTTCACCTTGCGCTTCGCTCGCGCCGGCAGGTGCAGGGTGCGCTGCTGGATGAGCAGGGCCACGACGGCGAAGGGCAGGGCGACGAAGAAGTTCCAGCGCCAGCCGAAGGCGTCGGTGATGACGCCGCCGAGCAGCGGCCCGCCGACCGTGGCCACGGCCATGACCGCCCCGAACAGGCCCATGTACCGGCCGCGCTCGCGCGGGCTGATGATGTCGGCCATGATGACCTGGCTGAGGGCGGCGAGACCGCCGGCACCCAGGCCCTGCACGGCGCGGAAGGCGATCAGCATGTTCGTGTCCTGCGCGAAGCCGGCGGCGGCCGTGGCGAGCACGAAGATCGCGATGGCGATCTGGATGAGCAGCTTGCGGTTGAACAGGTCGGCGAGCTTGCCCCAGATGGGGGTCGAGATCGCGGTGGTGAGCAGGGTCGCGGTGATGACCCAGGTGTAGGCGTTCTGGTCGCCCGACAGGTCGTGCACGATGACCGGCAGCGACGTCGAGACGACGGTCGAGGCGAGCATCGACACGAAGGTGCCGAGCAGCAGCCCGATGAGGGCGGGGAGCACGCGCCGCTGGGCGGGCGTGTCTGTGGTGGGGGAGGTGGTCATGCGGAACTCCACGGAGGGGACGGATGCCGCGACGACGATGGCGCGTTAGTTGACTAACGTCAACGATACGCCTGATGCTTGACTTGCGTCAACTATTAATCGAGGAGCGCCAGGGCGCGGTACCTCTCGGTCGGTTCCGTCCGCACGGGTTCGGGGCGCGGCTGACGCGTCTGCATGGTGCGGTGGTAGAGCTCGTCGATGAGCGAGGTCGCCAGGCCCACGAGCTTCGCGATCTCGCGTTCGTCGCGGTCGATCCACTGGCAGCGCGGTTCGTCGCCGACGGGGACGAAGGCGTCGTGCTGCTCCCAGGCGACGAGCGTGCGTTCCGCGCCGAGCACGTGCTGCTGCCACCAGATCTGGCGCATGTACGTGCGGGGGATCGAGCGCCACGCTTTGTTCGTCGTCTTGATCTCGGCGAGCACGATGCGCCCCTCGCCGTCGACGACGACGCCGTCGGGGGTGGCCAGGTGACGCTTCTCGACGACCGCGTGATATAGCGCCGACGAAGGGCGGATGCCGTGGGTCGCCGCGACCCACGCGGCGATCTCGGGTTCGCGCCGACGGCCGTGCGCGGTGAAGGCGTTGCCCGAGAAGTTCGAGCCCATGAGCTTGGCATCCGCGGCGCGCGAGATGGCGTTGTGGCTCGTCAACGTGGCGACGTCGGTGGCCGTGATCCCGCGCGAGCGGGCCCGGATCCAGGCGACCCGATCCCGCGAATCGGCGACGATGCGGGCGTCGAGGTCGGCGCTGCGAGAGGCGACGAGCTCGGGGGACATGCGTTCGACCCTAACCCCGCGCGCCCGTGGATCGGATGCGAACCCCGGCGCGTCGGCATCCGGGGTCTTGTCCTCGAAGTAAGGGTGACCTAAGTTGATCGTCATGAGTTCGGATGCCGTTTCGCTGCGCCGCCCCGACGGGGGCCGCTGGTGCGATCTCGAGGGTGCTGTGCTGCTCGGTGGTGACGCACGGAACCTCCCCGAGATGCGGCGTATCGCCGCCGCCCTCTCGCCCGCCGCGCACCTGACGGTGCTGGTCGAGGTGTGCGGGTCGGATCAGGTGGGCGTCATCGACGCCCGCGAGGGGCGGGTGAGTTGGCTCGACCGCTCGCTCGAGGGCGGGCTGCGGCCGCGCGGCGAGCGTCTCGCGCAGGCGATCCACGCCTGGTGCGCCGAGTGGGCGTGCGGAGACGACCCGGTGTGCACGGTCTGGCTCGGCGCCCGCACGCCCGCGCGCATCGTGCGCATGACTCGGGCCCTGCTGCCCGAACCCCGCGTGTCCTGACGCGGGGGAGTCCGGCCTGCCGCGGCCGCGGGGGAACGGGCGCGCGGGTGGTGGTTCGGTGGGGACGCACACGATCGCCGAGGACGTACCCGGTCGTTGCCCATGCGATGCGTCATCGTCGATCGAGTGCGTCCTCGTGAGGGTCGGTGGGCCTCCTGGCGTGCGCGCCTGTGGAAAGACACCGACGCCCGGACGTCGGAGTCGGCAGTGTGGACGCATGCAGGCGGAATCACCGATCGAACTCGCTCGGCGGTCGCTCTTCTCCAGATCGGAACTACGCGAGCGCGGTGTGTCCGAATCGGAGCTGAGGAAGGCCGGCACCGGCGGCGCGTGGTCACGAATCGAGCCCGGGGTGTACATCGCCCGCGACGAATGGACCGCGGCGCGGCCGGCCGACCGCCACCGCTTCGCGATCCTCGCCGCCGTCCGCAGGGCGCGCGATGCCGGCGGGGTGGTCTCCCACCTCTCGGCGGCCGTTCTGCACGGTCTGCCGCTCTACCGCTTCCGCGGCGGACCCGTGCACGCGATGGTTCCGCGCTCCGCCCATCCACCGAGTGGTCGCGCACTGCGCCGGCACACAGGCGCCCTCGACCCCCAGGATGTCGTCGTCGTCGACGGGATCCGCTGCACCTCGCTCGGGCGGACGGTTTTCGACATCGCCTGCACCGAGCCGCGGGAGGTGGCGTTGAGCTGCGCCGATGGGGCTCTTCGTCTCGTCGCTGTGCGCGGCCGGCGGGTCGACTCCGACGCGCAGACCCTCTGGCGTGACGCCATGCGCGAGCGCGTCGTGAGCGCTCGGGGTCGACGCGGGGTGCGCGAGGCCGCCTGGGTCATCGAGTTCGCCGATGGAAGGGCGGAGTTGCCGGGTGAGAGCGTGAGTCGACTGCAGCTGCACCGGCTCGGTTTCCGCGACATCGACCTGCAGGTGGCGGTGGGGGGCCCGCGGGGGTCCGCGTATTTCGTCGACATCGCGCTGCGTGACGTGCGGACGTTCTGGGAGTTCGACGGTGAGGTGAAGTATCGGGACCCCTCCCTCCGCAGAGGTCGTTCCGTCGAAGACGTCGTCCTGGACGAGAAGCGACGCGAAGACTGGATCCGCGGTGTCACGCAATGGCGATTGTGTCGCGGCGGCTTCGCCGACATCGCCTCGCCGGAGGCGCTCGCCGCCCGCCTGGCGGCTTTCGGGGTGAGGCCGCCGCGATGATCGGCGAGGGCGTACTCGCTCGTCGAGGACGCATCCGTTCGGCATCGATCGGATGCGTCCTCGACGAAGCAGTGCGTCCTCGGCGCTCGAGCATCGCGGGGGCGGGCGCGGCGGGACGGGCGGCGGGCGGGCGGATTGGCGAAGGGGGCGGGCGTCGGGTACAGTGGAGGCAAGCCAAAGACCGTCGGTTATCGGAGTGCTCGCATTCTGATCGAAGCGTCTGCTGAGAAGCAGAGAACCTACGCAGGTCACTTGAACTCCTCCCGATCGGGAATCCGAGCTCCGTGCGCCTGCGCCGGAGCTCTTCTTTTTTGCCCAGACCCCGGTGTCTTCGGCCGGCGCCCCGTCATCGCGGAGCGCCTCGTATACACAAGGAGTGGCCATGGCGCAGAAGGATGCATCGGTCGCCGAGCTCACGAAGCATTTCGAGAACTCGACCGCCGTTCTGCTGACCGAGTACCGCGGTCTGACGGTTGCCCAGCTCAAGCAGCTGCGCAACGACATCCGTCAGGACGCGGATTACGCCGTGGTGAAGAACACGCTGACCAAGATCGCCGCGGCAAACGCGGGGGTCACGGGACTGGATGACGAGCTCAAGGGCCCGTCTGCCATCGCGTTCGTGCACGGCGACCCCGTCGCCGTCGCGAAGGGCCTGCGTGCCTTCGCCAAGGCTAACCCTCAGCTCGTGGTGAAGGGCGGCTACTTCGATGGCGCCGCTCTGACCGCGGATGAGGTCAACAAGCTCGCCGATCTCGAAAGCCGTGAAGTCCTGCTGGCGAAGCTCGCCGGTGCGATGAAGGCGACGATGACCAAGGCGGCATACGTCTTCCAGGCGCTTCCGTCGAAGGCCGTTCGCACGGTCGACGCGCTGCGCGAGAAGCAGGACACCGCGGCCTGACCCGGCCCGGCTGATTAACCCGATCAAGGAGATACAACATGGCTAAGCTCAGCACCGAAGAGCTTCTCGCGGCGTTCAAGGAGCTCACGCTCATCGAGCTGTCCGAGTTCGTCAAGGCGTTCGAAGAGACCTTCGACGTCACCGCTGCCGCCCCCGTCGCGGTTGCCGGCCCCGCCGCCGGTGGCGCTGCCCCCGCCGAAGAGGTCGAGGAGAAGGACTCGTTCGACGTCGTTCTCGAGGCCGCCGGCGACAAGAAGATCCAGGTCATCAAGGTCGTCCGCGAGCTCACCTCGCTCGGCCTCGGCGAGGCCAAGGCCGTCGTCGACGGTGCTCCCAAGGCCGTGCTCGAGGGCGCGAACAAGGAGACCGCCGAGAAGGCCAAGGAGGCCCTCGAGGCTGCCGGCGCTTCGGTGACCCTCAAGTAATAACGCTTCACCGTCGCGGCAACGCGACCACACGAGAACCCGGATGCCATGGCATCCGGGTTCTCGTCGTCTCACCCGCGCGTCGGCGGGCGGGTGAGTCTCGACCGGTCGGAAAGGGTCCGCGCAGACGGCTTCACCGTTCACACGATGGCAACGAATGAAGCCTGGGAATTCCTGATGAGGTCGTCTACGGTCGAAGAGACCCCCCGTCGATCCCCCCACCCGACGATGACCGTCGGATTCGCAGGAGACCCATGTCCCCCATGCCTTCTCGGCGCCCCTCGGGCCGCACCTCGACCGCGCTGAGCGCGGCGGTGGCCGCCGCCCTCCTGGGTTCCGCCCTGGTCGCCCCGGCTGCTTCGGCGGCCCCCATCGACTCCGGGGCACCTTCGCTGCCGGTCGTCGAGACGTCGGCCCCCGACGCACCGGACACCGCCGCCCCCGGCGACGTCGTGCCGCAGCCCGACACCGCACAGACCGCCTCACCCGCCCCCACGCCGGCGGATCCGACGACGCAAGAGACGGCCGCGACCGAGCCCCCCGCTGCCGAGACCCCCGCCGCCGAGACCCCCGCCGCCGAAGCGGCCGCGGCGGCGGAGGTCACCGCCATCCGCGACATCCAGGGCGAGGGCGACACCACCCCGCGGGGCGGGCAGTCCGTCACCACGCGCGGCGTCGTGACCGCCGCGTACCCGACCGGCGGGTACGACGGGTTCTTCCTGCAGACCGCGGGCACCGGTGGCGACCTGGGCGCCGATCACACGGCATCCGATGCGATCTTCGTCTACGGCTCCCGCGCGGTGGCCGAGGTCGCGGTCGGTGACCACGTCGAGGTCAGCGGAACCGCGAGCGAGTACAACGGCCTCACTCAGATCGTCTCGGACTCCGACCTCGTCACGGTGCTGACCGACGCGGCCGAGCCCGTCACCCCGGCGACCGTCGCGTGGCCGCGGACAGACGAGGAGCGCGAGCGCCTCGAGGGGATGCTGCTGGCACCCCAGGGCGACTTCACCGTCACCAACACCTACAGCACGGGCCAGTACGCCGAAGTGGGCCTGGCCGCGGGCACCACTCCGCTGCTCGCCCCCACCGAGGTCGCGCGCCCGGGCACCGCCGAGTTCGACGACGTCGTGGCCGACAACGCCGCCCGCGCCGTGGTCCTCGACGACGGAGCGTCGCTGAACTTCCAGCGCTCGGCCACCGATGTGCCCCTGCCGTACCTGTCGCTCACCGACCCCGTGCGCGTCGGCGCTCCGGCGTCGTTCACCCGGCCGGTCGTGCTCGATTTCCGTAACGACGCGTGGAAGTTCCAGCCCACCGGGCAGCTCACCGTCGACAACGCCGCCGACGTGCAGCCGGCGACCTTCGAGAACACGCGCACCGCGCGGCCCGCCGACGTCGGCGGCACCGTACAGGTGGCCAGCTTCAACGTGCTGAACTACTTCACCACCACCGCCGAAGACGTCGGCTGCGACTCGGTCTACACCGACCGCGAGGGCAACCCGATCACGGCCAACCGCTGCGCCGAGCCGGGTCCGCGCGGAGCCGCGAACGACGAGAACCTCCAGCGCCAGCAGGCGAAGATCGTCGCCGCCCTGAACGCCCTCGACGCGGAGGTGGTCTCGCTCGAAGAGATCGAGAACTCCGCCGCTCTCGGGAAGGACCGTGACGAGGCGCTCTCGACCCTCGTGGGGGCGCTCAACGCCGACCTGGGCGAGGACGCCTGGGCGTTCGTCGCCTCGCCGACCGCGCTCCCGGCGTCGGAGGACGTCATCCGCACCGCCTTCATCTACAAGCGTGCGGCGGTCGCGCCGGTCGGCGACAGCGTCATCCTCGACGACCCCGCGTTCGCCAACGCGCGACAGCCGCTGGCCCAGGCCTTCGCGGCCGCCGGCGACGACGAAGCGTCGTTCCTCGCGATCGTGAACCACTTCAAGTCGAAGAGCGACAGCGATCCCGCAGCCTCGGGCGACAACGCCGACGGCGACCAGGGCGCCTTCAACGGCGACCGCGTGCGTCAGGCGCAGGCGCTCGTCGACTTCGCCGCCGCGCGCACCGCCGACACCGGCGTCGACGAGGTTTTCCTGCTCGGCGACTTCAACGCGTACACGCAGGAGGACCCGATGCAGGTGCTCCGCGACGCGGGGTACGCCGATCTGGGGTCCACGACCGGTGAGTACACGTACTCGTTCAGCGGTCAGTCCGGCTCGCTCGACCACGTGCTGGCGTCTCCGGCCGCGCAGGAGCTCGTCACGGGAACCGACGTCTGGAACATCAACGCCGGTGAAGCTCTCGCGCCGGAGTACAGCCGGTACAACGCCAATGTGCGCAACTTCTACGACGCGTCCCCCTACCGCTCCAGCGACCACGATCCCGTGGTCGTCGGGCTCGACCTGTCGGGGACGACCGAGCTGAACCTGCTCAACATCAACGACTTCCACGGGCGCATCGACACCAACACCGTGAAGTTCGCCGGCACGATCGAGCAGCTGCGGGCCGAGAAGGGCGAGCAGCGGTCGCTGTTCCTCTCCAACGGTGACAACATCGGCGCGTCGCTCTTCGCCTCGGCCAACGCCGACGACGCGCCCACGATCGACGTGCTCAACGCGCTCGGGCTCGCGGCATCCGCCGTCGGCAACCACGAGTTCGACAAGGGCATCGACGACCTGACCGGCCGGGTCACCGAGCGTTCCGCATTCCCGTACCTGGGGGCGAACGTCTACCGGGACGGTCGACCGCTGCTGCCCGGCTACGAGATCGTCGAGGTGAACGGACTGCGCGTCGGCGTCGTCGGCGCGGTGACCGAGGAGACGGCGTCGCTCGTCAGCCCCGGAGGGATCGAGGGCCTGGAGTTCCGCGAGCCCGTGGCCGAGGTGAACCGCGTGGTCGCCGAGATCCGCGATCAGGTCGACGTGCTCGTCGCCGAGTTCCACGAAGGCGCGGCCCAGGGCGACGCGGCGGGCACCACCCTCGACGACGCGATCGCCGCGGGCGGGGCGTTCGCCCGCATCGTGACCGAGACCGATGCCGACGTGGATGCCATCTTCACCGGCCACACGCACGAGGAGTACGCGTGGGAGGCCCCGGTTCCCGGCGGTGACGGGACGCGTCCCGTGCTGCAGACCGGCAACTACGGCGAGAACATCGGCCAGGTCGTGCTGACGATCGATCGCGAGAGCGGCGACGTGGTCGACCACGAGGCTCGCAACGTTCCGCGCCTGGCGGCCGAGATCGTCGAGGACGACCCCGAGCAGACCGCCGAGAACAGCGCCGCGCTCGACGCCGACCTCATCGCGACGTACCCGCGGGTGGCCGAGGTGGACGACATCGTCGACCGTGCCCTGGCCGAGGCCGACCTCGTCGGTTCGCGCCCGGTGGGATCGGTCACGGCCGACATCACCACCGCCTTCCTCGGCGGGGCGTACGTCGACGGCGTGTACACGGGCGGCCAGCGCGACGACCGGTCGAAGCAGTCCGCGCTCGGCAATCTCGTCGCCGACGCGCTGCTCGACACGCTCGACGACCCCGCCCGCGGCGGGGCCGACATCACCGTGGTCAACCCGGGCGGCCTGCGCGCCGAACTGCTGCGCGGCGACGACGGCGTGATCACGTTCGCCGAGGCGAACGCGGTGCTGCCGTTCGTGAACAACCTGGGCACGACCACCCTCACCGGCGACCAGCTGCGCCGCCTGCTCGAGCAGCAGTGGGGCGACGAAGCGGGCCGTGCCGCGACGCTGGCGCTGAGCGTGTCCGAGAACCTGCGCTACACCTACGACGCCACTCGGGCGCCGGGGCAGCGCATCTCGGGCCTGTGGGTCGACGATGTCGCGGTGGATCCCGCGGCGTCGTATCGCGTCGGCTCGTTCAGCTTCCTGCTGCAGGGCGGTGACGCGTTCACCGTGTTCGACGAGGGCACGGAGCCGCGCGACTCGGGTCTCATCGACCGCGACGGCTGGATCTCGTACCTGTCGGCCCATCCGGGCCTCGCGCCCGACTTCGGTGCCCGCGCGGTCGAGGTGACGGGTGCGCCGACCGAGGTCATCCGTGGCGCCGAGACGTCGTTCACGGTCTCGGGGCTCGACCTGACCTCGCTCGGCAGCCCCGCCGCCACCGAGGCCACGGTGACGGTCGGTGCGGGAGAACCTCAGACGGTGCCCGTCCGCGACGGCGTCGCCCAGGTCACCCTCACGGTGCCCGTGGACGCCCCCGCCGAGGTCGGCATCCGCCTCGTCACGGCCTCGGGCTCGACGGCCACGGTGCCCGTGCGGGTCGTGGACGGTGCCGATGACGCGCCGTCGGGTCCGGGGGACTCCGGCGGCGGCGAGGCCGGCCCCGGCGCTCCCGGGTCGCTTCCGCGCACCGGTGCGGACACGGCGTGGATGGGCGGCGGCGTGCTGGCGGCCCTCGCGCTCCTGGGCATCGGTGTGGTGCTGCGTCGTCGCGGAGTGCGCCGGGCGGACTGAGCCGGAGAAGCACGGGACCCCGGATGCCACGGCATCCGGGGTCCCGTGCTGTCAGGCGGGGCGCGGGGGAGCGGTGGAGGAGCGCACCACCAGGCGGGTCGCCGCCTCAGTGCGTCGCGGGGGCTCGCTGGTGCCCTCGATCATCGACAGCAGCATGCGCGTCGCCTCGACGCCCTGGTCGAGCGGGAACTGCTCGACGGTGGTGAGGGCGAACATCTCGGCGTAGTCGTGGCCGTCGATGCCGACGACGCTGAGCTGCGTCGGAACGGAGATGCCCATGCGACGCGCGGCGATGATGACGCCGATGGCGACCTCGTCGCACGCGGCGACGACGCCCGTGGGGCGGGAGGCGGCGTCGGCGAGGAACGAGGCGGCGGCCGCGTACGCGTCGGTGATGGTCAGCGTGGACGGGACGTTGCGGATGCGGACGGCGAGTCCGTGGTCGTTCATGGCCTTGCGGTAGCCGATGGAACGCTCGTCGACGTCTTTCGCGGGGGCATCGCTGGGCGGCGTGCTGCCGACGAACGCGATGTCGGTGTGTCCCAGGGCGATGAGGTGCTGCGTGATGATGCGCGTGATGGCGATGTTGTCGAGGCCGAGGGTGGGAACCCCGGCGAGGGCGTTGCCGATGCTCACGACGGGTTTGCCGATGTTCGCGAGGCGTTCCAGATCGGCGTCGTCGGGTTCGAGGGCGACGGCGATGATGCCGTCGAAGCGCTTTCGGGCGAGGTAGGTGGAGTACAGGCTCTCGCGGTCGTTCGATCCGGGTTCGGCGACGTACAGGGTCACGTCGTACCCGCGGGGGATGAGGGTGCGCTCGACGCCCTCGACGATCGCGCCGAAGTACCAGCGGTTGACCTTCGGCACGATCAGGGCGATGGTGCTCGTGCGGCCGGTCGCCAGACTCACGGCGCTCGTGGAAGGGACGTAGCCGAGCGACTCCGCGGCGTCGGCGACGCGCCGACGCGTGTCGTCGGAGACGTAGCCGCCGCCGGTCAGTGCTCGGCTGGCGGTCGACTTGGACACGCCGGCCAGGCGTGCCACATCGGCGATTCCGCTCATCGTGTGTTCCTCGGGGTCCGATCGACATCGGTGTCGACGTCGAAGAAGAGTATCCGACAACGCGCTTTTGTGGAACCGGTTCCCCGCGATGCTTCCCTCCGGTTCTTCGCGTTTTTCCGCCAGTTATGCGTTCGTGATCTTTCGGCGTTGCGTCTCGTCGGGTTCTCGCCTACGGTGATCTGGAATCGGTTCCTGACAGGTTCCGATGCACCATTTGAACTCGAAGAGGAGAGACCACATGGGTATGTCACAGCGGTATCGCCTGCTGGCGCCCGTCGGGCTGCTGGCGGTCGGTGCGATTGCTCTCGCGGGCTGCGCCGAAGGCGACAGCAGCGGCGGCGGGAGCGGATCCGGGGGCGAGACGACCGTCCGCATCTCCGGCGGCATCACCGGCACCGAGGCCGACGCGCTGAACCAGAGCTTCGACCAGTTCACCGCGGACACGGGCATCAAGGTCGTCTACACCGGCGACAAGAGCTTCGAAGGCAACGTCGTGACCAAGGTCTCGGGTGGCGACGCCCCCGACATCGCGATCGTTCCGCAGCCGGGTCTGCTCAAGACCCTGATCGGCACCGGCGAGGTCCAGAAGGCCTCCGACGCCGTCTCGAGCAACGTCGACGAGTACTGGGGCGAGGACTGGAAGTCCTACGGCACCGAGGACGGCACGTTCTACGCCGCTCCCATGCTCGCCAACCTCAAGGGCTACGTCTGGTACTCGCCGGCGAAGTTCAAGGAGTGGGGCGTCGAGGTTCCCAAGACGTTCGACGAGCTGCTCACGCTCACGCAGACCATCCAGCAGAAGTCGGGCTCCGCACCCTGGTGCGCGGGCTTCGCCTCGGACGCCGCATCGGGCTGGCCCGGAACGGACTGGATCGAGGACATGGTCCTGCGTCAGTCCGGCCCCGACGTGTACGACCAGTGGGTGGCGAACGAGGTCACCTTCACCGACCCGCAGATCAAGGACGCCTTCGACGCCGTCGGCTCGATCCTGCTCAACCCGTCGTACGTCAACGCCGGTTTCGGTGACGTCAAGAGCATCAACTCGACCGCGTTCGCCGACGTCGCCGCCAAGGTGGCCGACGGCAGCTGCGCGATGACCCACCAGGCGTCGTTCCTCTCGGCGAACTTCCTCACGGTCACGAACGCGGCGGGCGAGACCCCCACGATCGCCCCCGACGGCGACGTGTACGCGTTCCTGCTCCCGGGCGTGAAGGAAGGCGAGCTGGCGGTCGAGGGTGGCGGCGAGTTCGTCGCGGCCTTCTCCGACGACGAGAGCGTCCAGAAGGTCGCCGAGTTCATGTCGACCCCCGAGTTCGCGGATGCTCGCGTCAAGCTCGGCGGCGTCATCTCGGCCAACAAGGGCGCCGACCCGTCGCTCGCCTCCAGTGAGTTCCTCACCGAGGCGATGAAGACGCTGCAGGACCCGAACACCACGCTGCGTTTCGACGCGTCCGACCTCATGCCGGCCACCGTCGGTTCGGGTTCGTTCTGGAAGGGCATGGTCAGCTGGATCGACGGCACGCCCACCGACGAGGTGCTCAGCAACATCCAGGCCGGCTACGACAACTAGCCGTTCCTGACGAGACCGATGGGCCGTCCGCGATGCGGGCGGCCCATCCGGTCCCGTCCTTCATCATCGCCCTCTCGCTCGGGCGTCAATCGATGAGCACGAAGGCGTGTTCGGGAGGGAAGTCATGACCGATATCAAAAACGCGGAGAAGGCGCCGGCGTCCTCGCCGGCGGGACGGACGAAAGCGACATCGTCGCGCGGCTCCGCGCACAACCACCGGACCACGGTCATCGTGGTCTCCGTCGCCCTCATCCTGGCGGTGGCGCTCTTCCTCTTCATGGTGACGCGGCCCGCGGCGGAGACGCGACCCACCACCCTGGGCTTCTCGCTCAACAGCTTCTTCACGTGGCTGGGCGGGCTCAACCCGCTCGCACAGATCCCGCTCGTCCTCCTCGCCTTCGGCGTCGTCGTCGGACTGCTGCTGCTGCTCATCGAGTACGCGCCGCGCGCGGGCAAGGGCTACTTCTGGCTCCGCCTGGTGGCGTGCTTCGCCATCCCGGTGATCGCCTTCATGCTGCTGCGTCCGTACCAGAACGCCGTGATCTACGTGCTCGGCATCGCGGTGCTGCTCGGCGCCGTGCTCTTCTACGCGGACTACCGGTCGCGTCAGGGGGCCGGGTACCTGTTCCAGCTCATCCTGTTCGCCGCCCCGGCGTCGATCCTGCTTCTGCTGGGGCTCGTCTACCCCGCGATCACCACGTTCTTCCAGTCGTTCTTCGACAAGACCGGTGACAACTTCGTCGGGTTCGAGAACTACATCTGGACCTTCACGAACCCCGAGGGCTTCTGGTCGGTCATCAACACCCTCATCTGGGTGCTGCTGGCGCCGACCATCGCGACGGCCATCGGCCTCGCGTACGCGGTCTTCATCGACCGCGCGGCCGGTGAGAAGTACCTCAAGGTCCTCATCTTCATGCCGTTCGCCATCTCGTTCGTCGGCGCCGGCATCATCTGGAAGTTCGTCTACGACTTCCGCCAGGACAACCAGATCGGCATCTTGAACGCCATCGTCACGGCGTTCGGCGGGCAGCCGGTGTCGTGGCTGTCGGCGGCGCCGCTGATCAACACCCTGCTCCTGGTCGTGGTCTTCATCTGGAGCCAGACCGGCCTCGCCATGGTCATCCTCTCGGCGGCCATCAAGGCCGTGCCGACGGAGCAGATGGAAGCGGCAGAGCTCGACGGCGCGAGCGCCTGGGAGCGGTTCATCAACGTCACCGTCCCCGGCATCCGTTCGTCGCTGATCGTGGTGCTGACCACGATCGCCATCGGTGCGCTCAAGATCTACGACATCGTCGCGGTCATGACCGGTGGACGCAACGACTCGACCGTCCTCGCCTTCGAGATGGTCAACCAGCAGCAGCGGTTCCAGAGCTACGGCCACTCCGCGGCGCTGGCCGTGGTGCTGTTCCTCTTCGTGCTGCCGCTGATCATCTTCAACGTGCGCCAGATCCGGAAGCAGAGGGAAGTGCGATGACCATCGGAGTAGATGTCGTCGAGCCGATCGTCGATTCACGTTCGGCCCGCCAGGTCGAGCGCGACACGCGCCGGCACGAGAAGACGGCGCAGAAGCGCCTCACGTCCAAGGGCGCGACGATCGCGGCCGTCGTCATCGCGTTCTTCTGGACGATCCCGACGTTCGGCCTGTTCGTCACGTCGTTCCGCCCCGGCTCCGACACGCAGTCGACCGGTTGGTGGACGGTGTTCACCGACCCCAGCTTCACGCTCGAGAACTACCGGCTCGCGCTGACCTCGGGCGGTACCGCCCTGACGCTGGCGTCGTCGTTCCTGAACTCGCTGGCGATCACGATCCCGGTGGTGCTGTTCGCCCTCGCGATCGCCTCGCTCATCGCCTACGCCTTCGCGTGGATCGACTTCAAGGGCCGCAACTTCTTCTTCATCTTCATCTTCGCGTTGCAGATCGTGCCGCTGCAGATGGCTCTCGTGCCGCTGCTGACACTGTTCTCGCGCGGACTGACGATCAACGAGGTCACGATCTTCCCGGGCTTCGACCTTCGCGGGGTGGAGCACAGCTTCGCCACCGTGTGGATCGCGCACGTGATCTTCGCGATGCCCCTGGCGATCTTCCTGCTGCACAACTTCATCGCCGAGATCCCGGGTGAGGTCATCGAGGCGGCTCGCGTCGACGGCGCCGGACACGGGCAGATCTTCTTCCGCCTGATCCTGCCGCTCGCGGCTCCCGCTCTGGCGTCGTTCGCGGTGCTCGAGTTCATCTGGGTGTGGAACGACCTGCTGGTGGCGACGATCTTCGCGCCATCGTCCTCTCTGCCTCTGACGCAATCGTTGAACTCGCTGTCGGGCACCTGGGGCGACCAGTGGTTCCTGCAGTCGGCGGGAACGTTCATCTCGATCCTCGTGCCGCTGCTGGTGTTCTTCCTGCTGCAGCGTTTCTTCGTACGCGGCCTGCTGGCAGGTGCGACGAAGGGCTGAGCCCGACTCCGGCGAAGGGGCGCGGCATCCACTCGGGTGTCGCGCCCCTTCGGCGTTTCGAGCGGATGCCGTGCCGTCCGCCGCCCGCCGTCCGCCGCCCGCCGCCCGCCGTGCGCCGCCCTCCGCATAAACGCTGTTCCTGCGCATAAACGCGGCGACGGAGCGTTTACGCGCAGGAAGAGCGTTTATGGCGGTGGGCCGGGGGTGCCCGAGGCGCGGCTGCTCGGCTCGGCTGCGCGGGGCTGCGGCGCGGGGCCGCTGCGCGGGACGGCTGCGCGGGGCTGCGGCGCGGGGCGGCGGCGCGGGGCCGCGCGCGGGGCTGCGGCGCGGCAGGGCGGCGCGGCGGCGGACGGAGAGGGCGGCGACCGGAAGCGGCGGGAACACCGCGCGCACGCGGTGTCCGCTGTCGATCGCGGCGCGGCTCAGGCCGACGGACGGCCGTGCGTCAGGCGCCGCAGCCGAGGCGTGACTGGATGTCGCGCATCGCGTCGATCTCGGCGGACTGACCGCTCACGATCGTGCCGGCCACCTCGGCCACGCGGGGCTCGTCGCCGAGCTCGATGATGGCCTCGGCCATGGGGATCGCGCCCTGGTGGTGGCGGATCATCAGCTCGAGGAACAGGCAGTCGGCGGGTTGCCCGTCGAGGGTGCGGAGTCGGTCGAGCTGCGCGTCGGTGGCCATGCCCATCTCGCCGAGCAGCTGCTCCTGCGTGAGGGCGGAGGTGTCGCCGTGGCTGTGCTCGCCCGACTTCTCCATCCACGTCATCAGCGGCTGATCCGAGGCTTGGGGCAGACCCCACTCGACGAGCCAGCCGTACATCTCGCCCCGCTGACCGGACTGCGTGGTCGCGATGTCGTACGAGAGGGCGCGCAACTCGTCGTCGGCGGTCTTGCGGTAGATCTCCATGGCCATGAGGACCGCCTGGGTGTGGTGCACCTGCATGTCGCGGGCGAAGCCGGCGTCGGCGGAGGTCGTCGAGGGGTGCGCCGGCGCGGCCGTCGCGCCGAACGCCGTGAAGCGTCCGATCGCGAAGGCCACGGCGACGACCGCCACGGCGATGAGGGCGACGACGGCCCACCGGACCGCGGGGCGTGCGACCGGGGCGTCGTCGGTCATCAGGCCTTGCCCGGACCTTCCACGCCACCCGAGCACGCGGCGTTCGGCTCGGGGGCGTTCTGGCTGCGCCAGAACTCGGTGAAGAACTCCCCGATGCGCGGGTCGCTCGGATCGTCGAGCTTCAGCTGGTGGTTCCAGGCGCTGACGGCGACGGGGGTGTCCATGTCGGGGTACGGCGAGAGGATCGCGTAGCTCGAGGGCAGAACCGCCTTCAGGGCGTCGATGCCGGCCTCGTCCACGCGGGCGGGGTCGTAGGTGACCCAGATGGCGCCGTGCTCCATGGAGTGCACGGCGTTCTCGTTCTGCTGGGGCTCGGTGTAGACGCCGCAGTTGAGCCAGATCGGGTTGTGCGGGCCGCCGGCGGGAGGGGTCTGGTCGTACGTGACCGCATCTTGCACGTGATCGGAGCGGTTCTCGAAGGTCTGCACCCCGTCGATCTCGCGCCCGGTGCTGTTGCCGGCCTGGTAGCTCGTGGGGGGCTCGGGGGCGAAGGCGAAGGATGCCACGACCAGGCCGATCACCGCGAGGGCCGCCGTGGAACCGACGACCCACCAGACCAGCTTTCCGCGCTTTCGGCGCGCCATCTGCTTCTGGTATTCGGCGAGCTTCTGCTGCCGTTTCTGCTCGCGCTGCTGCTTGACGGTGAGGTCGATGTCGGCCTGCTTCGCGGGGTTGCCGCTCGCGCGCTTGTCGGAGGGGGAAGTCATGCGCTGTGTTCTGTCTCTCTTCGGGGCGGGACACATCGGCATGCGCCGACGATCCCAGCCTATTCGGGTGAATGGGCCGGTGGCCTGGGAGGAACCCGCGAGCCGGGATGGTGGCGCACGGGGTGGGACGCTAGTATTAACGACGTCGAATCGATTCGAGGTTCGACGATCCCCCCTTTTTTTTCTCAGCCCGACTCGTTCGGGCTGTCCGTGTTGCGAAACGAAACTGACGCGTGCTCGATACTGCTTCCCACCCCGTGATCCCCGCAGCGGCTGCCGCCGCGCAGACCCCCACCGGCGCCATCCGCGCGCTGGGCAAGAACCCCGCCACCGCACCGATCGTGCTGCACCCGGGCGACGCGATCCCCGCGTCGCGCCGCGTGCTGTACATCATCGTGCTCGGCGCACTGACGGCCCTCGGCCCGTTCACCATCGACCTCTACCTGCCGGCGTTCCCGGTTCTCGAGGCCGACTTCCAGACCTCGGCGGCGGCGATCCAGCTGACCCTCACGGGCACGATGATCGGCTTCGCCCTCGGCCAGCTGATCGTCGGGCCCCTCAGCGACAAGGTCGGGCGCCGTCTTCCCCTGCTGTCGGTGACCGCCCTGCACGTGGCCGCGAGCATCTTCGCCGCCCTCGCGCCGACGCTCGAGACGCTCTCGATCGCGCGCGTGCTGATGGGCGCGGGAGCCGCCGCCGGCGGTGTCGTCGCCGCGGCGATCATCCGCGACCTCTTCGGGGGGCGCCGCCTGGTGGTCATGCTCTCGCGCATGGCGATGGTGTCGGGCGTCGCACCCGTGCTGGCTCCGCTCGCGGGTTCCGCGCTGCTGCTGGTGATGAACTGGCGGGGCATCTTCGTCGTGCTCGCCGTGTACGGCGCGGTCATGCTCGTGTCGGCCATCCTGTTCGTGCCCGAGACCCTTCCGGCGGCCCGCCGCGGCGGCCCGGGAGCCACCACGGTGTGGCAGCGGTACGCGAGCGTCTTCCGCGACCGCGTCTTCATCGGCGTGCTGATCATCGGGGCGATGACCTTCAGCGGTCTGTTCTCGTACCTCTCGGCGTCGTCGTTCCTGTTCCAGGTGACCTACGGCTTCAACGCCCAGCTGTACGGCGTGCTGTTCGCGGCCAACTCGGTCGGCGTGGTCGTCGGCGTGCAGGTCGCGTCACGTCTCGCGGCCCGCTTCGGCCCCCAGTGGGTGATGGCCTTCTCGACCGCGGTGCTCGTGCTCGCCGGGGGTGCCATCGTGGTGACCGACCAGTTGGGACTGGGACTGTGGGGGACCATCGTGCCCCTGTTCTTCTTCATGACCGCGTGCGGCTTCACCTTCCCGTGCGCGCAGGTGCTCGCCCTCGACCGGCACGGCAAGGCCGCGGGGACGGCGCAATCGATCATTGGCGCGGCCAACTTCGGCATCGCCGGCATCATCTCGCCCCTCGTCGGGCTGCTGGCCACCGGATCGGGCATCACCGCCACGACCATGGCATCCGTGATGCTCGGGTGCGCGGTCATCGGCGTGATCTCGCTCTGGGTGCTCGTGCGCCCGCGCACGGTCGAGCGCCTCGCGCCCTGACCTCCCGGCGACACCCCGCCGACACCGGCGGCCGCGAACAGTAGCAGAGCGGGCGTCGGTGTTCCGCGGGGCCTCGGCGAGCGGCATCATGGGTCAATGGATGCCGCTGCGACCGACGACCCCGTTCTCGATGCGCGCCCGCAGCGGTTCCGCGCCGTCGTCGGAGTGGTGCTGGTGGCTGTGGCGTGCGGCCTGGGGGCGTGGGTGTACTTCCGCGGCCCGAGCCCGTTCGCGGTGGACGTCTGGTGGAACCAGTTGTTCGCGGCGGCGCCGTCGCAGCCGCTGTTCGTCTTCGCGCTCGCGATGGACCAGGTGGGCGGTCACCTCACCGCGGTGCTGATCATTCCGCTCGGAGGGGCGCTCGTGCTGTTCCTGTCGCGGCGGCGATGGTCGGCACTGTACTTCCTGACCGCGTCGGCGGGCAGCGCCCTGTTCGTGCAGGTGCTGAAACAGACCTTCGGTCGCGCTCGTCCCGAAGACATCCTCATCCTCAGCGACTACGGCTCCTTCCCCTCGGGTCATACCGCGAACGCCGCGACGATCGCGGTCGTCGCCGCGGTGATCTTCCCCCACGCGTGGGTGCGCGTGGTGGGCGTGGCCTGGATCGTGCTGATGGCGTTCAGCCGCACCTACCTGCACGCGCACTGGCTGTCGGACACCCTGGGTGGCGCTCTGGTGGGAGCGGGGGCGGCGCTCATCCTGGCCGCCGCGTTCTCGCGGTTGCGGTACCGCGACGCCGACCGACTCGTGATGAGACGCGCGCGCCGGGCGGATGCCGGGACGCGGGGCGCGTCGTAGGCTGACGCGCATGAGCGCCGCCGCCGACGAGACCCCCGCTATCTCCGACGCCGACGCCGAGGTCGCCCGTCTGAAGGCCGAGGCCGATGCCGCCGAGGCCGAGCTGCGACTCGCCCGTGCGCGCGCCGACCTGGCCGCGGCCGAGGCGACGGCTGCCCGTGCGCGCGCGGCGGCGGCGGCGCGGCCGGTGGGGGAGCCCGCGGCGGCGCCCGAGGTCGTGCCGACGACGACGGCACCCGCTCCGGCCGGCTCTGCGGCGACCGGGCGGTCCGACCCCTCCGCGTCGCCCCGCACTTCCCCGCCCGCGGACACCTCGGTCGGATCCGCCGCGTCGGGGCCGCTGTCCGGTGCCCAGGTCGCCGCCGTCGCCGCGGGCTACGCCGCCGACGGCGCGACCCTCGACCTCGGCGTGCTGATCAACGGCGGGCCGGTGGCATCCGTTCCCGTGCGCATTCCGCTGGCGATGACCAACCGCCACGGCCTGGTCGCCGGCGCCACCGGCACGGGTAAGACGCGCACCCTGCAGGTGCTCGCCGAGCAGCTGTCCGAGAACGGGGTGCCCGTGTTCGCCGCCGACATCAAGGGCGACCTCTCGGGTCTGGCCGCCCCCGGGACGCCGAGCGAGAAGCTCGCCGCGCGGACCGCCGCCCTCGGCCAGGACTGGTCGGCGCGGGCGTTCCCGACCGAGTTCTTCGCGCTCGGCGACGACGTGGGCGCGGGCATCCCCGTGCGGGCGACGGTCTCGGGCTTCGGGCCGCTGCTGCTCAGCCGTGTGCTGGGCCTGAACGCGACGCAGGAGTCGAGCCTGGGACTGGTGTTCCACTACGCCGACGAGAAGGGGCTCGCCCTCGTCGACCTGTCCGATCTGCGGGCGGTGCTGCTCCATCTGACCGCAGACGAGGGCAAGGCCGAGCTGAAGGGCATCGGCGGTTTGTCGGCCGCGACGGCGGGAGTGATCCTGCGCGAGCTCATCGCGTTCGCCGCGGCGGGCGCCGAGACCTTCTTCGGCGAGCCCGAGCTCGACGTGAGCGTGTTCCTGCGCACCGATGCCACGGGTGCCGGCATCGTGAGCCTGCTCGAAGTGCCCAACGTGGCCGCGCGACCCGAGCTGTTCTCGACGTTCCTCATGTACCTGCTCGCGGAGCTGTACGAGACGCTCCCCGAGGTCGGCGATCTCGACAAGCCCAAACTCGTGTTCTTCTTCGACGAGGCGCACCTGCTGTTCCGCGACGCGTCGAAGGCGTTCCTCGCCGCGATCACCCAGACGGTGCGGCTGATCCGCTCGAAGGGCGTCGGGGTCTTCTTCGTGACCCAGACGCCGAAGGACGTTCCCGGTGACGTGCTCGCCCAGCTCGGCTCGCGCGTGCAGCACGCCCTGCGGGCCTTCACCCCCGACGATGCGACGGCGCTGCGGGCCTCGGTGCGCACGTACCCCGACTCGGGCTACGACCTCGAACGCGTGCTGCAGGAGCTCGGCACGGGCGAAGCGATCGTCACCGTCATGAGCGAGCGCGGGGCGCCCACCCCGGTCGCCTGGACACGCCTGTTCGCCCCGCGGGCGTCGATGGCGCCGATCAGCGCCGACGCGATGGTCGCGGCGGTCTCGTCATCGCCCCTCTTCTCGACCTACGGCACCCCCGTGGATCCCGAGTCCGCGCGCGAGATCCTCGGCGCGCGCCTGCAGGCCGCGACCGATGCGCAAGAGGCCATCGAGCGGGCGAAGAAGGCCGCCGCCGACGAGGCCGAGTTCGAGAAACAGAAGGCCGCTATCGACAAGGCCCGCGCCGACGCGCAGAAGAAGGCGCAGCGCGAGTACGACCGGATCCTCAAGACCACCGCGGCCCCGCGGCGTCGGGCGAGCACCCCGACGGCGCCTCTCGACGATCTGCTGGGGCGCGGGGCGACGAAGAGCATCGTGTCGGGGGTCATCCGCGGACTGTTCGGCAACGGGCGTCGGCGCTGAGCGTGTGCCCGGTCGGGCGGCGTCGTGCCACCGACCCGGGAAGACCGGAAGGGGGAGGGATGCCGTGACCTCCGGCATCCCTCCCCGTTCCGGCGCGGCTACGAGCGGCGGATCTGCAGCGGCATGGTCGAGGTGTCGATGAGTGGGTCGTCGTCCTGCCGCTCGACGAGGGCCTCGGCCTCGGCCGTGGTCTCGACGGTGGGCATCGATCCGAGCAGCGGTCGGCGGGCCGTCTCGCGCATGGAGAGAAGGGCGACCAGCCCCAGAGCGGCAAAGAACATGATGTAGAACGCCGGCATGAGGGTGTTGCCGGTCAGGTCGATGAGCGCCTGACTGAACAGCGGGGTGGTGCCGCCGAACAGCGACACGGCGATGTTGTAGGCGACGGCCATCGCCCCGAACCGCGACGCGGTGGGGAACAGGGCCGGCAGAGCGGATGCCGAGATGGCGACGTAGAACGCCACCGGCACCGCCGCCATGCACAGGGCGATCATCACCGCCCACAGCTCACCGATCTGCATGATGAGGAACGCCGGAACCAGCAGCACCAGGGCGGACACCGCGGCGATGGCGTACACGGGCTTTCGGCCGATCCGATCGCTCAGGCGACCGATCAGGGGGAGGGCTGCCGACATGACCAGCAGAACCGGTACGGTCGCCACCGCGGCCGACAGGTTGGATACCCCCACCTCTTTCTCGAGGTAGGTCGGCATGTAGCTGGTGAGGGCGTATCCGGCGGTGTTGGTGGCGGCGACGAGGGCGATACCGATCAGGAGCGCCCTCCAGTGGTGCCGCACGATGCCGATCAGACCCTGGCGGGCCATCGGGTCGTCCGCATCGATCTCGGCCGAGCCGGTGTGCTCGAAGGCGGGCGTCTCGGGAATGCGCAGACGGAAGTAGATCGCGACGATTCCGAGCGGGATCGCCAACAGGAACGGGATGCGCCACCCGTAGTCGACCATGGCGTTCTCACCCGAGATCGACGTGGTGATCGCGGTGGTGATCGCCACGGCCGAGGCGCCGGCGGCGAAGCCGACGTACGACCCGACATCGAGCCACGACGACCAGAATCCGCGCCGGCGGTCGGGGGAGAACTCCGAGACATAGGTGGTCGCCCCGGCGTACTCGCCGCCGGTCGAGAAGCCCTGCACCATCTTGAGCAGGTACAGGGGGACGATCGCCCACAGTCCGATCTGCGCGGAGGTGGGGAGGATGCCGATGAGCGCGGTGGCCGCGGCCATCATCGCCATCGTGAGGAACAGCACTTTCTGGCGGCCGATGCGGTCGCCCAGCGGGCCGAGCACGAAACCGCCGAAGGGGCGGACGAGGAAGGAGATGGCGAAGCCGAGGAGCGTGACCAGCAGGTTCCAGGGGGCGGGGACGTCGGAGGCGAAGACGACGGTGAGCGTGACGGCGAGGTAGCCGTAGATACCGAAGTCGAACCACTCCATGAAGTTGCCGACGACGGTGCCGCCGATGGCGGTGCGGACGCGCTTCTTGTCGATGACGATCACGTCGTCGACCTCGAGCCGCGCGGCTTCGGATGCCGAGGGGGGTTTCTCGTTCATCGATCCAGCTTCACTCGGATCGGCTTTCGTTTCCAGTCCGGGCGCTGCGCGAGAGCGTGTGATAGCGGAAGGTCAGCACCCGATCGCCCCACCCGCGGCGGGGTGCGCGTCGAGCGGACCGGAACGATCCGGCGGCACGCGCTCACCCTCGCGTCCGTCAAGCCCCCGGTGATGTCGGATGCCGCGCGTACCGTGGCGGGCATGACCGAGCTCTCCGCCCCCACCGGCCGCGAAACCGCGCTCGTCGCCCAGCCCCGGCCCGACGGCTCGGCCCCTCGCGCCCTGGTGCTGGGTGCCACCGGATATCTGGGCGGTCGACTCGTTCCCCGACTGCTCTCGGCCGGCTACCGCGTGCGCGTGATGGCGCGCGATCCGCGCCGCGTCGAGGCGTTCCCCTGGGGTGACGAGGTCGAGACGGTCGCCGGCGACGCGACCGACGCCGATGCGGTCCGCAGCGCCGTCGAGGGCGTCGACGTGCTCTACTACCTGATCCATTCGATGGGCGGCGGCCGCGACTTCGAGGCCACCGACCGGCGCGCGTCGCAGACGGTCGCCGACGCGGCGGCGGCGGCCTCGGTGTCGCGCATCGTCTACCTCGGCGGACTGCACCCCGACGACGCCACGCTGTCGGCGCATCTGCGCTCGCGCGTCGAGGTGGGCGACATCCTGCTGGCCAGCGGTGTGCCCACGCTCGTGCTGCAGGCGGGCGTCGTCATCGGCTCGGGCTCCGCCTCGTTCGAGATGGTGCGCCACCTCACCGACGTGCTGCCGTACATGCCGGCACCCAAGTGGGTGCGCAACCACATCCAGCCGATCGCCGTGCGCGACGTGCTGCACTATCTGCTCGGAGCCGCTCGGGTCGCGCCGAACGTCAACCGCGCCGTCGACATCGGCGGCCCCGACGTGCTGCGATACGGCCAGATGATGAACGGCTACGCCCTCGAGGCCGGCTTGCACCAGCGCGCGATCGCCTCGTTGCCCGTGCTCACCCCTCGACTCGCGTCGCACTGGGTCAATCTCGTCACCCCCATCCCGAAGGCCATCGCACGACCCCTGGTCGAGTCGCTGCAGAACGACTGCGTGGTGAAGGACCGGGCGATCGACGACCTGGTGCCGCGTCCCGAGGGGGGTCTGCTGCCGTACCGCGACGCCGTTCGCCGTGCTCTCGGACGCGTGAACGACGATGCCATCGAGACCAGCTGGCAGGATGCCGAGGTCTCGGGCGTTCCGAGCGACCCGCTGCCGAGCGACCCCGACTGGGCCGGACGCCTGGTGTACACCGACGAGCGCACCATGACGACGACGGCGAACTCCGCGCAGCTGTGGTCGGTCATCGAGGGCATCGGCGGCGAGAACGGCTGGTACTCCTCGCCCCTGCTGTGGGCGATCCGCGGGTGGATGGACCGCCTGGTCGGTGGGGTGGGCCTCGCCCGCGGTCGCCGCAGCCGCTCGGTCGTGACCGTCGGCGACGCGCTCGACTTCTGGCGCGTCGAGGCCATCGAGCCCGGCCACCTGCTGCGCCTGCGCGCCGAGATGAAGGTGCCCGGGGGAGCCTGGCTCGAACTGCGCGCGACCCCCGAGGGCGACGGAGCGCGCTTCGACCAGCGCGCGCTCTTCTTTCCCACCGGTCTCGCCGGGCGCCTGTACTGGCTGGCCGTGCTTCCCTTCCACGGCCTCATCTTCAGCGGTATGGCCCAGCGCATCACCGCTGCTGCCGAGCACGTGCAGCGCGATAATCCGGAGCCGAAGGCCGAGGCGGGTCGCCTCGCGCCCGAGGTCCCCGAGGTCGAGACGGTCTGACGATGCTCTCGTGCGCGCCTCGCATCTCGTCGCGCTCGTCGGGGTTCGCCCCTCGGGCGTCTGACCTAGGCTGATCCCGTGCCGCACGTCGCCCGGGTGATCACCGTTTCCGACCGCTCTGCCGCGGGCCTGCGCGAAGACCGCGGCGGCCCGCTCGCCGTGTCGCTGCTGCGCGAGGCCGGGTTCACCTGCGCCGACGCGGTCGTCGTGCCCGACGGGGCCGACAGCGTCGAGGCCGCGCTGCGCGCCGCCGTCGCCGAGGGGCCGGGACTCATCGTCACCACGGGTGGCACGGGCATCGCGCCCCGCGACCGCACGCCCGAGGGCACCGCCCGGGTGCTCGATCGTGAGCTGCCCGGTGTCGCCGAAGAGCTGCGTCGTCGGGGCCTCGCCGACACCCCCCTGTCGGTCATCTCGCGCGGGCTGGCGGGGGTCGTCGACCCCGGGGTGCTCGTCGTCAACCTTCCCGGATCCACGCGCGCCGTGGCATCCGGAATCACGGTGATCGCCGAGATCGCCCCGCACGTGCTCGACCAGCTCGCCGGAGGAGACCACGCATGAGTGCCGTCCGCATCGCCCGCCTGTCGGAGCAGCCGCTCGACCTCGACGTGCACCTCGACGCCGTCGAGGACCCCTCGTCGGGTGCCGTGACCACCTTCGTCGGGCGCGTCCGCGACACCGACCCCGATGCCTCCGACGCGGTGGTCGCCCTGGAGTACAGCGCGCACCCCGACGCCGAGCAGGCGCTTCACCGCATCGCCGAGGACGCAGCTGCCGGCACCGACGCGATCGTCGCCGTCAGCCACCGCGTCGGGCGACTGGGCGTGGGCGATGCGGCCGTGATCATCGCCGTGGCATCCGGTCACCGCGCCGCGGCGTTCGAGGTGTGCCGCACGGTGATCGAGACGATCAAGACCGACCTCCCCGTGTGGAAGCGTCAGGTCGAGGCCGACGGCACCACGGAGTGGAAGGGTCTGGGCGGGTAGGTATCAGATCTGATGCCCTCCGGGCGTCGGCCGTTGGAGGTGCAGCGAGTGACGCTCCCCTCCGGGGGAGGGGTCACGGTCCCGACCGTCGCCGAGATCGCCCGCATCAAGGGTTTCCTGATCGTCAAGCGCAGTCAGATGCGCGACTACCTGGACGTCGCCGCGCGTCGCTTCGTGAGGCGCGCTCAGCCGCCCGCGAAGGGCGGCAGCACGTCGACGTGGGTCGCGCCGGTGAGCGCCACGTCGTCGTCGTGGCGCGCGCCGTCGACGAGCACGGCGCAGCGATCCAGGATGCCGACGAGGGCGGGGTGGGCGGCGGCGATCGCCGTGCGAAGCGCGACGAGGGTCGTCTCGGCGCGGTCTTCGGCATCCGTGCCGGCGGCCTCGGCGGCGGCGGCGAAGTAGCGGACGCGGACGCTCATGCGAGCGTCCCGTCCGCGGCATCCGACTCGCCCGGACGCCGCCAGTCGCCCGACTTGCCGCCGGTCTTCGACACGATGCGCACGTTCTCGATGAAGGTGCCCTTGTCCATGCCTTTCACCATGTCGACGATGGCGAGGGCGGCGACCGAGACGCTCGTGAGCGCCTCCATCTCGACGCCGGTGCGGTCGGCGGTGCCGACGGTGGCCTCGATCTCGACGCCGTCGTCGGTGATCTCGAGCTCCACCGAGGCGCGGTGCACGCCGATGACGTGGGCCAGCGGCAGCAGAGCCGGAGTCGACTTGGCGGCCTGGATGCCGGAGATCCGCGCCACGGCCAGCACATCGCCCTTGGGGGTGGTGCCGTCGCGGAGGGCCGCGACCACCTCGGGCGCGCACCGCACGAAGCCCCGCGCGGTCGCCGAGCGCACGGTGGGCTGCTTGAGCGTGACGTCGACCATGCGGGCGTGGCCCGTGGCATCCAGGTGGGTGAAGGTCATGGAATCAGCATGACATCGAGCGGGTCGCCCACGGCGACGGCCGACACGTCGGCGGGGACGATCGCGAAGGCCTCGGCGCGAGCGAGCGAGGCCGCGAGGTGCGAACCCGACCCTCCGGCCGTGGCCGGGCGCACGGTTCCGGCGACCAGATCGACCGCGGCGGGGAGGTACTGGCGGCGTCCGGGCGGAGTCGTCCAGCTCTCGGATGCCGTGAGGCGGGCGAGGCGTCGGTCGACGTCGGCGCGCCCCTGGAGCGCCAGCAGGGCGGGGCGCACGAACACCTCGAACGACACCGCGACGCTCACGGGATTGCCGGGCAGACCGAAGACGAGGCGACCGTCGGGGAGGACGCCGAAGGCCTGCGGCTTGCCGGGCTGCATGGCGATCCTGTCGAAGGCGATGCGGTCGGCGAGTGCCAGCCGTACGGGCTCGTAGGCGCCCGCGCTCACTCCGCCGGTGAACACGACGACATCGGCGCGCGCCGCGCGGGCGAGCACGGCGTCGATGCCGGCGGGGTCGTCGCCGACGCGGTCGACGAGGTCGATCTCGGCGTCGGCCTCGGTGACGAGCGCGGTCAGCAGCGTCGCATTGGAATCGGGGGTCTGGCCGCGTTCGGGCGCTGCACCGGGGGCGACGAGTTCGCTGCCGGTCGACACGATCGCCACGCGGGGGCGGCGCGTGACCGACACGGTGTCGACGCCGGCGGCGGCCGCCGCGGCCAGGGCGAAGGCGCCGAGACGCTCTCCGGGCGAGAGCACGATGTCACCCGCGCGCGTATCGCCGCCGCGGCGACGGATGAAGGCTCCCGCAGCGGCGGGACCCCGGCGCACCTCGACCGAGCCGAGCGAGTCGGCGAGGCCCCCGGCCGTGTCCTCGAACGGCACGATGGCGTCGGCGTCGGCGGGAACGGCCGCGCCCGTCATGATGCGCGCGGCCTCACCCGTCGCGAGCGTCGGGTCGTCGGCGGTGCCGGCCGGCAGATCGGCCACGACCCTCAGGGTCACCGGGGTCTCGGCATCCGCCCCCTCGACATCGGCGAAGCGCACGGCGAAGCCGTCCATCGACGAATTGTCGAAACCGGGCAGGTCGTGGGCGGCGAGCACGGGCTCGGCGAGGGTGCGTCCGGCCGCGGCAGCCAGCGGCACCTCTTCGGCGGGAAGCGGCGCGACGGCGGCGAGCACGCGGTCGCGGTGCTGTTCGACGGTGAGCAGCGGGGTCATCGGGGCCTCCGGGATCTGGGCGAGACGGGTCACGGGTGCCGCGCGGGCACGAGCGGGAGGACGTCGTGACGCGCGCGGAGCGCGTCGATCACGACGAGTCGGCCGAGGAGCGGTTCTCCGGCGCCGGTGATCAGCTTGATCGCCTCGGTCGCGAGCAGCCCGCCGACCTGTACGCAGAGCGAGCCGAGCACGCCGACCTGCGCGCACGTGGGCGGTTCTCCGGCCGAGCCGGGAGGGAACAGATCGCCGAGCACCACGGGCACGTGGCCCTCGGGCGGGGCGGACCAGAACACGGTCACCTGCGCCGCCCACTCCTGCACGGCTCCCCAGACGAGGGGGATGCCGAGGGACTCGGTCGCGGCGGCGACGGCCTCGCGCGTGTCGAAGGTGTCGCTTCCGTCGATGACGAGATCGGCGCCCTCGAACAGCTCGCGGGCATTGTCGGGGGTCAGTCGTACGGTGTGCTCGCGCACGACGGTGAGGGGGGAGAGGTCGCGAACGGCGCGGGCGGCGGATGCCGTCTTGGCGGTGCCGATGTCGTCGACGCGGTGCATCAGCTGACGCTGCAGGTTGGTGCGCTCCACGACGTCGTCGTCGATGACGATGAGTTCGCCGACACCGGCGGCCGCGAGCGACAGCAGCACGGGGGAGCCGAGACCGCCGGCGCCGACGACGGCGATGCGGGCGGCCGCCAGACGCCGCTGTCCCTCCTCGCCGATGCCGAGCAGCACGGCGTGGCGGGCGGTGCGGATCAGCTCCTCGGGGGCGAGGGATGCCACCGGCTCGACGAGCGGCTTCATCCGCCGATCGCGCTCATCGTGCGCTCGGGCTGCACGAAGTCGGCTCGTGCCAGACCGACCGTGTCGGAACCGTGGGCGCGGGGCTTGGCCCACATCGCGTCGCGCCACACCTGCGCGAGGCCCTCGTCGTCGGCGCCGTCGCGCAGCACGCTCAGCAGGTCGGTCTCTTCGTGCGAGAACAGGCACGAGCGGATGCGGCCGTCGGCGGTGACGCGCGTGCGCGAGCAGGCGTTGCAGAACGGCTCGGTGACCGACGAGATGATGCCGACGTGACCGGCCAGGGCGGTCTCACCGTGGCGGCGCACCTCCCAGCGCTCGGCGGGCGCGGCACCGCGGCCGCGGGGATCGGCCGACAGCTCGAAGGCCTCGCCGATCGCGGCCCGGATGTCGCGGGCGGGAATGACGTTCGTCGCGGTCCACGAGCGGTCGCCGTCGAGGGGCATGTCCTCGATGAAACGCATCTCGAAGCCGTTCGACACCGCCCACTCGACCAGCGGCACGACCTCGGTGTCGTTGATGCCGCGCAGCAGCACGGCGTTGATCTTGATCGGGCCGAGGCCCGCGGCGCGAGCGGCCTGCAGGCCCGCGAGCACCTTGTCGAGGTGGGGGCGGCGGGTGAGAGAGGCGAAGGTCTCGGCGTGCAGGGTGTCGAGCGACACGTTCAGGCGGGTGAGGCCCGCGTCTTTCAACGCCTGGGCGCGGCGATCGAGACCGACCGCGTTCGTGGTCAGCGCGATCGGCAGGTCGGGATTGTCTTCGCGGATGCCGGCGATGATGAACTCGAGGTCCTTGCGCACGAGCGGCTCGCCGCCGGTGATGCGCAGCTCTTCGGCGCCCAGCGACTGCACGGCCACGCGGACGATCCGGCGGATCTCGTCGGTCGTCATGAGCTGCGACTGGGGGAGCCAGGGCAGTCCGTCGGCGGGCATGCAGTACGTGCAGCGAAGGTTGCACTTGTCGATGACCGAGACGCGCAGGTCGCGGGCGGTGCGACCGAAGCGGTCGAGCAGTCCGCCCTCTTGCGGGGCGCCGGTCGCGCGGACGGCGCCGGGTTCGCGTTGCGGTTCTGCCGTGCGCGATGATCCCGTGCGCGGTTCGCCCGTGCGCGGTGCGCCGGTGGCGCGGATCGCGCCCAGCTGGCCCGCCGGGGCGCCCGCGGTCACGGTGGCGCCGAGCGGTACGACGACCGGGCCCGGCCTCGTGGTGGTGTGCTCGGCATCCATGAGTCGAGCCTAAGCGCGCGGGGGCGGGGGAGGGCGGTGGGGAGCTACGGGGAATCTCCTGGTGTGACAGCTCCGCGAACCGCGCGGGCGATACGGTCGTCGCATGCCGAACACCTTCCGCATCGCCACGGCCGCGCGCCTGCTCGGCGTCAGCGACGACACCGTCCGCCGCTGGATCGACCAGGGCGTGCTGCCGACGACGGGTGCCTCGCCCGTCGAGATCCCGGGGGCGGCCCTCGCGGAGCGGGCCGTGGCGCTCGCCGACGAGCCCGACGACCCGACCGGGGTCGCCTCGAGCGCGCGCAACCGCTTCGTCGGCATCGTCACGCGCGTGCGGATCGACGGCGTCATGGCGCAGGTCGACCTGCAGTGCGGGCCGCACCGCGTGGTGTCGCTGATGTCGGCCGAGGCGGCGGAAGAGCTGGCGCTCGCCCCGGGGTCGCTCGCGGTGGCCTCGGTGAAGGCGACGGTCGTGACCGTGGAGGCTCCGCGGGCGTGAGGCGGCGGCCTCGCTGAGCGCCCGACGCGGGCGTGGCTGGCCGGGGTCGACGGGCGGCCGAGCGGGCGTGACTCGCCGGCCTCGACGGGCGGTCGACGCGGGCCGAACTCCTGAGTTTCGGGGCCCGGCGCGCCGGATGGTGCCCGAGGGTGGCCTGGACGCCGTATTTCTCAGGAGTTCGGCTCGGCACGACGGTGGTGACGTGGAGCGCCGGAAGGGCGAGTGCGGAGAATTGCGGCCATATTGTCCGCAAATGAGGGCACAATGGAGGTCGCGGGCCGCCGGCGCCGCCGAAAGGAACACAGTGCGCCGCCCCCTCCGTCTTCTCGTCGTCCTCGCCGCTGCCGCCCTGCTCGCCGCCTGCGCGAGCCCGACGGCATCCCCCGCCCCCGCGGCATCCGGGTCCGCCGCGTCCGCAGCCACGCTCGACGGAACCGTCGAGGTGTACGCCGCCGCCTCGCTGCAGCGGTCGTTCGACGAGATCGCCACGGCCTTCGAGGCCGCCCACCCCGGGGTCACTGTGAGCGCCGTCTACGACGGCTCGAGCACCCTCGCCACGCAGATCGGCGAGGGCGCGCCCGCCGACGTCTTCGCCTCGGCCGACGAGAAGAACATGGCGAAGGTGACGGATCAGGCCCCCGACCCGCAGCTGTTCGCGGGCAACACGCTCGTCATCGCGGTGCCCACCGGCAACCCCGGCGCGGTGTCGACCCTCGCCGACCTCGCGCGCGTGACCACGGTGCTGTGCGCCCCCGAGGTGCCGTGCGGCGCGGCGTCGGCGACGCTGCTGTCGAGCGCCGGCGTCACGGTGACGCCCGCCAGCGCCGAGCAGAACGTCACCGCCGTGCTCACCAAGATCGCCGCCGGCGAAGCGGATGCCGGACTCGTCTACGCCACCGACGTGGTCGGCCGGGATGACGTCGAGGCCATCGTGCCCGACGGCGCCGACGCCGTGGTGAACCGCTACCCGATCGCCGCCCTCGCCGACGCCCCGAACCCCGACGCGGCCGCGGCGTTCGTCGCCTTCGTGCTCTCCGACGACGGTCAGCGGATCCTCGCCGACGCCGGGTTCCGCGCCCCGTGAGAGCGGCGGGCTACGTTCCGCGCTGGCTGATCGTGCCGGCGGTCGTCGGGCTGCTCTTCCTGCTCGTGCCCCTGACCGCGCTCATCGCCCGGGTGCAGTGGGCGACGCTCTGGAGCGATGTGACCTCGGAGGCCGCGCTTTCGGCGCTCGGCCTGTCGCTGGGCACGGGGGCGGTGGCCACCGTGCTCTGCGCGATCGTCGGCATCCCTCTCGCGCTCGTGATCGCGCGGAGCCCGGGGCGCACGGCGGCGCTGCTGCGGGCGCTGGTCACCGTTCCGCTCGTGCTGCCGCCCATGGTCGGCGGCGTCGCCCTGCTGTACCTGTTCGGGCGGAACGGGTGGTTCGGCGCGCTCGGACTGCCGTTCACCACCCCCGCCGTCGTGCTCGCTCAGGTGTTCGTGGCCCTGCCGTTCCTCGTGCTCGCGGTCGAGGGGTCTCTGCGCAGCACCGGTGTCGAGTTCGAGCGGGCGGCGGCGTCTCTCGGGGCGAGCCGCGCGACGATCCTGCGCCGGATCACGCTGCCGCTGGCCGCCCCCGGCATCGTCGCGGGGATCGTGCTGTGCTTCGCTCGCGCGATCGGCGAGTTCGGTGCGACCGCGTTGTTCGCCGGGAACCGCCCCGGGGTCACGCAGACGATGCCGCTGGCGATATACACGGCGTTCAACGGCGCGGGCGTCTCGCAGGGCACCGCGGTCGCGCTGTCGCTCCTGCTGCTGATCACGGCGGTCGCGGTTCTGCTGCTCGTGCGCGGGTGGCGGCCGGGGGTGGGGCGATGAGCGGGGGCGGCGCTGAGGACCAAGGCGGTGCGCGATCCGTCGGCGGGTCGTCGAGGGGTCGGGATGCCGCCGTGCTCCGCGCCGAGGTACGCGTGCGCCGCCGTGATTTCGACGTCGACATCGCGCTCGACGTCGCCGCGGGTGAGACGGTGGCCGTGATGGGCCGGAGCGGCGCGGGCAAGTCGACGCTGCTGGGTGCGCTCGCGGGTCTCACCCCGCTCGACGGCGGCGAGATCGCGGTGGACGGGCGCGTGCTCGACCGAGCCCCGGGGCTCCGCACGGCGCCGATGCACCGAGGCATCGTGCTGCTGGGGCAGGACGCGCGGCTGTTCCCGCATCTGACCGCGCGCGAGAACGTCGCCTTCGGCCCGCGCGCGGCCGGGGTCTCGGCATCCGTCGCCCGCTCCGGCGCCGACGAATGGTTGGCTCGCGTGGGGCTCCCGGGGGCGGGGGACCGGCGCCCGGTGGAATTGTCGGGCGGTGAACAGCAGCGCGTCGCGGTGGCTCGGGCGCTCGCCGCCGAACCGCGGGTCGTGCTGCTCGATGAGCCGCTCGTGGCGCTCGACGCGGTGACGGCCTCGGAGATCCGCGCGATGCTGCGTGAGCACCTCGCCGGAGTGACGGCCGTCGCGGTGACCCACGACGCCGTCGATGCCGCGGCCCTGGCCGACCGGCTCGTGATCGTCGAGCGCGGACGCGTGACGCAGGCCGGGCCCGTGCGCGAGGTGCTGACGGCTCCGGCGACCGACGTCGCGGCACGGATCGCGGGCCTGGAACGGCTCGTCGGGGTGGCCCAGGGGGGAGCGTTCGTGCGAGGCGGGGTGCGATTGACCGCATCGGATGCCGCGTCTCGCGCGCTCGCGGGCGTCGACGGCACCCCTCTTGCGGCGGTCTTCCGCGCAGTCGACGCGCGTCTCGGTGAGGGGTTCCGGGCGACCGTCGCCTACCTGGAGGCGACGCCGACGGGCGTGCGGGTCGTCACCGATGCGGGAGCCGTCGAGGTCACGCCGGAGGCCGCGGGCCGGCTGGGCCCGGGCGACGTGGTGTCGATGAGTGTCGCCTCCGAGCGGGTGCGGTTCGTACCGGCTGCGTCAGAGGGCGCTCACGAGAACCGGGGCGGTCGCTGACGAGCGCGCTCCCTGACACCCGGGACCACGCGCCCGTCCTCCAGGCGCACCTCGCGGTCGACCAGCCCGGCGGGCACCTCGACGTGCGACACGAGCACCACGGCGCGGTCGCGTCCGACGGCGCCGAGCAGATCGTGCAGCAGGGCATCCGATGCCGCGGGGTCCACGCCCGCGGTCGGCTCGTCGAGCACGAGCACGGGGAAGCCGCGCAGCAGCGCCCGCGCCAGCGCCAGGCGCTGTGCCTGCCCGCCCGAGACCAGCGCCCCGCGATCGCCGACACGCGCGTCGAGCCCGCCCCGCTCGGCGACCCAGTCGTTGAGGCCGACGCGGGCCAGGGCGGCTCGAAGGTCGTCGTCGGTGGCGGTGTCGCGGGCGAAGAGCAGATTCTGGCGTACGGATTCGTCGAACAGATGGGGGGACTGCTCGACGAGACCCACCGTGCGGCGCAGGTCGTCGCCCGACAGGGTGCGGACGTCGACTCCGTCGATCTCGTATGTCCCCGCGACGTCGAGGAAGCGGACGAGCACGTGCGCGAGCGTCGTCTTGCCGGCCCCGCTCGGCCCGCTCACGAGCACGCGCTCGCCCGGGGCGACGTGCAGCGAGACGTCGTGCAGCCGCCCGGCGTCGGCATCGGTGTCGCCCCGCGCGGGCCAGTGCGCCGAGACGCCGACGAGGGAGAGGCCCGAACCCAGCGCCGGCGCGGAGCCGGTGGCGGCCGGCTCGTCGCGGGGAAGGCCCTCGGGTACGGCGTCGGGGACGGCCTCGGCGATGCGCTCCGCGGCGCGCCGGACCTGCCGCCACGAGGCCAGTGCCAGCGGCACGGGACCGAACACCTCGAACACCGCCATCGGCAGCAGGACGACCACGGCGAGGCCCGGTCCTGACAGGGTGCCGCCGGTCACCGCGGGGGCAGCCACCAGCAGGGCAGCCACCGAGGCGAGTCCCGCGAGCACCGAGACGGCCCCCGCGGTGAGTCCCTGCGCCCCGCCCCGGCGCACGACGGCACGGCGCAGCGCCCGGTCTGCCCGGCTGATGCGCTCGCGGGCGGCACCCCCCGCGCTGTAGGCCGTCAGCACGTCGAGGTTCGTCAGCAGGTCGTGCACGGCGTCGGCCACATCGGCGCGGAGCGGCGCGATCGAACGCTCGGCGCGGGCTCCCGCAGCCCACCCCACGGCGACGGCCACGGCGAAGGCCGCGACGAGGCAGGCGAACAGCACCAGGGCGGCCGGCCACGACACGAGGGCCACGAACACCACGGCGGCCAGGGCCGTCAGCACCGCGGTCGCCAGCGGCAGCACGACGCGCAGCGGCAGGTTCTGCAGTTCCTCGACGTCATCGACGACGCTGGAGAGCAGTCCGCCGCGGCGGGCGCGGCCGAGACCGTCGGGAGCGAGGGGCACGAGGTCGCGCACGAGTTCGGCGCGCACCCCGGCCAGCTGGTGGAGAGCGGCGTCATGCCCGCTCAGCCGTTCGAGGTAGCGGAACACCCCGCGCGACAGCGCGAAAGCCCGCACGCCCACGACCGCCAGTGACAGGTACATCACGAGGGGCTGCTCGGCCGCCCGCGCGATCAGCCACGCGCTCGCCGCCAATAGCGCGATCGCGCTCGCCGCCGACCCGAAGCCCGACAGCAGGGCCGGAGCGAAGCGCCGCGGCGACGGCAGGGCGGATCGCAGGATCCCCCGCACCCGGTCGTTCACGACCGCACCGCCCGACTCGCGCGCGAGTCGCCAGGATTCGTCGCCGCGACGAGCGCGGAAGCGACAGATCCTGGCGACTCACGCGGGGGGTCCACCTCGACCACGCGGTCGGCGATCGCGCGTGCGGACCGGCGGTGCGAGACGAGCAGGACCCCGCGGCCGGCGTCGGCCTCGCGGCGCAGCGTCGCCCACAGGTGCGCCTCGGTCGTGGCATCCAGGGCGCTCGAGGGCTCGTCGAGCACGATGAACGGCGTCCCCACGACCCGTGCCCGGTAGAGCGCCCGGGCGACGGCGACGCGCTGCGCCTGCCCGCCCGAGAGTCCCGTGCCGTTCGCGCCGAGCGGGGTGGCCGGGTCGATGTCGGCGGCCCCCGCGTCGTCGAGGGCGAGACGGATCGCCGCGGCATCGGGGGTCGAGCCCAGGGCCACGTTCTCGCCGACGGTCCCCGTCACGAGTCCCGGCCGCTGCCCGGCCCACGAGACGCTGTCGCGGGCGTGCGGTACGGCGGTCCCGTCCAGGCGCACCTCACCGTCGTGGTCGGCGAAACCGAGCAGGGCCGCGATCAGGCTGGACTTGCCGACACCGCTCGGCCCCGACACGACCACCACCTCGCGCGGCCCCACCGACAGCGACACCCGGGGCGAGCGGTGCCCCTCGCGGTGCACGCGCACCCCCTCGAGCGCGAGCGTCGTCCCGCGCGCCGGGGTGACGGCATCCGGAACAACGGCGGCGTGCGCGGCGTCGAGGGCGTCGAAGATCTGCTCGGTCGCCGCGACCCCCTCGCTCGCGGCGTGGAACTGCACGCCCACCTGCCGCAGCGGCAGGTACGCCTCGGGGGCCAACAGCAGCACGAAGAGCCCGACGAGCAGGCTGAGATCTCCCGCGAGCAGGCGGAAGCCGATGGTGACGGCGATGATGGCGACCGAGATGGATGCCAGGAACTCCAACGCGAAGCCCGAAAGGAACGACACCCGCAGCACCGTCATCGTCTCGCGCTTGTAGTCGCGCGTGACCGTCTCGATCGTGTCGGCGGCTCGGTGCTGGCGGCCGAACACCTTCAGGGTGCCGAGCCCCTCGACGGTGTCGGCGAAGCGCGCGGCGAGGCGACCGAGAGTGCGGTACTGCTTCTGCTGCACACCGCGGGTCGCGAGGCCGATGAGCACCATGAACAGCGGGATCAGGGGAATGGTCAGCACGACCGTGAGGCCCGACAGCGGGTCGGCCAGGGTCATCGCGCCGATGAGGATCGGCAGGGTGATCACCGTCGCGACCAGCTGGGGCAGGTAGCGCCCGAAGTACGCGTCGAGGGCCTCCAGGCCGTGCCCCGCCGTCAGGGCGAGGCTCGCCGAGTTGCGCTGCGAGAGCCATGCCGGGCCGAGGCGCGCGACCGCCGTGACCAGCGCTCGCCGCAGCTGCAACGAGGCCGCCGCGGCTCCGCGCGCCGACACCCGCTCGGAGGCGGCGATCAAGAGCCCGCGCAGCAGGGCGAGCGAGGCGGCGATCCCCACGTAGCCCCAGAGCTCCGCGAGCGGTCGGCCCTCGATCGCGCCGACGAGGGCGGCGGTGAGCGCCCCCGCGAAACCGACGATCACCCCCGTCTGGGCGAGGACGATCGCCGCCGTGACCGCGAAGAAGCGGCGCGAGGCCGTGGCGTGGCGCAGCAGCCGGGGATCGACGGGTTTCAATGCGCCACCAACGCGGCCTTCTCGATGCGCGCGCGGGTCACGCGTTTGCGGAACACCCAGTACGTCCAGCCCTGGTAGGCGAGGATCAGCGGCAGGAAGATCAGTGCCGCCCAGCTCATGATCGTCAGGGTGTAGTCGGTGCTCGAGGCGTTGTCGATCGTGAGGCTCGATCCGGCACCCAGGGTCGAGGGCATCACGTTGGGGAAGAGCGCGAAGAACAGGGCCGCGACCGCGGCGACGATCGTGATCGCGCCGAGGGTGAACGCCGTCCCCTCGCGGTCGCGGAGGTTTGCGACCCACGCGCCGATGAGCGTCAGAGCGGCGATGCCCGCGAGGGCGACGACCCCGAGCAGCAGGGGTGCCTGGGCGTTCGCGGCGTTCACGATCGTCCACCCGAGGAACAGCGCAGCGAGGGCGATGGTCGCGAGCCCCGCCTTCTTCGCGAGCGACCGGGCGTCGGCGCGCACCTGCCCGTCGGTTTTCAGCGCGACGAAGAACAACCCGTGCAGGAAGAACAGGCTCAGCGTCGTGAGTCCGCCCAGGATGCCGTAGGGGTTCAGCAGGGTCAGCACGGTGCCGACGTACTCGTGGTCGGCGTCGAGGGGTACGCCCTGCACGATGTTCGCGAACGCCACGCCCCAGAGGAAGGCGGGCAGTGCCGAGCCGATCACGATCATGCGGTCGAACGAGCGCTTCCACCGCAGGGAGTCGCGCTGGTGGCGGTACTCGAACGAGACGCCCCGGGCGATGAGGGCGAGCAGGATCGCCAGGAGAGGCAGGTAGAAGCCGCTGAACAGCGTCGCGTACCACTCGGGGAACGACGCGAACAGGGCGGCGCCGGCGACGATGACCCACGTCTCGTTGAGGTCCCATACGGGACCGATCGTGTTGATGATCTGCCGGCGGGCGATGTCGTCCTTGCCGAGGAAGGGGATCGACATGCCCACGCCGAAGTCGAAACCGTCGAGCACGAAGTAGCCGACGAAGAGGAAGGCGACGATCCAGAACCAGAGGTATGCGAGGTCCATGAGGGGCTCCTAGTAGACCGTGGTCGGGGTGTTCTCGACGGAGTCGTCGTGCACGGCGTCCGGATCGGGCAGGGGATCGGGACCCTTCTGCGCGTACTTCTTGATGAGTCCGAACTCGACGACGGCGAGGCTGGCGTACACGAGGGTGAAGGCGACGAGCGAGATGAGCACGCTCCAGCCCGGCACGCTGGGCGAGACGCCGTCCTGCGTGAGCATGAGACCGAACACGATCCAGGGCTGACGGCCCATCTCGGTGAACACCCACCCGACGAGGCTCGCGAGCATGGGCAGGGGAGCGGCCCAGATCGCGACGCGCCACATCCACGGAGCGACCGGGCGGGTGGCCTTCTTGCGCGTGACCCAGAGGCCCACGACGCTGACCAGCGCGGCGATACCGCCGAGGGCGATCATCCAGCGGAACGCCCAGTAGGTGACCCACAGCACGGGCGCGAAGTTGCCGTCGACTTGGCCTGCGAACTGCGGGAACATCTGCTGGCTGTACAGCGTGTTCAAGTCGTTGATGCCCTCGACGCAGCCGTCGAGCGAGTGCGTCGACAGGATGCTGAGCAGGAACGGCACCCGGATCGAGAACAGCTCGCTCGTACCGTCGGGGGTGCCGAGCGTGAAGATCGAGAACGAGGCATCCTGACCGCAGACGGTGTGGAACGTCGCCTCGGCGGCGGCCATCTTCATCGGCTGCGTCGCGACCATGACCAGGCTGAGCTGATCGCCGACGACGGCGACGAGGACGAACGACACGAGCGTGGACCACAGGCCGAAACGCAGGGTCTTGCGCATCATGTCGGTGTTCTGGCCGCGGGCCATGTGCCAGGCCGAGATGGCGACGACGATCATGGCGGCGAACATCCAGCCCGCGAAGATCGTGTGCGGGAAGGCCGCGAGGGCGACCGGGTTGGTCAGCAGGGCCCAGAAGTCCACGAGTTCGGCGCGATGCCCCTCGGCGGACATCTGATACCCGACCGGGTTCTGCATGAAGGCGTTGGCGGCGATGATGAAGTACGCCGAGAGGGTGGCGCCGATCGTCGCCATCCAGATGCTGGCGAGGTGGGCGAGGCGGGGGAGCTTGTCCCACCCGAAGATCCAGAGGCCGATGAACGTCGCCTCGAGGAAGAAGGCGAGCAGCCCCTCGAACGCGAGGGGGGCGCCGAACACGTCGCCGACGAAGCGTGAGTACGCCGACCAGTTCATGCCGAACTGGAACTCCTGCACGATCCCCGTGACGACGCCCATGGCGAAGTTGATGAGGAAGATCTTGCCGAAGAAGCGCGTGATGTGCAGCCAGCGCACGTCTCCGGTGCGGTACCAGACCGTCTGGAAGATGGCCACGACCAGCGACATTCCGAGCGTCAGCGGCACGAAGAGGAAGTGGTACAGGGTCGTCAACCCGAACTGCCAGCGGGCGAGAGCCAGGGGGTCGAGCCACTCCATCAGGAGCCTCCGATCGAACCGGATTGTGTGGTCAGACCACATGCTACGCCGGGCTCCGGAGCGCCGTTCGGGGTTGCCTCGGCGTCGAACCATATACTGAGCAAGTCATTTTCGAGCCCGCCGGGAGGCCGCCGTGTCGGTACGTCAGAGCCTGCTCGCGATCCTCGATCGCGGTGCCTGCTACGGCTCTCAGCTGCGCGCGGAGTACCACCGGCGCACGGGCGCCACGGTCAACGTCGGACAGGTTTACACGACCCTCGAACGCCTCGAACGCGACGGCCTCGTGGTCGGCCGCGGCCTCGACGACGAGGGGCGCATGCTGTGGGAGCCCACCGAGGCCGGACGCCTCGAAGCGCGCACCTGGCTGTCCACCGCGTCGCAGATCGAGAAGCGCGACGAGGTCGCCCTCAAGATCGCGCTGGCCGTCACTCTTCCCGGCGCCGACGTCGACGGCATCCTGTCGGCTCAGCGCGCGGCTGTGCGGCAGGCGCTCGCCGACCCCGAAGCGCCGAGCGAGACGACGGATGCCGTGTCGGCGGCCATCGTGCGCGCCGCACGACGCGCCCGGCTCGACGCCGACCTGCGCTGGCTGGACGACGTCGAAGAGCTCACGCGCGGGAGCGCTCCGTTCGCGCTGTCGGCCGATCGGCCGCGACGCGGTCGGCCCGCGCGCTCCGCGCTCTGACCCGCGAGTATCCCCGTCCGGGCCTTTCGTCAAGCCCGCGGTGCGTCACCGGGTCGCGTCGCAATCTGGAGGGACGCGGACGACCCAAGGAGCACTCGCATGGTCATGGAAGCACCTCTCACCAGCCGAGGGTCGACGAAGAAGGCCGCCGCGAACTCCTCTTCGCCCGTCACGCCCCCCGCCTTCACCGAGATCCCGTGGACGCGCATCGACCTCGACCTGTACGAGGTCGCTCGCGACGGGTACATCGTCGGCTACGTCGAGGTCGTCGGAGCGGTCTTCGTCGCCCTGGGCGGCTCGCGCTACGACCGCGCGGTCGAGGTGTCGCAGAACGTCACGTTCCACGCCGCCGTCGACGCGCTGCTGCGGCGCGTGCTCTGACCTCGCCCACGAGAGAACCGACTCAGCGGGCGAGCGTGTAACCCGCCTCGTCGATCGCGGCGGCGAGCTGAGCTTCGTCGACGGCGCCCGTCGAGGCGATGCGCACGAGCGATTCCCCTCCGACGTGCAGCTCGACGTCGACCACCTCGACGCCGTCGAGGGCGGAGAGCTCTTCGGTGACCGCGCGCACACAGTGGTCGCACGTCATCCCCTCCACGCGCAGTGTGTCGGCGGCCGCCACGGAAGCAGCGGAGACGGCGGAGGCGGCGGGCGCCGACGCGTGTCCGCAGCCGCAGTCCGAGCCGCAGCCGCCGACGTTCGTCGAGGACAGGCCGAGGTCGAGGCGTCGTTCGGTCATGGGGGTCTCCTTCGATGGGGCGCTCACGGCGCGAGGGTCGTTGCGGAGGATGTGGCCAAGGTCACGGTCGCGGTGGTGCCGACGGGGCCGCGGAGTCGGCGCTCGGCACGATCGGAAAGGTGCGCTCCGCCCGCGTCGCTCATGAGCGGACCAGACGCGCGATGGCCTGGTTCGCCTCTTTGAGCTTCTCTTCGGCGACGGGGCCGCCCTGTTGGGCCGCCTCGGCGACGCAGTGCGACAGGTGGTCGTCGAGCAACGAGAGGGCGACGTTCTCGAGGGCCTTGGTGACCGCCGACACCTGCGTGAGGATGTCGATGCAGTACTGGTCGTCGTCGACCATGCGGGCGATGCCGCGCACCTGTCCCTCCGCGCGGCGCAGGCGCTTCAGGAGATCGTCTTTGTGCCCCTCGTATCCGTGCATGTGTCGATGATACCCCCGTGGGGTATGCGTAGCACGGCGTCCCCCACTGTCAACCCCCTCGGCAGCGAGGCAGGGGTGACGGATCGTGGAAACTCCAGGAGGTCGACATGTTCTCTCGTCGCACCGGTGGTGGTCAGCGATGACCGCCGATCCCTTCCCCACCGGCCCCCACCGTCCCGTGCGCATCCCGCACCTGCCCCCGTTGCGCTCGCAGCGGCGAGAATCGGAAGATGACGAGAACCCTGGCGGCGCTTCCCGGCGCGGCACGGAAGCTGTGTCTCAGCCGAAGAAACGGCGAGATCTGCACCCGTGAGGCCGGCCACCGAGGCCTCCACCACCGCCGTGGTGGGCGCCTGCTGTGGAGCGACCTGCAGGCCGATCCGCCCGAGTGCGCGGGCGCGGGGACCCCGGCCGAGGCCGCCCCTCCGTTGCCCGACGGCTACCCCGGCGGCCGGGCGCTCTGCCCGGTGTGCTGGGCGTTCGTCGATCTCGAGGACGGGCGCCTCGCCCCGCACGATTCCTGGCGCGGAGACGAGAGCCGCGGCGAGGCCGACCGGCGGCGGGAGTGGTTCAACACCGTCGGGTGGTGACGCCCACGCTCCTCATCCCCGGCGGCGCGACCTCGCGCTCACGCCGGCGACGCCACGAGTGACGCCCGCCCGTCGACCACCTCGACCGTCGCATCCAGTGCACCCGCGTGCACGAGGTCGTGCGTGACGAGCAGCGTGGCCGTGTCGCGTTCGCGGGTGAGACGCGAGAGGAGCGCCATGATCTCGGCGCCTCGAGCGCTGTCGAGGGCGCTCGTCGGCTCGTCGACGAGCAGCACCCGCGGCTCGTGCACGAGGGCGCGCGCGATCGCCACACGCTGACGCTGGCCACCCGAGAGCTGCGCGGGGCGGCGGTCGGCGTGGTCACCGAGGCCGACGGCATCGAGCAGCTCATCGACGCGGCCGCGCACGGCGGCCCGCCGCGCGCGCCGCCCTCGCCCGCCGAGCTCGGCCATCACGCAGAGCTGCTCGCGCGCGGTGAGGGCGGGGAGCAGTTGCGGCTGCTGGAACACGATGCCGATGCGCTCGCGTCGCAGCGCCGTGCGGCCCGCGGCGCTGAGCCCGGTGGCATCCACCCCGTCGACGACCACGCGTCCGGTGTCGGGGCGCGCCAGGGTCGCGGCGAGGGCGAGCAGGCTCGATTTGCCCGACCCCGACGGGCCGGTGATCCCGGTCACGAGCCCGGGGCGCCCCTCGAGCGAGACGTGGTCGACCGCGGTGACGCGGGAGTCGCCGTCGGGGTAGGTGAGGGTGACGTCGTCGAGAAGGATCATCGAGTGCTCCCGAGAGCGGTGAGGGGGTCGGATGCCGTGACGATGCGCAGCGAGACGGCTGCGCCGAGCACGCCGAGGGCGATCATGACGAGCGCGGGGGCGAGGGTGGTCAGCGGACTGAGGACGAAGGGCAGCGCACCGCCCGCGAGCGCGCCGAGTGCCGCGGTGAGGCCGATGCCGACTCCGACGCCCGCGACCAGCACGATCAGCGCCTGTCCGAGCGCATCGCGGAGGAGCATCGGGGTGCTCGCCCCCAGCGCCTTCAGCACGGCGACGTCGGCGGCCCGCTGCATCGTCCAGACGGTGAAGAACGCGCCGACCACCAGCGCCGAGACCGCGAACAGCATGGCGATCATGAGGGCGAGCGAGCCGATCTCGGAGCGGAACGTCGGCAGCGCGGTGAGGCTGGCGAGGGGAGTGGATGCCATGGTGCCGGTGGCGGCCGAGGCGGCCGCCCAGTCGGGCGTCCCCGACACCGCGAGCACGGTCGCGTCGCCCTGCCCGCCCAGCCGGCGGTCGATGTCGGCCCACGCGGCGGGGGTCATCGCGACGACGGGGGAGTGGCTGTACCAGGAATCGCCGGTGACCTCGTCGACGCGGTACGCGGAGCCCGAGATCGTCACGTCGTCGCCCGCGGTGGCGCCGAGCGCTTTCGCCGCCCCCGCCGACAGCACGACGTCGCCGTCGGCGGTCGGCGAGCCGCCGGCCGCGTCGAGCCCGAACAGGGCGACGCCGCCGCTGCCACCCGGCCCCGCGGCGCGGGTCTGCACGATGCCGACGGGCGTGACCGCCCGCACGCCCGGCGTCGCGGTCCACGCGGCGACGGTGGCGTCGCCGAGGCTCGAGTCGGCGAAGGTCGCCGCGGCGCCTCCGACCGGCTGCAGCACGAGCCGGTCGCCGGGCAGGGCCAGCACGGCCGAGACGTTCTGCGCGGCGAGGCCGCCGGTGAGCCCCGAGAGGAATCCCACGAGCAGGGTGATGAGGGCGACGACCGCCCCGATGAGGGCGAATCGCCCGCGGGCGAACCGAAGATCGCGCCATGCGACGTACACGTCGCCTCCTTCCGCCGGCGGATCTCCCCGGCTTCTTCCACTGTCGCCGTGGCGCGGCGGCGGGTCATCGGCGGCCGGGACGAACTCCCTCTCCACCTTTCGGATGATCCGCCCGCGGCGCGGCATCCGTAGCCTGGAGACCGACATGCCCCACCGCACCCTCGCTCCCGTCTTCGCGGGCCTGCGCGCCGGACTCCACGCCCTCTTCGGCGGCCTGCTGGCGCTGGTCGTCGTGCGCGTGCTGCTGACGAACGGGCCGGTGCTCGCGCTGGTCCTGGCCGGGCTGCTCGGCGCGGTGTACCTCTCGGGGCTCTGGCTCGCACGGGGTGGGCGCTCCCGCGCCGCCGTCGTGTGGCTGGCGGCCCTCACCGTCGTCTGGGCGGCGCTGGTCTGGCTCGTCCCCGAGGCGGCCTACCTCGTCTTCCCGCTGTTCTTCCTGTACCTGCACCTTCTGCCGGGCGTCGCGGGAACCCTCGCCGTCATCGGCACCACCGCGTTGACGATCGCGGCCTTCGCGGTGCACGGCGGCCTCACCGTCGGCGGCGTGGTCGGACCCGTCGTCGGAGCCGGAGTCGCTCTGCTGATCGGCCTCGGCTACTCGGCACTCGAGCGGCGCGCGGCCGAGCGCGAGGCCCTCATGGCCGAGCTGCTGGCGACCCGCGACCGGCTGGCCGCCGCCGAGCGCGAGCAGGGCACCCTCGCCGAGCGCGCCCGCCTGGCGCGCGAACTGCACGACACGGTCGCTCAGGGGCTCTCGAGCATCCAGATGCTGCTGTACGCCGCCGAGCGAGCCGATGCCGAGGGGCCGGGCATCGCGCACGTGCGCCTCGCGCGCCAGACCGCGGCCGACGGCCTGGCCGAGACGCGGCGTTTCATCCGCGAGCTCGCGCCACCCAGCCTCGATCGGGGACTCGGCTCCGCCCTCGAGCGTCTCGCCGCCGGCTGGGGCGCCCGCGAGAAGATCCCCGTCGACGTCGATGTGGATGCCGCGGTGTCCCTGCCGATGGATGCGCAGACGGCGCTCCTGCGCATCGCCCAGGGCGCTCTCGCCAACGTCGCCCAGCACGCCCGTGCCCACCGCGTCGGCATCCGGCTCAGCGCCGACCGGGGGACCGCGCGTCTGACGATCACCGACGACGGGGACGGGTTCGATCCGCGCGGCGCCGAAGACGCGGCATCCACAACCGACTCCTTCGGCCTGCGCGCCATGGGCGAGCGGGTCGACCAGCTCGACGGGCGACTCGCCGTCGACAGCATCGCGGGCTCGGGAACGACGATCACCGTGACGCTGCCGGGGGCGACGCCGTGATCCGCGTGCTCATCGCCGACGACCACCCCGTGGTGCGCGCGGGCGTGCGGGCGCTGCTCGATGCCGAGAGCGACATCGACGTGGTGGGCGAGGCCGCCACGGCCGACGAGTCCGTCGCCCTGGCCGACACCCTCGCTCCCGAACTCGTGCTGATGGACCTGCAGTTCGGTGACCGCGCGGCCGGTGCCGACGCCACACGGCGGATCCGCGCGCTCGCCGCACCCCCGTACGTGCTCGTGCTGACCAACTACGACACCGACGGCGACATCCTCGGCGCCGTCGAAGCGGGGGCCAGCGGCTACCTGCTCAAAGACGCCCCTCCCCACGAACTGCTCGCCGGAGTGCGAGCCGCGGCCGCCGGCCAGAGCGCCGTGGCCCCCGCGATCGCCGGGCGCCTGCTGGCGCGACTGCGCGAACCCCGCGTGACGCTGTCGGCGCGTGAGATCGAGGTGCTCCGGCTCGTCGCGCGCGGGGCCTCCAACGCCGACGTGGCCGCGCACCTGCACATCACCGACGCCACGGTGAAGTCCCATCTCGCGCACGTGTTCTCGAAGCTGGGCGTCTCGTCGCGCACCGCCGCGGTCTCGAGCGCGCGAGCCCTCGGCATCGTGCGCTGACCGGGTTCGCCGCGTCGCGGCACGTACGATGGGCGACATGATCCGGGTGCGTGTGGTCGGTGTGGCCCTCGACCCGGCCCAGCAGCACGTCATCCTGTTGAAGCCGGTCGACACCGCCACCGACGGCGACCTGGTGCTGCCGGTGTGGATCGGCGCCCAAGAGGCGATGTCGATCCTCGTCGCGATCGAGGGCACCGGGAGTCCCCGTCCCCTCGCGCACGACCTGACCACGGCTATGCTCGGGGAGCTGTCGGCCTCGGTCGAACGCGTCGAGGTCACGCATCTCGACGCGGGTACGTTCCACGCCCGCGTGCTGCTCGCGACGCCCGCGGGACCGCGCACCTTCGACGCCCGCCCGTCGGATGCCATCGCACTCGCCGCCCGTTCCGGCGGGTCGATCTGGGTGGCCGCCGACGTGCTCGCCGAGGCCGGCGTGCCCGACGACGCGGTCGAGATCGAGCCGTCCGCCGAGGACGACCGGGTGGAGGAGTTCCGCCGATTCCTCGATGACGTCGACCCCGACGATTTCCAGGGCTGACACATCGACCGAGCGGCGCCGGGCGCTCCTAGACTCGCGGAGGGGCCGCCCGCGCGGCCGTGATCCACGAGGAACGGGGAACCAATGCAACTCGCCATGGTCGGGCTCGGACGAATGGGCGCCAACATCGTCCGCAGGCTCATGAAAGACGGTCACGACTGCGTCGTGTTCGACGTGAATCAGGATGCCGTGGCCGCCCTCGTGGCCGAGGGGGCGACCGGCGCCACCAGCATCGCCGACCTCGCCTCGAAGCTGACCAAGCCCCGTGCCGTCTGGCTGATGATCCCCGCCGGCCTCACCGGCTCGGTCGTCGACCAGGTCGCCGAGGTCTTCGAACCCGGCGACATCATCATCGACGGCGGCAACTCGAACTACCGCGACGACGTGCGTCGCGCCGCCAAGCTGAACGACTCCGGCATCCACTACGTCGACGTCGGCACCAGCGGCGGCGTCTTCGGGCTCGAGCGCGGCTACTGCCTCATGGTCGGCGGCCACGACGAGGCCGTCGCGCACCTCGAGCCGGTGCTGCGCACCATCGCCCCGGGACCGGGCGAGGTCGAGCGGACGCCCGGCCGCACCGGCGACTTCTCGACCGAGGAGCGCGGCTACCTCCACTGCGGGCCCTCGGGCGCCGGGCACTTCGTCAAGATGGTCCACAACGGCATCGAGTACGGCATCATGGCCGCGCTCGCCGAGGGCCTGAACGTGCTGAACAACGCCGACGCCGGGTTGCACCAGGGGGAGCACTCCGCCGAGGTGGCGCCGCTGGAGGAGCCCGAGTTCTACCAGTTCGACATCGACACCGCCCGCGTCACCGAGCTGTGGCGTCGAGGCTCGGTCATCTCGTCGTGGTTGCTCGACCTCACCTCGGCCGCTCTCACGCAGAACCCCACGCTCGACGGCCTGGCCGGTCGCGTCTCGGATTCGGGTGAGGGTCGCTGGACGGTCAAGGCGGCCGTCGACACCGGCGTTCCCGTGCCGGTGCTCGCCGCGTCGCTGTTCGAGCGTTTCGCCTCGCGGGGCGAGGACCACTTCGCCAACCAGGTGCTCTCGGCGATGCGTCTGCAGTTCGGCGGGCACCAGGAGCTTCCCGCCGGCGACGTGCTCGAGGCGGGCCAGAAGAAGGCCGAGAGCGGAACGAACTGACCCGGTCCGCCGGGTCAGCGGGTCAGCGTGTCAGCGTGATCTGACAGATGTGCAGGCCCTCGTCGTCGGTCCAGACCTCGACGGCGGGGGCGACGCACGGCCCGCTCTCGGCGGTGAGCAACTGCACCGCGCCCTCTTCGTACAGCGCGTACGGACCCACTGTTCCGCGAACGGGGGCGGAGATCCCCGAGGGGAGCGCACCGGTCGTCGCGAGGGCGTCCATGAGCGGTACGCTCGCGGTCTCGGTGTAGTGCGTCGCCGCGTCGTAGTCGCGGCAGTTGGCCGTGTCGTCGGCGCCGACCGGGAACCCGGTGCCGAGGCAGTAGCCGCCGAGCGGCACGTCGGGGAGGGAGCCGTTCTCGGCGCGGTACTTCTCGAAGACCTCCTGCCACTGCACGAGGCGCCCCGTGGCCTCGGCGTTCGGATCGGACTGCTGCGCCGACAGGAACCACGCCAGAAAGGCGAGTGCGCCGACGACGAGGACTCCTCCGACGGCCAGTGCGGTGACGGCGGCGGGGTGCAGGCGGGCAGAGGACTTCGTGGGCGTCGACATGGAGCGGACTTTCTCGAGGGACGCCGCAGCGCCGAGCGGGGGAGGAACGACCGGTGTAGGTTGCCACGCGGGCGCGATCGACCCGCGCGACGGATGCGCCATCGCGCGCGGTATCGCCCGTGGGTTCACCTGCCGGTTCATCCGTTCGCCGTGCGGGGGACAGACGCGTCGCCGGCGCGGGGGAGACTAGAGGGATGAGCAGTTCCGCGTCGTCCTCGTCTTCCGACCGCTACGTCGTCGCCACCGACGGTGCGTGCAAGGGCAATCCCGGCCCGGCCGGCTGGGCGTGGGTCGGCGAAGACGGCCATTGGGCGGCCGGGTCCATCCCCGAGGGGACCAACAACATCGGCGAGCTGCTGGGCCTGCTGCACGCGATCACCGACCACACCGACGTGCGGGAGCTCGTCGTGCAGGCCGACTCGAAGTACGCGATCGACACGTACTCGTCGTGGATGGACGGCCACCGGCGACGCGGCTGGGTCACGAGCGCGAAGAAGCCGGTGGCCAACCGCTCGATCCTCGAGGCCCTCATCGTCGCGCGTGACGCCCGACGCGAGGCGGGCATGCCCGACGTCGTCCTCGAGCACGTCCGCGGTCACAGCGGGCACGTGCTCAACTCCTGGGCCGACGAGCGCGCGGTGCGCGCGTCGCAGCACGCCGCGAAGGGCGAGGAACTCGTCTGGACGTCGCTGCGCGGCCTCGATCGCCTCGAAGTCTCCTCGGCGCCGCCCCGCTCGGCGGCCGATCGCAACGGGCGCTGACGCCTATTCTTCAGATCCGGCCACCTGACCGTTCCGGCCGCGAGGGGTCTTCGGCGTTCTCCCGCCGGGCGCGGCGCCGGGGCGCGAGCCAGGGCACGGGCGTGCCCGGGCGGGCTGCCGTCAGAACGACTTCGCGGCCAGCGACGGATCCTTGGCGATCTGGGTCTTGAGCACCTTCTCGCCCGCGAAGAGGGTGTCGCCGGACAGGTCGCCGAAGGCGAAGGGCGCGCGCATGTGCCAGATCGAGGCACCCGTGCACCACCGTGATCGCAGCGGTGCCCGCAGCACCGAGGCGTACAGCAGAGCTTGGACGTCGTGGTTCGCCGCCCCCGTGGGAGGGGTGCTGCCCTCTTGCTGCGCGAGCCCGTCGACCCTCGGCTGCGCCCCGACCTCGGTGATGAGGAAGGGCATGCGCAGTTGGTCGCAGACGGCTTCGAGCTTGCCGAGATGGTCGTCAGTTCGTCCGCCCGCTCCCCGCCACCCGGCGACGAGCTCGTCGACGGTGATGTTGGGGGCGTCGGGGGTGTAGACCTTGTCGGTCAGGCGGATCCACGAGTTGATGCCGAACACGTCGAGCAGCTGCGCCATGTGCGGGGTCTTCTGGGGCAGCCAGTAGGTGTACAGAAGGAACAGCTCGAGGGTCGTGAACGCCGCGGTGAGCTTGATGGCGGGGTGAGCGGCGCGCACCTTCGCCAGCATCGGCACCCACCGCCCGTACTCTTCGGCGGTGGTCTGCGCCGGCTGTTCGCACGCCACCGACAGGTACTCCACGTCGTTGTCGGTGCACAGCTGCGCGAAGTGCGACAGCTGGTCGGCCCAGCTGTCGAAGAAGGCGTCGACCGAGGCCGGGGTGTAGTTCGCTCGGTAGAAGCTGTCGCCGTCCTTCACCGTGGCGATGTGCGGCTTGACGAGGGTGATGCGCACACCGCGGTCCTTCGCCAGCGCGAAGACGGCGTCGATGCGTTCGTCGGAGACGCGGGTGAAGGTCGTCGAGTCGGGGTCGGGGATGTAGCAGAGGATGACGAGCGTCGCGTTGGCGCCGAGCGCGGCGATGCGGTCGAGTTCGCGCGCGGTGACCTTGAGCGGCGTCGTCGCATCGAGGCTGAGCGAGACGCTGAGATCGCGCTTGATCTCGCCGACCGCGCCCGCGAAGGCCTGTCGGCGGCGGTTGTCGCCGTGGCGCACCTCGACCTCGAAGGCGTACGGTCCGGTGTCGGTGAGCCTGCCCGCCAGGGTCGATCCCGCGATGGCGAGACCGGCCGGCAGAACGCCGCGGGTCACCGCGATCGTCGCGTCGTCGGCGGGCGACAGCGAGCGTCGCACCGTATCCCAGACGTGCAGGTCGAGATCCTTCGTCGACGGGGTCGTCGCGTTCGCCGTCGGGCTCGGGGAGTGCGTGGCGCCCGAGGCGGAGGGCGTCGGGGCATCGGGTGCCCCGTGCGTCATCACCTTCGCCGCGGCGACCGATCCGGCGCCGAGCCCGATGATGCCGAGCGCCCCGAAGAGCACGCTGCGTCGTGTCAGCTCCACGCGGGCTCCCCTCTCGATGCGATGGCGTCGTCGACCGATGAAGGGGTGGTGCGTGCGCGCGGTTCGGCTCGCGCGACTCCCCGGCTTCCAGGGTACGGGGCCGCGCGGTCGCGACCCCCTCCCCTCGACGAGTTCCGGGCCGACTCACGTGGATTCTGCGGGGAGGACTCCGCGCCGACGACGCACCCACCCCCGCCGCGGCGGGCCGAACTCCTGAGAAATCGGAGGCCGAGGCCGACTCCGCCGCGAAACGACGCGCCGCGCGCTGCGCCGCCGTCGCGATCCTCAGGAGTTCGGCCCGCACCGGCCCGGTGGATACGCTGGAACGACCCGCCGGCGCACCGACACCGGCGTGGCAGAGAGAGTCTGATGTCTTCCCGCACCACGACCGTCCGTTCCCTCCGCACCGCGTCGCTGGCCATCGCCGGCATCGGGGCGTCGATCTCGATGGGATCGCTCGGATCGTGGTGGACACCGGTGATCCTGCTCATCGCCACCGCCGGGGCGCTGCTGGTGATCTGGCGCACCGACGGCGCCCTGGTGGGATCGCGAGCCGTCGTGCCCGTGCTCATCGTCGTCATCGCCCTGACCGCGGCGGGCCTGCTCGCGCTCACCGGCGCGCTGCCGTCGGGGTGGATGTGGGCGGCGCTCGGCGCCTACGCCGTCGCCTGGGGCGAGTACCTCGTGTCGCAGACCATCGCGCGCTCCCGCGGCGTGACCGCGCGCTGAGCGTCCTGCCCCGCGCGCGCAGAAACGCCGAAGGGCCCGGATGCCGTGATCGTGGCATCCGGACCCTTCGGCGTCGCTGAGGTCAGACGCGAGCTGCGGCCGTGGTCGGCTGCCAGCCCAGGGCCGGAGCGACGTGACGCGCGAAGTTCTCGACCAGGCGCAGGTTGAACTCGACGCCCATCTGCGACGGGATCGTCAGCATGAGGGTGTCGGCGCTCATCACGGCGGCATCGTTCTGCAGTTGCTCGATGAGCTTCTCGGGAGGCGCGGCGTACGTCTTGCCGAAGGTCGAGCGCATGCCGTCGATGACGCCGATCTGGTCGGAGCCCGCCGAGCCGCCGAAGTACATCTCATCTTCGGCGGTGACGATCGGGAAGATGCTGCGGCTGACCGAGGTGCGGGGCTCACCGGCGTGGCCGGCCTCGCGCCAGGCGGCGCGGAACGCGTCGAGCTGCTGAGCCTGCAGGATGTCGAAGGGCGTGCCGTCGGCCTCGGTGAGCAGGGTCGACGACATCAGGTTCACACCGATGCGCCCGGCCCACTCGGCCGTGGCGGTCGTACCGGCACCCCACCAGATGCGCTTACGCAGCCCGGGGGAGTGCGGCTCGATGCGCTGCAGACCCGTGCCGCCACCGAAGGGGCTGTGCGGGTCGCGCTCGGCGAGACCTTCGCCGTCGATCGCGCGCAGGAACAGGTCGAAGTGCTCGCGGGCGAGGTCACCGCCACGGGGGTCGTCCGACCCGGTGTAGCCGAAGGCCTCGTAGCCGCGCACGACCGTCTCGGGTGAGCCGCGGCTCACGCCGAGCGCGAGCCGGTTCGCGCTGATCAGGTCGACGGATGCCGCCTCTTCGGCGAGCATGAGCGGGTTCTCGTAGCGCATGTCGATGACGCCGGTACCCACCTCGATCCGCGAGGTGCGGGCGGCGATCGCGGCGAGCAGCGGCATGGGGGCCGCCTGCTGACGGGCGAAATGGTGCACGCGGAACGAGATGCCGTTGACGCCGAGGTCGTCCATGCCCTGGGCGAGGTCGATCGCCTGGAGCATCGAGTCACCGGCGGTCAGGTTGTGCCCGCCGCCGAGGGGACCGTAATGGCCGAAGGAGAGGGTGCCGAAAGAACGCATGCCTGAGAGAACGCACCGGCGCCTGATCTATTCCCTCGCATGTATCAAGGGGCGGCCTCGGTGCGCTGCGGGTGTGGAAGCATTCAGGCATGGACGACGAGGTGCAGGACGAACTGCGACGTCTGCGGGCGCGGGCGTACGGCCCGGGGGCCGACATCGCCGACGATCCCGTGGCCGTCGCGCGTCTGCGCGAACTCGAGGAGCTCGACCGGACGCGACAGCACACGACGCTCCCGTCCGACGCCGACGCCGTCGTCGAGGGCGGCGCCGAGGCGGAACGGACGGGCGTCGCGGCATCCGCAGGGCTCGACGACCTCGACCCGGCCGACGTCGAACAGACACCTCGGCCCCCGCTCCTGCGCACGCGGCGACGGGTGTGGGTGGCCGCCGTCGGCGTCGCGGCCGTCGTGGTGGCGGCCAGCGCGCTCACCGCCGTCGGCATGTCGTTCACGACCGTCGAGCGCACTCCGGGCATCGCGCAGACCGACGCGCTGACGCCCGCCCCCGAGCTCGATCCCCAGGCGGTCGGCTACCTCGGGTTCGATCCCGAGCAGTCGCGGGGCTTCGAGGACTATTACGGGCTGACGGCGTTCGCGGGGCCGACGCAGATCGACTCCGAGGGCAATCGGGCCGACTGCCTGCTCATCTCCGACACCGCCGACGTGGCAGACTCCGGCGGCGCTCTCCGCTCGAACGCGGGCGTGCGGTTCGGGGGCTGTGCGGCGGGGCTCTTCCCGGCGACGGCGGAGTTCATCGTGAACTCCACGTTCCCCGAGCAGTTCCGCGCCCGTTATCCGGTGGGCACGGCGGTGCAGTTCGTGCTCGACGGCGACGACGTCGGAGTCTTCTCCGACGCGGGCTGACGCCCCACGGATGAGAGGGTGGGGGAGTGACCCCCCTCCTCGAACTCGTGCCCGTCGGTGCCGACCCGGATGCCGTCTACCTGGGCTTCGTCGACTGGGCGGTCGCGCGCGGCCTGACGCTGTACGCCGCGCAAGACGAAGCGGTCATGGAGATCGTGTCGGGTGCGAACGTTATCCTGTCGACCCCGACCGGCACGGGCAAATCCCTGGTCGCGGTCGCCGCCCACGCGGCATCCCTCGCCCGGGGCGGCCGCACCTATTACACGGCGCCGATCAAGGCGCTCGTGAGCGAGAAGTTCTTCGCGCTGGTCGACATCTTCGGGGCCGAGAACGTCGGCATGGTCACGGGAGACTCGTCGGTCAATGCCGATGCGCCGATCATCTGCTGCACGGCCGAGATCCTCGCGAACCTGGCGCTGCGCCAGGGCGCCGACGCAAACGTCGACCAGGTCGTGATGGACGAGTTCCACTACTACGGCGAGGCCGATCGCGGCTGGGCCTGGCAGGTGCCGCTGCTGCTGCTTCCGCGGGCGCAGTTCATCCTCATGTCGGCCACCCTCGGCGACGTCACCGAGGTCGCCGAAGACCTCTCGCGACGCACCGGCCGGCCCACCGCCCGGGTGACCGGCGTCGAGCGTCCGGTGCCGCTGCACTTCGAGTACGCGCGCACACCCGTGCACGAGACGGTGCAGGAGCTGCTCGACACGAAGCGGGCGCCCATCTACATCGTGCACTTCTCGCAGGCGGCCGCGATGGAGCGGGCGCAGGCGCTGTCGTCGATCCGCATCATCGGGCGCGAGCAGCGCGACGAGATCGCCGAGGCGATCGGCGGGTTCCGCTTCACCACCGGCTTCGGCAAGACTCTGTCGCGCTACGTCCGCGCCGGCATCGGCGTGCACCACGCCGGCATGCTGCCGCGCTACCGCCGCCTGGTCGAGACTCTCGCGCAGCGGGGGCTGCTGCGCGTCATCTGCGGCACCGACACCCTCGGCGTCGGCATCAACGTGCCGATCCGCACCGTCATGATGACGGCGCTCACCAAGTACGACGGTCAGCGCATGCGCCAGCTGACCGCGCGGGAGTTCCACCAGATCTCGGGCCGCGCGGGCCGCGCCGGGTACGACACCGCGGGCACGGTCGTGATCATGGCACCCGACCACGAGATCGAGAACGCCGCGCAGATCCTCAAGGCCGGCGACGATCTGAAGAAGCAGAAGAAGATCGTGCGCAAGAAGGCGCCGCAGGGCTTCGTGAACTGGACCGAGCAGAGCTACGACCGCCTGGTGGTCGCCGAGCCCGAGCCGCTTCAGCCGCAGATGAAGCTGAGCGCCGCGATGCTCATCAACGTCATCGCGCGCGGCGGCGACGTGTTCGCCAACGTGCGCTCGCTGGTGTTCGACAACCACGAGCCCCGCGCCCGCCAGTACGAGCTCGCCCGCCGGGCCCTGGCGATCTTCCGCACGCTGGTGCAAGCGGGTGTGGCCGAGGTCATCCCGCGCGAGTCGCCGGATTTCGTCGCTTCAGACGGCTCCGAAGCGACGATTCTCGGCGACTCGCGCATCCGCCTCACGGTCGAGCTGCAGGCGAACTTCGCGCTCAACCAGCCTCTGTCGCCCTTCGCGCTCGCCGCGATCGAGATGCTCGACCCCGAGGTCGAGCTCGGACGGGGACCGGATGCCACGGCTGCCAGCGACAGCGTGGGCACCGGCCACTACGCGCTCGACGTCGTCAGCGTCATCGAGGCGACCCTCGACGACCCGCGTCCGATCCTGTCGCAGCAGCAGTTCCGCGCGCGCGGCGAAGCGGTGGCCGCGATGAAGCGCGAGGGCATCGAGTACGACGAGCGCATGGAGCTGCTCGAGGAGATCACCTGGCCCAAGCCGCTCGACGAGCTGCTCGCGCAGGCGTACGAGGTGTTCGCGTCGAGCCAGCCCTGGATCCGTGACTTCGAGCTGTCGCCGAAGTCGGTCGTGCGCGACATGTTCGAGCGGGCGTGCTCGTTCGGCGAGTACGTCTCGCTGTACCAGCTGGCCCGCAGCGAGGGGCTGGTGCTGCGCTACCTCAGCGACGCCTATCGAGCGATCCGTCAGACCGTGCCGGTCGACGCGCAGACGCCGGACCTGCTCGATCTGATCGCCTGGCTCGGCGAGCTCGTCCGTCAGGTCGACTCGAGCCTGGTCGACGAGTGGGAGCAGCTCATCAACCCCGCCGACGACCCCGATGCGCCGGTCGTGCCGCCGGCGCCGCCGTCGATCCTCACCAACCGGCGGGCGTTCGTCGTGCTGGTGCGCAACGAGATGTTCCGTCGCGTGCAGCTCGCCGCGCTCCAACGCGACGACGAGCTCGTCGAACTCGACCCCGACAGCGACTGGCCCACCGTGCTCGACCGCTACTTCGACGAGCACGACTCGATCGGCACCGGGGGAGCGGCGCGCTCCTCGGCGCTCGTCGAGATCGACGAGTCGGCGGCCTCCGACGGCGTGTGGCGCGTCGAGCAGACGATCGACGACCCCGCGGGCGACCACGACTGGCGCATCCGCGCCGAGGTCGACCTCGCGGCCTCGGAGGAAGAGGGCACGGCGATCATGCGGGTCACCGAGGTTCTCAGGCTGTAGCCGCGGTGCGTCGGCGCGCCATCATCCGGCGCAGGACGAGGCCGACGACCGCGACGGCGATCGTCACCCCGATCGAGCGCAGGCCCAGTTCGGGTTGGGTGAGGGCCGAGACGAAGACGTTCACGCCGTAGTCGGCCATTTCGGGGAGGTCGGAGGCGAGCACCCGGGTGCCGGCGGCGGAGGCGAGGGCCGTCGCGAGGGGTGGGACCACCCAGACGAGCGCGAGCCCGACCACCCCGGCCACCACCCGCCCCACCGTGTCGACGCCCGTCCACGCGATCGCCGCCCCCACGAGCACCGGGCCGAGGAAGAAGGTCAGGGGCAGGACGGCCGAGAAGGGCGCCTCGGCGCCGAAGGGCAACGTCATCCACGCTCCGACCCACATGCCCGTCGCCAGCGCGCCGATCGAGAGGGCGACCCCCGCACCCGCGCGGGGAGCCGTCGACACCGATGACGCCACGAATAGCGAGACCACGAACGCGAGCACGGCCACCGCGGTGAGCAGCACCAGGTACACGATCGACTCGAAGCGCTCCTGGAGCACATTCCACGTCGCGAGCGCGGTCTGGACGATCGCGACGAGCTGAACGAGCGCGAGCCCACCGACCGTCGCGAGCCCGCGCAGAATCCCCGGACGCGAGCGCTGCGCGCGAGCGATGATGCCGGCAGCGGCTCCGCCGACCACCAGCAGCACGATGATCGTCGTGATCTCGTACTGGCTGTACGGGAGCAGCACGAACGGCCCCAGCCGCGACACGTCGTCGGTGTCCTCCAGGTTCTGCAGCGGCAGGAACGGTCCGCTCGTCAGCCAGGGGAGCAGCCCCACGACCGCGCCGAGCGCCCCGAAGAGCAGGAACCACGCGACCCTCCGTCGCGGGGGAACGTCGAGTGTCGGATCGGTCGTCATCAGGGTCCCCGTCCCCCGGCGATCCGCCGGACGCTCCGACGCTATCGGAGAGGGGGCGGGGACCTCTGTCGTGCGCGTCATCGAGTCGTTGCAGCTCCCACGGATTCTCCCCCGGCCAGGGGCGGGTGAACTTCTCCACCGATCACCGATCGAGGCTGTCGACGGCCGTGCGCACGCGGGTACCCTGTCGACACGCACACCCCGGAAGGACCACCGTGAATCTCGACGCGGCTCAAGCCCTCATCGCCCTCGGGGCCTTCTTCCTGACCTTCGCCGCCGCGATCCTCAGCGGGATGAAGTGGATGCTGGACCGCGTCGAGCGGCGCACCGAACAGAATTTCGCTCAGGTGGACCAGCGCTTGGGCCGCATCGAATCGCGCATGGAGCGCGCCGAGACACGGATGGAGAGGGCTGACGCCCGCTTCGACGAACGCATGGTGCAGATCGACGCGCGAGAACGCCGGATCGACGCGCGTCTGCTCACGATCGGCGGCAACATCGCCGAGATCAAGGCCTCCGTGTCGCGTCTCGAGGGGCCGCACTCGCCGTTCCTGATCGCCCGCGGCTGAACGCCCGCACGCGAAAACGCCGGATGCCGAGGCCCCGACGAGGCCTCGGCATCCGGTGTGTACGTCGTCGTTCAGCTCCGGGCGACGCGGTTCTCCGCGCTGACCATCCACGACAGCTGCTCGAGGCGCTCGAGGATCGAGTGCAGGATGTCGGCGCTCGTGGGGTCTTCGTCGTCGACGTCGTCGTGCACCTCGCGGACGGTGCCGACGGTGGCGTCGAGGCGCTCCGTGATCAGGTCGACGACCTCCGAGGTGTCGACCTCGCCCTGGGGGAACTCGGGGAGGGTCGTGGTCTCGGCGATGGTGTCGCTGCGGCCGTCGGGAAGAGCGTGCAGGGCACGCATGCGCTCGGCGACGGTGTCGCTGAACTCGCGTGCCGCGTCGATGATCTCGTCGAGCTGCAGGTGGGTGTCGCGGAAGTTCTTGCCGACGACGTTCCAGTGAGCCTGCTTGCCCTGGATAGACAGCTCGATCAGGTCGATGAGCACGCGCTGGAGGTTGTCGGTGAGCTCCTCCGAGGCCTGGAAGCCGCTCTCGGCGTTCTGCTCTTCGGTGGTTTCGGGGCCGTTGCCGCCGCGGGCGGGGCGACGGCGGTTCTTGGTGGTCTCCTGGGTGGCGGACATGCGCCTTCCTTTCACTCGCGGTCGGTAGCGACGTTAGGCGCTTCGTCGGCGGGCGCGGCGGGGGTTGCGAGCCTTCGCACAGCGGGGTAGCCGCCGACGCGTGGGTCGGCGCCGTAGCCGCTCCCCTCGGAATCGACAACCCCGGCCTTGCCCCAGCGCGCCGTTCTTAGCGTGGAGACGTGCCCCACACACCCCCTGCTCCGTCTCGCCCCCTCCGCGACTACGCCGCGATCGGTGACGGTCGGACGGTCGCTCTGATCGGTCTCGACGGATCGGTGGACTGGCTGCCGCTTCCGAACATCCACTCGCGCCCCGTGTTCGCGCGACTCGTCGACGAATCGGCCGGCGGGTGCATCGAACTCGCTCCGGTGGAGGAGTACGAGGTCACCCGGCGTTACCTGCCGCACACGAACGTGCTCGAGACGACCTTCACGACCGCGTCGGGGGTGGCCACCGTGACCGACGCCATGGTCACGGGCATCGCCGGACGCCTCCCGTGGGCCGAGCTCGCGCGGCGCGTCGACGGGGTGAAGGGCGAGGTCGAGTTCGCCTGGTGCGTACAGCCCGGGACCATGTTGCGCTCCGCCGCCCCGTGGACCGAACGCATCGACGGCTTCTCGATCATGCGCATCGGACACGTCTCGCTCGCCGTGGTCGGCCATGAGCACGGTCTGCACGGCGATCCGGATGCCGGCAACGAGAGCATCGACGGCGCGTTCACGACGTCCAAGGGCTCGCGCCATCTGCTCGTGATCGCCGCGACCGAGGGGGAGCCGCTGCGCATTCCCGACGCGAAGAACGTCGACCGCGGCATCGACCGCACCGTCGACGGGTGGACGATGTGGTCCGACGAGTTCTCGTACGAGGGCCCCTGGGCCGAAGACGTGCAGCGCAGCGCCCTCGCGCTGAAGCTGCTGTTGTTCAGCCCCACCGGGGCGATCGCGGCGGCGGCGACGACGTCTCTGCCCGAGAACCCCCGCGGGGGCAAGAACTGGGACTACCGCTACGCCTGGGTGCGCGATCTCGCCTACACGGCGCACGCGTGGGTGGGTTTCGGCCTGCGCGAGGAGACGCACGCGGCCATCTCGTGGCTGCTGCGCACGATCCGCAAGAACGGTCCCGAGGTGCAGGTGATGTACACGCTCGACGGCGAGGCCGAGATCGGGCTCGAGAAGCACGACGTGCCGGGCTGGAACGGCAACCAACCGGTCGTGACCGGGAACCCCGCGCAAGGGCAGCTGCAGCTCGGCGTCTACGGCGACCTGATCGCCCTGTGCCGCACCTACGTCGAGGCGGGGAACCGTCTCGACATCCAGACCGGACGCCTGCTCGCCGACGTCGCCGACCGCACGTGCGACCTGTGGCGCCGCGAGGACTCGGGCATGTGGGAGCTCCCGGAGCTGCGTCACTACACCTCGTCGAAGATGGGCTGCTGGAAGGCCCTCGACGACGCCCAGTGGCTCGCGGCCGGCGGACACATCCCCGACAACGCCGACCGGTGGCGCGCGGAGCGCGACCGCATCCACCGCTGGGTCGAAGAGCACTGCTGGTCGGACGAGCTCGAGGCCTACACGCTCGCCCCCGGAAGCTCCGACCTCGACGCGTCGGTGCTGCTGCACGCCCCCACCGGCTTCGACCGGGGCGAGCGCATGTCGAAGACCCTGGATGCCATCACCGAACGTCTCACGACGGAGAACCACCTCGTCTACCGGTACACCGGCATGGACCAGGAGGAGCAGACGTTCGTCGCCTGCGCCTTCTGGCGGGCCACGGCGCTCGCCTGCGTCGGCCGCCACGACGAGGCGGTCGAGGCGATGGACGCTCTCGTCGCCCAGGCGAACGACGTCGGCATCTACTCCGAGATGATCGCCGAATCGGACGGGGCGTTCTGGGGCAACCTCCCGCAGGCGCTCAGTCACCTGGCCCTCATCAACGCCGCGCTCGTCATCCGCGAACTCGTGGATGCCGCCGAGCTCTCCGGCCGCTGATCCTCTGCCGCGACGTCTCGTCTCGGCATCCATCCCCCATGAAAGGACTCGCCATGAGCACGCAGTACACGTTCACCGATCCCACGAAGCTCTACGCCGACATCGAGCCCCAGGCGCAGGACCAGCCCGAGCCCGGCCTCGACGCCGAGCTGACCCCGAAGGCCGCGCTCGGTGAGGACACCTACGTCGGCAGCGAGCGGCTGAAGGGCCGCAAGGCGCTGATCACCGGAGCCGACTCGGGGATCGGTGCGGCCACCGCGATCGCGTTCGCCCGCGAGGGGGCCTCGGTGGCGATGTCGTACCTGCCGGAGGAGAAGGTGGATGCCGACCGCATCGCCGGAATCCTTCGTGAGGCCGGCGCGACCGTCGTGCAGATCCCCGGCGACCTGCGCGAGCGCGAGTACGCCCGCACGCTGGTCGAGGAAGCGGTCGAGGGCCTCGGCGGCCTCGACATCGTCGTCAACAACGGCGGCAAGCAGATCTTCAACGAAGACCTGACGACGCTGGACGACGAGCAGTTCGACGACACGTTCAAGACCAACGTCTACGCGATGTTCTGGATCTGCAAGGAGGCCATCCCGCACCTGCCCGCCGGTTCGGCCATCATCAACACCACGTCGATCCAGGCGTACTCGCCCGCGCCGATCCTGGTCGACTACGCCTCGACCAAGTCGACGATCAACACCTTCACCAAGGCCCTCGGCCAGCAACTCGCGCCCAAGGGCATCCGCGTGAACGCCGTGGCTCCCGGCCCGATCTGGACGCCGCTGCAGGTCACCGACGGTCAGCCGAACGAGAAGGTCGACGAGTTCGGCGAGGAGACGCCGCTCGGGCGCATGGGCCAGCCCGCCGAGCTCGCCCCCGCGTACGTGTACCTCGCCTCGGCGGAGTCGAGCTACGTCATCGGCGAGACGCTCAACGTCAACGGCGGCATGCCGACGCCGTAAGCGTGACGCGCAGAAGGGGCCGTCGTCCGGGACCGGGCGGCGGCCCCTTCGTCTGCGGTGCGCCACCCCCCCCTGTTGAGTGTCCGACACACGCCGCGTTCGCGGTCGGCACTGCGGCGTGTCGTGGACACTCAACAGGGTGGCGTCCTGCTCAGGCGGTGAGCGGCTTGCGGTAGAAGATCTCGCCGTCGGCGGTGGTCTCGGTGCGGTGATACCCCTCGCGCTCGTACAGACGCTGGTTGGCTTCGCTCAGACCGCCGGTGAAGAGCTCCGCCTCGGTGGCGCCGGCTTCGCGTCCGCGTTGCTCGACCGCTCCCAGCAGCAACGTTCCGAGACCGGCGCCCTGCTGATCGGGGGCGATCGCGAGGCGCCCGATCAGCAGCAGTTCCCCGTCGCGGCGCGCGCGGACGGCGCCGACGATCCGGTGTCCGTCGACGGCGACGCAGCCGAGGTTCTCGACCAGCTCGGCTTCGAGCTCGGGCAGGGTCTGCGTGAGCGGAGGCATGTCGGGATCGCCGTAGATGAGCGCTTCGCTCGCGAAGGCGGCGCGCTGGATCGTGAGCACCTCTCCGGCGTCGTCGGGATGGATGGGGCGCACGGCGGGCGAGTCGGCCACGGGTGTCTCTCCTGGTGAGTCGGGGTGAGGGGGGTTAACTATCATGGGCATGAGCGGTCCGTTTTCCAGCGGTTCGCCGTCCTCGCCTATGAACGATTTCTTCGACTCGCGCGTCCGCACCGATGACGTGGCCGACACGCAGGCCTGGCTGCAAGAGCAGTACGGGCGGGTCGACGTGCTCGCCGAGAGGGCCTCGATCGCGGAGCACGCGGTCGGTGATGCGGCGTTCGCCCTGCGACACCTGACCTGGGACTGCCGGGCCGAGATCGTCTACGAGGCGGACCGGTTCTACTTCGCCACCTCGAACCCCGGGTTCTCGTGGACCATCGGCTCCGAATCCGGCGACTACAGCGTGGAGCCCGGCATCGTGCAGCCCGGTCGCGAACTCATCGGGCGACCGATCGACACGACGGTGCAGCTCGTGGCCTTCGACGCCGAGTGGCTGAGCGAGACGGCCCGCACGATCTACGGCGACGAGACGCTCGTGGCCCGGTTCTCCGGCACGGGACCGGTGTCGCGGCGCCTGGGCGAGTACTGGCTCGCGACGCTGCGGTGGTCGCTGACGCAGGTCCCCCTGCTGGCGGAGCCTCTCGTGCGGGCGCACGTGCGACGCGCCCTCGCCGCGGCGACGCTCGAGGCGTTCCCGCTCGTGGGCGACGCACGCGAGCGGCGGGCGTCGGCCCTCGAGCAGGCGACGATCTACACCGCCGCGACGTCGTGGATCGACGATCACGCGTCGTTGCCGGTGACGGTCGACGACGCGGCGCGTGCCGTCGGCACGTCTGCCACCGGTCTGCGTCGCGCATTCGCGGCCAACGGGCAACTTGCGTCCTCTCCCGAGGAGTACCTGTCCGCGGCGCGTCTGAGCGCGGCTCACGCCGACCTCCTCGACGCCGACGCGGGATATGCGTCGGTCGCGGAGGTCGCCGCCCGATGGGGTTTCGCCGATCCGGACGCCTTCGTGCGGTCGTACGTCGAGGTGTATCGCGTCGCACCGCAGCGCACGCTCGAGCGGTGATCGCCGGGTGCTGACCGAGGGACTCTGATCGCTCAGCGGTCGCGGTCGGTGTACTCGCCGGGGTTGTCGAGGTCTTCGTGCGCCTCGTCGCCGCTCGGCAGCTCGACGTCGGTGTAGGCGCCGGCCTCGTCGGTGCGGGGGCGCGACTCGCTCCCGTCGGCGTTCTCGCGGTCGACGTACTCGCCGGGCGCGTCGGCGCTCCCGCGGTCGTCGTCTCCGCCGGGCAGCTGCACGTCGGTGTACTCGCCTTCTTCGGGTCCGGTGCCGTGTCCGTTGACGTCGCGCTCAGTCATGTCCGCCTCCTGGGGGTCGTGATGACAGCGACGCTAGTCCGCGGATGCCGGGGGCGCAGCGGTCTTGACACGGCTTCCGCCGCGCAGCCCGCACGGCGCCGCCCGTGCGACGCCACCCGTGCGGTGCCGCCCGCACGGTGTCAAGGGCGCAGACGAGGGGGCGTCGACCCGGCAGAGTGGGACCATGCCCGCTCTCGCCATCATCCTCGTCATCGTCGGTCTCGTGCTCCTCTTCCTCGGCATCTTCGTCGAGGCCGTGAAGTTCCTGCTCTGGATCGGCGTGATCATCCTGATCATCGGTGTGATCGCCGCGCTCATGCGGTTCATCCGTCGCCAGGTCTGACCGTTCGTCCCCACCCCCGGATCCGACCGAGGTCGGAGCGATCAGAGGCCGTCCCCCGTGTGCCGCACCGACGTGCGTCACGCGGCCGGGGCGGCCTTTCGCGTGAGGCCGGCTCAGACCGAGAACAGGTCGCGACCGCGCGGGGGGCGCAGGGCCGCCACCGCCTCGAGTGCCGGGGCCAGCTCGGGATAGCGGAAGACGTAGCCCGCCTCGGTCAGCACGCGGGGCACCGCCCACCGGCTCTTCAGCACGAGTTCGGGCTCGTTGCGCAGCAGCGCCATCGCCGGATCGAGCATCCACCGGAACGCGGGCAGGCCGATCGGCGCCCGCGCGATGCGCCGGAGCTCTCGCATGAGAGCGCGGTTGTCGCTCACGGCGGGCGCGGCCAGGTTGACCGGACCGACGATGTCGGCGCGGTCGCGCAGGAATCGCACGGATGCCACGACGTCATCGATGTGGATCCAGCTGAAGCGCTGGTGGCCCGAGGTGCGGTGCCAGCTCGACCACGGGCGCCCCGTGGGGCGCGCGCCGATCCCGCGGTATCGGCGGTGGGGGAACCACCAGCTATCGATCTGCGGGCCGCCCAGCCCGAGTCGGGCGAGGGCGAACAGCATGCGGGTCGCGGGACCGTCTCCGAGCACGATCGCCATGCGCAACGCCACCCGGCGCGTGCGGGGCAGCTCTCCCTCGAAGAACGCGCGTTCCCAGCTCGTGGCCACATCGACCGAGAACCCCTCGCCGATCTCGCCGTCGACTTCGTCGTTGCCGTGCTCGGTGGCGTGGCGGTAGATCGTCGCGGTCGAGGCGTTCATCCACACCGCGGGCGGGTGGGCCGCGTGCGCGACGGCGGAGCGCAGGGCACGGGTGGTGTCGACGCGAGAGCGCAGGATCTCGTCACGGTTCGCGTCGGTGTACCGGCACGACACGATCTTGCCCGCCAGGTTCACCAGGACGTCGGCGCCGTCGACGACCCGCGCCACGGCGGCCGGATCGGCCCAGGTCGCGGTGCCGGTGCGGCCGATCGTGTCGACGTCGTAGCCGTCGTCTCGGAACGCGGCGACCAGCGCTCCGCCGACGAATCCGCTCGCTCCGGCGATCACGGCGCGGGGTCGGGGCACGGCATCCTCCTGGGTCGGGTGGCCTCAGCCTAGGGGCGGAGGCGTGCTGATCGCCCTCCTGTTGCTCGACGCCGATGCAGTGCGCGGAACGCGCGGGGAACCCCTGCCACAATGGAGGCCATGCGACGACGGGCACGGGGCGCACGCGTCGCGCGCGGTGGCGTCGCCGCATCGATCGCCACCTTCGTCGCGTTGCTGTCGCACGTGACCGGCGGGGGAGCCGTGCCCGGCTGGATCGGTGTCGTCGTTCCGCTCGCGCTGTCGTTCGTCGCCTGCACGGTCCTGGCCGGCCGACGGCTCTCGGCCTGGCGTCTGAGCGCGGCCGTCGTCGTCAGCCAGCTGCTGTTCCACGCGCTGTTCGTGCTCGGCAGCTACGACCTCGGCGCGGCCGGCCACGTGCACGGGGCCGCCGTCCCGGCGGTCGCCGCGGATCCGGTGGGCGCCGCCCTGACGCCGGATGCCACGATGTGGCTCTGGCACGCGCTCGCCGCCGCCGTCACCTCGCTGGCGTTGCACCGCGCGGAACGCACCCTGGGGGTGCTGCGTGCGCTCGCGGGCCGCGCGGTCGAGGGACTGCGGGCGCGCGTGCGCGTGATGGCTGCGGCGTTCGGGCCCGTGTCGCCGCGCCATCGTGTTGCGGTCGTGGTCGCCGTCGTGCGCCCGACCTCGATGCTGCTCGCCGCGAGCGCGAGGCGTCGCGGGCCGCCGGTCTCGGCATCCTGACCCTGCTCCGCGTCACGCCGTGCCGTGAGCGGTGCGTCCCGGCCGTCTGACGGACCGGGCGGGCGGTCGCGCACGCCGAGTGCTCTCGCGCCGGCGCGACTCCCTTCCACGTCCCCTCGGGACGCCCCCCTTCCTCGGTCATCGTCGAGCGGCGATGTCGTATCCCGTGGCGCACCGCCCCGCGGCGACGTCGACCGCGCGCGGGACCCCGGCCCGTCGTGCACGCGCGCGGCGGCGCCGACCGACGGGCGCCACCCGGTGCCCGGAGAAGAGATCCTCCATGTTCCGTTCCCCTCCCCTCACCCTGCCGGCGCCGGTCGTCGCGGCATCCGCTCCCGACGAGTCCGCCCCGTCGTCCCCGTCGTCCCCGTCGTCCCCGTCGTCCCCGCCGCCCTCGCCCGCCCCCGGCCGCCCCGTCGAGCCCGGGGCGCCGTCATGACGGCATCCACCCCGTCGAGTGTCCACAACACGCCGTCGGAAGACGACGCGGTGCGGCATGTTCCGGACTCTCGACGGTCGGGGAGCGGGCCGGGTGCTCCGCGACGAGGCTGGTTCACCGCGCTGCTGCGCCGGCTGCACTTCTTCGCGGGGCTGCTCGTGGGGCCGTTCATCCTGGTCGCGGCGCTGAGCGGCGCGCTGTACGCCCTCACGCCGTCGCTCGAGAGGGTCATGTACGCGCACGAGGTGACCGCCACCTCCACTCTGGTCGGGATGCCGCTGGCCGACCAGGTCGAGGCGGCCGAGGCCCACGTGGGCGGCGGGGCCTCACCGGTCGCCGTGCGGCCCGCCCCCGCGCCCGGTGACACCACACGCGTCCTGTTCGCCGACGAGGCACTGCCCGAAAGCACCACGCGGGCGATCTTCGTCGACCCCGCGACGGCCGAGATCCGCGGCGACCTGCCCGCGTACGGCACGAGCGGCGCGCTGCCCCTGCGGCACTGGATCAGCGACCTGCACCGCTCGCTGCACCTGGGCGAGCCGGGCCGGATGTACAGCGAGCTCGCGGCATCGTGGCTCGGGATCGTCTCGCTCGCCGGCCTCGGACTGTGGCTCGGCCGCTTCGTGCGCAGCCGCCGCGGGCGCCGCGACCTGCTGCGCCCGAACCGCGCGCACCGGGGGTACCGCAAGCTGTCGGGCTGGCACTCGGCCGTCGGGATCTGGGTCGTGCTGGGCGCGGTCTTCCTTGCGGCGACGGGCATCACCTGGTCGGCCTCGGCGGGCGCGCACGTCTCCGACCTGCGTGCCGCGATCGGTGAGGGGACTCCCGCGTTGACGACCTCGCTCGGTGCGGAGGCGGAGGCCGGCGGCGAGCACGCCGGACACGGCGGCGGGGCGCACGCCGACACCCCGGGGGCGGCGGACCCGGCCACGTTCGACGCCGTCCTCGCCGTCGCGAAGCGCGTCAACGTCAACACCGGCGACGTCGAGATCCGCCCGCCGGCCGCCGTCGGAGACGCCTGGGTCGTGCAGGAGGTGCACCGCAGCTTCCCGACCGAAGTGGATGCCGTGGCCATCGACGCATCGACCCTGCGCGTGACCGATCAGGTCGACTTCGCCGACTATCCGCTGCTCGCCAAGCTGTCGCGCTGGGGCGTCGACCTGCACATGGGCACCCTGTTCGGTCTCGTCAACCAGCTCGTGCTGTTCGCCCTGGCGATCGGCATCGCCGCGCTCGTCGTCTGGGGCTACGCGATGTGGTGGAAGCGCCGCCCGACCCGCGGCCTCGCGTCGGCGCCGGCACGCGGCGCACTGCGCGGGGCGCCCTGGTGGGGGATCGGGGCGGTGCTCGTGGTCGCGGTGGCGATCGGGCTGTTCCTGCCGCTGGTCGGCTACACGCTCGCGGCGTTCGTGGTGGTCGACGTGCTGCTCGGCCTCTGGGCGCGGCGGCGGACCGGGGTAAGGCGACCCGCGGCGTGACGGCCCACGGTGTGACGGCGCGGCGCCCGGCCCCCGCGAGGCGGCCCGCTCAGTGCTCGAGCAGCAGGTGCATCGTCACCGAACCCGTCGTCGGCTCGGTGAAGCCCAGGCTGCGGTACAGCGCCTGACCCGGAGGGTCGGCCAGCAGGGTCACGTAGGCACCCTCGGGGGCCTTCGCGCGGATCTCCGCGAGAAGGTCCTCGAGGATGCGGCGGCCGAGACCGCGTCGCTGGTACTCGGGCAGCGTGGCCATGTCGGCGATGAGGAAGTACCACCCGCCGTCGCCGACGACCCGGCCCATCGCGATCGATCGACCCGTGGCATCCACGATCCGACGCCAGGCCCAGCTGTTCGCGAGCGCGGGCGCGCCCTGATCGGAACGCTTGGGGGTCAGGCCCGAGGCACGGCGCAGCTCGAGGTAGTCGTCGAGAGAGGGGGCGAGGGGTTCGAGGCGGAGGTCGGGCATGCCTCCACCTTCGCGCATCTCCGTCTCGCGAGGGAGGCGGCGTGCGAAGCGGGTCCGTAGCGTGGAAAGCCCCCCTCGGAAGGACTCCCGTGACTCTCGCCCGTCGCCTCGCCGCCGCCCTCTCGATCGCCACGATCGCCGCCCTCACCGCGTGCACCAGCTCCGCGCCCGACACTCCCGCGACTCCCGCGGCCTCGGTCGAGGTGCCGGCCACCCCCGTGGGGGAGCGGCTGACCTGGGTGATCGACGTGCTCGAGGCCGAGGCCGACACGACGGCCGGCGACTGGTCGCGCGTGCTGCACGAGGACTTCCAGCAGCAGGTGTCGGCCGACGACATCGCCGAGCTGCTCAATCGGCAGATCCGCCCGGCGGCGCCCTTCACCGTGACCGCGTACCAGGGCACCGAGACCCAGGCAGTCGCGACCCTCGCCGGGACGCTCGGCGACCCGTTCGATCTCTCGCTCGCGATCGACGGCAACGACCGCATCACCGGCATGGTGTTCGCCCCGGTCGCCGAGCCGTGGGAGCCCTCCGCCTCGCTCGACGAGGTGGAGCAGCGCCTGGGCGATCTTCCCGGCGAGGTCAGCGCGCTGATCCGGCGCGGAGACGACGACGTCGTGGCGATGGACACCGAACGGGCAGCTCCCCTCGCCTCGATCTTCAAGCTGTACGTGCTGCTCGCGGCGGCCGATGCCGTGGCATCCGGGGATCTCGCCTGGGACGAGACGCTCGTGCTCGACGACGCCGATCGCAGCCTGCCCTCGGGCGAGCTGCAGAACGCCCCCACCGGCACCGAGGTGTCGGTGCGCGAGGCCGCCTCGGCCATGATCCGCATCAGCGACAACACCGCCACCGACCTGCTGATCGAGCGGCTCGGGCGTGAGCGCGTCGAAGCGGCGGTCGCACGCAGCGGCCACGCCGACCCCGCGGCGTTGACGCCCTTCCTCTCGACCAAGGAGCTGTTCACCCTGGGTTGGGGCGACCCGGCTCTGCGCGAAGAGTGGGCGCGTGCCGACGACGCCGCGAAGCGCGCGCTGCTCGACCGCATCGACGCCGCCCCGCTGGCCGTCGGCGTCACCGACGTGACGACCCCGGTGTGGCAGGACGGGTTCGACTGGTTCGCCTCGGCCACCGACATCGCCGCCGTGCATCGGGCGCTGCAGCAGACCCAGGATGCCGAGGTGCTCGCCATCGTGAGCGAGAACCCCGGTGCGGGACTCGACGTCGGCACGTGGCCCTACGTCGGCTTCAAGGGCGGTTCGAGCCTGGGCGTGCTGACCGGCAGCTGGTTCGTGCGCGACGACGAGGGGGAGGCGACGGTGGTGCTTCTTCTCTCGGCCGACGACGCGCAGGCCGTGACCGCGGCGATGGGCGACTTCTTCCACCTCGCCGAAGACGCCCTGCGCCTCGCACGCTGAGCCTCGCCGCTGCGGGAGGCCGGGAGCCCGTCGAGGGGGCTGGGACCGTGCGCGGGGGCGACCGGAGGGCCGCCCCCGGCGGGATCACGCGTCGTCGGGGTCGGGCAGGCTCTGGGCGATCTTGCTGGATGCCGCGGAATCACGGCCGACACCGGGCTGGAACTTCGCGATGGGGTCGTCGGCGTCGACGTGCGGTTCGCCCTCGGCGGGAGCGTCCGAAGCCGCGTGCGCGGTGGCCGAGCCGCCGCCGGTGTCCTCGGTGTGCCGCGAGGTCGAGCCGCCCTCGCCGCGGGCGTCGTCGGTGCCCCGCTCGGTGAGGCCGTCGGCGGCGCGGGTGCCGACTCCGGGCAGGTCGTTCTGGCTCGAGATGCCCTGGATGCGGGCTTCGTCGTCGGCGTCGATCTGCGCCGCTCCGACGGCACCGGTGTCGGCGCCGGCGGCGCCGGCGGGCACATCGGCGGCCAGGCCCTCGGGCTCGGGGACGATGTTCTCTTCGTCGGCTCCGGGGAGCCGGTCGGCGGGAGTGTTCATGGCGTTCCTTCCGTGGGGTGTGCCGCCACGCTAGAGGCGACCGCCGACCGGGCGAACGGGCTTGACGACCGCCACGGGGTGCGCAGGGGGCGTCCGGTGGGCCGCGGCCCCGGTGCCGGACGCGCTGGATAGGCTCGGAACCAGCTTCGAAAGGAACCGCAATGCAGCAGCGTCCCCTCTCCCGCACCGGCCGTGACGTCTCGGTGATCGGCCTCGGTACTTGGCAGCTCGGCCCCGACTGGGGCGGTGTCAGCGAAGACGAGGCCCTCGCCGTGCTGGCCGCCTCGGCCGATGCCGGCGTCACGCTCTTCGACACCGCCGACGTGTACGGCGACGGCCGGTCCGAAGAGATCATCGGAAAGTTCCTGAACGACACCGCCGCCACGGGCATCACCGTGGCGACCAAGATGGGCCGTCGCGAAGACCAGGTGCCCGAGAACTACACGATGGAGAACTTCCGTGGGTGGATCGACCGCTCGCGGCGGCTGCTCGGCACCGACACCCTCGACCTCGTGCAGTTGCACTGCCCGCCGTCAGCCGTGATCGACGACGACGCCACCTACGACGCGCTCGACCAGCTCGTCGCCGAGGGCGTCATCGCCGCCTACGGTGCGTCGGTCGAGACGATGGAGCAGGCCCTCTCGGCGCTCCGCCGGCCGAACCTCACCAACCTGCAGATCATCTTCAACCCGTTCCGGCTCAAGCCCCTCGACGAGGTGCTGCCGATGGCGGCCGAGAAGAACGTCGCCGTGTTGGCCCGCGTGCCGTTGGCGAGCGGTCTGCTCTCGGGCAAATACACCGCCGACACGACGTTCGACAAGGACGACCACCGCACGTACAACCGCAACGGCGAGGCGTTCGACAAGGGGGAGACGTTCTCGGGCGTCCCGTTCGCCGAGGGAGTGGCCGCGGCCGACGAGCTCAAGGCCTCGCTTCCCGAGGGAGTCACCCTGCCCGCCGCTACGCTGGCGTGGATCGCCTCGCGCGAGGGCATCACCTCGGTGATCCCGGGCGCCCGTTCGGTGGCGCAGGCCACATCGAACGCCGGGGCCGCACAGCTCCTCGACGAGGGCTTCGACCTCGACGCCTTCGACGCGTTGGTGCGTGACGTCTACGACCGCCGTCTGCGGGCGGAGATCCACCCGCAGTGGTGAGCGTCTGACACGCGAAAGCCGGGTCCGCCCCGAAGGGTGGACCCGGCTTTCCTGTCTATGACGTCAGCTGACGTCGCCGCGCCAGGCGCCGGACTCGGCACCGCGCGACTCGATGTACTTCTTGAAGTTGTCGAGGTCCTTCTTCACCGAGTGGTCGTCGGCGCCGAAGACGGCACCGAGCTTCTCGAGGACTCCGGTGGGCTCCCAGTCGATCTGCACGGTGACGCGCGTCTCGTCGTCGGAGAGACGGTGGAACGTCACGACACCCGCGTGGTTCTCGTCGCCGCCGACGCTGTTCCAGGCGACGCGCTCGTCGGGGTGCTGCTCGGTGATCTCGGCGTCGAACTCGCGCTCGGCACCGGCGATCTTCACCTTCCAGTGCGTGAGGGTGTCGCTCTTCTGCGTGATCGACTCGACGAAGCTCATGAAGTGCGGGAACTCCTCGAACTGCGTCCACTGGTTGTAGGCGACGCGGACGGGAACGTTGACGTCGATGGTTTCGATGACCTGTGCCATGGTGTCCTCTTTCGTGTGGTTTCCGGGGCTGGCCCCAGTCTTCGCGCGTCATGGACGAGCTGCCCCCGGGGTTGAGGGATCGGCTCGCGTGCCCTATAGGCGTGCGCGGCGCGCGGGGTCGTTCGGTGGTCTGCTCCGCGGCTCAGGCGCGGCCGCGCAGGATCAGGTGCCAGTAGACCCACGGCAGTACCCGACGGTCGGCGATCCACGACAGGGCGCGCTCGCGGTACAGCGAACGCCAGAAGGGGATCGTGGGCTGCAGGCGCCCCTGACGATCGAACTCGGCGAAGACGACGGTGCCGCGCGACACCGTGAACGGCACGACGCTGTAGCCGTCGTACTTCGCGGAGGGGGAGCGCCCGGCTCTCACCGCCGTCATGTTCTTCACGAGGGCTTTCGCCTGCTGCCGGATCGCGCCCCCCGAACGGCGGGTCGCCACCGCGGCGGCATCGCCGACCGACCAGATCTCGGGATACCGCGTGTGCTGCAGCGTCTCGGGATCGACGTCGACGAACCCGTGCGGATCGTCGGATGCCGCCAGCCCGCTGCCGGCGATCCACTCCGGCGCCCGCTGCGGAGGGACCGCGTGCAGCACGTCGTACGCCAGGGTCTCTTCGGCCTCGCCGTGACCGATCGTGATCGTCTGCGCCTCGGCATCCACCGATCGCACCTCGCGGCTGTAGTGCACCTCGATGCCGTACTCGTCGAGTTTGCGCTGCAGCTCGCGGTCGATGGCCGGGATGCCGAAGGGCACGGGGTCGGGGGCGACGAAGACCACGCGCAGGTCGTCGCGCACGCCGATCGCCCGCCACCAGTCGCACGCGAGGTACATCGGCTTCTGCGCGGCCGCGCCGCAGGACGCGGGCTCGGGCGGCTGAGTGAACACGACCGTGCCGGAGCGCAGGTCGCGCAGCACCGGCGAGGCTTTCGCGGCGAGGTCGTAGTCGTAGTTCGATATGCCGTTCGGCGCCGCCATGGCCTCGGGCAGGCCCGGGATCTGCTCCCACGCCATGCGCAGGCCGGCGCACACGACGAGCTGGTCGTAGTCGAGGTGCCCGCCCGACACGAGATGCACGCGGCGGGCCGGGGCGTCCACCGTGAAGACCTCGTCGCGCAGCCAGCGCGTACCCGGGGGGATCACGTCGGCCTGCGCGCGGACGGCCTCGCTGGCTCGCGCTGCGCCTCCCGCGATGTGCGACTGGAGCGGCGCGAAGACGTGCCGCGTCCGCGGCTCGATCACGGTGATGTCGCCGGCGCGGGCCCGGTGGAGGCGTCCGGCCACAGACAGCCCGGCGTTGCCCCCGCCGATGATCACGATGCGGGGAGTGTCGGTGCGAGCGACGGTGTGGGGCGAGTCGTGCATGGGGGATCCTCTCGTCTCCCTCACGGTGTCGTCATCGGCAGCGGGATACCACCCGGTTGACAGCGTCGGTCGGGCGGACGACCCGGGCGCTGGGGAACGACGAAGAGGGCTCGCCGTCGGCAGGAGCGCTTCTCCCGCGCCGGAGCGGGGGCGCACCCGTCGAAGCGCGTGGTCCGTGCGCGGGACGCGCCTGTCAAGGGGCGGGACGCGGCCCCGGCGGCATCGTTGGATGGAGGCACCGCCGATCAGCGGTGACGCACCCCGGTGCGTTCGACGAAAGGATTCCCATGAGCGACGCCTCGATCGACCCGTCCCCCGCCGACTCGTCGACCCCCGCCGCCGACGTCGGCATCGCGGGCGTGCAGCCCCTGCGCGACGGCGACACCTCGATCGAACCCGACCCCGCGCTCGACCCCGCCCAGGCGGAGTGGGACGCCACGACGGCCCTCGATGAGGGCGTCGACCCGCAGGACATCGCCCCCGCGACCGCGACGGGCGCAGACCCGGCCGAGATAGCCGCCGACGACACCGACATCCCGTTCGACGACATCCACCCCGGGTCCACCGGCACCGACTCGCAGGGTCAGGACCCGGGCGTCGTCGAGCTCGGCGAAGAGGGCCAGGGCGACCTGGCGCCCGAAGACCTCTGAGCGACGCGAGAGAGGGGTCGGTCCGTTCGGGCCGACCCCTCTCTTCGCGATGGATTACTGCTCGATGAGCTGCGGTTCGCTCTCGTGCGCCCGGATGACGCCGTCGTGGTCGTCGGTGGCCACCGCGATGCGGCGCGGCTTCGCCTTCTCGCTCACCGGGATCGTGACCGACAGCACCCCGTTGCGGTAGGCGGCGCTGATGCCGTCGGTGTCGATGCCCTGGCCGAGGTTGAGCTGGCGGACGAAGGTGGCCGTCTCGCGCTCGCGGGTGATCCACTTGACGTCGTCGCCGGTGGCGAGGGTGCGTTCGGCGCGGATGGTCAGCAGCTGACCGTCGACGTCGATGTCGACCGAGCCCGGGTCGACCCCGGGAAGGTCGGCCGAGAGCACGTAGTGGTCGCCGTCGCGGTAGAGGTCCATCGGCATCCGGCGCGGTCCGCCCCCGCGACGGGCGTCGAGAAGGGTCGACGCGAGGCGGTCGAGGTCGCGGAACGGGTCGTAAGTGGCCATGGTCGGTTCTCCTTTTCGGTCGGTCCGGATGTCGGCATCCGGGGTTCGATGAAGTTGAGCCTTGTGCGCTCAACGTGGCAGCAGATTAGCACTCTCGATGGGAGAGTGCCAAGACTGTTTAGTGTCCAAGACGCGCCGTGCCGGGGCCGGTCTCCGCGGCATGTCCTGGACACTCAACGTGGTGGTGGTGCGGCGCCCGGGCGGGTCGGCCGCCCGAGTGCGCAGCCGCGGTAGCGTCATCGGGTGATGGATGCCGCGGCGAAGCCGCCCCTCGTGCGGGCGCTGTGGGGCGCGACCCACCCGGGGCCGACCCTGGTCGTGACCGTTCTGTCGCTGGCCCTCGGCCTCGCCGCCGGGGTCGAGCCCGGGCGACTCGCGCTGCTGGTGATCGCCGTGTTCGCGGGGCAGGTGTCGGTGGGCCTGTCGAACGACGCGATCGACGGCGCGCGCGACGCCGCCGTCGGCCGCTCGGACAAGCCCATCGCCGGGGGAGCGATCACTCCGGAACGTGCGCTCGGGGTGGCCGTGGCGTCCGCGCTCCTCGCCGTGCTCCTGTCGGTGCCGCTCGGCCCCGGACTCGTCGCCGCGCACGCGGTGGCCTTGGCCTCGGCGTGGGCCTACAACGCCGGGCTGAAGTCGACGCCGGTGTCGATCGTGCCGTTCGTGCTGAGTTTCGGGCTCTTCCCGTCGTTCGCGACGCTGTCCCTCGCCTCTCCCGCGCTGGCTGCCCCGTGGGCGTCGCTCGCGGGAGCCGCCCTCGGCGCGGCCGTGCATCTGACCAACGTCGTTCGCGACCTCGACGACGATCGGCGCACGGGCGTGCGGGGCCTTCCGCACCGCCTCGGTGCGCGGGTCTCGGTGGTGCTCGCGGCGGTCGGCGTCGTCGCCGGAGCGGTGGCGGTGCTGATCGGCACGGATGCCACGGTGCTCGGCGCGATCTTCTTCACCGCCGTCGTCGCGGTGGCGGCCACGGCCGTGGTGCTCGTGCTCGTGCGCGCGCCCGGACGCGCGGTGTTTCAGCTCACGATGCTGGCGGCGCTGCTGCTCGCCGCTCAACTCGTCGTGACCTGACTCCTCCCACCCGGGCGGCTCGTCAGTCGCGGGCGGCGCGATCCAGTCGCATGGCGTACGCGCGCGTGAACAGCGCGCCCCCCGCCCCCCGCAGCATGGTGCGCAGCGCCCCGGTGCGCAGGGGGTGGGCGAGCGGGCCCGTGGCTCGCCCGAGCATCGTGTTGAGCCACGCCAGGCGCGCCGCGTGCCGCGCCGAGGCCAGACGGTCGGTCTCCCATCGTCCGAGGCCGACCGCCTCGCCCGTCCGCACCCACCCGGGCAGCAGCGGGGCCAGCGTGAGGGCGTCGAGCAGTCCGAGATTCATCCCCTGACCGCCGATGGGGCTCACCTCGTGGGCGGCGTCGCCGACCACCACGACGCGTCCGCGCCGCAGCGCCGGGGCCACGGCGCGCCGCACGCGGAACGTCGTCGCGTCGGCGATGTCTACCTCGAGCCCCGCGCGCTCGGCGACGGCCCGCTCGAGGGTGCCGGCGGCATCCGCCACCTCGTCGGTGCCCGCCCACGCCACCAGCCGGCGGCGTCCGCCGGGCAGCGGGAACGATTCCAGCACGCCCTGGCGTTCCAGGTGCACCCGGGCGATCGGGCCGCCGGGAGCGACGACGTCGGCCATGACGTAGCGGTCGGGGTAGTGGTGCGTCCGGACGGCGCCGGGGCGGTACACGAGGTCGCGGCCCGCCCATCCCGAGGCCACGACGACGACGCGGGCGCGGATCTCCTCGTCACCGCGCGGACCGGTGGCGCGCACGCGTACACCCCGGCCGTCGTCGTGCACGGCGGTGATCGCGACCCCCCGACGCACGCGCGGTGCGAGGCCGGTCAGCACCTCCATCGTGTCGGCCTGGGGGAGGGCGGCGACGTACGGATGACGCGCACGCAGGCGGTCGAACCGAATCGCCGCGAGCAGTCGGCCGTCGGCCCGCGCCTCGCCGCGGACGATCGTCTCCGCCCGCGCCAGCAGGGCCTCGGTCGCGCCCGACGCCTCGAGGAGGGCGAGCGCGGGGGAGTGGATGCCGATGGCCCGCGACCCGGATCCGGTGCCGGCGCGCTTCTCGACGATCTCGACGTCGACCCCGCGCACCCGTAGGTCGGCCGCCAGGGCGAGGCCGACGGGTCCGGCTCCGACCACCAGCACCTCAGGCACGCTCCGCCCGCCCCTCGGCCACGGCGAGAACACGGAAGGGCGCCGGCGTCTCGACCCGCCAGGGCCCGCCGAGCGCGGCGGCCAGCTCGGGGGCGCGATAGCTGCGGCGGATCGAGCGCAGTCCGTCGACGCGCAGGAACGTGCCGGCCGACAGCGGGGCGATCCCCGCGGCGTACAGGGCGTAGGCCAGTCGACCGCGGGCGATGTCGGCGTGCAGCACCCGACCGCTCGAGAGGGCGAGCGAGTCCTCGGCGAACGTCGCCAGGGCCGCGGCGTCGAGGTGGTGCAGCACGTGGTTCGACACGACCAGGTCGTAGCGTTCGCCCGCGGCGCGCAGGGCGCCCGAGTCCTGGGCCACGAACCGCACGCCCGGTCGTTCGCGCGCGCGGGCCGAGGCGATGGCGCGGGGGTCGGGATCGGCGCCGGTCCACTCGACGTCGAACCCGTCGCGCGCGGCCAGGCCCGCCAGACGGACGGCGACGTCGCCGCCGCCGCACCCCAGGTCGAGCGCGCGGGCGGGGCGGCCGAGCGCCTGCAACTGCGGGCGGACGCGCGTGCGGTACACGTGCCCCCAGGCCGAGACCAGGCGGTTCACGACGTCGAACCGCCGATACGTCGCCGCCAGGGCGCGCGGGTCGCAGTCGGGGTCGTCCATCAGCTCGGTGAGCGCCGCATCGCGTCGGGCGAGGCTGCGCCAAAGGCCGGTCGCTCCGTCGCTGGTGGCGGGGCCTCGCGCGGCGCTCACGGGCGGCGCAACGTCAGGCGCGCCGCCTCGACCGTCAGGCCGGGGCCGAAGGCCAGCGCGGCGATCCGCTCCCCGTCGGGGTGCGCGACGTCGGCCAGCAGGTCGCGCAGGATGAACAGCAGGGTCGCACTCGACATGTTGCCGTGGGCGCGCAGCACCTCCCGCGAGGGGGCGAGGGCGGCGGCATCCAGAGCGAGAGCGCTCTCGACGCGGTCGAGGATGCTGCGGCCGCCGGGATGCACGGCCCACGCGTCGACGTCGTTCAGGTCGCCGAGCACGTCGGCGGCGATGCCGGCGATCTCGCGCCCGATGATGCGCGGCACCTCGGGGGTGAGGGTCATCTCGAACCCGGAGTCGCCCACCGTCCATGCCATGTCCTTCTCGCCCTCGTCGGTGACGTGGGTGGCGAAGTCGTCGAGGTCGAGGCCGGGGTGCGATGAGTCTCCGGATGCCACGACCGCGGCCGCCGCGCCGTCGGCGAACACCGAGGCGGCGACGATCTGGTCGGGGTGCGACGAGGTCTGCCAGTGCAACGAGCACAGCTCGGCGCACGCCACGAGCACGACGGCGTCGGGGTCGGCGGCCACGATGCGCGCCGCGAGCCGCAGTGCGGGGATCGCAGCCGCGCACCCGATGAAGCCGAGGTGGTACCTCTCGGCCGAGGTGGGCAGGCCGAGGTCGCGCACGAGGTGGTAGTCGGGACCCGGCGCGAACATGCCGGTGCACGAGACGGTCACGACGTGCGTGATGGCATCCGGCGTCCGCCCCGAACCCTCGATCGCCGCGCGCGATGCCTCGGCGAACAGGGCGGGTGCGGTGCGGCGGTACTCCGCGTTGCGGGCGCCCGTGGACGGCATGAGCAGCGTGTCGCCGTCGCGGACGCCGAGCCCGCCCCCGGTGCCGCCGGCGAGCTGCGGCAGCACGACGTGGCGGGTGTCGATGGCGGCGGCATCGAAGGCCGCACCCACCAGACGTTGGCCCTTGCGGTCGAACCCGGGCTGCGCGGCGAAGAGGTCGCGCAGGGCCGATTGCTCGACGCGGGTCTCGGGCAGGGCCGTGCCGATCGAGAGGATGCGCGCGGTCATGCCTCACTGTAGACACGGATCGGAGCACCGGCGGCGGGGATAGCGCGGTGTCGGTGCGGCGTCTATGGTGACGCGCGGCCTCGCGTGAGCCGAGACGTCACGGAGTGCGCCGACTTCCCATCCCGTAGACGACGACGTTGACGGCGGGGACGGCGAGAAAAAGCATCCAGGACCACGCCCAACCCCCGGCCGCCCCGAGCGCGAAGGCCAGAGAAACACACACCGCCTGCACGATCAGCGCCGCCACGACGCCCCAACCGCCGCCGAGGGGTCGCCTCGGCACCGAAGCATCGTCGATGCTCATTCGCCCCATGACACGCCACCGTATCCGGGTGTCGCGGAGGACGTCCATCTCGTGCGCGCCCGGTCTGCTTCTCGCCACCCGCGCGTGGGGCGGAATCCGTCGGTTCCGTGCCACAGGGGGACGGTGTTCTCACCTCGCGCCGAGGGTCAGGCGGCCAGGACGCTCGGCAGCAGCAGGCTCGAGATCGCACCGCGGTAGTCGTCGACCATGCGCTTGCGGTCGATGCGCGTGCGTGCGGCGAGGGCGGCGCGGCGCAGCTCGCCGCGGCGGCACAGCGCGTCGTCCCAGGCGGCGGCGATCGCGGCGGCGTCGCGGGGCGTGACCAGGCCGAAGCCCGCGACCATCCGGGCGGCGTCGCCGACGTCGGTGGTCACGGGGACGGCTCCGGATGCCGCTCCCTCGGCCAGGCAGAGGGGTGAGGCTTCGCCGAAGGCGCTGGTGAGGGCCACGATGTCGGCCGCGCGATACAGCTGCGGCATGTCTTCGCGCAGTCCCAGGGCGTGCAGCGCCACCGTGCCGTCGATGCCGTTCTCGGCGAGCAGGGCGGTGAACAGGGGATTGTCGCGGGTCATGCCCGAACCGCACATGACGTAGTGGGCGCCGGGGGAGTGCGCCGCATGGCGCGCCACCGCCGCGAGGAACAGCCCCGGGTCTTTCATGGCGTCGAAGCGCGCCGCCAGCAGCACGACGGGGGCGGACTCCGGGATGCCGAGACCCTCGCGGATGCGGTGACGCTCGGCCCGGGTGCCCGGGCGGAAACGACGGGTGTCGATGCCGTTGTCGATGACCCACGCCTGCTCGGTGACGACGCCGGCGCGGGCGTAGGCGGTCGACGTCGACGAGGCGCAGGCGATCGTGGCCGACACGGCGCCGGAGGCCCCGGCATCGCGCAACCACCCGAGCGCCGGCCCCGAATGCGTGGGATCGGAGCGATGCAGGCACGCCGCCACCGGCCGTGCGGGCAGGAGCCCGGCGCGATCGAGGGCCACCACGAGGCTGAGCGGCTGCTCTTTCAGTGAGAGCACGACGTCGGCGTCGGCGAAGAGATGGGCCGACCGCTCAAGTTCGGGCCGGGTGAAGTCTTCGGGGTGCACCGGGTGATCGCCCGCGATGCGGTCGAGGGCGTCGATGCGCACCCCGGCGCGGCGCAGACGGCGATAGCGCGTGTCATCGCGGGCGAGCTGCAGCGACGCGTCGCGACGGGCGGCGGAGGTGAGCGAGAGCACCCGGTGGTGCTGCGCACCGCCGGCGGCGAGACCTGCGATGACGTCGGAATGCAGAATCCGTGCGCCCCCGGCGAAGAAGCCCTCGTACAACGACAGCACGCGCAGGGGTCGAATCATCGAGGGGCCTTCCGGGGGAGGAGCACCGCTCGTGAGGGTGCTGTCGCCGATCACCGCGGATGCGGTCGTCCCATGCTGAAGGCTCGGCCCGGTGCGGCGGGTTACGCCGTGGAAACCATCGTATGAACGCCCGGACACAGGCCGACGCGCCGGCTCCCGGGGGTGGGAGCCGACGCGTCGGTAGGAAGAGCGGTGGTTCAGGCTCGGGGCGCGACCACCATCGGCTCGACGATCGTGCGGGTGCGCGACCAGGGCCAGCGCGGGGCCGGACGCGTCCCCCGTCGGTCCTCGGCCGCCCTCGGCACGATGCCGTTGCCCATCGCGGTCGACATCGCGATGCTCCACACCGAGCCCGCGTGCTGGGCGTCGTCCTGTGCGCCGTGTTGTCCGTAGATCATCGTCTTCTCCTCGCTCCCGTCTCCCGACGGAACTGTCCTTGTTCCGTCTTAGACCGGCGGCGAGCGGCGGGGCCCGCCCTTGACAGCGCCGCCCTGCTGCGCATGCGGGGCAACGCCGCGGGTCCAGACGACGGGCCCGGCTCGAGGCGGAGGAGACGAGGGCATCATCCGGCTCCTCCGCGTCGCGACGAGACGGCCTCTGGGATGGAGTCGCTACGATCGGGGGTCGTGCAGACGTCTTCCGATTCTTCGTCGTCCCCCTCGCCGGGGTCCGACCTGGGGCGCGCCCTGCTCGCATACGGCGAGGCTCGGCGCGTCGCCGCCGCCGCCGCCCGCCGCGAACTCGCGCTCAACGAGCTCGACGCTCGCGCGCTCGTGTTCGTCGCCGACAACCCCGGCGCGCGTCCCTCCCACGTGCGCGATCACCTGGGGATCACATCGGCCGGTGTGACCACCCTCATCGACCGTCTCGTCCAGCGCGGCGCCGTTCGCCGCGATCTCGACGAGGACGATCGGCGGGTCAACCACATCACGGCGACGGTCGATCTCGACAGCCCCCCGTGGAGCGCGCTGCGGGCTTTCGACGACGGCATCGAGGCGGTGATCGCCGGCCTCGATGCGGAGCGCGCGGCTGCGGCGGCGTCGCTGCTGCAGCACCTCATCGCGACGGTGGCGATAGCGGCCGAGCGCTGAGTCGCCACGCTGAGGCGTGACCGCTCGACCTCCACACCGCGGTGGAGGCGAGGGTGTCAGGCTCGCGCGAGGAACGCCTCGGACCGGGCCTGCAGGAACGAGCACAGTGCCGCCAGGGTGGCCAGCTCGCCGGACAACGCCATGACCCGACCGGCGGGCAGCGGAGCCGCGTCTTCTCGAGGTTCGAAGGTGACGGCCCAGTCGGTCGATCCGACCTCGCTGCTCGGCGCCACGTAGAAGGTCGTCGAGACGCTGCGCAGCTGCGCGGCGACGAGGCCGGCGTCGGCGCCGTCTTCGCCATCCTGCGGGATGACGCGCAGGATCTCCGCGTCGTCGAACCCGAGCGCCCGGAAGTCGTCGACCCACTCCTGGAGCGTGCTCATCGTGCGAAAAGGCATCGGCATCCCCTCGGGTATCGGCACACCCGGCGGCGGCTGCCTCCATTATGTCCGTGCCGGGGCTCCCGCGCGGGGTGGGCCGTCTCGGTGCGGGGTCACGAGCGCCGTACCGAGACGATCCGACCGTCGCGCCGGGGAACGGGGGACGCCGGATGCCGCACCCCGAAGGAGCTGCGTCCCAAATCTTCCCGAGCACGGCGGTGGCGGTCAATGCGATGTGAGACGGGTTGCGCGCCCCGGCCGGAGGTGCGCGCGCGGCGGCCGACGGCGCTGTGGCTGCTTGCTATGAATTGCCCCAGTACGCTGGAACGTGGATGGGGGGCATCCAGGTTTCGTGCACGGACGCCCGCGGAGCGCGCGTGAGAGCGGTCCCATATCGATCCTTGCCACGGAGCGCAATGGTCTTGCCGCACGACTTCGGACAATTTAGGAAGACCTCGTGGAGCATACGAACATCGAGACCCGCGACGCCGAGACGGTGGAGCAGTTGTGGCAGTCGGTCGTCCCGGGCGCGCGCATCTCGCGCGCGGAGGTGATCCAGCCCGGTCTGTCCTGGCATGCCGCGACGGAACCGGGGTTCGGTTTCTTCGACTACACGATCGGGTCGACCATGCTCGTCGAGTCCGACCCGCTCGATCACGTGGTCGTCGGCCGTATCGCGGGGCCGCGGGTCGCGGGAACGTATCGGCGGGAGCGCATCGACACCGCGGTGCCGTTCATGGTCGTCGACCGTCCGCTCGAGATCGCGTTCAGTGGGCGCATCGCCGGGGCCGGCGTGTCGTTCGCGCGATCGGAGTTCGACGAGGCCGCCCGGCGTCTGTCGGGCGATGACACGCTGCGCGTGCGGCCGACCGGCTACGCCCCCGTCAGCGAGCAGCGTCTGCGCTACTGGTCGCGCACCTGGGAGTACGCCCGCGACGTGCTGCTGCGCTCGCAGGAACGCTCGCCGCTCGTCGAGCAGCAGGCGCGCACGCTCATGCTCGAGGCGTCGCTGCTGACCTTTCCGACCACGTTGACCGAGGTCCTCGCCGCCGGGCGTCCGGCCCGCCCGCTCCCCGCTCCCGTCCGCCGGGCGAAGGCCTACGTCGAAGCCCACGCCGCCGAGCCGGTGGTGCTGGCCGACATCGCCACGGCGGCTCGACTGTCGCCGCGGGGGCTGCAGTACGCCTTCCGTGCCGCGACCGGGCGCACGCCCATGCAGTACCTGCGCCGCGTGCGGCTCGACGCCGCGCGCGCCGAGCTGCGCAGCGCCGATCCGTCGGTCGACACCGTCGCCGCGGTCGCCGCACGTTGGGGGTTTTCGAACCTCGGCCGTTTCGCGGCGATGTACCGCGGCGAGTTCGGCGAGACGCCGTCGACGACGCTGCGCAGCTGACCCGCGCGCGCGTCGGCGCGTCGCGGTGCCCAGCGGAGGGCGTGGGACGAGGGGAGGACGTTTCTCGTCCTGGCATCCTCCCGTCGCTGCATCTCCTCCGTTCCGCACGCCGTCGGCGGTCCGGTCCCCGGCCTGCGGCAGGTCGCTGGCGATCCGGGCTCCGGCGTCGTGTCACGCTGTCGGCGGCCCGGGCCGCAGGCCGCGTAGCGCCGCCCCGGAGCGCAGCCGGTGTCAGTGCCCGGCGCCGAGCCCACCGGTGAGGCGCCCGTGGAATCGGGCGGCGGCGGTGTTCATGCCCTGGAGTTCGACGGTCGTGCCCAAGTGCGCGTACTTGGTCTGAACGGCGTCGAGGGCGGCCACCGTCGAGGCGTCCCACACGTGCGAGCGCGACAGGTCGATGACCACGTGCGCCGGGTCGTGGTGGTAGGCGAACTTCGTCGTCAGGTCGTTGCTGGAAGCGAAGAACAGCTCGCCCTCGACGGTGTAGCGCGCTACCTCGCCGTCGACCTCGCGGGACACCGTCGTCAGGCTCGCGACTCGGCGTGCGAAGAGCACGGCCGCGGCGATCACGCCCACGCCCACACCGATGGCGAGGTTGTGCGTCCACACCGTGATCGCGACGGTCGACACCATCACGACCGTCTCGCTCACCGGCATCCGGCGCAGGGTCGAGGGGCGGATGCTGTGCCAGTCGAACGTGGCGACCGAGACGACGATCATCACGGCCACGAGCACCGCCATCGGGATGATCGCGACGACGTCGCCGAACACGAGCACCAGCAGCAGCAGGAAGACGCCGGCCAGGAAGGTCGAGATGCGCGTGCGCGCGCCCGATGCCTTGACGTTGATCATCGTCTGGCCGATCATCGCGCAGCCGCCCATGCCCCCGAACAGGCCCGACAGCACGTTGGCCGCGCCCTGACCGAGTGACTCGCGCGTCTTCGACGAGGGGGTGTCGGTGATGTCGTCTACGAGGGCGGCGGTCATCAGCGATTCGAGCAGCCCGACGATCGCCATGGCCACGCCGAACGGCAGGATGATCGCGAGCGTCTCGCCGTTCAGCGGCACGTTCGGCAGCAGCAGCGACGGCAGGCTCTCGGGCAGCGCGCCCTGGTCGCCGACGGTCGGCACCGAGATGCCGAACACCACAGCAGCGCCGGTGAGCAGCACGATGGCCACGAGCGGCGCGGGCACGGCCTTGGTCAGTCGCGGCAGCAGGTACATGATCAGCAGCCCCGCCACGGCGATCGGATACACCGCCCAGGGCACGCCGATCAGCTGCGGCACCTGCGCCGTGAAGATGAGGATCGCGAGCGCGTTGACGAAGCCCACCATGACGCTGCGGGGGATGTAGCGCATGAGTTTGGCGACGCCGAGGAGGCCGAGGACCACCTGCAGGATGCCGCCGAGGATCACCGTGGCGAGCAGGTAGTCGACGCCGTGCTCGCGGGCCACGGGGGCGATGACGAGGGCGATCGCGCCGGTCGCGGCCGAGATCATCGCCGGACGACCGCCGAGGAACGCGATGGCCACGGCCATCACGAACGACGAGAACAGGCCGAGGCGCGGGTCGACCCCGGCGATGATCGAGAAGGCGATCGCCTCGGGGATGAGGGCGATCGCCACGACGAGGCCGGCCAGCACCTCGCGGGTGAGCAGGCGGGGCGAGCGGAGTGCCTGCAGCACGGTCGGCTCGGGGCGCGGGCGCGCGAAGACGTCGGTCATGGAGATGCTCCCGGGGGACGCGGCGGAGGGATCCCGCCGATGAGCGGGGAGAATGAGGGGGTCGCGATCGCGACCGAACACACTCTACCGTAACGAGAGGGTTGCGGGATCGGGGATGCCATGAGCGACGCGCGACCGATGCAGATCGGCGAGCTCGCGGAGCGGACGGGCCTGTCGATCCGCACGCTGCGCCACTACGACGAGATCGGGCTCCTCGTGCCCTCCGCCCGCAGCGACGGCGGCTTCCGCCTCTACACGCCCGACGACGAGTCGCGCCTGCTGCTGATCCGCCGGATGAAGCCGCTGGGCTATTCGCTCGAGCAAATGGGGGAGTTGCTCTCGGTGGTCGACGGCCTCGCCGACCGGCCCGATGACGCCGCCCTCGGCGAGCGTCTCGAGGCCATCCGGACCGAGGCCTCGGAGCGGCGCGAGACGCTTCGACGCCAGCTGGCCGCCGCCGACGAGTTCGTCGCCCAACTGGCCGCGCGATGACCGAGCACGACCTCGTCCTGCGCGGTCCCGACGTCGTGCTCACCCCCGCGCACCCCGACGACGCGACCGAGGCGTGGGCCCTCACCGACGCGGAGCTGTGGGCGGGCATGACGACCCCCTGGCCCGAGAGCGTCGAGGCTCACGCCGCGCGCATCGACCAGCAGCGGCAGACCCCGGGCCTGTTCGCGTTCACGGTCCGGGATGCCGTGACCTCCGGCATCCGGGGATCGACGACGTTCTACGACCACACGCCCGCGCAGGGCCGGGTCGAGATCGGGACGACCTGGTACGGCCGCGCATTCCAGGGCGGAAGGACCAACCCGGCGACGAAGCTGCTGCTGCTGACCCACGCTTTCGACGTGGGGGCTGAACCGAGTGGCGCTGCGGTGCGACAGCCGCAACACCCGCAGTGCCCGCGCGATCGGGCGGCTCGGTGCGACGCCCGAGGGGCGCCTGCGGCGGCACCGCATCAACGCCGACGGCACGGTGGGTGACACCCTGTACTTCTCGATCCTGCGCGACGAGTGGCCGGCCGTACGCGCGGGTCTCGAAGAACGGCTGCACGGTGCGCGGTGACCGACGTCGCCTCGGGGAGCGCGACTCGGACCGGCTCGAGTCCCGTGTAAGCTTTCCCGTTGGAAGTGTGTCCGAGCGGCCTAAGGAGCATGGCTGGAATCCATGTAGGCGGGGTAACTCGCCTCGCAGGTTCAAATCCTGTCACTTCCGCCGAACGAAGAGCGTCGTCCCTCACCGGGGCGGCGCTCTTCGTTTTCCCCGGCGGACCGCGACCCCGAGCAGAGCTCGGCCTCGACGCGCAACCGGTCCCGCCCCCTACCGTCCGACGGGTTCGCGCTCCGCGGACGCCGCACCCGGGCGCACGAGCAGCGAACGCGGCGCGAGTCGCGCGCCGAGGCGCCGGGGACGAGAGGCCGCGGCGGCGAGCGTGACGCGCGTCCGGTCGACGGCGTCGGCGAGGCCCGCTCCGGCGGAGGGGTCTATCGCGTCTCCGGCGTAGCTGACCTGCTCCAGCGCCGCGCGCAGCAGATCGAGGGCGTCGGCATCAGCGCCGTGGTCGGCGATCAGCCGCGCCGCGAACGCGCGGGGCGACTCGGCGGCGGGCGAGGGGATGCCGAGGTCGATGGCGTCTTCGCGCAGGGCGGTCCACGCGGCGACGGCGTCGCCCGCGCGCGCGGCGTGCAGACGTCGGCGACGCACGACGAGGCGCACCACGGCGGGGGTGGCCGCGAGCAGCACGACCAGCAGACCGGCGAGCGCCGCCGGCACCCAGGCGGCACCCCGGCCCGCGCCGGCGCCGGTGCCGACGCCGTCCTGGTCGCCGACGTTGACGCGTCCGTCCTGCGAGGGCGCGGTCGACGGCTGGGCGCCGGGGGTGGCGGCAGCCTGCTGCGGCGTGGCGGGGGCGTTGGACGCCCCGTTGGGCGACGACGAGGCGAAGTTCGTCGGCACGCCGAGGCTGTTCGTCGGTTCGAACGGCACCCATCCGATGCCCTCGAAGTACACCTCGGGCCACGCGTGCAGCTGGCTGGAGCTGACGACGAAGGTCGTCCGTCCGTCCGAGGGGGTCCCGGTCGCCGAACCCGGGAGGTAGCCCACCACGATGCGCGACGGCATGTCGAGCGTGCGCGCCATCACGGCGAACGCCGAGGCGTAGTGCACGCAGTACCCCGCGCGCACCTGCAGGAAATCGGCCACGGCGTCGAGTCCCGCTCCGTCGAAGCCCGAGTCGACCGGGGCGTCGAGCGAATAGCGGAACTCGCTGCTGCGGAACCAGGTCTGCAGGGCGATCAGCGCGTCGTACGGGTTCTGCGTGCCCGCCGTGACCTCTCGCGCGGTGTCGCCGATGATGGCGGGCACGTTCGCCGGGAGCGTGCGCACCGCGTCGCCGAGGTTGCCGCCGCCGACCGGCCGCGCGCGGATCTGCTCGAGGGTGGGACGCGCGACGGTCGACTGCACCTCGTACACCTGATCGCGCGTGGAGCCGGAGCGTGAGACGACGGTGCGGTTCTGCGGCATCCCGAGCCAGTCGCCCTGCAGACCCGTCACCGTGGAGGCCGGGTAGGGCACGGGCAGCCAGGGGCTGTCGAGCTGGTCGACGTCGATGTCGGTGGTCCAGTCGGCCACCGCGATCTCGCCGTCGACGACGAGCGGGTCGAACACGGGTGCGTCGTCGCGCACGGGCACGGTGTCGGAGCTGTCGGGCTGCCACACCGAGCCGTCGAAGCTCGACAGGGTCACCGCGCGCAGGTAGGGCGCCGACGGCGCGGTCGTGCGCACGCTCAGCACGTCGACGTCGCGCGGCTGACGCAGGTCGTTGCCGAGTTCGAGGTTGGGGTTGATGGTCGTTCCCACCCCGCCCGTGCCGCCCGAGGCGAAGCGCAGGCCGGGCTGGGGCAGCAGGGGGGTGGCGACGACGGCCACGATGACCGCGACGGCGGCGACGCCGAGGGCCGTCGCCGACGCGCCGACACGGCGCGGAGTCCTCGGGCGACGCGCGACGGGATCGGTCTGCACCCGCGCGCGGGTGTCGATGCGCAGCAGGAAGAGCAGAGCCGCGGCCAGCACGACGAAGCTCCAGACGTCGACGTCGGAGGGGATCGCGATCGTCGGGATGAGCGACACGGCGACCAGTCCCACGCCCGCGAGCAGGGGCATGCGCGCCGTCAGGACGACGTGATCGAGCACGATCGCCAGGGCCCCGAAGGCGGCGACCAAGAGGAAGCTCAGCCCGGTGGCGGCCGACACCGGGGCCACGCCGACGCGGATCTCCTCCGCCGCGGCGTCGAGCAGTCCGGGAACGGATGCCACGGTGGCCGGCGTCGGGATCAGCCCGAGCAGCGCGGTCGGACGCCCGAACATCGCCGTCAGCAGCACCACCCAGACGACGACCTCGACGAGGCTGGCCGCGAGGGCCGGCAGACGCGCGAGCCGCACGCCGAGACCCGCCGCGAGGACCGCCGCCGAAAGACCGGCGGCGCCCGCCACCCACGAGCCCGGCGCGATGACCGAGAACGCCGGCAGCATCGCCGCGGCGAGGGCGACGAACAATCCGATGCTGAGCAGTGTCGCATCGCGTCGGCGCCGCGGGGAGCGCAGCACCGTCACATCACCGGTCGACACGGGCGTACCCCTGTTCCATCGCTGCGTCCCAGCTCTCGGCGATGTCGCCGCGGGGTCGCAGGGTGCTCGCGCGCCAGCCGGCGTGCCATAGGGCGTCGAGCTCGGTGTGCTCGGCCACCGCGAGCAGCACCGCGAGAGACGATCGCGGAGCGGTCGATCCGAGGCCCGCGCGGTCGTCGGGGGTCAGCGAGCCCGTGACGACCACGAGCGGTCCGAGCAGGGCGGCGGCCGAAGCGGGGAGTACGCGCCGCGACTCGTCGTCGGGCCGCGCCGTGAGCGTGGCGAACATCGCCGCGGCGGCGCGCGCCTCGACGTCGTCGCCCCCCTCGACGGGGTCGACCAGCAGGGTGCCGTCGCTGTCGACGACGTCGACCGTGTACCCCTCGTGCACGAGACGCGCGAGAACCGAGACGCAGGCGCTCACCGCCGTCTCGAACGCGGGGTCGCTCGCGGGGGCGAGCGCGGCGGCCGGCGACCAGCGCGAGACGGCGCGGTCGAGGACGACGGTCGCCGCGGGGCTGGACTCCTGCTCCTCCTGGCGCACCATGAGCATGTCGCGGTGCGCGGTGGCGCGCCAATGGATGCGGCGCATCGAATCGCCGGGCGCGTAGGGACGGGCGACGAGGTTGTCGGCCCCCTGTCCCAGCTGCAGCGCGGCGGTCTGCCGTGTTCCCCCGGCCTCTCCCGACGCTGACGGCAGGGCCGCGAGGTCGATCACGGCCGGGGCGACGGTGACGGGGGTCGGTCGGCCCAGGCGCAGGCGTCGCCGGAGCACCCCGAACGGATCGGTCGTGGTCACCTCGAGCGGTCCGAGCGAATGGATGCCGCGCGCCGCGCCGACGACGTCGTAACGCAGCTCCACCGCGGCGGCGGCGGGGAAGCTGCCCCGGGCGCGTCCCGCGAGGCCGGCGGGAACGACGTCGCTCCATCGCCCGGCCGACGCGGGGAGGGCGCTGCGCAGACCCGCGCGCACGACCACCTCGGCCCGAGCGCCGACCTCGGGCACATCGGGTGAGACCGCGCGGGTCACCTCGCCCGCGCCGCGGGTCAGCAGCAGCACGACGGCCGAACCCGCGAGCAGCGCGACGAGCAGCGTGCCGAAGTACATCAGTTCGGGGATGCCGGCTTGCCGCGCCACCACGAACGACGTCACCGCCAGCACCAGCGCCCCCGTGCCTCGCAGGGTGAAGGGCCAGAGTCGACTCACGCGGGGCTCACGGTCGCGGGGCGAGCGGCACGCGCACGCTGGCGGCGATCCGATCGAGCGCCTCGGCGACCACCGCGGCTCCGGCACGCCCACCGGCCGCTGAGCGATTGGCGATGAGGCGGTGGGCGAAGACGGGCGACAGCAACGCGGTGAGGTCGTCGGGAATGACGTACGAGCGCCCGTCGAGGGCCGCGCGCACCTTCGCCGCGCGCACGAGCTGCAGGGTCGCGCGCGGGCTGGCGCCCAGACGGATGTCGGGGTGGCTGCGGGTGGCCTGCGCGAGCGCCACGACGTACTCCTCGAGCGCTGGGGCGAGGTGAACACCGCGTGCCCACGCGATCATCGCGGTCACCTGTTTGGCCGTGACGGCGGGCGTCAGGGCGTCGAGCGGATTGACCGTGTCGCGCTGGCGCAGCATGAGCGCCTCGGCCGCGGCATCGGGGTAGCCCATCGAGATGCGCAGCAGGAAGCGGTCGCGCTGCGCCTCGGGAAGGGCGTACGTGCCCTCCATCTCGAGGGGGTTCTGGGTCGCGACGACCAGGAACGGCGAGGGGAGCACGTGCGTGCGCCCGTCGACGGTCACCTGGCGCTCCTCCATCGCCTCGAGCAGCGACGACTGCGTCTTGGGGGAGGAGCGGTTGATCTCGTCGGCGATGACGATGTGGGCGAACACCGCGCCGGGGGTGAATTCGAACTGCCGCTGGACCGGGTTGAACACCGACACGCCCGTGATGTCGCCGGGCAGCAGGTCGGGGGTGAACTGGATGCGACGGACGTCGGCGTCGACGGTCGCGGCCAGCGCCCGCGCGAGCATGGTCTTGCCCACGCCCGGCACGTCTTCGATGAGCAGGTGGCCCTCGGCCAGCAGCGCGATGAGGGCACTCCGCACGGCATCCGGCTTGCCGTCGATGACGCGCGAGATGGATGCGACGATCTCCCCGGTCAGACGGGCGAACGTCGCCGCGGTGAGCGGCTCGTCGATCCCGGGGCGTGCGGGGGCGGTGTCGGAGCGGCGCATCCGTGAGGCCGCATCGGGCATGACCGTCTCGTCCATGGCATCCCTTGGGTCGCGAGCGGAGGCGCGTCGTGGCCACCGTGACCTGATCGTAACCCGGGCCGCGGACACCGGGGCCCGAAACCAGCGGGTGCCCAGGCGTCACTCGGCCGATGCACCGGCCCCTAGGATCGGGGAGCGTTGATCCACCCGAGGAGCCGCGCATGTCCGATGCCACCCCGTCCCTGCCCGCTTTCACCCACGTGCTCGCCGTCGACATCGGCGGGACCAAGGTCGATGCGGCCCTCGTGTCGGTCTCGGGCGAGGTGGTGCGCGAGAGCGTGACCCGCCGTCCGACCGGCCGCGAGAACGATCGCGCGACCATCGCGAGCAACGTGCGCGCAGCCGCCGAAGAAGCGCTCGCCGCGGTCCCCGGGGCCACCGTCGGGGCGATCGGGGTGGGCAGCGCCGGTCCCGTCGACCTGCCGTCGCGCTCGGTCTCGCCGCTGAATCTGCCGCTGGCGGCGGGCCTTCCGATCGACGACGTCCTGGCGGGCCTCGTCGACGGCCCCCTGCACCTCGCCCTCGACGGCACGTGCATCGCGCTCGCCGAGCACTGGCGCGGCGCCCTGGTCGGGTGCGACGACGCGATGGCCATCGTCGTGTCGACCGGGGTCGGCGGGGGCTTCGTTCTGGGAGGCCACCCCGTCACGGGTGCGAGCGGCAACGCGGGGCACCTCGGTCAGACCTTCGTGCGCACGATCGAGGGCGATGAGGTCGTGGCCTCCACCCTCGAGGCCGTCGCCGCCGGGCCCGGCACCGTCGCGTGGGCGCGCACCCAGGGCTGGACGGGCGAGACGGGTCTCGATCTGGCGGCCTCGCACGCCGCGGGAGATGCGATCGCGATCGCGGCCGTGAGTCGTTCGGCGACCGCGGTCGGGCAGGCGATCGCGGCGGCGGCGACGCTCTGCGACTTCGAGGCGGTGGCCATCGCCGGCGGGTTCTCCCAGGTCGCCCCCGACTACGTCGATCAGGTGCGCGCCGCAGCCCACGCGGCGTCGTTGCACGCCTACGCCCGCCGGTGCCGCGTGGTGGGTTCGGGTCTCGACGGTGACGGTCCGCTGCTCGGCGCGGCGGCGCTGGCGCTGCAGTCCTGACCTCCCACGGTGTCGCTGCGCCGCGTGGGGTCGATCCCCGCGCGGGCGTAATCTGAGGCGCAGGGCCCGCGCCGCGGACCGACGAGCGGAGGCGGGGGCCATGCGTACGGGATCCAACCTGCCCGCCGTGGGCGAGTACAACCAGACGCTGGTGCTCGACCTCATCCGCCGCTCGCCCGAGGGGCTCAGTCGCGTGGAGCTCTCGGCACGCACGGGGCTGAGCGCCCAGACGCTGAGCAACGTGACGCGCCGTCTCGCCGACGAGGGACTCATCGTCGAGGCCGGCAAGGTCATCTCGGGACCGGGAAAGCCCCGCACCCTGCTCAAGCTGCAGCCGCGCTCGCGTTTCGCGGTCGGGGTGCACCTCGACCCCGTCGTCGACACGATCGTGGTCGTCGACATGGCGGGCGAGGTGATCGCGCACGACGAGATCCCGCGTCTGCCGCACGCCGATGCCGCTGAGCTCGTGGAGGCCGTGGGCGCCGCCGTCGACGCGATCGTCGAGCGCGCCGGCATCCCGTGGGAACGCGTGCTCGGCGTCGGCGTCGCGGCCCCGGGCCCCTTCGACGCGCGCGGGGGCCGGCTGCTCGACCCGCCCCTGCTTCCGCAGTGGCACAACGTCCACGTTCGCGAGGATCTCGGGGCGGTGACCGGGCTTCCCGTCGTCGTCGAGAAGGACGTCACCGCGGCCATGATCGGCGAGATGTGGTTCGACCGCTCCGACGTGCTGAGCGACGCGATGTTCCTGTACTACGGCGCCGGAGTCGGCCTGGGAGTCGCCATCTCGGGCGCTCCGGTGCGCGGACGCACCGGCAACGCCGGCGGCATCGCGCACGTGGTCGTCGATCCCGACGGACCGCCCTGCGCGTGCGGGTCGCGCGGGTGCCTCGGGGTGTCGATCGAGCCGCGCGTGCTGTTGGCCGAGGCGGGCTACGACGCGGTCTCCGCCGACGACACGCGCCCCGATCTCGACCGTCTCGTGCGCGAAGCACGCGACGGGCACGCTCCCGCCGTCGCGGTGCTGCAGCGCACGGGGGAGCGGATCGCGCGCGCGCTGGTCGTGACGAACAACCTGCTCGACGTCGACGAGGTGGTGCTGGGGGGTCCCGTCTGGGAGCGTCTGGCCGAGGTGCTGCACGACACGGTCGCCACCCGCGTGGCGACCGACCCGGTGTCGACGTCGACGCGGGCGATCGTCGTCCGCGCCTCGAGCGTGGGCCTCGACGTCGCGGCCGTCGGCGCCGCCTGCCTCATGCTCGACGGGGCCTTCGCGGCTCGCCCGGCGCGCATGATGATCGCGATCTGACCCGGAATCCCGCGGGTCATAGCGCGCCGTGTCCGGATCGTTACGTCGGTGGCAGCCGCGCGACTTGCCGAGTTAGTCCATTTGATTTATAAAAGGTTCTGGCGACGCGGTGTCTCCACCCGAGCAAGGGAGCTTCCATGAATAAACTGACGATGGCGGGCGGTCTTCTGACCGCGACCGCCCTGACCGTGGCCCTGGCCGGCTGCTCCGGCGGCAGCGGCGACGCGGGCGACGCGAACACCATCCGCGTGGCGTACCAGACCACGGCGACCTTCAACTCGATGCAGACGTTGATGGAGAACGCCAAGACGCAGTACGAGGCCGCGCACGAGGGCATGACGGTCGAGCTCGTCCCGATCCAGGCCGAGGGCGCCGACTACTACACGAAGCTCGCGCTGATGAACAAGTCGGCCAGCACCGCCCCCGACGTGCAGTACGAAGACACGTTCAAGATCCAGTCCGACGCGGCCGCCGGCTACCTCCTGCCCCTCGACGACTACCTCGCGAAGTGGGAGGACTGGTCGCAGTTCGCCGAGGGCGCCAAGCAGGCCGGCCTCGGACCCGACGGCAAGACCTACGGCGTCTCGCTCGGCACCGACACCCGCGGCCTCTGGTACAACAAGGCCGTCTTCACCGCCGCCGGCATTCCCGTGCCGTGGCAGCCGAAGACCTGGGACGACGTGCTCTCGGCCGCCGAGAAGGTCAAGTCCTCGAACCCCGACGTCATCCCCCTCAACGTCTACTCCGGCAAGACCGCCGGTGAGGCCGCGTCCATGCAGGGCCTCGAGATGCTGCTCTACGGCACCGAGGACACCCTCTACGACACCGACGCCAAGAAGTGGGTCGTCGGCAGCCAGGGCTTCAAGGACTCGCTGCAGTTCGTCTCCGACGTCTACCAGGGCGGCCTCGGCCCGTCGCTGCAGCAGGCGCTCGACCCCAACATCTTCACCAGCGTGACGGCCGATTGGCTGCCGTCGGGCAAGCTCGCCATGGCGCTCGACGGCTCGTGGCAGTCGGCCGCGTGGGTCGAGGGCGGCTCGGCCGCGTGGCCGGAGTGGAGCGACGCCCTCGGCATCGCCGCCATGCCGACCCAGGACGGTCAGGCTCCCGGCTCCACCAGCATGTCGGGCGGCTGGACCCTCGCGATCGGTAAGAACACCAAGAACGCCGACGCCGCGTGGGACTTCCTCTCGACCGCGGTGAACAAGGACAACGCCACCGCGTACGGCATCGACAACAGCCAGATCGCCGTGCGTGCCGACGTCGCCGAGTCAAGCGAGTACCTCGACGCGAACCCGAGCTTCAAAACCTTCTCGAGCTTCGTCGACACCACGCACTTCCGCCCCGCCACCGAGGACTACGACAAGATCTCCAACCAGATCCAGGTCGCCATGGAGGCCGTCATGACGGGCCAGTCCAGCGTCGATGACGCCGCCGCCGCCTACGACCAGGCCGTCATCGGCATCGTCGGCGAAGAGAACACCCAGCAGGGCTGATCGTGACCGCCCTGGCTTCCCCCGGGGCGACCGGAACCAGCCGGGGGTCGCGCGTGAAGACGCGCGGCCTCCGGTCGTCGGCCCGGGCGCTCCCCCTTCTGCCGGCAGCCCTGCTGCTCGCGGTGTTCCTGCTCGGCCCCATCCTGGTGTCGCTGTGGGGTTCCCTCACCAACGCCACCCTCTCGGGGTCGACGGCCGTGGACTCGCAGTTCATCGGGTTCGACAACTACACGCAGCTCTTCCAGGCCCCCGACTTCCCGGTCTCGGTGATCAACACGATCGTGTTCGTGTTCTTCTCCGCCGTGATCGGTCAGAACGTGCTCGGCCTCGCTCTGGCGCTCATGATGCGCTCGGCGAACCGGGTCGTCACCGCGGTGGTCGGCACGATCGTCGTGACGGCTTGGGTGCTGCCGGAGATCGTCGCCGCGTTCGCCGCGTACGCCTTCTTCCGCGACAACGGCACGCTCAACGGCATCCTCGCGATCTTCGGTGCGGAGCCGGTGAGCTGGCTGTTCACGATGCCGGTGCTCATGATCATCTTCGCCAACATCTGGCGCGGTACGGCGTTCTCGATGATGGTCTACTCGGCCGCCCTCGCCGACGTCCCGCCCGAGATCACCGAGGCCGCCGAGGTCGACGGTGCCAGCGGCATCAAGCGCCTCTTCTTCATCACGATCCCGATGATCCGTTCGACCATCGGCACCAACTCGATGATCGTCACCCTGCAGACCCTCTCGGTCTTCACCCTGATCTTCGTCATGACCGGCGGTGGCCCGGGCAACAAGAGCACGACGCTGCCGATCCTCGCCTACCAGCAGGGTCTGAAGTTCGGCGAGCTGGGCTACGGCACGGCGATCGCGACGATCATGCTGCTCATCGGTGCGGTCTTCTCCTTCTTCTACGTCCGCGCCCTGCGCGAGGAGGTCTCGTCATGACCACCGCCACCCTCCCCGAGGTGTCGGGCCGCACCCGGTCCGCCGCCCGAGCACCGAAGCGCACGAAGGCGTCCCTGTCGTCGCCCCGCACCCGCGTACTGAGCTGGATCTCGAACACGCTGCTGATCGTCGTCGCCATCCTGTTCGTGGTGCCGCTCATCTGGCTGGTCACCGCCTCGCTCGACGCGCAGCCGACGCTGGCGATCAAGATGCCCGAGGTCGTCACGCTCGACAACTTCGCCGCCGTGATGAAGCCCGACCTGCTGTTCCTGCCGCTGTGGAACAGCGTGATGCTCGCGGGTGGCACCGCGATCGCGACGGTCGTGCTCGCGTCGCTCGCGGCGTACCCGCTGTCGCGCTACAAGATGCGCGTCGGAAAGCCCTTCCTCTACGCGGTGCTGTTCGGCACGTGCCTGCCGATCACGGCGATCATGGTGCCCGTCTACAGCCTGTTCGTGCAGCTGAACCTCATCGACTCGGTCGGCGGGACGATCCTGTTCCTCACCGCCAGCGCGCTGCCCATCGCGATCTGGATGATGAAGAACTTCATGGACGGCGTGCCCGTCGAGCTCGAGCACGCCGCGTGGATGGACGGCGCGGGTTCGATGCGCACGCTCGTGCAGATCGTGCTCCCGCTCATGCGCCCCGGCATCGCCGTGGTGTTCATCTTCACGTTCATCCAGGCGTGGGGGAACTTCTTCGTGCCCTTCGTGCTGCTGCTCAGCCCCGACTACCAGCCGGCCGCCGTCAGCATCTTCAACTTCTTCGGGTCGTTCGGAGCCGTGGCGTACGGCCAGCTCGCCGCGTACTCGATCGTCTACTCCCTTCCCGTCCTCGGCCTGTACGTCCTCGTGCAGCGCGGCCTCGGTGGTCCGTCGGCCCTCGCCGGCGCGGTCAAGGGCTGACCCGTCCCCCCAGACAAGGAACACTTCATGCACGACCGCACCGCGCTCATCGAGATGCGCATCGACCGCTTCATCCGCGAGCGGCTCGCCCCCGCCGTCTACCGCACCCGCGAACCCCTCGACGTCTCGGCCTGGGAGGCCCCGGGCGAGCCCGTGACCTTCGCCGAGGCCCGGGATGCCGAATACCGTCCCTTCGCCGTCGGCACGCCGTGGGGCCGGGCGTGGGGGACCACCTGGTTCGCCGTCTCGGGTCGGATCCCGACCGACTGGCGCGACGCCGCGGGCGACCTGCCCGAGGGGACGGTGGCCGAGCTGGTCATCGACCTCGGCTTCACCGCCGGCCAGAGCGGCTTCCAGTGCGAGGCCCTCGTCTGGAACCGTGACGGGGCGCCGATCAAGGGCGTCTCGCCGTTCAACAACGCCACCCCGGCGGCCCTCGACGCCGACGGCCGCGTCGACGTGCTCGTCGAGGCCGCGTCGAACCCCGACGTGGGGAGCCTCTTCACCTTCGAGCCCACGCACCTGGGCGACCTCGCCACCGCGGGCGACGCTCCTCTCTATACGCTCCGCGACATGTCGATCGGTCTGCGCGACCTCGCCGTGTGGGAGCTGCTGCAGGACTTCCGTCTGCTGCAGGGCCTGCTCGCCGAGCTCGACGCGACTTCCGCGCGCCGCGCGACCCTGCTGCAGGGCATGGATGCCACGATCGACGCGGTCGATCCCGACGACGTCGCGGGCACGGCCCCGGCCGCCCGCGAGGTGCTCGCTCCGCTGATGGCCGCGCCCGCGGCATCCAGTGCGCACGTGCTGCACGCCGTCGGCCACGCCCACATCGACTCGGCCTGGCTCTGGCCGGTGCGCGAGACCGCCCGCAAGGTCTCACGCACGTTCAGCAACGTGCTCTCGCTCATGGACGAGGACCCCGAGTTCGTGTTCGCGAGCTCGTCGGCTCAGCAGTTCGCCTGGATGAAGGAGCACTACCCGGCCCTCTGGGAGCGGCTGAAGGCCCGTGTCGCCGAGGGGCGCTTCGTGCCCGTGGGCGGCATGTGGGTCGAGTCCGACACCAACATGGTCGGTGGCGAGGCCATGGCCCGTCAGTTCGTCGAGGGCAAGACGTTCTTCCTCGACGAGTTCGGCATCGACACCGAAGAGGTGTGGCTCCCCGACTCGTTCGGCTACAGCGGCGCGCTGCCGCAGATCATGAAGGCCGCGGGGGCCCGCTGGTTCCTCACGCAGAAGATCTCGTGGAACGAGACCAACCGCATCCCGCACCACACCTTCCGCTGGGAGGGCATCGACGGCTCGCGCATCTTCACCCACTTCCCGCCGGTCGACAAGTACAACTCCGAGGTCACCGCGGCCGACCTCGCCCACGCCGAGCGCAACTTCTCGGACAAGGGTCGCGCGCGCACCTCGCTCCTGCCCTACGGCTTCGGCGACGGCGGCGGCGGACCCACCCGCGAGATGACCGCGACGATCGCCCGCACGCACTCGCTCGAGGGCGCGCCGATCGTGAAGCACTCCACCCCGCGGGAGTTCTTCGAGACGGCCGAGGCCGAGTACGCCGATCCCGCCGTATGGGCGGGGGAGCTGTACCTCGAGTTCCACCGCGGCACCTACACCAGCCAGCTCCGCACCAAGCAGGGCAACCGTCGCAGCGAGCACCTGCTGCGCGAGGCGGAGCTGTGGGCGGCGACCGCGACCGTGCGCACGGGGGCCGCCTACCCGGCCGAGACGTTCCAGCGGCTGTGGCGTCTGGTGCTGCTGCAGCAGTTCCACGACATCCTGCCCGGCACCTCGATCGCCTGGGTGCACCGCGACGCCGAGCGCAACTACGAGGCCATCGCCGCCGAGCTCGAACAGGTCATCGCCGACAGCCTCCGCGCCCTCGTGGGCACCGGCGACCGAGCGGTCGTGGCCAACGCCGCCCCGCACCGTCGCGCCGGCGCCCCCGCGCTCGCGATCGCCCCCGTCACGCCCGCGGGCGACGTCGCCCCGCGCGCCGCGGGCGAGGCGTTCGTGCTCGACAACGGCATCGTGCGCGCCGAGATCGACGGCCGGGGCCTGATCGTCTCGCTCGTGGATCTGGCATCCGGCCGTGAGGTCGTCCCGGCGGGGCAGGTGGCGGGACTGTTCGAGGTGTTCCGCGACACACCCACCCAGTGGGACGCGTGGGACATCGACGAGACGTACCGCCGACACGTCACGCCCCTCGACGCGGCCGACAGCGTGCGCATCGAGGGCGACGCCCTCGTCGTCGAGCGATCCTTCGGCGAATCCACTCTCGTCACGCGCATCGCGCTGGGCGAGGGGGCGCGCACCGTGCGTCTGTCGCTCGACGTCGACTGGCACGAGCAGCAGAAGCTGCTCAAGCTCGGCGTCCCCGTCGACGTGCACACCGACCGCGCGGCATCCGAGATCCAGTTCGGGCACATCGTGCGTCCGACCCACACGAACACGTCGTGGGATGCCGCGCGTTTCGAGACCGCGGCCCACCGTTGGGTGCGCGTCGCCGAGCCCGGCTTCGGCGTCGCGGTGACGAACGACTCCACGTACGGCCACGACATCACGCGGCACGAGCGGGCGGCGGGCGGCACGTACTCGCTGGTGCGCCTGTCGATCATCCGCTCGGCGGTCTTCCCCGACCCCGGTCAGGATCAGGGCGCGCATCACCTCGAGGTGGGCATCGTCGTCGGCGCCGACGTGGTCGACGCGGTGGCCGAGGGCTACCGCACGAACCTGCCCGCGCGAGTGGTGACGGATGCCGCGGAAGAGCACGTGGCGCCCCTGGTGGCGATCGACACCCCCGGCGTCGTGGTCGAAGCCGTCAAGCTCGCACAGGACGGCTCGGGTGACGTGGTCGTGCGTCTCTACGAGGCGCTGGGGGAGCGCACGCAGGCGCGTCTCGAGGCCGGCTTCGACGTCGCACGCGTGAGCGAGACCGACCTGCTCGAGCGCGACGTGGATGCCGCGGCGATCGTCGCCGCGCAGGGCACCGTCGTCGATCTCGAGCTGCGCCCGTTCCAGCTCGTGACGGTGCGGTTGTCGCGCTGAGCACGCGCGCCGGCGGGCGCGGATGAGACGCGGTGCGGTCGGGGAGCGTGATGCCCCCGGCCGCACCGTTCTGCATCCACCGCGTCCATCACCGGAGAGCGTGCATCTCTCGCCGGGCCGACCGGCGCCGAGTTGCGGGCGCCGCGCCGCGGGCACGGGCGGAGTTTCGGGGAGGGGGATGCCACGGCGCCGGTCTTCCGCTCCCGGTTTCTCCTCCGCGGCGCGCCGCGGCGATGCGGCGCAGCGTGACCGGGGGAGGGCTCTGGGTGAGCGGAGGGGGATTCGCGCGGGCGGGTCCTCCGCTCGCCCCCGGTCCTCCGGTGGTCACGGCTGCGGCGGCGCGGGCATCGCTGTGACGGGGGTGAGGGAAGGGCGGGAGGAGCGGCGCCGTGCACTCGACCTCCCCCCGCCACCGGCCCTCCGCTCGCCACCTCCATAGTGGCCACGGGAGGAGATTCCGGGAGCGGCGGAAGGATGCCGCGGATGGCATCCTCCCGTCCCGGGACCTCCTCCGCCCGACCGGGGCTCCGGTGTGCGCGGCGCCGGTCAGCCTGTGAAGGCGTCCTTCGCGCTCTGCTCGATCACGTCGACGATGCGTACGCCCCCGGCCTGGAACGAGTTCTCGTTCTGGCCGAAGACCCGGCCGTCGGCGACCGCGGCCGACCCGGCAAAGAGGGTCTTGGCCGCGTTGAGCGCGTCGGCTTCCTGAGCCGGTCCGGAGTAGTCGACGAAGATGACGTCGGGGTTCGCCGTGATGACGTCTTCGCGGCTGATCTGCGTGTAGTTCGCACCCGCATCCGCGAAGACGTTCGTGATGCCGAGTGCGTCGAGGACTGCTTGGTAGCCGGCCCCCGTGAGGGCGTAGACCGTGCCGTCGACGACCGAGACGGAGGCGGCGCTCAGCTTCCGGTCCCCGCGGAGCGCGGCGGCGTCGGTCACCCGGCCGCGCAGTTGCGCGGTGAGTTCGTCCGCCTTCTCGGGAACCCCGAAGACAGTGCCGAGAGCGGTGATGTCGTCGTAGACAGCGTCGATCGACGGGGCCGCAGAGGCGCCGACGCAGTAGCGGCCGAGCACGTACAGTCCCGCGCCGAGCGTGCGGAGATCGTCGACCGTGGCCGCGCCGTTGCCGGTGAACTGCTGCTCGTCGTTCGCAATGAAGAGGTCGGGGGCCGCCCCAGCCAGGTATTCCTTGCTCGGGGTCCAGTCAGCGGAGTTCTGCGTGAGCTTCGGGCGGGCCGCTGCCTCTCCGGTGTCGAGGTCGGACAGCGTGTAGCCGATGGCGCGGTCGCCGACACCGAGGGCGTCGAGGGTGTCGATGATGCCGGGGGCGCCGAGCAGCACTCGCTCCGGGGCCTTCTGATACGTGGAGTCGGCGCCGCAGCTGGAGACCGTGACGGGGTAGTGCGCCCCGGTCGACCCGGCGGGAGCGGCATCCGCCGGCGCCGTGCCGGCACAACCGGCGGTGGCGAGCAGCACGACTCCGAGGAGCGAGGCGGCGAGTGGGGTACGCCGGACGGGGTGTGTCATGGTGTGTTTTCCTTTCGAGCCGCGGACGGGTTGGCGGCGTGGTCGGGGGAGCGAGGGAGGGCCGCGCCGAGGTGGACGGCGAGGCGCTGGGTGAGCGGGTTCACGCCGATCTCAGCGACGACGCCGTAGACCCGGGCGATGAGGGCGGTTGTCAGAACCTGCGCGGGTGCGCCGACAGCGACCACGCGGCCGCCGGCCAGGACCACGACGACATCGCAGTAGGCCGCCGCGAGCCCAAGGTCGTGCAGAGCGACGATCGTCGTCGCGGGCAGGGCGGTCACGAGGTCGAGGAGCTCGATCTGCGCGAGGACGTCGAGATGGTTCGTCGGCTCGTCGAGGACGAGCACGGGGGTGCCCTGCGCGAGCGCCCGTGCCACCGCAACCCGCTGCCGCTCCCCTCCCGAGAGCGAGCCCACGGGGCGGTGCGCGAAGGGTGCGACCCCGCATCGATCGATCGCATTCTCGACCGCATCCCGATCGGCACTCGCGGCGCGGCGGCCGGGGTGCCGGTGCGGGATCCTTCCCAGCTCGACCGTCTCGCGCGCCGAGAACTCGAACTCGCGATGATCCTCCTGCAGGACGACGGCCGTGCGGTGAGCGGCCGCGCGCGCGGTCAACTTCCACACGTCGGCGTCGCCGATCCGAACCGTGCCGGTCGTCGGGCGGAGCGCGCGGTAGACGGTGCGCAGGAGCGTGGACTTGCCGGAACCGTTGGGGCCGATGAGGCCCACCGTCGCGCCGGCGGGAGCGACGAAGGTCACGTCGTCGACAAGGGTGCGCTCACCGCGCTGCACCGAGACCCGATCGATCTCGACCCTCATCAGCTAGCCACCGCTCGCACGGCGATGCGCTTCCGGCGCGCGCTCGAGCGCGGCGCCGCGGTCAGCAGCCACAGGAAGAAGGGAGCGCCGACGGCCGCGGTGACCACGCCGATCGGCAGCTCCGCCGGGGCACGCACGGTTCTCGCCGCGAAGTCCGCGAGGATCAGGAAGATCGCGCCGAGCACGGCCGTCAGTGGCAGCATCCGTCGGTGGTCCGCGCCGACGAGGAGCCGCGCGATGTGGGGGACCACCAGGCCCACGAACGCGATGCCGCCGGCCACTGCGACGAGCGAGCCCGTCATCGCCGCCACCACCACGAGGAGGGTGACCTGCAGGCGAGCGATGTCGATGCCCAGAGAGGCGGCGAGATCGTCGCTGCCGATCAGCGCGTTCAGCGCGGGCGCGCACCGCAGGATCACGACGGTGCCGAGCGCGACGATCGCGGTGGGGATCGGCAACGTCCCCCAGTCGGCGCCTCCCACGCTCCCCAGGCTCCAGAACAGAACCCGCTGCACCTGGTTCGGGGTGGCGATTGTCTGGAGGAAGTACGTCATCGACGAGACGAGGTAGCCGACGGCGACGCCCGCGAGGATCAACCGGGTCGGTGGCATCCGGCCCTCGGATCGGCCGAGGAGGAAGACGACGGCGAATGTGACGAGGGCGCCGACGAAAGCCGCGAGGGTGAGGGGGAGGCCCGCCGCCGCACCGCTGCCGAGGACGATGACCGCGACCGCGCCGAGAGAGGCGCCCGGGGTCACGCCGATCAGCGAGGGATCGCCGAGCGGGTTGCGAACGATCGCCTGGATCACGGCGCCGGCGAGGGCGAGGCCCGCCCCCGTCACGATGGCCAGGGCGGTGCGCGGCATCCGGACGTTCCACACGATCTGGTCGGCGGCGAGGTCGGCGTGCTGCCCGCCCCCGGCATGCGCGAGCAGCACGCTGACGACCTCGGGCACGGTGAGGCCGACGGACCCGATTGCCATCGAGGCGAGGGCGCACATCGCGAGGACCACCGAGAGGGTCACCAGCAGGGCTCGAGCGCCGCGGGCGCTCGCGAACGGCGGGAGTCGATCACGCATAGAGGGCCTTTCCGGAGGCGGCTGGGGTGCGTTTAATGAGAACCATACTCAATAAGGGGCGCACGCAAAATCGTCGTCGTGTTGCCGTGTCGGTCGTCGCGGCGCTATCGTTCGTTAAATTGAGAACGGTTCTCAATAATGAAAGGACGATGTCATGCAGAGCATCACTGTCGAACCGATCACCTCCGCCGGCGTACTGAGCGCACCCCAGGGCCCCGGCACGAACGCCCTCGTGCACAACCCGTTCGCGTTCGAGTCGATCACCTCGGCCGGCGTGCTGAGCGCCCCGCAGGGACCCGGGACGAACGCGCTCGTGCACAACCCGTTCGCCTTCGACGCGGAGTGAGGACCCGGTGGTCGTCGCGCTCCGGCGCGGCGGCCACCGCTCAGCCCCGTTCACCGCCCGATCCTCGAAAGCTCCTCCCCATGCCCTCGCTCAGACCCGGTTTCCACCTCTACGCCACGGCCGACGGATCGTGGCGGCTCGCCGAACCCGGCGGACGGTTCCACCGCATCCTCGGGTCGACTGATCGGCTCGCCGAGATCGCCCGCGCCCTCGACGCCGGGGTCGACCTGGACTCGTGGGGACCGGATGCCGCCGCGCTGCAGCATCAGCTCCGCGAACGCGGCGCGCTTCGCGAACCGCGCACCACGGCGCCGGAGGACCGATTCGCGCAGAAACGGGTGATGATTCTCGGGGCGGGGACCGTCGCCGACGCCCTCCGCGCGCTCCTCGCGGCGCCGCCGTCGCTCATCCGCCTGGTTGACGAGGAGACGGATGCCGAGGCCCTCGTCTCGATCGAGCCCTGGTTCCGCGACACGCGGTGGACGGATCTGGCGCACCGCGGCGTCCCCTTGCACCGCTGCCACGCCGACGGGGAATCGCTCTTCGTCGGTCCCTTCACGGCGGACGAGACCTCGGCGTCGTACGCGGACTACCGTGGCCGCCGTCGCGCCGCGGACCCGCTCGTCGACGAGCTGGATGCCCTCTGGCACCACCTCGATTCGCTGCCGGACGGCGCCGTGAACGCCCCTCCCGAGGTGGCGGTCCTCGCGGCGGCGACCATCGCGGCAGATCTCCTCGCCTGGGCGTCCTCTGGCGCCGCTCCCCACTCGACGACCGAGATCGAAATCCGACCGGACTGCTCCCTCCACCGCCATCCCGTGCTGCCGCTTCCGACACTCAGCGCCCGATGATCCGCGCGAACCTGCGGATGACCGCTCCCGACGGCACGGCCCTGGCATTCGATGTGCACCGCCCGCCGGGGGAGGAGCGCGTGCCGACCATCGTGCACCGCACACCGTACGGCCGGTTCCGGCACCTCGACGAGGGTCGCGGGTGGGCCCGACGCGGCTTCGCCTACGTCGTCTCGGATGTGCGCGGTCGGTACGACTCCGACGGCGTCTGGATGCCGTATCGCCGCGAGCGCGCCGACGGTGCCTCGCTCGTGGACTGGGTCGCCATGCAGCCGTGGAGCGACGGCCGGATCATCGTGATGGGTGGCTCGTACTCCGGCTACACGGCGTGGGCGATGGCTGTCGAGCGACCGGAGCGGGTTGCGGCGATCGTCAGCCTCGGTCCGTCGATGTCGCTTGCGCGCACCAAGTTCTCGTCATCCGGGATCCTGCGTCTCGGCGAGCACGCCGCGTGGTGGGCGGAACGCGCGGATGCCCGCACGAGCCGCGAGGGCCTCGCGGCGCTTCTCTTCCGAGAGAACCCGACCGTGCTCGATCACCTGCCCGTCGTGGAGATCGCCGATCGGCTCGGAGTCGACCTTCCCGGCTGGGCGGCCGTCATCGATGCCGGAGCGGATGCCGTCGTGGGTGAGGAGATCACCCCGGCGGAGCTCGCCGCGGTGCGCGCCCCGAGCTTCCACGTCGGCGGCTGGCACGATCTGCTGATCGGCGAGACGCTCGAGCACTGGGACCTGGTGGGGGATGCCGAGACGCCCAAGCGTCTTCTGGTCGGTCCGTGGCTGCACGACCTCGTGTTCTCCGCCGACACTCGGGTGGGCGCTCTCGACCACGGGGAGAGCTCGCGCGTGGAGTGGGCGACCGAACTCGTCGACTGGCTCCACGACGCCCTGGCGGGTCGGCTCCCCGCCCGGCGGGCGGACACGTTCGTCATCGGCGCGGGCGTCTGGGAGCGCGCGGACCACTGGCCGACGGCTGCCACCGAGGACGTGCACGCCCTCCCGCCCGGTGTCGTGCGCAGTGACCCGCGCCGCCCGTTCCCGAGCCGCGCGGAGGCCGTCGACCGGCGCGCGCTCCTCGACCGCACGGATGCTCTGCGCTGGCCGATCGACACCGACGCGCGACGTTTCGTCGGCTGGGCGCACGTCGAGATCCACGGGAGCACCGACGCGTCGAAGGCGGACTGGATCGTCCGCCTCCTGCGCGTCTCGCCCGACGGTCCCGTCGTCGAGCTCGCGGTCGGGGAGGCCGTGAGCGGTCGGGGGCCGGAGGACATCTCCCTCCGCCTCGGGCCGCTGTCGTTCGAGCGGGGTGAGGACGAGTCCCTGCTGCTCGAGCTCACGGCCGCCGACCACCCGCGGCTCGCGCGCGGCACCGGGGGCGCGGATCGCTACCGGGTCGGAGTCGCCGACCTCCCGGCATCCCTCACCCTCGTGGTCGAGCGGTGCCGGCTGACGCTACCCGCCGTGGAGCGAAGGAGCGTGACGTGATCGACATCGACCGTCTGGTCGACCCCCGCACCGGGATCCTCACCTCGACCCAGGCACAGACGCCGCACCCCGACGACCCGACGTTCTGGCGGTCTCACGGTGCGAGCGTCGCGCACACGGAGCGTTTCGCTCCCTGGCGTGCGGACGGTTTCGGCTTCGGCGCATCCCTCGGAGACCTCGAGGCGGCGCGGGGCGCCGCAATCGGTGAAGCCGTGGAACGGTACTGCGGCAACGCGGTGCCCGACGACCTTCCCGTCCATCGCTGGGGCGACCTCGACCGCCGCGGCGAGGACGCCCTCGACCCGCGGCGCCTCGCCCTCTACAGCCCGCAGCAGTACGCCCTGCCCGGATTCCCCTTCGCCGTGTTCGATCACGAGCTGCCCGTCCGGTGGACGCTCGGGCAGGACCTGCACACCGGAGCGGACGTCTGGGTTCCGGCATCCCTCGTCTACCTCGACACCTCCGCTTCGCGCGCGGCCGGGGAACGGCCGGTGCACTCGCTGATGTACTCCGGCATCGCCGCCGGTGCGGATCGCGCGAGCGCGGAGAACGGCGCGATCGACGAACTGATGGAACGCGATGCCACGGCGGTGTGGTGGGCATCGGGCGCGTCCACGTGCGAACTCGACGACGGCGGCGCGATCCTCGGGATGCTCGGCGCGCACGATCTCGGCATCCGGCTCCTGGACATCCCGACCGATCTCCCGGGTGCCGTGGTGGCCGCCGTGATCGAGGACGGCGATCCCGAGCGAGACGGACTGCTCGCGTTCGGCTCCGCGTGCCGGGCCGATCCGGTCGAGGCCGCCCGAAAGGCGGTGATGGAGGCCCTCGGGTTGCGGCGGATTACCCGTCAGCTCCTCGACCCGCGGAGCGACGTCTGGCAGGCGATGGATGCCGATGCGATCGAGTCCCACGTCTTCCTGCCCTACCGCGCCGACCGACGCTATCGCGACGACGTCCCGGACGATTTCCGCACCCTCACCGACCTGCCCCCGATCGCCCAGCTCTACCTGGATCAGCGGATGGCCGCGGCGATCCTTCCCCGGCTGCGCCCCACGCAGAGCCGGGCTCTCCAGGACGCCGAGACAATTTCGGCCGATCGCGTCGCGGCGCTGGCGGCCCGGGGCGTGCGGACGATCTCAGTCGACGTCACGACCGACGACGTCCGCGCGTGCGGGCTCGTCGTGGTCCGCGTCATCGCCGCGGGGCTCGTCGGAAACGGACCGCCCGCCTTTCCCCTCCGCGGATCCCGGCGCTATCTCGACGTGCCGCGAGAGCTCGGGTGGGATCGCCGACCCGCCTCGGTTTCCGAGCTGTACCCCTACCCCCTCCCCCTCGCCTGATGGAGCCCGGCATGCTGACCGATCTTCCGCCGGCGCTCGCGCCGCTCGTCGATTCCCGCAGCGGAGTGATCCGCGCCCTCGAACCGCGGGCGGTGCCCGCACACTTCCCCGAACCGTTCGCCCTCCTGCACGCGGTTCTGTCCGACAGTGCGGCGTTCTCGCCGTGGCGGTCGGATGCCAGCGGAGCGGGCTACGCGTTCGGCGACCGCGACGCGATGCGCGGAGCGGCGATCGGCGAAGCCGTCGAGCGGTACTGCGGCAACCTCGCGAGCGGACGACTCGTGCGTTCCACCGCGAACGACCTGCGGGGCACCGAGCACGTGGCCCCCGAGGAGCTCGCGCTGCCGCAACGCTCGACCTTCGATTCCGACACGGTGACCGACTGGGCCGTGGGGCGCGACGCGGCGACCGACGCCGAAGTCCTCGTTCCGGCGAGCGCGGTGTGGGTGTCGTACAACCTCCAGGCGGCTCCGACCCTGCATCCGGTGATGCAGGCGGGCCTGGCCGCCGAGCGCTCCCTCGACGCCGCGCGGTTCGGCGGCCTCCGCGAGATCGTGGAGCGCGACGCGATGTCGCGGGCCTGGACCGGAGGGGGCGGGGTCGTGGCCCTCACGGTGCCCCCGTGGCTGGACGCCTTCGCCGCGGGGCCTCGTCGCTTGCTGGAGCCGCGGTGGCTGCTCTTCCCGAGCGATACCGGCGTGCCGGTGGTCGGCGCGCTGATCCGCGACACCGCGAGCGGCTACCTGACCCTGGGCATGGGGACCGCGGACGACCCGACGGCGGCGGCGCTCAAGGCCCTCGGTGAAGCCCTCCAGCTTCAGCTGTTCGTCGCCGACCTCGACGACGAGCACGGTCCCTACGCACAGGTCGCCGCCGATCCGCGGAGCCCCCTGGCGCCCCACCGGTCGGACCGCCGGTACGCGCTGTCGTACGCCGACGACCTCTCGGACGTCCGGGATTACGGATGCCACCTGCAACTGCACCTGGATCCCGGTATCCAGTCGGCTTTCCTCGACGAATTGGATGCCAGCACCGTCGGCCGAGCCTCGCTCGACGCCCTGCCGTCCGGCCCGGATCTTCGGGGACTCATCGAGCGGTTCACCGCGCTCGGCGACCGCGTGATCACCGTCGACGTGACGACCGATGACATCCGCCCCTCCGGACTGCGCGTGGTGCGGATGCTCGTGCCCGGCCGCGTCTCCAACGCCCCGCACGCGCACCCGTTCGTGGGCGGTCGCCGCCCGATCCAGCCCGTTGCACGCCCGACCCCGCTGCCGCACTGATGCTCGCGTCGTACCTGTGGTCGCGCGGGATCGTGTGGACCGGCAACGCCCTCACTGCCGTCGCGCTCCCGCTCATGCTCTTCCAGCTCACCGGGAGCGCCGCCCTCGCGGGATTGCTGACGGCGCTGGAGGCCGTGCCCTACCTCGTGCTCGGGCTTCCGGTCGGAGCGCTGGTCGACCGGTGGTCGCCGCGCTCGACGCTGCTGGTGTCGAGTGCGGCCAGTGCGCTCGCGGCTGCGAGCGTTCCTTTCGCGGCAGTGCTCGGCGGGGTGACCCCCGTCCACCTCCTGATCGTGGCCGTCGCGACGTCCGTGTCGTTCGTCTTCTTCGACGCGGCGAGCTTCGGGGCGATCCCCGCGATCGTCGGGCGAGAGGGCATCGCGTCGGCGACCGCCCGAATGATGACGATCAGCACGCTCATCGGCATCGCCGGTCCACCGCTCGGGGGCCTCGTCTCGGCGATCGCGGGCGGACCCGTCGTCCTCCTGATCGATGCCCTCGCCTACGTCGTCGGCGCGGTGCTGCTCGCCCGCATCGGGGTGCTCGCCGTGAAGCCCGACCCGGACCGCCCACGCCGCGGCATCCGTGCCGACATCGTCGAAGGCCTGCGCTACATCCGTGCGGTCCCCGTGATCCGCGATCTCACCCTGCTCGGCGTCGGCAACAGCATCGCCGCGGGAGCGGTCTCCGGGCTGCTGATCGTCGCCGCTGTCCGCACGCTGGGGCTCAGCTCGGACTCGCCCGCCATCGGGGTGTTGTTCGGGGCGGGAGCGGTAGGCGCGCTCGCCGCCTCCTGGCTCATCGGACCCCTGCAGAAAAAGGTCGGCGCGGGGGCGATCACCGTCGGTGCTCTTCTGCTGGCGGCCGTGGCGATCTGCGGTTGGGCGCTCTCGACGTCTTTCCTGGCGGGCTGCCTCGCGCTCTCCCTGTGGCAGATCGGGACGACTGCCGTCTCGCTCAACGGCATCATCACGCGCCAGACCCTGACGCCCCCGAATCTCCAGGGCCGGGTCAACACGACGGCCCGCATGATCGCGTGGGGCGGTCAGCCGCTCGGGGCCGGAGCGGCCGGGCTGCTCGCGGAGGGGATCGGCGTGGCCCCGGCCCTCCTGATCGCCGCCGCGGTCAGCCTCATCACCGCCCTTGTCGCCGCGACCCTGCCCGTCGGTCGGGCCGCGCCCCTGGGGTCGCTTGCGGCGTGACGGTCGCCTTCGGCTATCTCTCCGTCCGGCACCCAGCGTCACACCGCCGCCACAGCCATGAGAACGACGGATGCCGCCATCCCGCCGATCTGCGCCCGGTCGAGCCGCGCCGGCATCCGTCGCATCGCCTCGAGAGACAGCGCCACGTAGACGGCCGCCGCTCCGACGAGCACGGGTGCCAGGGCGAGCCCGTGGGCGTGCCCGGAGGAACCCGCGTGCCCGCCCATCGCCAGTTGCAGACCGGCCATCACAATCATTCCGAGCGTCGTATGCAGCGTCATCACCGCGGGCACGCGCGGCACCCGGCGCTGCCGCGGGCGTCGCCACACCCCGAGACCCACGGCGGCCGCCACCAGCAGAACGGTCCAGTACACCGGGGCGACCACCCCGAACACGGCGGCATCCAGCATCGCCAGCAGCATGAGGACGGAGGCTGCGACCTCGGGCGGCCGGACCCGCGCGCGGTCGGCTGCCAGACAGCACGCACCGACCGCGGCGGGGGCGACCGCGGCCGCGTGGAGGATCTCGCTCATCGCCTCAGCAGTGGCATCCGGATGCCGGTTCTTCACCCGCGAGCGGGCCGTGTCCGTGCTCGGGTGCAGCAGGCGAGCAGTGCGACTCGCCCTGCGACGTCGGAGCGCAGTGCGACGACGCCGGTGCCGGAACGTTCAGCACGGGGTTGCGCTCGAAGAAGTTGTACGGCTTGAGCGTGAACTTCGCGTAGTCCATCGGCATGACCGGCCAGTCTTCGTTGCGTGGGAAGTGGGTGAGGCCGAACGTGTGCCAGAGCACGACGTCCTCGCCGACGAGAGGTTCGTCGCCCGCGATGAAGGCGGGGATGCCGGCACCGCCCGGGTGCTGGTTGACGAAGTCGCCGGCGGCGTAGCGCTCGTCGGGGTCGTACTTCGTCACGAACAGGTTCTTCGTCGCGAACGCGGCGCGGGACGCGATCGAGGAGGCGTCGTCGGCGAGTAGCACCGGGGTCTCGGTGGGGAAGAGCATGTACGACGTCGCCTGACCGCGCTCGGTGGTCTTCTCGGTCGAGGCGATCTGCCACACGCGGTTCACCGCGCCATCCGCCACGCGACCCGACACCTTCTCGCTCGCAATCGGCGTCACCTTCTTGGTGAAGGCGTTGCCTGCGGGGTTGTCGGTCGAGATCGGCACGCGCACGGCATCGATCTCGTTCACGACGTTCGCCACCCCGTCGACGGTCATGTCCAGCCGCGCCGAGAACAGGTGCTGGTGGTACGGTGCCCCGAGCCCCGGAGCGACCTCGGAGGCGAAGGGGTAGTCCTCGCCCGGGTACGCGGAGGTGAACAGGATGCCGGTGAGCTTCGCCTCGCACTCGATCGTGCCGTCGAGGTAGAGGTACCAGTAGAAGCCGTAGTCGTAGTTGCCGACCGTGGTGAAGAACGAGATCACCAACCGGCGTGCGCGACGCACCTCGCTGGACCCCGTGAAGATGTCGGTGTGCTTCCAGAGGGTGCCGAAGTCTTCCTCGTGCATGCACACGGCGTTGCGGACGGTGCGCGGCATCCCGTTCTCGTCCGACAGCACGGCATCGACGTAGGTGATGTCGCCGACGCAGTCGCACCCGAGTTCGAGCTCGTTCGTGTATCGGCCGAACAGGTACTCGCCGGTGTCGAAGTAGTTCTGCCAGAAGCGGTTGGGCGCGGGGTCGGCGTAGGGAACGACCATCTCGCTGATCGATCCGCGGTACATCACGGGACGCCCGGCGAACGACAGCTGGCGAAGGATCAGGCCCTCACGGGTGTCGAAGCCGATGCGCAGGTCCCACTCGCCCCACGTAACGTGCTCGCCGTCGACCATGAAGCTCGACCCCTCGGGCTGGGTGATGACGATGGGCTTCAGGCCCTCCAGTGGCGGCCCCTGCAGCGCGGGGTCGTCGAAGTTCCCGTGCGTCTCGGGCACGACGAACCCGGGGGTGTTGACGATCTCGATCACCGCGCGGGCTGCCACGTCGATGTAGGCGGTCAGGCCGTCGACGGGATGAGCCCACGGGTGGTCGGCCGGGTGGTCCTGGCGGAACGCGAAGGTGCGGAGCACCCGGCGACCGACCTCGTTCTCGAATCCGTAGTGACCGGCCGACAGGGGCACGAGCACGACGTCGGCGGTGGTGAGGCCGCGGGCGGCGAGGGCGGCGACCCACTGGGCGCTCTCGTTCGCAATGATCCCGACCTCCTCGAACTCGGCGTCGAGGATCGGCAGCTGCCCGTCGGATCCGTCGAGCTCGGTGGAGCGCAGCACCTCGCCGGTGGCGAGCGAGACGACGAGGTCGAGCGAGTTCGCCGTGCGGAGGTTGAGCAGCTGCACGCGCGCGCGCCGCACGGGCAGGGCGGCTTCGCCGCGCTCCCAGGCGAGGACGTCACCCTTCGGCGCCTCCTCGAGGCCGACGTAGGCGAAGCGGGTGGCCTCGTCGATGCCGTCGAGGCCCGCGACGATCGCGTGGACCGCGGTGATCTCGGCGGGGGAGAGGGAGGCGAGCGGGTGCGCGGGGGCGGCGGGCGCGACGAAGGCCGTGGTGGTCGGGTCGGTGAGGGTCATTGTGTCTCTCTCGGGGTGGAACGGGTGGGATGAAGGGCGACGGATGCCGCGGCGCCGGGCCGCGGCATCCGGGGTCAGCCCGCGATGGTGTCGGTGAGCTTGGCGTAGGCGGCGGGGCGGCGACGGCGGATCCACGCCGCTTGGGCGTAGCCGAGCGCGGGGAACAGCACGACCACGGCGAGCAGCGCCCAGCTCACGACGCCGAACACGGGGGCGCCGTCGGCGTCCATGTCGCCGACCATCACGGGGAAGTACACGACGATGATCACGGCCGACACCGCCAGACCCACGAAGCCGAGCGCGGGGGCGATGATCGTGTTCCACGGGCGCCGGTCTGCCCGCGTTCGAGCGAAGTAGACGATGACCGCGATCGAGGTCGCTGCCATGAGCACGGCAATCGCGAGGGTCGCCACACCGGCGAACCAGGTGAACACCTGCAGCAGCGGGTCGAGGTTCAGCATCGCGAAGATCGCGGTGAGCACCCCGGCCGTGGCCGTCTGCGCGAGCGACGACACGTGCGGCGACAGGTGGCGGGCGTGCACGCCGCCGATGCGGTCGGGGAGCACCCCGGCGCCCGCCATCGCGTGCTGGTAGCGCGTGAGCACGTTGTGGAACGACAGCACGCACGCGAACATCGAGGTCAGCAGCAGCACGTTGACGATGACCTCGCCGACGGTGCCGAGATAGAGGGCGACCGTGCGGAGCATCAGGGTGCCGGGGTCTTCGGCCGCAGCCTTGATGCCCCCGGGTCCCCAGGCCATCACCAGCGCCCACGAGGCGAGGGCGTAGAAGACCCCGATGCCGATCACCGCGGTGTAGGTGGCCCGGGGGATGGTGCGGTCGGGGTCGCGCGCCTCGTCGCGGAAGATCGCGGTGGCCTCAAAGCCGATGAACGCCGCGATCGCGAACATGAGGCCGACACCGGGGGAGCCGCTGAGCACGTTCGCCGGCTCGAAGGGGGCGGCGCTCAGGCCCTCGGGGCCCCCGTTGAACACCACCGCCGCGACGAGAGCGAGCACGATGGCTACTTCGGCGACGAGCAGCACGCCGAGCACCTTGCTTGACAGATCGATGTGGCGATAGCCCAGGAGGCCGACGAGCCCCACGACAGCGAGGGCGTACAGCCACCACGCGAGGTCGGGGCCGCCCAGCGAGACGACGGTGATCTCGAGCAGGTACCCGATGTAGCCGTACACCGACACCTGGATGGTCGTGTACGTGAGCATCGCCATCCACGCGGCGGCGAGACCCGAGGGGCGACCGAGGCCGTAGCCGATGTAGGTGAAGAACGCGCCGGGGCGGGGGACATGCCGCGTCATGGCGGCCAGGCCCACCGCGAACAGCAGCAGGATCACGGCGCTGATCGCGTACAGCGTCGGGAAGCCCGCGCCGTTTCCGATCAGGATGCCGAGGGGAGCGGCGCCGCCGACCACGGTGAGCGGCGAGGCTGCGGCGACGACCATGAAGACGATCGCCGTGACGCCGAGGGAGCCCTGCAGCGTCCGCTTCGCCGACGCCGCCACCCCCTTCGATTCGAGCTGGGTCATATCGGTTCCTCCGGATTTCGGGTGTGGGACCGAGAGTGCCGCGCCGCCGTTGCCCCGCCGTGAGGAGCGCGTGAAGGTGTTGCAACCGCGATTGAGACGTCGGGGCCGGGCTGTCTCACTCGGTGACACGCCCCCGAAACACGGGTGTCTCGCCGGTGCAACCGTCGCGGCGTACGGTCGGCGCATCCCGACGGAGATGACATGACCGCACTCTCTCGCGCCATCGCGCGGCCCGCCCCGGTCGCCGGTTTCGGCGAACGCTCCCCGCTGCATGGTCTGGAACGTCGGCGCATCGGCATCCTCGATCTCGCCGCCCAGTCGGTCGCCGCGGTCGCCCCATCGGCGGCGGCCACGACCGTGGTGCTGCTCGTGGCGGGAGTGGCGCCCGGAATGACGGTGGCGGCCATCATCGCCGCGGCTGTGCTCAGCCTGGGCGTCGCGCGCACGGTCGGTCAGTTCGCGCGCCGCTTCGCCGCCGCGGGGGGCCTGTACACCTACGCCGCCCGCGGGCTAGGCACGCGGGCGGGGCTCGCCGCGGGAGCCGCGATCGTCACCGGCTACGCGGCTGTCGCGATGTTCGCCCTCCTCGGCGGCACCTACTACTCCGCCTACCTGATCGCGGGAGTGTGGCCCGAGCTCGACGGCCCGCTCGTCGCCGTCGCGGCCATCCTCGGGCAGACGGCGATCGTCGCATTCGTGCTCGTCCGTGGTATCCGCGTCTCGGCGCGCGTCGCCCTCGTGATCGAGGCGCTCTCCGTCCTCCTCATCGTCGCGCTGCTCGTCGTCCTGCTCGTGCACATGGGCCCCCTCGACCCGGGGGCGGTGGTGGCGGTGCCCGCGACCGGGGGTGACGCGATGGCGCTCGCCGCGGGGGCGGTGATCGCGGTCACCGCGTTCGTCGGCTTCGAGTCCGCGGCGACGCTCGGGGTGGAGGCGGTGTCGCCGTTGCGCAACGTCCCGCGGGCGATCACAGGCACCGTGCTGATCTCGGGCGCACTCTACGTGCTGGCCGCGGTCACGCAGGTCGCGGGTTTCGACGCCCTCGGCGCCGATCTCGCGTCGAGCGCGTCGCCCGTGAACGACCTCGCGGCCGCGTATGGACTCGGGGGCTGGGGCGTCCTCGCCGATCTCGGGATCGCCGCCTCCTTCGTCGCGTGCGCCATCGGCTCGACGACCGCGCTGGTGCGCGTGCTGTTCGCCCTCAGTCGCGACGGCGTCCTGCCCGCGCGCTTCGGCCGTGCCCACCCGCGCTTCGGCACCCCCGCGGCCGCGGTGTCGCTGGCCCTGCCGTCCATCGCCGCGGTTCCCCTGTTGCTGATCGGTGGGGGGATCGACATGCGCGACGCCATGCACGTGACGCTCTCGGTCGGCGCGGCGGGGTACATCGTCGGCTACATCCTGGTCTGCGTGGCGGCGCCGGTGTTCCTGCGCCGGATCGGCGAACTGACGCCCGGCCCCGCGGTGGTCGCGGGACTGGCCGCGACCGCCCTCACGGCGGCGCTCGTCGCGTTCTTCATCGACGACACCGCGGGAGGCGGTGCGGGACTGGCCGTTGTGGGCATGCTCACGGCCGTCTTCGTCGCCGCGATCGTCCTACGGCGTCGGCACGGCCCCGGGTCGATCGGGGCGTACGACGAACCCGTCGCCGCGCAGGTGCTCGGGGGAGTCCCCTCGCCGCGGCGCACGCGCGATGCGTGAGCGCGCCGGACCCGCCATCACCGCACGTCAGCCGGGTGCCGTGCACTCGGCGCTGTCGGTGCTCGAGGCGGTCGCGCACCTCGGGGCGGGCGTCACGGCGCAGCGGCTATCGGTGGAGCTCGGTTTGCCCCGTGCCACGACGTACCGGCTGCTGAACCTGCTCGTCGAAGACGAGTACCTCGTGCGAACGCCCGATCTCTCGGGCTTCGCCCTGGGTGCCAAGGTCGCGCAGCTGGCCGCCGTGGCGGCGCCGCCCGCCCGGCTCTCGTCGGCCGCGCGGGCGGTGGTCGACGCGGCGCGGCGTCAGGTGCGTGGCGGCGTGCATGTCGTGCTGTTCGTCGACGGGCGCGTCTTCGTGGTCGACGCGGACCCCGACTTCCCGCTCTCCGATCCGGCCCGCCTCTCCCGGGAGCCGACCCGCTACGCGCTGGGTCGTCTGCTGCTCCTCGACGACCGTGCGGCCATCGGCGCGGCGGCCGGCGCCGGTGCCGGGGCCGTGATCGAGGCCGCGCGGAACGACGTCGCGCGCTGGGGCGCAGCGCGGCAGATCGGTGAGCTAACGGCATCCGCCGGCTGCCTCGCGATCCCTCTCCGCGACGGCGCGGGCGACCTCGCGGGGGCGCTGGGCTTCTCGGGACCGCGTCATCGGGTCGACGAGCCCGAGGCGGTGCTGACGGCCCTCCGTCCGGCGGCCGATGCGCTGGCGCCGCTGGTCGTCTGAGCGACGGTTGGCGCCCGCGGTCGCGGTGCGCGGTGCCTGAAGGGAGCCGGTCCGCACGTCGGGTAGGCTGTACTCGGCTCTCCGCGTGGCGGCATCCAGGCCAACTCCCCCAGGACGGAAACGTAGCAAGGGTAACCAGGCTCTACCGGGTGCGCGGAGAGTCTTTTCTTTGCCCGGAAACGGCTCCGGACCCCGCGTGGGCGCGCTTTCAGCGTCGCGCGAAGGGCCCGTCGAGCACCGCCCACTGCAGCAGCATGATGGTCTTGGCATCCTGGATCGACCCGTCGCGGATCATCGACAGTGCCTCGTCGATGCCGTACTCGAGGATCTCGATCTCCTCGCCCTCGTCGGCGAGGCCTCCACGGTCGCCCACGCGCGACGCGCCGTCGTAGGCGGCCGCGAAGAAGTGCAGGCGCTCGGTGACTGAGCCGGGGCTCATGTAGACGTCGAAGACGTGCTGCACCTCGTCGACGCGGACGCCGGTCTCCTCCTCGGCCTCACGGCGGATGGCGGTGAGCGGATCGTCGTCGTCGAGCAGGCCCGCGGCGGTCTCGATGAGCATGCCGTCGGGGTGGTCGTTGACGTAGACGGGGTAGCGGAATTGACGGGTCAGCAGCACGGTGCGGCGTTCCGGGTCGAACAGCAGGATGGTCGCGCCGTTGCCGCGGTCGTACGTCTCGCGCTTCTGGGCGATCCACTCGCCGTCGTCGCTCCGGTAGCGGAAGGTCGTCGCGCGCAGCACGTGCCACCCCGCGGCCAGCAGGTCGACGTCGTCGATGATGACGCGGGGGTTGCGGTCGAGGTCGCGGCCGGTGAGATGGAGCCCCGTGCGTCCGCGGTGGTCGGGGGTGGTGGTGCCGGGGCGAGAGTGGTCCATAAGTCGGAACAATAGTGCACGAACGTGCAACAATGTGGAATGTGATGCTCGCCGCCGCCCGCAAGGACGCTCTACTCGAACGCCTCCGCCGCGACGGACGCCTCGTGGTGAAGGACGTCGCCGTGGACCTCGGCCTCTCCGAAGACAGCATCCGTCGCGACCTGCGGGAATTGGATGCCGCCGGCCTCGCCGTCCGCGTCTACGGCGGCGCGCTCGCGGCCTCGCCGGCCGTCGCCGACTACGACGCCCGGGGGAGGGTGGCGCGCTCGAGCAAGGCCCGCGTCGCCGCCGCGGCGCTGAAGCTGATCGACCCCGGCGCCACCGTGCTGCTCGACGGCGGCACGACGACCCTCGCCCTCGTCGAGGCGCTTCCCCGTTCGTTCGCGGGCACCGTGATCACGCACTCGCCGACCATCGCCGCAGCCCTCCTGCACCACGAGGCGGAGGTCGTCGTGATCGGCGGTCGTGTGTTCAAACACTCCGCCGTCGCGTGCGGCTCTGCGGCCGTAGAGGCTGCGCAGAGGATCAGCGCCGACGTCTTCTTCCTCGGGGTCACCGGGGTGCATCCTTCCGCCGGGTTGACCACCGGAGACTCCGATGAGGCCGCGATGAAGCGCGTGCTCGCCGAGCGTGCTGCCGAGACGTACGTGCTCGTGAGCGAAGAGAAGCTCGGCGCGGCCTCGCGATTCGGCATCCTGCCCCTCGACGCCGTCGCGGGCGTCGTCGCCGATCTCGACCCGGATGCCCCGCTGACCGCTGATCTGGCGCACGCGGGCGCGCGCCTGATCCCGGCGCGCTCCTGATCACTCGACGCCGAAGCAACCCCGGTGCGATGTCCCCGGGCCGCAATAGGCTGGCTGCGTGACGCAGAGCATCTACATCACGTCCGCCGAGGGGCACTCGGGCAAATCCTCCGTCGCGCTCGGAGTGCTCGACGCACTCAGCCGCGTCACTCCGCGCGCGGGGGTGTTCCGGCCCATCGCGCGATCCACCGCCGAGCGCGACTACGTGCTCGAGATGCTGCTCGACCACGACAGCGTCGACCTGGCGTACGACGACTGCGTCGGCGTCACCTACGACGACGTGCGCGACGACGCCGACGCCGCGCTCGCCCGCATCGTCGAGCGCTACAAGGCCGTCGAGGCCCAGTGCGACGCCGTCGTCATCATCGGCAGCGACTACACCGACGTCGGCAGCCCCGCCGAGCTCGCCTACAACGCGCGTATCGCCGCCAACCTCGGCGCACCGGTGCTGCTGGTGCTCGGCGGTCGCGCGCAGCAGGGCCACAGCGAGACCCTGGGCCTGTCGGTCGCGCGCACCCCGCAAGAGGTCGGGCAGATCGCCTCGCTGGCGATCTCCGAACTGCAGCACGAGCGCGCCGCCCTGTTCGCCGTCATCGCGAACCGCGCCGACGCCGACCGGCTCGACGAGGTCGTGGCATCCGTCCGCCAGGTCGTCGACGCAGCGCACGTGGCAGACACCGCCGAGCGGCGCCGCGTGCCGGTCTGGGCCCTGCCCGAAGACCGCTTCCTCATCGCCCCGTCGGTGCGGGGCGTGCTGCGCTCGGTCGAGGGCGAGCTGATCAAGGGCGATCCGGCCCTGCTCACCCGCGAGGTGCTGGGCGTCGTCGTCGCCGGCATGTCGATGGTCAACGTGCTGCCCCGGCTGAAAGAGTCCGCGGTCGTCGTGATCCCGGCCGACCGCTCCGAGGTGTTGCTCGCCGCCCTGCTCGCCAACGCCTCGGGCACCTTCCCCTCCCTCGCCGGCATCGTGCTCAACGGCGGGTTCGAACTGCCCGACGCGATCGTGCGACTCATCGACGGTCTCGGCTCGCCGCTGCCGATCATCGCCACCGACCTCGGTACGTACGACACCGCCGTGCGCATCATGAACACCCGCGGGCGCCTGGCTGCCGACTCGCAGCACCGGTACGACACGGCCCTGGCGCTGTTCGAGCGTCACGTCGACACCGAGCTGCTCACGAGCGAGCTCGGCGTCGCGCGCCCGAGCGTCGTCACCCCGCTCATGTTCGAGTACGGCCTGGTCGACCGCGCGCGCACCGACCGCCGCCGCATCGTGCTGCCCGAGGGCACCGACGATCGCGTGCTCCGCGCCGCCGCCACCGTGCTCGCGCGCGGCATCGCCGATCTCACCATCCTCGGTGAACCCATCGAGGTGCGCGGGCGGGCCATCGAGCTCGGCATCGACATCCGCGACGCCGAGGTGCTCAGCCCCTTCGACGCGGTGCACGTCGAGAAATTCGCCACCGAGTACGCACGGCTCCGCGCGCACAAGGGCGTCACCCACGCGCAGGCCGCCGACACCGTCACCGACGTGTCGTACTTCGGCACGCTGATGGTGCACCTGGGCCTGGCCGACGGCATGGTCTCGGGTGCCGCGCACACGACCGCTCACACGATCCGCCCCGCGTTCGAGATCATCAAGACCGCCCCCGGCGTCTCGGTCGTCTCGAGCGTGTTCCTCATGGCGCTCGCCGACCGCGTGCTCGTGTACGGCGACTGCGCCGTCATCCCCGATCCCACCAGCGAGCAGCTCGCCGACATCGCCGTGTCGTCGGCCGCGACCGCCGAGCAGTTCGGCATCGAGCCGCGCGTGGCGATGCTGTCGTACTCGACCGGCGAGTCGGGCACCGGCGCCGACGTCGAGAAGGTGCGCACCGCCACGGCCCTCGTGCGCGAGCGAGCCCCCGAGCTTCTCGTCGAGGGCCCGATCCAGTACGACGCCGCCGCCGACGCCGCGGTCGCCCAGGCCAAGATGCCGGGATCCGAGGTCGCGGGCCGCGCGACGGTGTTCGTCTTCCCCGATCTGAACACCGGCAACAACACCTACAAGGCCGTGCAGCGCTCGGCCGGAGCCGTCGCGATCGGCCCCGTGCTGCAGGGGCTCAACAAGCCCATCAACGACCTGTCGCGCGGCGCCCTCGTCGACGACATCGTCAACACGATCGCCATCACCGCGATCCAGGCCCAGGGGAGCCCCGCGTGAGTGTCGTACTGGTCGTCAACAGCGGTTCGTCGTCGTTCAAGTACCAGTTGCTCGACATGGAGCACGAGCAGGTGCTCGCCTCGGGACTGGTGGAGCGCATCGGCGAGCCATCGACGGGGCCGGGGACCGGCGGAGTCGCCCAGCACACCGTGAAGGCGGCGGCCCTGGCCGCCGTCGACGGACCCGCCCCCGCGGTGACCGACGCCACCTTCACCATCGAGCGCGAGATCCCCGACCACACGGCGGGCTTCGCCGTCATGCTCGAGGCGTTCGCCGCGCACGGCCCCTCGCTCACGCAGCGCCCGCCCGTCGCCGTCGGCCACCGGGTGGTGCACGGAGGCGCGCGCTTCTTCGAGCCGACGGTGATCACGCCCCTCGTCGAGATCAACATCGACGAGCTCTCGGTGCTCGCGCCCCTGCACAACCCCGCCAACCTCGCGGGCATCGTGGCGGCCAAGAAGGCCTTCCCCGACGTGCCGCACGTCGCCGTCTTCGACACTGCGTTCCATCAGTCGCTGGCGCCCGAGGCGTACACCTACGCCATCGACCGCGAGGTCGCCGAGGCCCACCGCATCCGCCGCTACGGGTTCCACGGCACGAGCCACAAGTTCGTCAGCGAGTCGGCGGCGGCCTTCCTCGGCCGCCCGCTCGGCGAGCTCAAGCAGATCGTCTTCCACCTCGGCAACGGTGCGTCGGCCGCCGCGATCGAAGGCGGTCGCTCGGTCGACACCTCGATGGGCCTGACCCCCCTCGAGGGTCTGGTGATGGGCACGCGGTCGGGCGATCTCGATCCCGCCGTGCTGTTCCAGCTGGCCCGCCGTGCCGACATGTCGATCGCCGACCTCGACACCCTGCTCAACAAGCGGTCGGGGCTCAAGGGGCTCGCCGGCGTCAGCGACATGCGCGACATCGGCGAGCGACGGGATGCCGGTGACCCGGCCGCCCAGCTGGCCTTCGACGTCTACATCCACCGGCTCCGCGCGTACGCCGGTGCCTACCTGGCGCAGCTCGACGGCGTCGACGTCATCTCGTTCACCGCCGGGGTGGGCGAGAACTCCTTCCGCGTGCGCGAAGAGGCGATGGCCACCCTGGGCTTCGCCGGCGTCGAGATCGACCCCGAGCGCAACGCGCGGCGCGAGCGCGGCATCCGTCGAATCTCCTCCGACGCCTCGCGCGTCGAGGTGCTCGTGGTTCCCACCGACGAAGAGCTCGAGATCGCCCGCCAGACCCTGTCGGTCACCTCCTGAGTCACCCCTCGCCGCTACGCTGATCACCGCGGCGCCAGGGGCGGCCGTTCGCCCTCTTCGCCGATTCGGAGCCCGCCATGACCGACACCTCCACGTTGCCCGACCTCACCGCCTACGACGCGGTGCTGTTCGACCTCGACGGAGTGCTCACGCCCACGGCCGAGGTGCACATGCGCGCGTGGAAAGAGATGTTCGACGAGCTGTTCGCCGCGTGGAAGATCGAGCCGGCGTACACCGATCGCGACTACTTCGAGTACGTCGACGGCAAGAAGCGCTACGACGGCGTCGCCAGCCTGCTGCGCAGCCGTGACGTCGAGGTGCCGTGGGGCGATCCGTCGGACGACCCGTCCGAAGACACCGTGTGCGGCGTCGGCAACCGCAAGAACGCCGTGTTCTCACGCATCCTCCGCGCGGAGGGCATTGCTCCCTACCCCGGCTCGGTCGCGCTGCTCGACGTGCTCGAGACCGCGGGCATCCCCGTCGCCGTCGTGTCGAGTTCGAAGAACGCGGTCGAGGTGCTCGAGGCTGCGGGCCTGCGCGAGAGGTTCCCCGTCGTCATGGACGGCATGGTCGCCGAGCGCGACCACCTGGCGTCCAAGCCCGCCCCCGACGTGTTCGCCGAGGCCGCGCGCATGCTCGGCGTCGACCCGGCCCGGTCGGTCGCCGTCGAAGACGCGCTCAGCGGCGTGCGCTCCGCCGTCGCGGCCGGATACACCGTCGTCGTGGGCGTCGATCGCGGCGTCGGAGCCGAAGACCTCGCCGCAGCAGGCGCCACGGTGGTCGTCGACGACCTCGCCGCGTTCGTAGACTGAGCCGTCGCCACCCGCGACGCCCCCACCGTCGTCCCCACGACGAACCCGAGCTCCACCCGCGCGAACGGCATGCCGTCCTCACGCGGAGACCCGAACCCGCCACCGGAAGGCATGCCCCGATGATCGATCGCGATCGCTTCCCCATCGACGAATGGCGCCTCGTCGAAACCGAGTTCTCGCTCGACGACGTCGGCGTCACCGAGACCCTCTTCGCCCTCGGCAACGGCTACCTGGGCCTGCGCGGCAACTCGATCGAGGGTCGCTTCGCCCTCGAGCAGGGCACCTTCATCAACGGCTTCCACGAGACGTTCCCCATCCGTCACGCCGAGCAGGCCTACGGCTTCGCCGAGGTCGGTCAGACGATCATCAACGCGCCGGATGCCAAGGTCATGCGCGTCTACGTCGACGACGAGCCGCTCTCGCTCGACGTCGCCGACGTGCGCGAGTACGAGCGCGTGCTCGACATGCGCCAGGGGATCCTGCGTCGAACCCTGCTCTGGGTCACCCCCTCGGGCAAGCACGTGCGCATCGAAGACGACCGCTTCGTGTCGTTCGACGAGAAGCACCTCGCGGTGCTGCGTCTCACGGTGACCGTGCTCGACGCCGACGCGCCCGTCACCATCAGCAGTCAACTGCTGAACCGTCAGGACGGCGAGGGCATCTACGGCGGCTCGCCGATGGCATCCAAGCAGTCCGGTTTCGACCCGCGTAAGACCGAGAAGCTCAGCGACCGTGTGCTGCAGCCGCGCGAGTACTGGCAGGACGGCAACCGTTCCGCGCTCAGCTACGAGGTCACCGAGTCGAACATGACGCTGGCCGTCATCGCCGACCACCTGGTCGACACCGAGAACGACTACACCGCGCGTCAGCTCATCGAGCCCGACATCGCCAAGAACGTCTTCCGGGTGCACGCGCGCGCGGGGGTGCCCACCACGATCACCAAGCTGGTGAGCTACCACTCCTCACGCGGCGTCCCCACGGGGGAGCTGCTCGACCGGTGCCGCCGCACCCTCGACCGCGCGGTCGAGACCGGCATCGACAAGCTCATCGAGAAGCAGATCGCCTGGTACGCCGACTTCTGGGAGCGCTCCGACGTGCGCATCGGCGGTCACGGCGACCTGCAGCAGGCCACCCGCTGGTGCCTGTTCCAGCTCGCCCAGGCGGCGGCGCGCGCCGACGGCCAGGGAGTCCCCGCCAAGGGCGTGACCGGGTCGGGCTACAGCGGCCACTACTTCTGGGACACCGAGGTCTACGTGCTGCCATTCCTGGCGTACACGTCACCGCAGTGGGCTCGCAACGCCCTGCGCATGCGGTACCTGATGCTTCCGGCTGCGCGCAAGCGCGCGCACCAGCTGAACGAGGCCGGGGCGCTGTTCCCGTGGCGCACGATCAACGGCGAGGAGGCCTCGGCGTACTACGCCGCCGGCACCGCGCAGTACCACATCAACGCCGACGTCGCCTTCGCGCTGGCGAAGTACGTGCGCGCGACGGGTGACGAGGAGTTCCTCGCCCGCGAGGGCGTGGACATCGCCGTCGACACGGCGCGGCTGTGGTCGACGCTGGGCTTCTGGCGCTCCAGCGACTCCGCCGAAGACGGTGAGCAGGACTCGTTCCACATCCACGGCGTGACGGGTCCCGACGAGTACACCACCGTCGTCAACGACAACCTCTTCACCAACGTCATGGCCCGCTTCAACCTGCGCTTCGCCGCGCGCACGGTGCGCGACCTCGCCGACAACAACCCCGACGCGTACGCCCACATGGCCGACCGCATGAACCTCGACCCCTCCGAGCCCGAGCGGTGGGAGCGCGCCGCCGAGGCGATGCACATCCCCTTCAGCCCGGCCCTCGGCATCCATCCGCAAGACGCCGTGTTCCTCGAGCGCGAGATCTGGGACCTCGAGAACACCCCGCCCGACCAGCGTCCCCTGCTGCTGCACTTCCACCCGCTGGTCATCTACCGCTACCAGGTGCTCAAGCAGGCCGATGTTGTGCTGGCGCTGTTCCTGCAGGGCAATCACTTCACGGATGCCGAGAAGCTCGCCGACTTCGAGTACTACGACCCATTGACCACCGGCGACTCCACGCTGTCGGCGGTCGTGCAGTCGATCCTCGCCGCCGAGGTGGGGTACCAGGACCTGGCGCTGGAGTACTTCCGTCAGGCCGCGTTCGTCGACCTCGGCGACCTGCACCACAACGCCGCCGACGGTGTGCACGTGGCGTCGGCCGGTGGCGTGTGGACGGCGCTCGTCAGCGGCTTCGGCGGCATGCGCGACCACTTCGGACTGCTGACGTTCGACCCGCGCCTGCCCGCCGACTGGCCCGAGCTGTCGTACGTGCTGCATTGGCACGGCACTCGACTCAACGTCACCGTCACCGCCGATGCGCTCACGCTGCGTGCCGGGCACGAGGGCGACCCCGTCACCTTCGCCGTTCGCGGCGTCGACTACACCGTCGCGCCCGGTGCCACCGTGCGGGTGACCCTGCACGGACAGGGCCCGGTGCGCCCGGGACGCCCCTCGATCCGCCAGCTCGAGGGCTCGGTGCGCGAGGACGGCACGCTGCTGTCGGCCTCGGTGCCGATCGTCACGGCGACGATCCCGGTCCTGAACGACGACGACGCCCCCATCGCGGTCGGCCTCGACGGAGGTTTCTGACCCGCGCGCACGCGGCGGCCCCCCGTGCGGGGGTCGCCGCGTGCGGCGTTTCCGGCGTGCCGGGTCTCCGGCCGTAAGGGGCGGGTGGTCGGGCCGCGAGGTGCGGGTGGCCGCGGATGCGCGGGAGCATGCCCGCGCCCGTGCGGGGCGCAGGGTCGGGGACCGGGGGAGGACCTGGGTGCCCGTGGCATCCTCCGTTCGTCCCTCGTCCTCCCCTCGCCCCGCGTCGCTGCTCCTTCGCGCCCCGCGCGGTCGCTGTGCTCGCGCTCGCGGCGCGCTGTCGAGGTTTCGAACCCCGACGGACGAGGCCGCGGAGGCGATGTCGGAGGTACGCCGTAGGCTGTTCGGGTGACGACAGCCCTGTACCGCCGATACCGCCCGCAGGCGTTCGGCGAGATGATCGGGCAGTCCCAGGTGACCGACCCGCTCATGACCGCCCTGCGCAGCGACCGGGTCGGCCACGCCTACCTGTTCTCGGGTCCGCGCGGGTGCGGAAAGACCACCTCGGCCCGCATTCTCGCCCGCTGCCTCAACTGCGCGGCCGGTCCCACCGACACCCCGTGCGGCGTCTGCGACAGCTGCGTCGAGCTCGGTCGCGGCGGAGGCGGATCCCTCGACGTCGTCGAGATCGACGCGGCCAGCCACAACGGTGTCGACGACGCGCGCGACCTGCGCGAACGCGCCATCTTCGCGCCGGCCCGCGATCGCTTCAAGATCTTCATCCTCGACGAGGCCCACATGGTCACGCAGCAGGGCTTCAACGCTCTACTCAAGCTCGTCGAAGAACCCCCCGCGCACGTGAAGTTCATCTTCGCCACCACCGAGCCCGAGAAGGTCCTCGGGACCATCCGCTCGCGCACGCACCACTACCCGTTCCGGCTCGTTCCGCCGGCGGCCATGCTCGAGTACGTCCAAGAACTCTGCGAGACCGAGGGCGTCGCCGTCGAGGCCGGAGTCCTGCCTCTCGTCGTCCGAGCCGGAGGGGGATCCCCGCGTGACACGCTCTCGCTGCTCGATCAGCTCATCGCGGGGTCCGACCCCTCGACGGGGTCCGAGACCGCGCAGGCCGGACAAGTGCTCGTGCGGTACGAACGCGCCGTCGCCCTGCTGGGGTACACCCACTCAGAGCTGCTCGACGAGGTCGTCGACGCGTTCGCCGCGAACGACGGCGCCGGCGCCTTCGCCTCCATCGACCGCGTCGTGCAGACCGGCCAAGACCCCCGGCGCTTCGTCGACGATCTGCTCGAGCGTCTGCGCGATCTGATCATCGTCGCCGCCACCGGGGCCGGAGCCGCGGCCGTCCTGCGCGGCGTCCCCGATGACGAGCTCGAGCGCATGTCGCGTCAGGCCACCGCTTTCGGTACCGCGCGTCTGTCGCGCACGGCCGACCTCGTCGTCGCCGCCCTCGACGAGATGACGGGGGCCACGTCACCGCGTCTGCAGCTCGAGCTGTTGGTCGCGCGCGTGCTCACCCACGCCGGGGTGTCGCAGGGGACGTCTCCCGCCACCGCGCACGACGTCGAAGCCTCGCGCACCTCCGCACCGGCGACGGGGCGTCCCGCCTCGCCGGCGGGCGAGATCGCCGCGCCGGCTGCTTCCCAGTCGCCTGCCGCCCCGTCATCTGGCGCCGCGTCGCCTGCCGCTCCGCGCGTCGCGTCGCCGGGTGCGGCGTCGCCCCGCGTTGCTTCTCCGGGCGCATCCGCGCCGGGGGTCGCGAACCCCGGCACCGCCTCGTCGGGCGCCGTCGCAGCTCCCACGCGCGTCACCGCGCCGGCGGCCGCACCGGGCATCGCGTCACCCGGCATCGCCTCGCCGAACGTCGCGTCGCCGGGCATCGCGTCGCCGGGCATCGCCTCACCCAGCGTCGCGTCGTCGGGAGTCGCATCGCCGACGGTCGCCGCGCCCGGATCCGCGGCACCCGCCGTCGCGTCGCCGGGAGCCGCACAGCCGCCGCGTTCCACCCCGACCCCGGCGCCCGCGTCGAACACGTCCGACGATGACGCGCCGCCGCCGTTCACCGACGACGATGCTCCTCCGCCCTACGGCGACGACGACGGTGCGCCGGTCGACACCGGGTCGTTCCGGTCCGGTGCTCGTTCGGGAGCAGGTCGCCCGACGGCTTCGGCTTCGAGCACGGCCCCCGCGGCCGAAACCGAGGAGCCGGTGACGTCCCGTCCGACGGCGGCCGCCAGCTCGCCGCCCGCGGCGGCGTCCGACACCATGTCACCTTCGTCCGCCGGGTCGCGCCCCGCCCCGGCCGAAGAGGCGCACCCGTTCGACACGGCGCCGACGGCCGCCGATGACGCGTCCGACGTCGACGCGTTCCCGGCCGCCCCCACCGACACCGGTTCGGCCGACGCGGCGGATGCTCCCGCGGTGGATGCTCTCGCGGCGGATGCTCCTGCGGCGGATGCTTCCGCGACGGAAGCCCCCGCGACGGAAGCCCCCGCGACGGATGCTCCCGCGACCGAAGCCCCTACGGCGGAACCTCCCGCGCAGACGGAACCTGCAACGGATGCCCTCACGGCGGACGCCCCGGACGCCTCGGCGGCCCCCGAGGCATCGCCGCTCGAACCGTCGGCCCCCACCCTGCCGGCCACGCCCGTCGGGCCGATCGAGCTGGGCCACGTGCGTGACGCGTGGCCCGAAGTGCTCGGCCAGCTCGAGGTGGCGAGCCGCTCGTCGTGGCTGGTGGTCTCGACGTCGACCGTCGCCGCCTTCGACGACGACGTGCTCACGCTGTCGTTCCGCACGGCGAGCGACCTGGGCGCCTTCAAGACGCGAACCCCCGAGGGAGGCCCGAGCGAAGACCTCCGCCAGGCCATCCAGGCCGTGCTGGGCGTGCGGGTGAAGTACCTCGCCCGTCTCGAGGGCGACGCGCCCGGTTCCGGTGGTGCGGGTCCGGGCCGCCCCGGTGGACCCTCCCGTGGCCCCGCCGGCCCCCCGCCCCCGTCGGCGAGCCCGTCGGGCGCGCGGTCGTCGGCGCCGTACGCGTCATCGGTCACCGAGTGGGCCGTCGCTCCCATCCCCACGTCCGGTGGTGCCGCCCCCGAGGCGCGGCGTGCGCCGATCGCCCCGACCACGGCTCTCGCCGTCGACGACGAACCGGCCGACGCGGCGGGCTCGGCTGAGGCGGTCGTCGTTCGCGAGGGTGCCGTCCTTCCCCCGCGCGATGTCGTGGCCTCCGTTCCGGCTCCCGACGAGGTCGACGACGACGACGTCATCCCGCCCGCCGACGAGGTCGAGGCGCCGCTGCCGCCCGTCGTCGTGCCGCGCATGGCACCGCTCGGTGGTGGCGTCCAGCGCTACGGCGAGGCGGTCGTCCGCCAGATGCTCAGCGCCACCTACGTGCGCGACGAGCCCTACGAGCCCCCGACGAGGTTCAACTGATGTACGACGGAATCGTTCAAGACCTGATCGACGAGTTCGGACGCCTGCCCGGCATCGGGCCCAAGTCGGCCCAGCGCATCGCGTTCCACATCCTGCAGTCGCCCTCGTTCGACGTGTCGCGACTGTCGACGCTGCTCGGTGAAATCCGTGACAAGGTCAAGTTCTGCGAGATCTGCGGCAACGTCTCCGAACAGGACCGCTGCTCGATCTGTCGCGACCCGCGGCGCAACCCGGCGCTGATCTGCGTCGTCGAAGACGCCAAGGACGTCTCCGCGATCGAGCGCACCCGCGAGTTCCGCGGGCTGTACCACGTGCTCGGGGGCGCGATCAGCCCGATCGCCGGCATCGGTCCCGACGACCTGCGCGTCACGCAGCTCATGCAGCGTCTCGCCGACGGAACGGTGCAAGAGGTCATCCTCGCCACCAACCCCAACCTCGAGGGCGAGGCCACCGCCACGTACCTCAGTCGGCTTCTGCACACCCTCGAAATCCGCGTCACGCGTCTCGCCTCCGGCCTGCCCGTCGGCGGCGACCTCGAGTACGCCGACGAGGTCACCCTCGGCCGCGCCTTCGAGGGCCGCCGCACGCTCTGACCGAGGGCCGCCGCACGCTCTGGCTGCGGCCGCCCGACCCGCGCGACGCGGCGGGGCGCCTACCGTCGCGTCCGCGAACGCGCCCGCACGACGCTCGACAACGTCGCCCGCAACGGCTGCCCCAGATAAATGCCCAGCGAGGCCCCCACGGCCAGGGCGATACCGATCGTGGCCGCCCCGGCCAGGGTGGTGACGCCCGTCATGAGCACGGCCGGGTCGTCGCCCGACTCGACGATGCCGAGCAGTCCGCGAAAGACCGCGGCACCGGGGACGAGGGGCAGGATCGCCGCCGTCGTGATCGCCACCGAGGGCACGTGCAGGCGATAGGCGACCACGATCCCGATGAAGCTTCCGATGAAAGCGCCCAGCCCGCTGGCCGCCGCCACCTCGAACCCGAGGGTCGAGGCGCCCACGTACCCGGCCCAGGCCACCAGGCTGAGGGCTGCGCTGACGACGATGATGCGCGCGCCGGCGCCGTTGAAGACGGCCACGGCGATGGCGATGACCGCGGCGCCGATGAACTGCACGGTGACGGGGCCCAGCGGCAGGGCGTTCGACGGCGGCGACATCCCGAGTCCGATCACCCGCACGGTCTCGAGGCCCGCGAGGATGCCGAGCACCACGCCGAGCGTCTGCGTGGTGAGTTCGAGGATGCGCCCGGTCGCCGTCAGCGCGAATCCGTCGATGGCATCCTGGGCCGCGCCGACCACGGTGAGCCCGGCGAGCATGAGCACGATCCCGGATGCCACGATCACCGACGGGCGGATCGCCGCGGCGGCGTCGAGCCCGGTGTACTGCAGCAGCGGTGGCAGCGCGGCGACGACGGTGAGCACGAAACCCCCGGCGATCTGCGCGAAGAAGTAGGGAACGCGGGCGCGGGCCATCAGATGCTGGGTCGTGGCCGCCAGCGCGGCGGCGATGAACGACAGCACGAGGGCGAGCCAGTTCGCCCCGAACATGATGGCGACGCCGGCCGCGAGCGACGCCTGCGAGGCGATGACGATCGCGGGACGGTACCGGAACGGCAGACGCCGGATGGCGCGGCACCGGCTGATGGCGTCGTCGAGCGCCAGCCCGCCCGTGATCTCGGTGATGAGCGCCTGGAGGCGCTGGAGCTTGGCGTGGTCGGGCACCGATCCGCGCACCACGCGCAGCAGCGTCGTCGGGCGGCTCGCCCCCGGCCGACTGTGCGCGATCGTGATCGAGTTGTAGGTGACGTCGACGTGCACCGGGTCGAGTCCGTACGCGCCGCAGACCCGCACGATCGTCAGTGTCACCTCGCTGGCGGGTGCCCCGACGACGAGCATGGTCTCGCCGATGCGGATCGCGAGGTCGAGGATGCGCGTCGACAGCGCCTCGTCGATGACGGGCAGCAGCTGCGTGTCGGTGGTCGCCTCGTCGTCGGTGTGCACGAGACGGCGAAGCGACGACAGCAGTCGACGCGAGGTGGGGGACAACCGCGGGCCTCCAGGAACACGAACCGGGCGGGAGGGCTCGATCCTATCCGCGCGGGGCTGGGTGCACGCATGACGGGGGCGGCATGCGGCCGCCCCTAGGATGGGTCCTCGGGCGCGGCATCCGAGCGCCCCGTCGTGGCATCCCGACGCCCGACCCATCCGGGAGTTCCTCTTATGGCGCTGATCGTCCAGAAGTACGGCGGTTCCTCCGTCGCCGATGCCGAGAGCATCAAGCGGGTCGCGAAACGCATCGTCGACACGCGTCGCGCCGGTCACGAGGTCGTCGTCGCCGTCAGCGCCATGGGCGACACGACCGACGAACTGCTCGATCTGGCGAACCAGGTCGCGCCGATCCCCGCCCCCCGCGAGCTCGACATGCTGCTCTCCAGCGGTGAGCGCATCTCGATGGCGCTGCTGGCGATGGCGATCCACTCGATGGGCTTCGAAGCGCGCTCCTTCACCGGCAGCCAGGCGGGCATGATCACGGATGCCACGCACGGCGCCGCCCGCATCGTCGACGTCACCCCCGTGCGCTTGCGCGAAGCCCTCGACGAGGGGGCGATCGTCATCGTCGCCGGTTTCCAGGGCTTCAACCGCGACACCCGCGACATCACCACCCTCGGCCGTGGTGGCTCCGACACGACCGCCGTCGCGCTCGCCGCCGCCCTGAAGGCCGACGTGTGCGAGATCTACAGCGACGTCGACGGCATCTTCACCGCCGACCCGCGCGTCGTGCCGCTGGCCCGCAAGCTCGACCGCGTGGGCAGCGAAGAGATGCTCGAGCTCGCCGCCAACGGCGCGAAGGTGCTCTACATCCGCGCCGTCGAGTACGCCCGCCGTCACGGCGTGCTGATCCACGCGAGGTCCACGTTCAGCGCGGGCGAGGGCACCTGGGTGCTCGACGCCTCCAAGAAGTCCCCGCTCGTCCCCGAGGGAGCCACCATGGAAGAGCCCATCGTCGCCGGCGTCGCCACCGACCTCAGCCAGGCCAAGATCACCGTGATCGGTGTTCCCGACGTCCCCGGCAAGGCCGCCGACATCTTCAAGATCGTCGCGAAGTCCGGCGCCAACGTCGACATGATCGTGCAGAACGTGTCGGCCGCGGCGACCGCTCGTACCGACATCTCGTTCACGCTGCCCAAGACCGACGCCGCGACCGCCCTGCGCGCCCTCGCCGGCGAGCAGTCCGAGGTCGGGTTCGAGAGCCTGGTGCACGACGACCAGATCGGCAAGCTCTCGGTCGTGGGCGCCGGCATGCGCACCCACTCGGGCGTCTCGGCGACCCTCTTCGAGGCGCTCAGCCTCGCGGGCGTGAACATCGAGATGATCTCGACCTCCGAGATCCGCATCTCGGTGGTCGTGCGCGGCGTCGACCTCGCCGAGGCCGCGCGCCTCGTGCACACCGCCTACGGCTTGGACGGCGAGGCCGAGGCCACCATCCACGCCGGCACCGGCCGCTGACACTCCCGTCCGCGCGTCGCGGGTGCGAAACTGCTGAGTTCCGCTGCGCCGCTCGCGCGCATCCGCGCAATACCGCCATCCACCGGCGCATCCAGGTCGACTTCTCCGGAGTTCGGCCCCCGGCAGGCGACCTGTCCCTGCCCGCGCGCTAGCCTGACCCGAGCGCCGCGTCCGCGGCATCCACTCCCGAACACCCGAGGACCTCGCATGACCCGCATCTCCGATTCCGGAATCTCCCTCGCCGTCGTCGGCGCCACCGGCCAGGTCGGCACCGTCATGCTCGAGATCCTCGCCGAGCGTGCGTTCCCGATCCGCGAGCTCCGTCTGTTCGCGACGGCCCGCTCCGCCGGCTCGTCCATCGAGTTCGCCGGTCACTCCGTCATCGTCGAAGACGTCGCCACGGCCGACCCCGCCGGTGTCGAGGTGGCGCTCTTCTCGGCCGGTGCCACCGGCAGCCGCGCGCATGCCCCGCGCTTCGCCGAGGCGGGCGCCCTGGTCATCGACAATTCCAGCGCCTGGCGCATGGATGCCGAGGTGCCCCTCGTCGTGAGCGAGGTCAACCCCCACGCCATCGGCCAGGCCGTCAAGGGAATCGTCGCCAACCCGAACTGCACGACGATGGCCGCGATGCCCGTGCTGAAGGTGCTCGACACCGAGGCCGGCCTCGAGCGTCTCATCGTCAGCACCTACCAGGCCGTCAGCGGCTCCGGTCTCGCCGGAGCGCAGGAGCTGCTCGGTCAGGTCGAGGGCGTGCTCGCCCAGGGCGGCGTCGAGCGCCTCGTCCGCGACGGTTCGGCTCTCGACTTCCCGGCGCCCGAGAAGTACGTCGCGCCCATCGCCTTCGACGTCATCCCCTTCGCCGGCAACCTCGTCGACGACGGCCAGAACGAGACCGACGAAGAGAAGAAGCTCCGCAACGAGAGCCGCAAGATCCTCGAGCTCCCCGACCTCCGCGTCGCCGGCACGTGCGTGCGCGTGCCCGTGTTCACCGGCCACTCGCTCAGCATCAACGTCGAATTCGCCCGCGATCTCACCCCCGAGCGCGCGCGCGAACTGCTCGCCGAGGCCCCCGGCGTGCGCCTCGAAGAGGTCCCCACGCCGCTGCAGGCCGCCGGCACCGACCCCAGCTACGTGGGCCGCATCCGCGCCGACCAGTCCGCCCCCGAGGGCAAGGGTCTCGTGCTGTTCATCAGCAACGACAACCTGCGCAAGGGCGCGGCGCTGAACGCGGTGCAGATCGCCGAGATCGTCGCGCAGAAGCTCTCCGCCACGGTCTGAGCCTCGGCATCCGGATGCCGTTGCCCGGGGTTGTCTCGACATCGAACCGACCGATCTCTCGATGTCGAGACACCTCTCGGCGCGCACCTAGAATCGTCGGGTGACTGAAAACGTCGATGTTCTCCTCATCGGTGGCGGCATCATGTCCGCCACTCTCGGCACGCTGCTGAAAGACCTCCAGCCCGATCTGAAGATCGCTGTGCTGGAGCGCTTGAGCGACGTCGCGCAGGAGAGCTCCAACGCCTGGAACAACGCGGGCACCGGACACGCGGCGCTCTGCGAGCTGAACTACATGCCCGAGGGCAAGGACGGCTCGATGGATCCGGCCAAGGCCGTCGCCATCAACGAGCAGTTCCAGCAGAGCCGCCAGCTGTGGGCCTCGCTGGTGGCCGAAGGCGTGCTCGATGAGCCGTCGACGTTCATCAACGCCACCCCGCACATGACGTTCGTCCGCGGCGAGAAAGACGTCGCGTTCCTGCGCAAGCGCTACGAGGTGCTCAAGCTGCAGCCCCTGTTCGCGGGCATCGAGTACAGCGAGGACTCCCGCGTCATCAACCAGTGGGCCCCGTTGCTCATGCAGAAGCGTCGCAAGGGCGAGCCGTTCGCCGCCACGCGCGTCCCCGCCGGAACCGACGTCGACTTCGGCTCGCTCACGCGCCAGTTGTTCACGAACCTGCGCGAGAAGGGCGTCGACGTCGCCACGAACCACGACGTCAAGAAGCTCAAGAAGCAGAAGGACGGGTCGTGGCAGGTCTCGTACCGCCACGTCATCGGCGGTACGCCCGGATCGATCAATGCGAAGTTCGTCTTCGTGGGGGCCGGTGGCTGGGCGCTCAAGCTGTTGCAGCGTTCGGGCATCCCCGAGATCAAGGGCTACGGCGTCTTCCCGATCGGCGGACAGTGGCTGAAGACCTCCGACCCCGGCATCGTCGCCCAGCACCAGGCCAAGGTCTACTCGCAGGCGTCGGTCGGCGCGCCGCCCATGTCGGTGCCCCACCTCGACACCCGCGTCGTCGACGGAGAATCGGCTCTGCTGTTCGGCCCGTTCGCGACCTTCAGCCCCAAGTTCCTCAAGAACGGCTCGATGCTCGACATCGTCACGCAGGTGCGTCCGCACAACCTGCTGCCGATGCTCAAGGTGGCCGTCGACAACCCCGGTCTCATCAAGTACCTCGTGAGCGAGCTGGTGAAAACGCACGCGAAGAAGGTCGACAGCCTGCGCGAGTTCATGCCCACCGCGAAGGACGAGGACTGGGAGCTCCTCGACGCCGGTCAGCGCGCCCAGGTCATGAAGCGCGACAAGGACAAGGGCGGCGTGCTGCAGTTCGGCACCGAGGTCATCACCGCCGAAGACCGCTCGATCGCGGGACTGCTCGGCGCCTCGCCGGGAGCCTCGACCGCCGTGTCGATCATGCTGGGACTCATCAAGACGTGCTTCCCCGAGCGCATGGCCGAGTGGGAGCCGCGTCTGCGCACGCTGATCCCCAGCTACGGCGAGACGCTCAACACGCGTCCCGAGGCCGCCCGCACAGAGCTGGATGCCACGGCCCAGGCGCTCAAGATCAACGCCTGAGGTCGTCGTGGCGAAGCTGTACTTCCGCTACGGGGCGATGAACTCGGGCAAGTCGACGGCCCTGCTGCAGGCGGCGTACAACTACGAGGAGCGCGGCCAGCGCGTGCTTCTGGCCAAACCCGAGATCGACACCAAGGGTGCCGACCAGATCGACAGCCGGCTCGGTGTGAATCGCCCGGTCGACTTCCTGGTCGCTCCCGACGACGATCTCCGCGCCGTGTTCCAGAGCGCGGCGGGGCACGCCCCGGTGGCGTGCCTGCTGGTCGACGAGGCGCAGTTCTTCACCCCCGCGCAGGTCGACGACCTGCTGCGCATCGCGGTGCTCGACGGCATCCCGGTGCTCGCCTACGGCATCCGCACCGACTTCCGCACCGAGGCGTTCCCGGGGTCTGCGCGGCTCATGGAGATCGCCCACAGCCTCGAAGAGCTCAAGACCATCTGCCGGTGCGGGCGCAAGGCGATCTTCAACGCGCGGCTGGTCGGCGGTCGGTTCGTCTTCGACGGCGATCAGGTCGCGATCGACGAGGGCCAGATCGCGGGCGAGGTCACCTACGAGTCGATGTGCGCCGTGTGCTACCTGCGCGAGTCGGGCGGCCGGCTCGACGGTCGCTGACGGGCGCCCCGCTGCGAGGGCCGCGGGCGCCGGGCGATAGCCTGGGGTCATGCGCGTACTCCTGGCCGGCGGTGCCGGTTATATCGGAACCCACACGGCCGTAGCCCTTCTCGAAGCCGGGCACGACGTCGTCCTCCTCGACGACCTGTCGGGCACGCACGCCGTCGCCGCTGAGCGCGTCGAGCGCATCACCGGTAAGCCGGCGCCGCTCGTGGTGGGCGACGCCGCCGACGACGCGGTCGTGTCGGCCGTCTTCGACGAGCACGGCCCGATCGACGCGATCATCCACCTGGCGGCGTTCAAGGCGGTGGGGGAATCCACGCAGAAGCCGTTGGAGTACTACTCCAACAACCTCGACACGACCTTCGCCCTGCTGCGCGCCGGTATCGCCCACGGCATCCGCTCGTTCGTGTTCTCGAGCACCGGCACGGTGTACTCCGACCCGGCCGACCTGCCGTTCACCGAGGAGTCCACCACGAGCGTCGACCTGTCGAACGCGTACAGCAAGTCCAAGCGCATGAACGAGGTCGTGCTCACCGACGTGGCGCGCGTGAACCCCGAGCTCAACGTCACGGTGCTGCGCTACTTCAACCCCGTGGGGGCGCACCCGTCGGGCCTGATCGGCGAAGACCCCGCCGGCATCCCGAACAATCTCATGCCGTTCGTGTCGCGCGTCGCGATCGGAACGCTCGACGAGATCGGCGTCTTCGGCTCCGACTACGACACCCCCGACGGCACGGGCCTGCGCGACTACATCCACGTCGTCGACCTGGCCGAGGGGCACGTCGCCGCCCTCGAGCAGGCGCAGCCCGGTCACCAGGTGTTCAACCTCGGTACCGGTCGCCCCGTGAGCGTGCTCGAACTCGTCGCGTCGTTCGAGAAGGCCGTCGGCCACGATCTGCCGAAGAAGATGCTCGATCGTCGTCCCGGCGACGTCGCCGCGACGTACTGCGACCCGACGAAGGCCGCCGACGTGCTGGGGTGGCGCACGCGCTTCTCGATCGACGACGCCTGCCGCGACTACTGGAACTGGCAGACGACCAATCCGGCGGGCTACGCGAGCGCCGACGCCTCCTGAAGAGGGCACACGTAAGGTGGTGTGGTCCGGCCACGCCGCCTCGGCCGGTCGAACGGGGGATGCCATGCCGGACACCGCACCGCGCGCCTGGCAGGTCGTCCTGGAGCGCATCGAGGCCGACCTGCGCGATGGACGCCTCGCCGCCGGTGATCGGTTGACGCCCGAGCGCGAACTCGCTGCCCAGCTCGGGGTGGGACGCTCCAGCGTGCGCGAGGCCATCCGCGTGCTCGAGGTGCTGGGCGTCGTCCGCACGGCCACCGGCTCGGGACCGAACGCGGGGGCGATGATCGTCACCACACCGCGTGGGGGACTGGGGGCGTTCCTGCGTCTGCAGGTGGCCGCCAACGGCTTCCCACTGGCCGACGTCGTGCGCACCCGCGTGGTGCTCGAGTGCGACGTCGCCGAGCGCCTCGCCCGGGGCGACGCCGACCTCACCGAGGTCACCGGGATCTTGGATGCCATGGATGCCGCCGACCTCGACCCGGTCGAGTTCCTCGCCCTCGACGCGCGCTTCCACCAGGCGCTCGCCGAGGTGTCCGGCAACGCGGTCGTCTCGGCGATGATGGCGGGGCTCCGGAGCTCCATCGAGTCGTACACGCAGGCGGGGGCCGCGCGACTGAGCGACTGGCCCGCCACCGCCGCCCGGTTGCGCGGCGAACATCGCCGCATCGTCGCCGCCGTCTCGGCGGGCGAGGCCGCGCAGGCGCGCGAGAGCGTGCGCGCGCACATCGCCGACTACTACGCCCAGGTGGCGGTCGCGCTGAGTCCCGACGACCGCGGCGACGCCGCCGTCGCCGGTGCGGCGCGAGACGCCGCGACCGTGGACCGGGCCTCGATGCCCGCGAGAGAGGACCCCTCATGACCGACCGTCCCGCGCGTCCGCCGCGCCCCCAGCACGTTCTGCACGTCGTCGCGACGGAGCGGCTCACGCCGCACCTCGTGCGCGTGCGGGCACGGGGCGACGACCTCGCCGCGTTCCGAGAGAGCCCGCACACCGACAAGTACGTCAAGATCACGTTCGCCAAGGCGGAACTGGGATTGGAGCCGCCGTACGACCTGGCGGCGCTGCGCGAGACGCTGAGTCCCGAGGATCTTCCGGTCACCCGCACCTACACGGTGCGTCGGGTCGACGGTGACGAGCTCACCATCGACTTCGTCGTGCACGGTGACGAGGGCCTCGCGGGCCCCTGGGCGGCGTCTGCGCGTCCCGGCGACCGCCTGGTGGTGTCGTCACCCGGGGGAGGCTATGCGCCCGACCCGGCGGCCGCCTGGCACCTGTTCGTCGGAGACGAGTCCGCCATCCCCGCGATCGCCGCCGGTCTCGAGGCGCTAGCCCCGGATGCCGTGGGCACGGCCTTCCTCGAGGTGCAGAACGCCGACGAGCAGGTCGAGCTGGTCGCCCCGGCCGGCGTCGAGGTGCACTGGGTGTACCGCGGCGCAGCGCAGGCGGGTGCGTCAGCGGTGCTGACCGACGCGGTGGGCTCGTGGCATCCGCTTCCGGGGCGAGGCCAGGTGTTCGCCCACGGGGAGCGCGAGGCGATGAAAGCCCTGCGCGACATCGTCTTCACCCGGTGGGGTCTCGCCCGCGATCAGGTCTCGCTGTCGGGCTATTGGGCCTACGGCCGGACCGAGGACCGGTTCCAGGCCGAGAAGCGCGAGCCGATCGGTCAGATCCTCTGACACGGGCATCGCCGCGGCCTCGGCCCGGCTCACCGAGCCGGGCGCGACGTCAGGCGCCGGTGCGCTCCGGCAGCGTGGGCACGAGCGTCTCGAGGAACGCGGCGGTGTCCTCCCACCCGTGCACGGCCTGGCACTGCACACCCATCGCCAGCACGGGGTAGTCGTTGCCGTCGGGGTCGAGGCGGTCGCCGACGAAGAGCATGTCGTCGAGGGGGATGCCGGTGGCCTCGGCCAGCTTGTTCATGCCGTAGGCCTTGTCGATGCCGCGGTGGGTGATGTCGACGGACGTCGACCCGCCCGAGCGCACCTCGAGATCGGGGATGCGGGCGGCGACGGCGTCGCGCAGGGCGTTCTTCTTCTCGCCCGTCGGGTCCCACGCCATCTTCGCGTCGAGGGGAGCCGACTGTCCGAGCGCCGAGAAGGTGATCTGCGAGCCCCGGTCCTCGAGGATGTCGCCCCAGGGCTCGGCCTCCCACAGCCCCAGGCGCTCGGCCTCTTCCTTCACGGCGGCCAGGGCGCGCTGCTTCTCGTCGTCGGTGAGCGAGTGGGCGTAGACGGTCTCGATGCCGTCGGTCGACAGGCGGTAGTACTGGGTGCCGCACGTGGGCATGAGGTGCAGGTGTGCCAGAAGGGCCGGGTCGGCCTGCGGCAGACGCTCGACGACCTGGCTGCGGAACTGCTGCAGCTGCCCACCCGAGATGATCGCGACCTCGACGCGCTCGGCGAGCGCCAGGAGCAGGTCGCCGATGCGCGGATCGATCGCGGACTTCGACGGGGCGAGGGTGTCGTCGAGGTCGAAGGCGACGAGGCGGGGCGAGGCGTCGGACACGGTTCTCCTGAGGAGGTCGGTGGTCGTCGCCTCGCGGACGTGCGGGGCGCGGGCCGGCGGAGTGCGCTGCCTCGTCGATTCTACGGGCGAGGGTGTGCTCGCCCCGTCGACCGCGGAGACGGCCGAGGTGGGTGACCCGGTGAGCTGCGGCGTCTCACGCCGCGCGGGTCAGGGTGCCGATGCGCGTGCCGTCACGGTCGAACACCGTCATGGTGTCGCCGTCGACGCGCGCGCGGGCGGCGGTCCGCAGCCAGGTGTCGACACCGAGGCAGGCCTTCATCGTCGACATCCCCCGCCGGAACTCGAGCGCATCGCCGTCGCGCACGTAGGAGCCGGCGACCCCGTTGCAGCCGTCGCTGCCGCGCAGATCGCCGTCGGTGAACTCGAGGAATTCGGAACCGTGCCCGTTCCAGCGACCCTCTTCTTCGGCGGGGGAGGACCCATTGATCCGCCCGCCGCCGGACACCATTCCGATTCCGACGAATGCAGTTGCGGCGAGGGCGAGAATGCGGGGGAACATGAGAGTCTCCTCATTTACGAACGAATGCGGAAAAAAAGTCATAAAGAACTATCAGGTTGTCGTAGGGTAGGCCGCGACGCTGAGAGGTGGGTGGGGACCCGAATGGCGATCCCCGTCCTTCTCGTTGTGCGTTTTTCCATCAAACACATGAGATGAGACGATGACACGAAACATGAAGCGTTTGGGGTGGGCCGGAGCATCGGCCGCCGTCGCGCTCACCGCGTCCGGTCTGCTGGCCCCTGCTGTGGCCTTCGCCGGTGAAGACCAGTCGACCGCCCCCACCACGGGCCCCGAATTCGATGCCACCGCGCAGCGGCTCATGACGAGCAGCGACCAGGTGCAGGGCGTCGCCAAGGACGGCTCGGGCAACGTCGTGGTGTACACCACGGCCGACGAAGCCGACCTCCAGGGTGAGGCCAAGTCGTTCGTCGACACGAAGTCGAACGTCGTCGTCAAGAAGATCGACCCCATCAAGGCTGCCGCGACCAACGACCTCGTCGGTGGCGCCGGATACCTTTCCCCCGCCGGTGGCAACTCCGTCGCCCTCTGCTCGGTCGGTTTCACCGGCTGGACGCCGCAGGGTGACCCCGCGGTCATCACCGCCGGTCACTGCAACGCCGACGGCTCCCTCACCGAGAGCCTGCTCTCGCTCCCCTCGGGCGACCCGGCCGGCGGCGGCGACAAGAACAACGCCGACATCGCCGTCAAGGCGCCGCTCGGCACCCTGGCGTTCTCGCAGTTCGGCGGACCGGGCAACACCCCGGGCGCCGAGGGCGACACCTCGTCGGTCGACATCGCCACCATCGATGTGACCAACACCGACCTCGACCTCCTCCCCGAGATCACCGACTGGACCACGGCCTCGTCCGAGGACCTGTCGGCGTCGACGACCGACGTCCGCGCCATCGGCTCGGCGCAGGTCAACCAGCCGGCTTCCAAGTCGGGCCGCACGACCGGTCTCACCACCGGTAACGTCACCGGCGTCGAGGGCTGGATGCGCGTCGCCGAAGAGAACGACGTGCGTTGGGTCTACGGATTCGCCGTCGAAGGTGACATCGACACCGTTCAGGGTGGCGACTCCGGTGGAGCCGTCTTCCAGGGCACGACCGCTGTCGGCGTGGTCTCCGGTGGTAACGAGACCGGTACCTTCCTCTGGGCCGCCGACTTGCAGGCCGGCCTGGCTCGCACCGACGGCTACTCGGTCGCCGTGAAGGTCGACGCTCCCGCACTGACGACCCCCGCCGATGGCGGCACGGTCGGCGTCGGCGGCGCCATCTCGGGCACCGCCCCCGCGGGCACCACCCTGAAGGTCACCCCCGAGGGTGGCGACACCTTCGACGTGGCCGTCGACGGTTCGGGCAACTGGAGCTTCACCGCTCCCGACAAGCTCGGCACCTTCTCCTTCTCGCTGCGCGCGGTCAACGGCTTCAACAAGTCGGCTTCGGTCGACGCGTCGGTCGAGGTCAAGGCGGAGGCCCCGGTCATCACGAGCCCGGCCAACGGTTCGACCGTCGAGAACGAGGTCACCTCGATCTCGGGCACCGGCCTCGCCGGCGCCACCGTGACCCTCGCGGGTGACGCGAAGGGCAGCGCCAAGGTCGCCGCCGACGGCACCTGGTCGGTCACCACCGACCTCGCCATCGGCACCTACTCCGTCACCGCCACGCAGGCGCGCGACGGTCAGACCTCGGCCGAGGCCACCTCGTCGTTCACGGTCGCCCCGTCGGCTCCGACCATCACGGGCATCCAGGACGGTGCCTCGTACTCGGGTGCGGCGATCCCCACCTCGGTCTCGGGCACCGGTGTCAACGGTGCGGCGATCTCGGTCACGATCAACGACGCGAAGGTCGGCGAGACCACCGTCAAGGACGGCAAGTGGTCGATCGTGCTGAAGAACGCTCTCGGTGAAGGCGCCTACGCGGTCGTCGCCACCCAGACGGTCAACAGCGTCTCCAGCTCGGCTTCGGTCAGCTTCTCGGTCGCCGCGGCTCCCGCCCCGGCGCCCTCGCCCTCCGGTACCCCTGCCCCCGGTGGCAACCCCGGTAACGGCAACGGCAACGGTGGCGGCGGCCTCGCCGTGACCGGTATGGGTGACCCGACTCCGCTGGCCTGGGGTGCTGTCGCGCTCCTGCTCGGTGGCTTCGGTGCCTTCGGTTACCGTCGTCTGCGCCGCGCAACCCGCTAAGCGCGTCTGAAGAGCACCCCCGGTGCCTCCCCGTTTCGGGAGGTACCGGGGGTGCTTTTTGTCGCGTGGGCCGTTCCCGTCGCCGCGCGGACGTCGTGTCCTCGAAGGTCCCCCGGAGGGCACGTTCATTCCGGTTGATCGAAGGGGCGCAGAAGAATGCGAGAGCACGGGGATCATTCCTCGCGCTTCGGCTTCGCCGGCTGACCCGAGAATGCGGGCTTCGCAGCTGCCGGCGTCCACGTCGCTGTGACGTTCGCCGTACGGAGAGAATGCCCCCGCTCTCTCGCGAACATTCGCACGGCCTCGAGAGAACCAGAAAGGCCCCCCGCTTCGCGGAGGGCCTTCTGTGATGCAGTGGTCGACCTGATACACCTCTGTTCCCGAAATTCGACCACGGTGGTCGGCCGCCCCGCAGCGGACGCGTTTGAAACGGAACGTGGCCTGGATCAGCCAGGTGAAGCACCGTCTGCGCCGCGTCGCTGGGCACGACTAAGTTCCACCAACCGTGCCCGAGTGATTGAACGGTACGAGGCGGGGGAGATGTCGACGACCCTCGCTGTGGAGTTTGGAGTCGCCAAAACGACGATCCTCGCCATCCTGCGCGAAGCAAGTGTCGTGCGACGTCGGCAGTCCCTGACGCCCCAGCAGGTTACCGACGCATCGGCACTTTACGAATCAGGGCGGTCCCTATCCCAGGTCGCCGCAAAGATGTCGCTCAAACAGGACACGATACGACTCGTCCTGAAGGCTGCTGGCGTCAAGCTGCGGCCGCCGACGGGAGGCTAGTCCTTCTTCGGATCCTTCGACTTCTGCATCTCGTCCATAGCGTGTTCCAGAAGTGCCCTCGCGATGCGTTCGTAGTCGATCTCGGGTCGAGCCAGCGCCCGGACGCGAATGGTTCCTCCTCTGCGCTTACCTCGCGTTCCTGATCGGCTCACAACAACAGGAGGGTCCTGCCTCCGCGCGAGCGCTGCGGTCATGACCGTTTCGAGCTGAGAGAAGGCGCGACCTGCTTGCTGAGGCAGGCTTGGTTCCTGCGCAGTTGCGTCCTTGCGCAGCGCAATGGCCTCGTCATCACTCAGGTCTTTGCTCACGGCGTAGAACCGATCTCGTACATCGCAGATTCCAGTAGCGCCCTCGCGAGGCGTTCATAGTCGATCTCGGGTCGAGCCTGCGCACGGACGCGGATGGTTCCTCCTCTGCGCTTGCCTCGTCTTCCGGGTTGCGCGGTGACAGGAGAAGAGTCGTGCGTGCGCGCAAGCGCTGCGCTCATGACCGTCTCGAGCTGAGCGAAGGCGCGGCCTGCGTGCTGAGGCAGGCTTGGCTCCTGCGTCGTTGCATCCTTGCGAAGCGCGATGGCCTCGTCATCACTCACGGCTTTGGTCATGGCATAGATCCGATGCAGGTCACTCTCGTGGTCGCCTGGCGGAAGGGGAAGGCGGCACCGGCCACGTCCGCGTCGGAGGGGCAGCTGGCCGTGGCGTAGGCAGCGGGATGAGCGACGTGGAGGGGTCGATCTCACTACCGTCTATCGCGCCCATGCCCTCGCGAGGTTGACGCCGATGAGTTCGACGCGACGCTAACCGAGCCGCGATCCCTCGCGGACTGAACCAAAACTTGTCACCGTTCGTTCCCTACGCCGACGTCGCCGACTCGTTTACACGGGCGAGTGCCCGCAGTGTGAACTGGTATGGTGAACCCCGTGCTGAGGATCCGATTTCGCCAGACTCCCATCATCCTCGGCAGCATCTCGGCTATCGTCACGTCGCTCACGTTCAGCGCTTCAGCAATGGCTTCGACCGACACCCCCTCAGATATCCCGGCGTCACACGACGCCCCACTGCACTATGTCGCCCTGGGCGACTCGTATTCCGCCGGTTTCGGACTGATGCCATTCAGTGAGTCGCCTGCATCCGGCTGTTTTCAGGCGGAAGCGAACTACCCTCATCTGGTGGCGAGCGCTCTGGGTCTCGATCTCGATGACCGTACGTGCAGCGGGGCGGTGACCGCGAACATCATGAGCGCACCGCAGACTACAATCACTGGCCAGGGCGTCGCGCCCGTACAGGCCGACTCCTTGTCGGCTGACACCGACATCGTGACCGTTTCGATCGGTGGTAACGATCTCGGGTTCGCTGATGTCGCCGCAAGTTGTCTCGCGCAGGCGGCGGATGGTCCGCTCTTTCTCCCCGATTTCCAGAATTGTCGATCGCTCTACGTGCAGGGATCGAGCCATTTCGAGATCGATACCCTCGCGGCCAAACTCGACGGTACGGTCGTGCCGGCGCTCCGACAAACTTTCGCGGTGATTGCTGCGAAGGCGCCGAATGCAAAGGTGTTCGTGGTCGGCTATCCGGCGATCGCTCCCAATGTCGAGAACGTCCCTGCAGGCGGATGCTTCACCCCGATGATCAATGTTGACGGCACGTACCCCGTCAACGCTTTCCCGTTCACCCGCATCGATACGGGCTACCTGCATCAGACCGAGGTCCGGCTCGACGACGCCATCCGCACCGCCGCAGAGGGAGCCGGAGCGACCTATATCTCCACCCTCGAGCAGACCGAGACCCACTCGGCGTGCGCGACAACGGATCCGTTCATCAGCGGCATCACTCTCGTGACGTCAGGCTCCGGCACCCCCACGGGAATCCCGGGCCTCTCCGTCGCGCTGGGCGCTCTGCATCCGAACAGCGCCGGCGTGGGCTTCCTCGCCACGAAGGTCGGCGCGGCGGTCGCCGAGGCCGTCAACGCGCCGCCCCCTCCCACCCCTACGCCCATTCCCGCTCCCACCTCGTCGGCGCCATCGCTGCCGGACAGCCGCCCCGGCACAACCCCCGGTGCGCCCCCGACCGCCGTGCCCGCCCCGATATCGCCCTCGCCGGCTGTGGCGGCCGGCTCGATGTCGCGTCCTGTGCTTGCCAAGACCGGTGTGGACCCCCTTCCTCTCGGCCTTGCGGGCTTCGTGATACTCATCGTCGGCACCCTGACGATCACTGGTGCTCGCCGCCGCCGCACACCCCGTCCCTGAGTCGTTCGGTCGCCGCCACCGTTGAGAGGCTGTTATGGCACATCGGTTTCCCCCTCGTCTGCTCATGGTCTGTGTCGCTGTGATCAGTGGTGTGTTGATGCTGCCCACGCCCGTGGCAGCGGAGACTGTCACCGGAGAATCCGCGACGTCGACGGTGCCGGTCACGCCCACGCATCGCACCTTCACGGATGGCCGCATGACCGCCGAAGTTTTCACCTGCGACGGTGCCGAGACGCAGACCTACACCGTTCCCGCAGGGGTCACAAGTCTCTACATCGAGGCGGCAGGAGGCGAAGGTGCCACGCCTAACGCGGCCACCAGCGGCTATGGCGGCAGAGGAGGGGAGACTTCCGGGTCTCTGTCGGTAACTCCTGGGCAGAAGTTTGACGTGCAGGTCGGCTGCGCCGGCGGTTCGCAGGGCGGCGCCTCGGCGTACGCGCAAGGAGGCGCCCGGGGAACGGGCTGGTCGGACATCTCGGTATTGAGCTATTCGTTCGGATACGACGGTGGAGCCGGCGGAGGCGCCACGGCCGTCCTGGACGATGGCGAAGCTGTCATGGTCGCGGGCGGAGGGGGAGGCGCAGGCGGCGACGCCCCCGACTGCATCGAATCAGCCACCGACACGGACCAGACAGTCCCGGCCTACTTCTTCTACTGCAACGGCAGCCCCATGCAACAAGGCGGAAACGGGGGCGACGGCAACGGTTCAGCGGGAGGAGTGGGCGAGCTCAATCCCGCTCCGTCAGCGGCCGGCGGAGCTGAGTGCAGCGAGTCGTCGACGGGCGGCGCGGGTTCCGACTTCGACCAACTCGGCGGGGGCGGCGCGGGCGGCGGAGGCGGGGGTGGTGTTCGCGGAGGATGCGGAGGCTCGGCAGGTCAGGCGATGGAACTCGATCCCACCGACACCGCTCCGAACAACGGGCAGGCGGGCAACGGCGGAGGCGGTGGCACCTCGTTCATCGCGGCGACCGTGCACGGCGGTCACCAAGGCGTCGCCGACGTTGCGGGAGACGGTTACGTGCTCTTCCTCACATCCACCGACGAGGTGCGCACCACTGACTTCGGCTTCACGGGGGGTGAGCAGACGTTCTGCGTGCCCGACGGAGTCGACCAGCTCTTCGCCGAAGTCCAGGGGGGTGCGGGCGCCGGAGGCGGGCCAGACTTCCCGGGCGTCGGTACAGGCGGCTCCGCCAGCGGCATCCGTGCCGTGTTGAGCGTCAACGAACGACGTCTGCTGCGTGTTGCCGTCGGCGGCTACGGGGGCGCTCAGGGTGGATGGGGCGATGGCCACGGGGGTTCTCGCGGCGACGGGGAGGACGCCGTCGTAAAAGATGGTGCCGGCGGCGGCGGATCTTCGGCCATTCAGGAGTCGAGCACGCGGTGCGGCACCTCCGAGTTGTCGGGGCTCAGCGACCTCATCGTCGCGGGAGGCGGCGGAGGCGGCGGAGGCAATGGCTTTTTCGCGGATGGCGGACGCGGCGGAAGCGGCGGGCTCGATGCCGGGGACGGCGAGGACGGGGACAACCCCAACGGCGGGCCCGGTGGCGGCGGGGGCGACGCGGGCGACCGGGCGGGCGGTGACGGCACTGACAGCACTACAGGAGGAGGGGGAGGCGGCGGCGGCGGAGGCCTCAACGGTGGCGGCACGGGCCACGCACCGCACGACGGCGACACGGGCGGCGGGGGAGGCGGCGGCGGCGGTCGCTCCTTCGTCGCGTCCTCTGCCGGCTCTGTATCTACCTACCTCGGGCCCAACGGAGACCAGAGCAGCGAGGGCGACGGGCACGTGCGGCTCGTCGTCCCTGTCCCCTCGACCAGGAGCGCCGTGACCGTCGTCTCCGGGAGCGAGCAGATCGCTTTCCCCGGGCAGAACTTCGCGCAGCCGGTGGTGTTCCGCTATGTCGACGCGCTCTCCGATGCACCCGTAGCGAATATCCCGATCCGTATGAGCGTCGTCTCCGACGGTCCTGTGCCTGCGACGTTGGAAAGTTCGGCGCCGGGCGAGAGCGTCGTTCTGAGCACGGATGCCAGCGGTGAGGTCGAGGTGTTCTTGCGGGCCCAGGAAGGTGTTCCCGTGGCGAGCTACGTGGTTCGCGCAGAACGCGACGACGACCCCGCGCACCTCATCGGTGTTGCGGAGGCTCGAGTCTATAACGTTGGGTGGCCAACGGCCATGACACTCACTTCCGACGAGGGAACCCAACCCTCCGACGGCGCGACTCCGAGCTACACGGCGACCGTGAGTTCGCCGAGTGATGGGGGTTCCGCGGTTACCGAGGGAACCGTGCAGTTCAGCGTCGATGGCGTGGCCCTCGGCGGTCCGGTCCCGGTCGATGCGGGCGGCGTATCGGTGAGTGACAACGCTCCGCCGCTCGCTCCCGGGCCGCACCACATCCTCGCGAACTACACGGACGCGAGCGGGCAGCACAGCGCAACGTTCACAAGCCTCGGGCAATCGGTTCGACCGAGCGTGATCACTTTGCTGTCGCTTTCGTCGTCGGCGGCCGACCCGGTCGAAGGCGACCTGGTCACGTTCACCGCCGCACTCACATCTTCGGTCGATGTCGGTAGCTATGGCGGGACGGTGACTTTCGCGGTCAATGGCGCCGATGTTACTTCTCCCGTCTTCGTCGAACCAGACGGGACCGCATCCTCCGGTCCTATCGAGCTCCCGTTTCCCGCCGACCTGGGAGTGGGCGGCGCGCAACTATTCGATGTTTCTGCGCGCTACTCAGGAGAGGCTCTACATCTTCCTTCTACCGCCTCGATGTCGCAGTCGATGCGTTGGGCGACGGATCTCGCCGCGTCCGCGTCACCGATCATCGCTCATCAGGGGCAAGGGATCACTGTCACCGGGGAGATCCTCGGAACGTGGCCGGCCGCCCTGTATCCGGCGCACACCGGAACGATGCAGCTCTTCCTCGGCGCGGAGGCGCTCACAGAGCCCTTTCCCTTCACGGGGGCTCTCACGGCGACATCACCGACGGTGTCTACCTTGACGGCGGGTATCCATGAGATCACGCTCGTCTACTCGGGCGATGCCAATTACGGCCCCGCGACCAGTGACACCATTCACGTGATCGTGTTGCCGTTCGACCTATCCGACCCTTCAATCGCGAACCCGCAGCCAGACGACGGCTCACGAACGGGAACCGCCCCCGACGCGCGGACACCGGCATCCGAGAAGAATGCCGAACTCCCCGCGACCGGTTCCGAACCGCTGACCCTCGCCCCTCTCGCGCTTCTGCTGCTCAGCCTCGGTCTCGTACTCTCTCGGCGGGTGCGCCGCAAACGGCCCTCCTAACCACCCGGCGATCCCTTCCGCAGCGGCCGTTCGGGTGGGGCGTGAGGAACGAATCGGTGACAGGTTGACCTGTAACCAATTCGTTCCTCACGCTCAGATGTCCTCGCGGGACTCTTCAATAAATTTACTGTCCATCGCGACGAGCTCGGCGAGGTCGTCCTTGCTGCAGAGCGCACGGTGATCAACGCGGCCGTCCAAGAATTGAACGGCCGCTGCGGGAATCACGTCACCCCAGCAAAAAGCGAGGAAGCCTCCCGCATATCTACGGAAGGCTTCCTCGCTAGCACCTTTGAAACTGCTTCTTCGTCCAAAGGTTGGAACATTCTTGAATTGGTCGGGGTGACAGGATTTGAACCTGCGGCCTCGTCGTCCCGAACGACGCGCGCTACCAAGCTGCGCCACACCCCGTTGCAACTAGGAAAGTCTACCCCGTCGGGCGGCATGCTTCGAACCATTGCGGGATTCGAGCGCGTTCGGGAGGGCGTGTTCCGGTGTCCTGGTTCGTCCACGTGGGTTTCGTCCGCGCGGCGCCCGCGCAGGGAGGCCGCGCGTGACGCAGCGGCCTCCCTCCGGCTCAGGACCGCGGAGTGCGACGTCGCCGGGCCGTGTGGGCCGCGACCAGCCCCGCACCGAGCAGCACCGCCGCGAGGCCGCCAGTGGCGCCGAGCGAGGCCGTCGTGACCCCCGTGGCCGCCAGCACGGGTACCGCGGGCAGCGCTGCGGGTGGCGCCGTCGGGAGGGCAGCCGGCACGGGAACCACCGTGGCCGCGGGTGTCAACGCGGGTGTCGGGTCTGTCGGGGGCGTCGGAACGAGCTGCTCGGTCTGCGTGGGCGAGGCGAACCGCTCCACCCACAGGAAGGACGGCGGCAGGTGCGGCACGACATCCGCATCTTGCGCGGAGCGCTCGATGCGCCAGACGGCCGTGTACACACCGGCGCCCGGCAGATCCGCCTCGGTCTGCACGGTGTACGTTCCCGCCCCCTCGAGCGGATCGGTGCGCAGCGTGAGCTGGGCCACGGGCTTGAGAGACGCCGGGACCTCGTCGGCCTCGGCGGGGAATGCGCCCGTCCGGTAGACGTCGGCGGTGGCCGAGAGGATGACGAACGACCCGTCCGCCCGGCGCGGCCACACGCCGTCCTGTGTCGACACGGTGACGTCGTCGACGAAGCGGCGCCCCTCGAGACGGGCGATCGTCTGCACGCGCGGCGAGAACTGCACGGGCCGGGGCGCGGCATCCTGGGTCGAGAGTTCGAACGTCTGGGCGCCGGCGGGGCCGGCGGACTCCTGCTGATCGGGTGTCGAGTAGTACCGGATGGCGGCGGCGCGCACCGAGAAGGAGCCCGTCGCGCGCACCGTGTAGGGCCGCCCGTCGTCCGAGGCCGAGGCGGGGGCGATGATCGCGTAGGTCGCACCCCCGCGCACGTCGTGTCGATCGGCGGACCCCGTGTCGGCGAACACCGCGTTCTGCAGATGCAGCGTGCCCGTGGCATCCGGGTCGACGTCGACGGAGAGTGTGCCGCGCGTGGGGTCGTCCTGCGCCGCCGAGAGCGTCAGCGAGCCGCCGGTGCGGGGCACCCGGATCGCCTCCGCTTCGGCGAGGTACTGCAGGGTGCGTTCCTGGATCGCAGCGCTGTTCTCGGGGCTCGCGCGACGCATGATGAAGTCGATGGCCTCCGGCAGCTGATCGCCCGAGTACCCCCACGAGTGGAGCGTCGTGTCGCGGTCGACGATCGCCTTCACGGCCCAGCCCACACTGGCCGCCTGCACGGCGTCGTCGGTCTGGCCGTACGTGCTGACGAGGTGGTTGATCGAGACGAGTTGCTGCGGGCTGAGGCCGTTCACGTCGGAGGTGACGCCGTGGTCCGTCGTGGGCCCGGTGGCGACGGGCAGACCCGGGTGGATGCAATAGGTGTGCACGTCGCCCACTCGCATGGAGCCGTGCCAACCGGTGCGCGAGAGGGGAGCCCAGGTGCCGAAGCCGGTGCCCTGATCGGCCGCGTGGGCGACCGGAGCGATGGTCAGGCTGCTGAGCAGCACGGCCAGGACGGCCAGGAAGGCCGGGAGGCGACGGCGGGTGGGCGGGGGAGCATGGTTCATGCGGAGTCCCTTCGGTCGAGGAGACTCGATCGTGCTCGCTGAAGGGATGCCCCGGACGGCGAAAGGGGCCGTTCCGTGGAAGGAACGGCCCCTTTCGAGGATGGGGAGAACGGGTCAGCGGGGGAGCAGCGTGAGCAGTGTCGCCTCGGGCCGGCACGCGAAACGCACCGGGGCGTAGATCGAGTGCCCCAGGCCGGCGCTGACGTTGAGGGGCACCGTGCGCCCGTCGTACGTCCACTCGCTCAGACCGCGCGCCTGGTCGAGCGGCAGGTCGCAGTTGGAGACGAGCGCCTTGCGGCTGAACGGCACGCGCACCTGGCCACCGTGCGTGTGGCCCGCGAGCAGGACGTCGGCGCCGAGACCCGTGAACGTGTCGAGCGTTCGCCGGTAGGGCGCGTGCATCACGCCGATCCGGAGGTCGGCGGCATCCAAGGTGTCGAGCACGGGCGGGATGAGCTCGGGGCGATCCCAGTTGCGGTGGGCGTCGTTCACGCCGAACGCCGTGATGCGCGTGCCCTTCACCTCGAGCGAGACGGCCGTGTCGTCGAGGATGCTCCACCCCAGATCCACGGCGAAGAAGCGATCGAGCGCGTCGATGTCGAGGTGCTTGTGCGCGGGAAGGTGACCCGAGGGGCCGAGGAAGTACCGCAGCGGGTTGCGGGGCGCGGGCTCCTGGAAGTCGTTGGATCCGTGGACGACCAGACCCGGAACGCCGCGGAGCGACGAGAAGGCGGTGCGCACCCCGACGAGACCGTCGCGATGGCCCATGTTGTCGCCGGTGTTGACGACGAGGTCGGGGGCCAGCTCGACGAGCCTCGACATCCACTCCTGCTTGCGGTGCTGCCAGGGAGCCATGTGCGCGTCGGACACATGAAGCACCCGGAGGGGCTCCGCACCCGGCGGCAGCACGCGGACGGCGTGATAGCGCACGGTGAAGAGATACCGCTCGATGCCCACTCCCCACACCGCTGCCCCGACAGCGGCCGCCCCCGCGACCCCGAGGGGTGCGAGGGCGGCCGTCGCGAGGGGGCGCGTCACGGGCAGTCCTTGGCGACGATGGCCAGCGTGATGGGCGTGCTCTTGTTCGCCGAGGTACCACCGGAGGGGCTCGTCGAGGCGACGCGTCCCTCTGCGGGCGCATTGCCGTCCCGCTGACAGGACCCGATCGATACGGTTCCGAACCCGGCCGACAGCATCGCCGCACGCGCGGAGCTGACCGGCTGCCCGGACACATCGGGAACGGTGCCGCCCTGCCCGTTGCCGGGGCTGAGCGTGATGACCGAACCTGCGGCCGCCGAACCCGCGCCGGGGTTCATCGCGGCCACGCGGTCGCCGCCGAACTCGGAGTCGACCGGGTCGCCGATCGAGACGCGGAAACCGGCGCCTTCGAGGGTGGACCGGGCGCTGTCGATGCTCTGACCGACGACGTTCGGGAGGTCGCGCTGGATGGTGCGCAGCAGGTTGGAGGCGGGGTCGGGGAACCGGTCGCCGCCGTAGAAGTCGTCGGACGAGCGCTGGACGTCGGCGGCGAGCGGGTAGCGGATGTCGGACAGTGCGCGCCCGCCCCAGTACTTGCGGAACAGGTCTTCGCTGCCCTCGTAGTTGCCGACCCAAGCCGCGGTCGTCGTGTTGGTCGACGACTCGATCATCCAGGTCTGCCATCCCTCGTGGGTACCCGTCTTGCCGAGCACCGGGGTGCCGTCGCGCGGGTTGCCCTGCGAGCCGGTGCCGCCGCCGGCCATGACGCCCTGCAGGGCGTAGGCCGCGGTCGCCGCGATCTCGGGGGTCAGCGCGGGCGAGCACGTGCGCTCGGGGATCGCGCGGTCGGCGCCCTTGTTGTCGGTGATCTTGTCGATGACCTTGGGCTGGCAGAGCGTGCCGCCGTTCGCCACGGTCGCATACGCGCCGGCCATGGCGATGGGCGAGACGTTGTCGTTTCCGATGACGTTGTTGGCGTACTGCATCGTGATGTCGGTGCCGTCGCCCCGGGTGACGCCCAGCTTCTTCGCGGTCTTGGCGATGTCGCAGAGATCCAGCTGAGCGGCCATCTGCAGGTAGCCGGTGTTCAGCGAGTCGCGCGTGAACATCATGGGGGTTCCCACGTAGCCGCCGTTGTTGGCGAAGTTGTTGATGCGGTCGTTGTTCATGTTGACGTAGTTGCCGGTGCAGGAGTTCGTCATGTTCGGCACCGGACCCATGCGGCCGTTCAGCGTCTCGTTGAGCGAGTGGCCCTTCTCGAGCCAGTCCACGAGCGTGAAGAGCTTGAACGTCGACCCCGCGCTGAAGCCGATCGAGCCGCCGTTCGTGCTGTCACCGGCGAACACGACCGAGTTGAACGACGGATCGGCCTCGGCCTGACCCGGGTCCTGCGTGAACTTCGTGTTCTGCGCGATCGCGAGGATGCGACCGGTCTTCGACTCCGTGTTCACGACCGTCGAACCGAACTTCATGCCGTCGAAGCTCTGCGGCGCGTAGGCGTTCATCGCGTTCTGCGCGGCATCCTGAACCCGCCAGTCGAGCGTCGTCTGGATCGTGAGGCCGTCCTGACGCAGCGCGCGGACGCGCTCGTCGGTGTCGGTGCCGAAGGCCGGGTCGCTCAGGATCGTCGAGACGACGTACTGGCAGAAGTACGGAGCGGCCGACGAGGCGCAGCCCTGGCTGGTGGGCGTGATCACCGGGCTGATCGGCTCGAGGGCGGCCGCCACGTACTGCTCGTGCGTGATCTTGCCGTCGACCTCCATGCGGCTGAGCACGTAGAGCTGTCGGCCCTTGGTCTCGCTGTAGCCGTCGGCGGCGTTGAGCAACTGCTCCTGCGTGATCTCGCCGTTGTCGCGCAGCGTGTACAGCGCCTGGATCGTGCCCTGATCGACGTCGTCGATCGAGCCGTCGGGCTGCTTGTTGTAGGCCGTTCCGTCGTTGTCGAAGATCGACCCCTCGGCGCGGTCGATGCGGAAGCGGTTGGGGTTCTGCACCATGCCCGCGAGGATCGCCGACTGGCTGACGCTCAGCTGCGACGCCGGGGTGTTGAAGTAGTACCGCGCGGCGGCGTCGATGCCGTACGTGGTGCCACCGAAGTTCGCGATGTTCAGGTAGCCCAGAAGGATCTGATCCTTCGTGTACTCCTTCTCGAGCTGGATGGCGTAGCGCATCTCCTGCAGCTTGCGCTGGTAGCCCTCGGTGCCCTCGGACTGCACGGCCTCGAGCGCGCACTTCTGAAGTGCCTCATCGCGCGTCATGCCGGGGTCGCTGTCGGTGGGCTCGACGGCGCGGGCCTCGAGCTCGCAGCGCTGCACGAGCACGTTCTTGACGTACTGCTGGCTGATCGACGAGCCACCCTGCGTCTCGCCGCCCGAGGCATTGCTCAGCAGCGCGCGGGTGGTGCCGATGAGGTCGACGCCGCCGTGCTGGTAGTACCGCGGGTCTTCCGACGACAGGATCGCGTCGTACATCACCGGGTTGACCTGGTCGAACGTGACGGGGGAGCGGTTCTGGTCGTAGAACTTCGCCAGCACCCGGTCGCCGGCCATGAGCGTCGTCGGCTCCATGAGCTCGTCGGGCTGCAGGTAGCTCGGCATCTTGTCGAAGATGGTGATGGCGCTGGAGGCGGCGGCGCCGGACACGGCGATGGCCGGCGTCACGGCGGCGGTGACCAGGAGTCCGGCGACCGCGCTCAGGCCGACGAGGCCGACGATGCCGCCGAGGGCACCGCTAGCCGTACGTTTGTTCTCGGGCATAGGGTTGATGCTAAGCGACGTTGCTGGGCGATGCCTCGAAGGCGTGCGCCCGCACGCGTACGCGTTCATCCCGCGCGCACGAGTCTGCGCGCGCCGAGTCACCGCCGGGAGCCCGAATGATCACGTGGGAGTACGTCACCACGCCGCTGTTGATCCACAACACCGCCGCGATCCTCAACAACTGGGGCAAGCAGGGCTGGGAGCTCGTGCAGGTCGTGCCCGGTCCCGAGGGTGGGCTCGTCGCCTACCTCAAGCGGCCCACGGGCGGCGGGACGGCCAACGCCGGTCTCGGCGCGGCCGAACAGGCGGCCCGCCAGTTCGAGGGCCAGCAGTGAGCGTCTCGCAGCGCCTGGCGGAGCTGGGCGTCGAGGTGCCCGCCGTCGTCCCGCCCGTGGCGTCCTACATTCCGGCCAAACGGCACGGCGACCTCGTCTACACCTCGGGCCAGTTGCCGATGGTGCAGGGATCGTTGCCGGCGACCGGCAAGGTGGGGGAGTCCGCCGGACTGGTGAGCCCCGCCGACGCTCGTTCCTTCGCCCGCCAGTGCGCGTTGAACGCGATCGCCGCGGCCGCCGCCGTGGCCGGCGGTGTCGACAATCTCACCGGTGTGCTCAAGCTCACCGGGTTCGTGGCATCCGTTCCCGAGTTCACCGGTCAGCCGGGAGTCATCAACGGGGCGAGCGAGTTCTTGGGCGAGGTGTTCGGCGAGGCCGGCGCGCACGCCCGCTCCGCCGTGGGCGTTCCCGTGCTGCCGCTCGACAGCCCGGTCGAGGTCGAGGTGGTCTTCACCGTCGTGTGAGGATCGATTCCGGATGCCGGGTGCCCGGCGAGACGAAGGGGACGTGCGGTCGTACCGCGCGTCCCCTTCGTCGTTTCTCGTCCGCGACGGGGATGGCGTCGCGAACGATGGTCTCTGCGATGGCGCCACGCGCCCGCACGGAGTGAGACCGTCGGTCGTGGACGCCGTCGAACACGGCATCCACGACCGGTGATCACTTCACCTGGGCGCTGATCACGCTCATGACGGCGGTGTCGGCGAGCGTCGTGGTGTCGCCCACCTCGCGCCCCTCGGCGACGTCGCGGAGCAGCCGGCGCATGATCTTGCCCGAGCGCGTCTTCGGCAGCTCGCCCACGATGTACACGTCGCGGGGACGCGCGATCGGACCGATCTGCTCGCCCACCCACCTGCGCAGCTCGTCTCCGAGGCCCTCCACCGGGTTCTGCTTGAGGAAGCGGCTCTTGATGATGACGAACGCCACCACCGCCTGCCCGGTCGTCTCGTCGGACGCACCGACCACCGCCGCCTCGGCGACGCCCTCGTGGCCGACCAGGGCCGACTCGATCTCGGCGGTCGACAGGCGGTGGCCCGAGACGTTCATGACGTCGTCGACGCGCCCGAGCAGCCAGACGTCGCCGTCATCGTCGAGCCGAGCGCCATCGCCCGCGAAGTAGTACCCCTTGTCGGCGAACTTGTCCCAGTAGGTCTTGCGGTAGCGGTCGGGGTCGCCCCAGATGCCGCGCAGCATGCTCGGCCACGGCTCGGTGACCACGAGCAGACCGCCGCCGCCGTTGCCCACCTTCTCGCCCTGCTCGTCGACGACCGCGATCGAGATGCCGGGGATCGGCACCTGGGCCGATCCGGGCTTGGTCTCGGTGACGCCGGGCAGGGCCGAGATCATGATCGCGCCCGTCTCGGTCTGCCACCAGGTGTCGACGATCGGAGCCTCGCCGGCGCCGATGATGTCGCGGTACCAGATCCACGCCTCGGGGTTGATGGGCTCGCCCACCGAGCCGAGCAGCCGGATCGACGACAGGTCGAACTTCTGCGGGACGTCGCGCCCGATCTTCATGAACGAACGGATCGCGGTCGGAGCGGTGTAGAACACGCTCACACCGTGCTTCTCGATGAGCTCCCACCAGCGGCCCGGGTGCGGAGTGTCGGGGGTGCCCTCGTACAGCAGCTGGGTGGCGCCGTTGGCGAGCGGACCGTAGGTGACGTACGTGTGGCCGGTGATCCACCCGATGTCGGCGGTGCACCAGTACACGTCGGTCTCGGGGTGCACGTCGTGCACGACGCGGTTCGTGAAGGCCGCCTGCGTCAGATACCCGCCGGAGGTGTGCAGGATGCCCTTCGGCTTACCGGTCGTCCCCGACGTGTAGAGGATGAACAGGGGCGTCTCTGCCGGGAATGCCTGCGCCTCGTGCTCGGCCGATGCCGACGGCACGACATCGTGCCACCAGAGGTCGCGGTCGTCGGTCCAATCGACCTCGTTCGCGCCGCGCTTCACGACGATCACGTGTTCGACGGTCTCTTGGATGCCGGATCCGTTGCGGTCGGCGAGAGCCTGATCGACCGCGGGCTTCAGGGGCGACACCTTGCCCTTGCGCCACCCGCCGTCGGCGGTGATGACGACCTTCGCCCCGGCATCGTCGATGCGGGCGCGCAGGCTGTCGGCCGAGAATCCGCCGAAGACGACGGAGTGCACCGCACCGATGCGGGCGACGGCGAGCATCGACGCGATCGCCTCGGGGATCATCGGCAGATACAGCGCGACGCGGTCGCCCTGCTCCACGCCGAGCTCGGCGAGGACGTTGGCGAGGCGTTTGACCTCGTCGGTGAGCTCGGCGTAGCTGACGTTGCGCTGGTCGCCGGGCTCGCCCTCCCAGCGCAGAGCGATGCGGTCGCCGTGCCCGGCCTCGACGTGGCGGTCGAGGCAGTTGTAGGCCACATTCAGCTCGCCGTCGCCGAACCACTCGGCGAACGGCGGGTTCGACCAGTCGAGCACGCGGGTGAAGGGAGTGTGCCAGTGCAGCTCGCGAGCCTGGTCCGCCCAGAAGCCCTCGCGATCCGCGGCGGCGCGCTCGAACAGGCTACGATCCGCGACGGCTTGCGCTGCGAACGACGCCGCCGGGGCGAACCGGCGGGTCTCGTTGAGGAGATGGTCGATCTGGCTGCTCATCGCGGCGCTCCTTCGCGTTCACGCGACGCCGCGTCGGTGCGCGACGTCATCACCCGGGTCACGCTATCGACCCCCTCCGACACCGGCCACCTCCGATAGTTGGCATCGGCTCGCGATCAAAACAGGTGATATATCGGGGTGAATGGGTCTGAGAGTTGGCCAGGCCGTTCTCCCACGCGTAACCTAGTCATGCCGGAACATCGTTTCGGCACTCGCGTCGGGGGGAGCCCCCCAATTTTCCTCCGGCGCCTGGCGGCATCCCTCGCCCCCCACTGTAGGGATGCCGCCCCCTCCTCTTTCCGCGGCCGGTGGCCTGCGATGCCGGCCCCGAGGGGCCATCCCTCGCCGGGGCGCACACCCGCTGACGCGGCGAGAACGACCGTTCCTCCCCACGGTGTCGATGCGTCGGAGCATCCACCGATCGCTGTTTTCGCTCGACGCGCGCGGGGGCGTCCCCCCTACGTTCGTCGTCGTGTCTTCCGTCATTCCCCTGCACCGGCCCGATCCCGCTGAAGCGCCCCCCGTCTGGGACGATCCGGCGTTGGCGTTCCTGCGGCCGTTCCTCGACGACGGGTCGGTGACCGATCTCTTCGTCAACGGAGACCGGGGACTCTTCATCGATCGAGGGCGCGGCATCGAATGCGTGGCGTCATGGCGCGCGAGCGAGCTCGAGGTCCGTCGGCTCGCGGTGCGTCTCATCGCGCTCGGCGGTCGCCACCTCGACGACGCGTCGCCCTGCGTCGACGTGCGGCTCGAACGCGGGGTCCGCGTACATGCCGTGCTCGCACCGGTCGCCGTGGGCGGAACGAGCATCTCTGTGCGGGTGCCGCGGTGGGACGCCCCCGATCTCGTCGGGCTCGAACGCGGGGGCATGTTCACCGCGACGCAGCGCGCGCGTCTGGAAGACATGGTCGATCGGCGGTGGAACATCCTCATCAGCGGCGCCACCGGGGCCGGCAAGACGACGTTGCTCGCCGCCCTGCTGGGGCGAGTCCCCGCCGGGGAACGTCTCATCACCGTCGAAGAGGTGGCCGAGCTCCGGCCGGATCACCCCCATCACGTCGCGCTCGAGGCCCGCCAGGCGAACCTCGAGGGCGCCGGGGCTCTCACCGTGGCCCGTCTCGTACGCGAGGCGCTGCGCATGCGACCCGACCGCCTCGTTCTGGGGGAGTGCCGCGGCGAAGAGGTACGCGACCTGCTCATGGCGCTCAACACCGGCCACGACGGAGGCGCCGGCACGCTGCATGCGAGCAGCCTGCGCGACGTGGCGACGCGACTGGAGGCTCTGGGGTCGCTGGCGGGAATGGATGCCACCACCACCGGCCGGCAGGCCGCGAGCGCCATCGGTGCCGTGGTGCACGTCGAACGTCGTGACGGACGCCGCCGGGTCACGGGATGGGGGCGCCCGGTACTGAGCGACGGGCGTCTGCGCATCGATGCGGAGCCGTGGTGAAAGCGGGGCGCGCCGCGATCGGTCGCGCCGACGCCCTCGAGACCACGATGCGTCTCGCCGTGCTGCTGGGCGCGGGGCTGACCCCGGCGCGCGCGTGGGCCGTCGTCGCCGAGCAGGGGGATGCGACGGCGGTGGGCGCGGCACGGGCGGCGGCGCGCGGCGACGATGTCGCCGAGGTCCTGCGCTCGGCGGGTGAGACCTGGAGCGATGTCGCCGCGGTCTATGCGGTCGCCGTCGATGCCGGTGCGCCGTTGGCCGATACGCTGCGCACGATCGGGGGAGCCCTGCGGGACGCCGCCGAGATCTCGGCCGACGTGCGCGTGGCACTCGCCGAACCCGCGGCGACCGCGCGGCTGCTCGCGTGGCTCCCGGTTCTGGGGGTTCCGCTGGGGCTCGCCCTGGGCTTCGATACAGTCGGCATCCTGGTGACCGATCCGCTCGGCACGGCCTGTCTCGTCGGGGGCGCGCTCCTCGTCGTGGCCTCACGCCTCTGGGCCCGCCATCTCGTGCGCCGAGCGAGGCCACCCCGAGGTGTGCCGGGTCTGAACGCCGAGCTGTGGGCGGTCGCCCTCTCGGCGGGGATCTCGGTCGATCGGGCGCGTCAGCTCGCCACCGCAGCCGGCCGCGTCGAGCCGCCGCTCTCCGAGGCCTCGGGGGACCAGGCCATCGAGGCGACCCTCGATCTTGCCGTGCGCGCCGGTGTGCCGGCGAGCGAGCTGCTGCGCGGCGACGCGTGGATGGCACGTCATCGCGCCCGCACCGAGGGGCGCGCGGCGGCCGCGCGCCTGTCGACGCACCTTCTCGTGCCGCTCGGCGCCTGCACCCTGCCCGCGTTCCTCCTGCTCGCCGTCGTGCCGATGATGCTCGGCCTGCTGCGTTCCAGCGGGTTCCCCTAGCGAGGGGTCACTCTCGCCCCCACCCGCTCACCTCCCCTCGATCCGATGGGCGGAGATGCCTCTTCGCCCGGGTCTCTCACCGAAAAGGAGTCGCCATGACCATTCCCTTCCTTCCCACCGCCGCCGACGCTCGTCACGAGACGTGCGTCCCCGCGCTGACCTCGGGGCGCGCGGGTGCCCTCTTCCTCGATGAGAGAGGAGCCGCGACCGCCGAATACGCCATCGCGACCATGGCGACTGTTGAGTAGATCAGGCACATATGGAGGTAACACGGTGAGCGAACGGACCCCGCATGAAATGATCGCCGCGAAGATCGCGATCGAGGAGCAATGGGCCTATGACAACAAGGTCGCCCGGCTGAGCTTTGCGCAGATGAGCCGCCTTGCGGAGTGCGCACCGGCGCAAGGCGGTCTCGGGTACCCGATCCCCGCCTCTACTCTCCGCATCCGCGCCGCGGACTACTTCACCCGCATCCGCTCCACCTTGAAGACGAGCGTCGACGAGCGGCGGGCACGACAGGAGGGCGAGATAGATGAACTCGTTCGCCTCGCCGTCGCGGACATTCGGACGGCACGGGCGGCCGGCGACGTGAAAGCCTCCGCGGAAGCCGAGATGCGCCTCCTCCGATACCAGGAGCGCGAAGCGAAGATCTTCGGCACGGACGCTCCTCAGCGGGTGGAGGCCGAGGTCACGACGAAGGACGCCGTCTCGGCCGAGCTCGACGCGATGCTCGCCCGCCTCGACGTCGAGAAGCATCGCGCCTGACGGGCTGCCCCTCGACTATTGGACCGGTAGCCGCATAGCGTGTCGGCATGTTCACGATGCTCATGCAGTTTGTCCGCCACGAGGCTGGGAAGCTCTCGATTCTCGCCGCCACGACCGTAGAAGGGGCGTCGATTGTTCCTAAGAGGGGTGACAAGCTCGTCATGCGCACTACAACGCTGGGCGAACCAGACGCCGAGTTGTATCCGGTGGATACCGTGTACCCGCTCATCTCTCTTGACGGTTTTGTCGTCAACTTCCGATTTGAGCCTGGCGAGGGCGATGCCCCGCTCCATTTGGGCGAACGTCGCTTGCGTCGCGACCTCGCCGCGCTCGGCTGGACGCTCGTCGCCCCAAAGCGGCAGCTCGACTTCATCCACTACGACGAGGAAGACTACGAGGGCCTGGAAAGATTCTGACGGCCCAAACGGTCAGAGAGGCCCGTCCGCTGGTGTGAAAGGCCTTGCGGCGCCGCGCTTGGGAACGGGTGCCTCGGATACGGTACGGTCACGAGATGCTGTCCCCGGCCGTCGACCCTGCCTCAATTGCGAGTCAAACCACAGGCCTCGCGACGGCCAACCCCACGACCCTTGCGCTCCTGTCCATCTTTGGTGGAGCGGCGTTGACAGTGATCGCGGGGTTTATTGGGGCGTGGATTCAGGCGGCGCGCGAGCATCGTCGCTGGATACGTGAGCGACGCTACGAAGCGTTCCAGACCGCGCGCCTCGCCGCCGAGCGATACCGCGACCTCGGTCGCGTCGTGACGGCCCTTAAAGCCATGCCCCCGCCCCAGGATGCCGCCGACCGCGACCGTCAACTTCGGAGAGCCGCCGAGGCGAAGGCTCAACACGAAGCGTTACGCGACTCGATGGACGAGGCGTTCACGCCGCTCCTCATCCTGGGGCCTCAGCGCGTGATGGAAGATCTCGGGGACTTCGCGACCGCTGTCGACCGCGGTGACGGCGAAGCCGCGGACGCCGCCGAGGGGCGCTTCATCCTCAGAATGCGTCGCGCGCTCAAGGTCCGCGCATGAAGAAGCGGCCCGCCCTCCGCGATGGAAGACGGGCCGCTCGTCCCTCCGCCCCTGGTGGACGGAGTCATCTCTGGCCGATTGGCGCCGAGGGCCGCACGAGACGTCGGTGTTCACGGGCGACAGCGAGCGCCGTGCCGTGGTTCGTGAACGGGCCGAGAGCGAGTCCGCATGTGCAGGCGACGAGCGAGCCGGTATCCGGTGACCGGTCGACCTTGCAGGCGTGCATAGCGCTCGTCATGCCGTCGCCCTGGCCTTGCCGTCGCAGGCGACCAGAGCCACAGTGACGGAGGCCAGGGCGACGACGCTCATGACTCGTGCCCCAGCGCGGTCCTGGCCTGCCGCTCGGAGCTCGAGCGGCGTGTGCCCTCGGCCGAGGGGTCGCCGCCGTCGCTGTTGCGGTTGCCTCCGGTTGCGACGTCGGCCTGCCGCTGGCTGGGGCTTTTGCGCCGCTCGATCTCGGCGCCGATCTGCGCCTCGCGCTCGCGGAGACGTCTTTCTTCTCTCGTTGCCATGTCGGGTCACTCCTTCTTCGTGGGGTTGGTGGGTTCGTGGTGGATGAGGCCGTGTTGATCGAGCCAGGTGACGGCGGCGGCGCGGTCGGTCGCGAGCGTCAGCACGGCGGAGTCGTCGCGGGCGAGGCAGGGACCGCAGAGGATGCGTCCGCGGGCGAGGATGCCGTGTTGCGCTCGGGCGCCGAGCTCTGTTCCGCATTGCGCGCACGCGAACGCCGGGTATCGATAGGGGTCGGTGCCGCGATAGGGGCGCGGGGGCGTCGGTTGCGACCGCTCTGCCCGTCGGAGGTCGCGGTAGGCGGATGCCAGCGCGTCCCACTCCGCCGCTTCGCTCCCCGTGAGTGGGCGGTCGACGGCGAGGAGAGTGCGGATATGCGCCCTCACGACGTCGAGCGGCGTCGCGCCATGGTCGCCGGTAGTGGTGTCGTGGCCGCTCATGCGGTGAAGCCCTTCGTTCGGAGGTTGAGAAGGCGATCGATGGCGGTCTCGAGGGCCGATATGGCCGCGCTGCGGGCTCGCACCTCGTCGAGGAGCGTCGGTTCGGTACTGTCGGTGTGAAGCATTCCTGTGCTTTCCCGCCCGCCCCTTGCCGCGTCCAACGTCAGGGGCGGGCGATTCTTGTTGTGAGTGGACTAGGACGCCGCCGCGGTACCGGCGGCGGGGTCCGCTTCTTGACCCGCACGCAGCCGGGCGACGTCGAGAAGCGCGGCCAAAAGGGGCGGTGCCTCGCTCGGAGTGGCGACGGCCAGCGAGTCGACCGTCTGCCGCGTGATCTCGTCGTGAAGCTCTGCGAGGGTCCACGTCCGGTCGTCGGGAGCGCCGAAGTCGCGATCGATGTCGCCGGGGTCAGATGTCGTCATCGTCGTCATCGTCGTCGAGGTCGGGCGCTGCGTCGGCCTCGGTCTCGAGCTTGGCGGCCTTGGCGCGCTCCTTCTCCACGGCCGCGAGCTCGTCGAGGATGCGCTTCGCGTACCCGACTGCCTGGGTAAGCTCATCCACCGCCTGAGAGGCGTGAATGCCGGGGTTGCCCGAGTCGTTGAAGTCGTCGGCGGGAGTCTTCTTGATCCGCGCGTGCCAGGGCTTGAAACCGTCGCCACCGAGCACCGTCGGAAGAGCCCCCAGGATGCCGAGGGCGGCCGTCACCTTTGCTTCGCCGCGCCGAGCGATGCCGAGAGCAGATGCGAGCTCGAGGATGGCGGCGTCGGCGACGTTGCGCGCCTGAGTCGCGAGCGCGGGCGCGTGGTCGGCGAGAACCTCCAGGTACCGCACGCGAGTCTTTCGGAGGGTGGTCTCGAGCGCGATGAAATCGAGCTCGGCATCCTCGAGGCGATCGGCCGCCTCGAGCTTGGCTGCCTTCAGCTTCTTCTTGTCGGGCTTCTTGCCCTCCAGGCCTGCGAGCGTTGCGGCCCGGCGTGCGGCGTCCTTCGCGCCGTCGAGGGCGCTGCGCGCTGCACGCTGCTCTCGCGACGCCTCCTGGAACTTTGCAAGCTTGTCCAGCAGGCCGGCGGTCGCCTTGTCGATGGCTGGAACTCCCGTGTTCAGGACGATGCCGGTCTGCGTCCAGCCGTCGTGTCCGCTCCAGCTGATGGTCTTGGTCTCGAAGTCTTTGCTCATGGCGGGTGGTTTCTCCTCGGTTGAGATGGGCGTTACAGGTCGAAGGTGGTGCGTTCGGCGGGGAGGGTAAGCCGCGTGCGGGAGGCGGTGCCCGTGACGAGGAGGCGACCGGTCTTCACGAGCTCGTTGACGTAGCTGTAGACCGTCGAGCGGCCGCCTACGCCCCACTCGACAAGGGCGTCGACGAATTGCGTGCGCGTCGCACCGGTCTCGCTGAAGGCGCGTGCGAAGTGGGCGAGCGACTCCTCGACCCGCGCGGCCTGAACTCCGCTCGGCTGGGCCTCACCTGGGGCGACCGGTTCCAGCACGAGCGTGTCGTGCTCCGGAATCGCCTTCGTGCGCAGGCGCAGGATCTCGCCGCCCTCGGCGTCCTTTTGCTTCACGGCGGTGAGGGTCAGCGCGCCGGCCTCGCCGTCGAGTTTCAGCACGGTATCGACGTTGCCGAGGAGGGCGCTCGCGCCGCGCATGTCGCCGTTCTTACCGGCATGGTGGATGAAAAGAACCGTCGACCCGGTCGTCGCCCGCTTCACGCGCTCCGCGGCGTTCGTCACGCGGGTCATCGCAGTGTTGTCATTTTCTTCGGCGCCGCCGGCGACCTTCACGAGGGTGTCGAAGACGATGAAGCGGAAGCCGCGCACCGTGGCGAAAGCGACGAGCTCGTCGACGTCGCTGTCGCTCGTGAGGTTGATTGGCGCCGGGTAGACGAAGAGGTCATGGATCGGCTTCGCGCCGTTGAGATGCCAGGACAGGGCGGCGACGCGCTTCTGAATGCCCGCCACGCCCTCGGCCGCGACGTAGAGCACTGAGCCTCGCTCGACGGGCCTGCCGGCCCACGTGTGGCCCGTGGCGACGCACGCGGCGAGCCAGAGGGCCAGGAATGTCTTGTAGGTCGCGGGAGGGGCATACAGGAGCGCCACTGTGTCGAGATTCAGCACGCCTTCGACCAGGGGGGTGAGCGGCGGTCGATCCATGAGCTCAGCGAAGTCGAGCACCGAGTCGGCGAGCATCGGCCGGTCGGCCGCCTCTTCCTCGTCCAACGCCTTGCGCACTTCGCGCTGTAGGCGACCCTTGCGTAGCGCCTCCTCCCACTCGTAGCGTCTGCCGAGCTCATCGGGGTCGACGAGAACCGTGTACGCCTCGCGTCGACCCTCCTTAATCGCGCGAGCGGCTTTTTTGCGGTCGACGCTTGGCTCCAGGTCGACGAGCATGTCGGCAGCGGCGTCGACTGTGATGAAGCGGCCTGGGATCGCCCTACCGACCTGCCGGGCGATGCGCTTCGTCTCGCCGGGGGCACCGACGACCTGAGCAGCGAGTGCTTCGAGCTTCCAGAACGCCGTCTCGCGGCTCATCTCTACGATCTCGATGCCGTTGACGTTCACTCGGCGCCCGCTTCGATGAGGTCGGCCAGCGCCTTCTCGTGGTCGCCCCGCACCCGCAAGTGCGTCTCTGCGTTGCGGAGAGCGATTCGACGGGCCTCGGTCAGGCGTTCGATCTCGCGCTCGTGGTAGGCGAGCATGACGTCGCGGTCGCTTGGCGCGGCGGCAGCGCCCGATGCGGTCGCGAAAGCTGAGAGGTAGGCGTCCGTCTCAGCGGCGGCGAAGCGATGGGCCTTGCGGCGGCGCTGCGTGCTCGTGTCGCGCTCGTCGAACAGCCCGCACGCCTCAGCACGTTGCATCCAGAAGCGCTCGACTTCGGGATCATCGAAGCGGTCGGGCTTGCGGCCCTGCGCCTCACGGGTGGTGGCGGGGAGACCGGCGGCGAGACGCTGCGCACGATGCGCGGCCCAGCGACGCTCGGCACCCCGGCGACCAGCCGCCGCGAAATCGAACGGCCGCGCACTCATTGCGACGCCTGAGGCTTGAGGAGGGAGGCGATACGGGCACGCGCCGCCCCGCTCAAGGGCGGGGCTTGCCGGGCAATCGCCGCGACGATGTCGTCTCGTCGGGTGGCGATGATGCCGGCCGGGGTGGTGTCAGCCACTTCACTCTCCTTCTCGGTGTGCCCTTCGGGGGCGCTCTTCGAGGTGAAGTGCTGACGGGATTAAGGCTATGCCTTGCGCTGGGCCATGTCAATTCGAATATGCCTCTGATCAGGCTTTCAGCCACTAGCTGAGAGTGCTACGTCCGTTTCCCGTCCAGGTTCCTGCGCCCCTTATAGGGGGGCGCATCTGGACAGACGACTTGGACGGCTTGGACGACTTGGACAGACGCCGAGAGAAGCGCGGAAATACAGTCGTCGCCGAGTCGATGCGATGTGGCTGGACAACCTGGAAGGCTTGGATCGGAGCGAGTCGTCCAGGTCGCACATCTGGACAGACGTATCGGGTATCGCGGCTATGTCTCGCACGTCGCCCATTTAGTGGAGCGACCGGATGACGAGAGCCCCGCGGGCCGCGCACACGCTGCGTAACTCGGAGCGTGAGGGCGGAGTTATAACTCGGCCCGGGTACGCCGAATAAGCAACTGCGCCCGCTGTCGCCATTGGGGCGTACTCGAAGAAATAGTTGCGCGATCTCAGCGCTCGTTGCCAGACTCGGCACTTCTAGACCAAAGGGGGTCGGCCGTGGCCGAGAACGTCTTGAAGTTCAATCTATGGAAGTCGTCGGCGGCGCAGCCTTACCACTGGACGCTGAACTCCGCAGCCAACGGGCAAACCATCTGCCACAGCGAGAACTACGCGCGGAAGGAAGACGCGTTGGCTTCCATGAACCTCGTCTACGCCCACGCCGGCGACTCGAAGTGGTGGGACCAGACTGGCGAGGGGTGAATTACTTCAGCGACCCTGACCGCGTAATGACAGTCGTCAGCGTGCTTTCGGAATAGAAGCGAACCTCGCCCGTCTCGAACAACACTGGGGTGACGCCCACGGTGCCGACAATGTCACCGGCGAAGGTCTGGAGCCGGAAGTTCTTGCCGCTGGCCGGCCACTGAAGCCGCGTGCCTACGCCGTGCGGGGTGTTCACGTGGGGGACGTCCTGCTCGTTGCTCATGGGGCGAGCGTAAGGGTTACCGCGTCAGCGGTGCCAGTCGAAGCGGACCGTGCGTGCCATAGCCTCGTCGCTCATCCGTCGCCGGTTGCCCTGACCCACGGAGAAGACGACGACGGTCGCGAGAGCCTCGAGGACGCCGCGCTTCTTTCCGAGGCTGAGGGCGTGCCACGCCGCGCCGACGTCTTCGGCAGTGACGATGTCGGCGAGCGCCGACGTGTCGACGCCGGCGCGAAGCTTCTCGTCGAGCTCGGCAACACGCCCATTCGCGCGACGGATGAGGCGCACGCGCTCCGCCCTGTCGATGAGGCCGTCCATCTCGTCGTCACCAGCCTGCCGGATCGCCGTCTCGAGCCGCCGCCGCTCCGCGCGTATCTCCTCGACGTCGTGGCGCTCGCGATCTTCAAGGAGATCGGCGGCATCCGGTCGCGAGAGACGGGCGATCACGACGCGCTGCACGAAGTCGTCGAGCGGGTCACCGCGTCGCATGAAGTGAGCCATGGACGCGCAACGGTAGGAGTGGATGCCCGCTTCGCCGCCGCCCGCCCGAATCGGTAGGCCGCATCCCTCGGTACCGCACACGGCGAGGCCAGAGAGGAGCCACTTGCGCGACGGTCCCGGCGACGTCTTTCGCTCGGGGTGCTCAAGCCGTGCCCTTGCCTCCTCCCACGCCTCGACGCTCACGATCGCCTGCCAGCGGCCCGGCACACACGTCTCACGGCTGATCGAGCGCTGGTCGTACGGTTGCTGCGCTCCATCCTCCGCAGGCAGCGGCAGGAGCGCGGCGTAGTACGGCGACATGAGCATGCGTCGGAGCGTCGTCGGCGTGAACGGCACGCCCTCGGGGTGCCGCTTCGTCGGGACCGTGCGCCGCCCCTTCGCGTTCAGCTCGCGCGCGATGGACCCGAGCGGCACGCCGGCTAAGAAGTCATCGAAGACCGCGAGCACGTCGCCCGCGCGCGAAGGGTCGGTGATGTAAGCGTCGCCGTCGCCGCGCTCCGATGTCGGAACCCACTGGTAGCCGTAGGGCACGCGCCCCGACGTAGGCACGCCCTTCGTGCGACGGTCGGCGTTCGCGAAGACCCGGCGCTCGGCCTTAATCTCGCTCTCCGCGCGCGAGACGGACGTCAGCACGTTCGCGACGAGGCGGCCCGAGGGTGACGCGAGGTCAAGCGCTCCGTCCGTCGTGACGGTGTTGACGCGGGCGGCCGTGAGTGATTCGAGGGCCGAGAGGGAACGCCCCAGGCGGTCGAGCTTTCGCACGATGAGCACATCGAAGCGCCCCGCACGCGCGTCGTCGAGCATCCGCCCGAAGGCCGTGCCCTCGCCGCGCGCCTTGTATCCGGACACGTTGTCGTCCTCGTAGACGGCGACGACCACGTAGTCGCGCGACTCGGCGAGCGCTCGGCACGCCGCGAGTTGTCGCTGGATGCCCTCAGGCTCGGCGACGCTCTGCCGCACGTAGATCGCGGCGCGCGGGGTGGTCTTCCTCGGAGTCATGCGAGCAAGTATGCTTCAAATACACAACAGTCGCCGCCGTCGCCTTCGCCGGGCTGCTCGTCGTCATCATGCGCAGCGACGAAGTGCGCGGGATCCTCACCGATCTCGTTCGTCGTGCGCTGACGGTGCAGTGATGTCCGCGGTTCGCCGGGCCGAGCGTCGATGGCCGCGGCTCGACGAGCGCGGTGCCGTGACCGCGGAGTTCGCCGTCGCGCTACCCGCGCTGATCGTCGTGCTGGCGCTGGGGGTGGGGGCGCTCGGCTCGGTCGCCACGGCCGTCCGGCTGCAGCACAGCGCCACCGAGGCCGCGCGACTACTCGGGCGGGGAGACGGCGGCGGGCTCGCCGTCGTCGACGGCGTCGGGGGCAGCGCGTCGGTCGAACGCGTCGACGGCCTCGTCTGCGTCACGGCTTCCGCCCCGATCGCGTCGACGCTCCCGCTCGCGCCCGTGACCACACGGGCCTGCGCCCTCGACGGAGGGCGCTGATGGCGGGAACGGTCGCGGTGGTCGGCGTCACCGCGGTCGTGGCGGGCGCCACCGTCGCTCTCGGACTCGCTCTCGGCGCCGTGGTGCAGGTGCAACGGCTGTCGGGGATCGCGGATGCCGCCGCCCTCGCCGCGGCCGACACGGTGAGCGGGGCGGTGACGGGGGTGCCCTGTGAGGCGGCGACGGTCGTCGCCGAGCAGGGGGGTGCGAGCCTGCAGGAGTGCGATGTCGACGGCCTGGTCGCCACCGTCACCGTCGCTGGGGCGTACGGTGGGATTCCATTCGATGTGCGCGCGCGGGCCGGACCACCCGATGTCCCGAGCCCATGAGTCCTCCCGGAACCCCGCCAGGCAGGCGTGTGTATGGTGTGCATCGACGAAAGGACCCCAGTGGCAAACGGCAAGAAGCTCGTCATCGTCGAGTCCCCGACGAAGATGAAGTCGATCCAGGGATACCTCGGCGACGACTACGAGGTGCTCAGCTCGGTCGGTCACATCCGCGATCTCGCGTCGAAGAAAGAGATCCCGGCCGACAAGAAGGCGGCGTACGGCAAGTACTCCATCGACGTCGAGAACGACTTCGACCCGTTCTACGTGGTCAACGACCGCAAGACCAAGACGGTGGCCGAGCTCAAGCGCGCGCTGAAGACGGCCGACGAAGTCTTGCTCGCCACTGATGGTGACCGCGAAGGCGAAGCCATCGCGTGGCACCTGCTCGAGGTTCTCAAGCCCAAGGTCCCCGTGCGTCGCATGATCTTCCACGAGATCACGAAGGACGCCATCCGCGAAGCCGCCGAGAACACTCGCGAACTCGACGTGTCGCTGGTCGACGCGCAGGAGACCCGTCGCGTGCTCGACCGCCTGTACGGCTGGGACGTCTCGCCCGTGCTCTGGCGCAAGGTGGGATCCGGCCGCGAGGGCACGGCGCTCAGCGCCGGCCGCGTGCAGTCCGCCGCGACCCGCATGGTCGTCGAACGCGAGCGCGAGCGCATGGCGTTCGTGTCGGCGTCGTACTGGGACGTCGAAGCGCTCGCGTCGCAGACCGGTTCTTCGTTCACCACTCGCCTCGCCCGTCTCGACGGTGCTCCCATCGCCCGCGGAAGCGACTACGACGACAACGGAAATCTCAAGAAGGCCGTCGTGGTGCTCGACGAGGCGAAGGCCCGCGCACTCGCCGCGGCCATCACCGCCGCCGGCCGCGCGACGGTGGCCAAGGTCGAGGCCAAGCCCGGCACGCGCAGCCCCCGCGCCCCCTTCACGACCTCCACCCTGCAGCAGGAGGCCGGTCGCAAGCTCTCGATGAGCGCCAAGCACGCCATGGGGGTCGCGCAGCGTCTGTACGAGAAGGGCTTCATTACTTACATGCGCACCGACTCGGTCGCCCTCTCGGGGCAGGCCATCTCGGCGGCGCGCGCACAGGCCGTCTCGCTGTACGGCGACAAGGCCGTCCCCGCCAACCCGCGCGTCTACAAGAGCAAGTCCAAGAACGCGCAAGAGGCGCACGAGGCCGTCCGCCCCTCGGGCGAGACCTTCCGCACGCCCGCGTCGCTCGCGTCGTCGCTCGACCGCGACGAGCAGAAGCTGTACGACCTCATCTGGAAGCGCACGGTCGCCAGCCAGATGGCCGATGCCAAGTACGAGACCACCACGGTCACCCTCACCGTCGCCGCGGGCGAGCAGGTCGCGGAGTTCACGGCATCCGGAACCGTCTACACCTTCAAGGGCTTCCTCGAGGCCTATGAAGAGGGCAACGACGAGAAGCGCAACGGGCGCGACGACGACGAGGACCAGTCCCTGCCCGCGGTCGCGGCGGGCGACGAACTCACCGTCAGCGACGTGGAGCCCAAGGGGCACAGCACCTCGCCCAAGCCGCGCTACACCGAGGCCAGCCTCGTGAAAGCGCTCGAAGAGAAGGGCATCGGCCGCCCGTCGACGTTCGCCAGCATCATCGGCGTCATCCTCGATCGCGGCTACGTCTCCAAGCGCGGACAGGCCCTGGTGCCCAGCTGGCTGGCCTTCAGCGTCGTGCGCCTGCTCGAAGAGCACTTCGCCGATCTCGTCGACTACGACTTCACGGCTGCCCTCGAAGACGACCTCGACGCGATCGCCCGCGGAGAGCAGCGTCGCACGGAGTGGCTGAAGTCGTTCTACTTCGGTTCCGACAAGCAGGTGGGCCTGCGGCACATCGTCGACAACCTCGGCGAGATCGATGCCCGCGAGCTCAACTCGACCCGCATCACCGACACGGCCACCCTGCGCTTCGGCAAGTACGGTCCGTACCTCGAGATCACCGAGCCCGGGGCCGACGCCGAGGCGAAGCCCCGCATCGTCAACATCCCCGAAGACCTCGCGCCCGACGAGCTCACGCCCGAGAAGGCCCAGGAGCTCATCGACGCCCCGGTCGCGGGGGACCGCGTGCTCGGCGAGAACGCCGAGAACGGCAAGCTCGTCGTCGTGAAAGATGGCCGCTTCGGTCCGTACGTGCAAGAAGTGGATGCCGAAGAGCCCGACGAGGTCGACCAGGCCACCGGCGAGGTCGTCGAGCAGCCGAAGAAGCGCGGCGTGAAGAAAGAGGTCGCGCCCAAGCCCCGCACGGCCTCGCTCTTCCGCTCGATGTCGGTCGATACGATCGACCTCGACACCGCCCTGCAGCTGCTGTCGCTTCCGCGCGTCGTCGGCGCCGACCCCGAGACCGGTGCCGAGATCACCGCGCAGAACGGGCGGTTCGGGCCGTACCTCAAGAAGGGCACCGACTCGCGGTCGCTCGACGATGAGAAGCAGATCTTCGAGATCACGCTCGACGAGGCGATCGCCAAGTACGCCGAACCGAAGTACGGCGCACGCCGTGCGTCGAGCGCCCTGAAGGAGTTCGACGCCGATCCGGTCAGCGGCAAGGCGATCAAGCTCAAGGACGGCCGCTTCGGACCGTACGTGACCGATGGCGAGACCAACGCCACGGTCCCGCGCGGTGAGGACGCCATGGCCGTCACCTTCGAGCGCGCCGTCGAGCTCATCGCCGACAAGCGCGCCAAGGGTCCCGCGCCCAAGAAGGCTCCGGCACGCAAGACGACGGCGACGAAGACGGGGGCCAGCAAGACGACCGCTGCCAAGACCGCGGCGGCCAAGACGACGGCGGCCAAGACCACGGCAGCCAAGACCGCGGCGGCCAAGACGACCGCGGCCAAGACGGCGGCCAGCAAGACGACCGCCGGCAAGACGGCGGCAGCCAGCAAGACGGCCGCGCCGAAGGCCACGACCACGCGCAAGGCGCCGGCGACGCAGTCGTGACCATCGAGGACACCCGGCCGCTGCACGCCCCGCGCGCGGCGGCGGCCGGGGGCCCCGGCCTCTTCGTCACCTTCGAGGGCGGCGACGGGGCGGGAAAGACCACCCAGGCGTCGCTGCTCGAGCAGTGGGTGCGCTCCAACGGTCGCGACGTGGTGCGCACGCGCGAACCGGGCGGCACCGAGGTGGGCGTGAGAATTCGCGACATCGTGCTGCACCACCGGGGGCACATCAACGCCCGCGCAGAGGCTCTGCTGTACGCCGCCGACCGCGCGCACCACGTCGAGACGGTCGTGCAGCCGGCCATCGCACGCGGCGACGTCGTCATCCAGGATCGGTACCTCGACTCCTCCGTGGCGTATCAGGGGGCGGGCCGCGTCCTCGACGCCGACGACGTGCGGGCGCTGTCCCTCTGGGCAACCGACGGGCTGCTGCCCGACCTCACGGTGCTGCTCGACCTCGACCCGACCGCCGCGCGAGCGCGCCTCGATGCCGACGACAAGCCCTTCGACCGCCTCGAAGCCGAGAAGAACGAGTTCCACGCCCGCGTGCGCGACGGCTTCCTGGCTCTCGCACGACGTGAGCCGGAGCGTTTCCTCGTGCTCGATGCGACCGAGGCGCCCGAGGTTCTGGCCGCGCACGTGCGCGACGCCGTGACGACGCGGCTGCGCTGACGCGTCCTCGACCGCGGTACCCCGGCGGTATCGACGTCCGTCGCCCGTCGGCGAGCTCGTCCTCGAGCTCGCCGGTACGAGCCAGGGAACGCTGTCGGAGCCCACGGTTAGGCTGGAGCCCATGTCCGTCGCCCTCGACTCGCCGTCCACGCCCGCCGCGGCTGCGCCGTTCCCGTGGGACGCCGTGTGGGGGCAAGACGATGCGGTCAAAACCCTGCGCGCCGCGGCATCCGACCCTGCCGCCCTCGCCCACGCCTGGTTGATCACGGGCCCTCCCGGGTCGGGGCGCTCGACCCTCGCGTACGCGTTCGCGGCGGCGCTCATCGCCGAGCCGGGCGACGAGCGGGCGCAGCAGCAGGTGCTGGCCCGCACCCATCCCGACCTCACCGCGCTGCGCACCGAGCAGGTCGTCATCCGCATCGACGAGGCCCGCCGTCTGGTGGAGCGGTCGTCGTTCGCACCCTCGCTCGGGCGGCACCGGGTGATCGTCGTCGAAGACGCCGATCGCATGGCCGAACGCACGTCCAACGTGCTGCTGAAGGCCCTTGAGGAGCCCCCCGAGAAGACCGTGTGGGTGCTGTGCGCCCCGAGCGATGCCGACCTTCTGCCGACCATCCGCTCCCGCGTCCGACTCCTGCGCCTGCGAGAGCCCTCGGTCACCGACGTCGCCGCCCTCATCGTCGAACGCACGGGTGTCGCCCCAGACATCGCCGAGGAGTCCGCGCGCCACGCGCAGCGCCACATCGGCATGGCCCAGCGCCTCGCCACCGACGACGACGCCCGCGCCCGTCGTGCCGAGACCCTGGCTGCGGTCCTCGCGGTGCGCGGCATCGGCGACGCCGTCGAGGTGGCGGGACGCATCGTGCGCCTGGCCACCGACGACGCGAAGGCCCTCACCGCCACCCGCGACGAAGAAGAACGGCGTGCGCTGCTGCGCACCTTCGGCATCGCCGAGGGGGCCGCGGTGCCGCCGTCGGTCCGCGGCCAGGTCAACGCGCTCGAAGACGACCAGAAGCGGCGCGCCACCCGCAGCCTGCGCGACGGCATCGACCGCGTGCTCACCGACCTGCAGTCCCTGTTCCGCGACGTCGTGATGATCCAGTACGGCCGCGAGGGCGACCTGGTCAACAGCGAGCGCCTCGACGACCTGCGTTCGCTCGCGGCCGAGTGGACGCCGACCCGTACCCTCGGCGTGCTCGACCGCATTTCCGACACCCGCTCGCACCTCGAGCAGAACGCGGCGCCCCTCTTGGCATTGGAGAGTCTCATGATCACCGTCGCGAATGGTTCCGCCCCGTGAGCGCGCGCCGTCGTCTGGCCGCCGTGATCGCCGGCGTGGCCGGGGTCGCCCTGGCCCTGTCCGGGTGCCTCTACGCCCAGATCCCGCCGATGGCACCCGACGGGGGGCGCTCGCTCGCTCCGCAGACCGAGGGCGTCGACGCGGCACTCCTGCCGTATTACGGTCAGACGCTCGCGTGGGAAGACTGCGGGAGCGCCGGGTTCGACTGCACGACCGTCACCGCCCCCCGCGACTACGCCGACCCTTCGGCCGGTGACCTGCAGCTGGCCGTCATCCGCCACCGGGCGACGTCGGGCGAGCCCCTCGGCTCCCTGTTGACCAACCCCGGTGGGCCGGGGGTCAGCGGCGTCGACACGGTGCGAGACTCGCTCTCGCTCGTCGCCGACGAGACGCTCACGAGCGCGTACGACGTCATCGGGTTCGACCCGCGCGGAGTGGGTCAGTCGTCGCCGGTGACGTGCTACGACGCCGCGGGCATGGACGCCTACCTGTACGACATCCCGCCCGGAGCGCGCGGCAGCGACGAGCGCAACGCCGCCCTCGAGCAGCGGCAGGTCGACTTCGCCCAGGCGTGCGAGAGCAACAGCGCCGGTATCTTGCCCTACGTCTCGACCGAGAACGCCGCGCGCGACATGGACCTTCTGCGCGGCGTGCTCGGCGACGCGAAGCTGAACTACCTCGGGTTCTCGTACGGCTCGCTGCTGGGCACGACCTACGCCGGTCTGTTCCCCGAGCGCGTCGGGCGCATGGTGCTCGATGGGGGCATCGACCCGAGCCTCCCGGCCAGCGCGAGCGGGATCGCTCAGGCGGTCGGTTTCGAGAACGCGCTGCGGGCGTTCATGGCCGACTGCGTGACGAAGTCGGACTGCCCGTTCACGGGCTCGGTCGACGACGCGATGGCCGATCTGTCGTCGCTGCTCGAGCGGGTGGACGCGCGACCGATCACGGCGGGTGACGGTCGTCAGCTCGGAGCGGATTCGCTCATGACCGCGATCATCGCCGCGCTGTACAGCGACCAGAACTGGCCCTACCTGCGTGCCGCTCTGAGCGGGGCGCAGAACGGCGACGCGTCGGTGGCGTTCCAGCTCGCCGACTTCTACAACGGTCGCACCGACGGCGTCTACACCGACAACACGATGCAGGCGCTGCGCGCGTACAACTGCGTCGACTACCCCGCCGAGAGCGAGGCCGACAGCGACGCGCTGCTGGCCGAGCTCGAGCAGAAGGCCCCGGTCGTGGCGCCGTACTGGGTGGGACCCGATCCCTGCGACGCGTGGACCGCCCCGCCGACGGGAACGCGTGCGGCCATCACCGCGCCCGGCTCGCCGCCGATCGTAGTGCTCGGAACGACCGGCGATCCCGCGACCCCGTACGCCGAGGCGCAGAGCCTGGCCGACCAGCTGTCGCAGGGCGTGCTGGTGACCTACGTCGGCGAGGGACACCTCGCCTACAACAAGGGCAACGATTGCGTGAACGGCGCCGTCGACGACTACCTGGTCGACGGCACGGTGCCGGCCGAGGGCCTGCGCTGCGAATGACCCCGAACCCACCGCCGGCGCCCGCGCCTAGGCTGGATCCGTCACACCCCGAGGAGACCCCCATGACCGCGCCCACCGCCGACCTGGCGTCGTACATCGACCACACCCTGCTCAAGCCCGAGGCCACGCGCGCCGACGTCGAGCGCATCATCGCCGAGGCCGCCGAGCTCGGCACCTACAGCGTCTGCCTGTCGCCGTCGTTCCTGCCCGTCGAGGTGCCCGCGGGACTCAAGGTCGCTGTCGTCTGCGGCTTCCCCAGCGGCAAGCACCACGCCGAGGTCAAGGCCGCCGAGGCCGCCCTGTCGGTGGCGCAGGGCGCCGACGAGATCGACATGGTCATCGACGTCGGCGCAGCGATCGAGGGGCGCTACGACGTCGTCGAGGCCGAGATCCGCGCGGTGCGACTTGCCGCTCCGGCCCCGACCGTACTGAAGGTCATCATCGAGTCGGCCGCGCTGTCCGACGAGGCCATCGTCGCGGTGTGCGAGGTCGCGGTCGCCGCCGACGCCGACTTCGTGAAGACCTCCACAGGTTTCCACCCCGCCGGCGGGGCCAGCGTGCACGCCGTCGAGTTGATGAAGCGCACCGTCGGCGATCGCGCCGAGGTCAAGGCATCCGGAGGCGTCCGCACCCGTGCGGCGGCCGAAGAGATGATCGCCGCGGGCGCGACCCGCCTGGGCCTGTCGTCGAGCCGCGACATCCTCGCCGACCGTTCGGCGACCGGAGACTACTGATCCCACCCCGGCGCGCGTACCTCAGACCCCGCCGGAGCATGTAGAATCGATGATCGTGCACGCGACAGCGCGCACATGCCGCCTTAGCTCAGACGGCAGAGCGATTCACTCGTAATGAATAGGTCAAGGGTTCGATTCCCTTAGGCGGCTCCACCAGACCCTCACCCGCATATCGGGTGGGGGTCTTTTGGTTCGTCGGCGAGACGAACCTCGGAGCGACCCGCGGTGTACCCGTGCTCCTCGGGCTGACGCAAGTGTGGACGCGGCGGCGTCTCGAGCGCGGAGCTGCGGGGGCGGGGGAGCCCGCCCGATAGGCTGGGATCCGTTTCGTCCCGTGCCGTGCGGCGGCGATCATCCGCCCGCTGACCGCAGGAGCCCCCGTGTCGAACGCGCTCGACGCCCTCATCGAGATCTTCACGTGGGTGGGGCTCGGCGGGGGCATTCTGCTCGCGTTCGTCGCGGTCGTCCTGGTGCTCGCCGACGGCACCTGGGTGCCCACGCGTGCCGTGGTCGAGCACGCCGAGGGCGGACGAGTGGTGCGGTGGTTCGACGAGGGCGGCGGTGTCAACGAAGCCCCTCTGGCGCCGCACGACGACGCCCGCCTCGGCGACGCGGACATGGCCGACATCTTCTACCGGCGGGGCTCGGCGCACCGCATGCGGTTGACGCGGTCGTCGCCGTCGGTGCGATTCGTCTCGTTGCTCGCGGCCGGAGTGCTGGGGCTCGGAGCGGTGTCGTTCGTCGCTTCGATCGTGCTGCTCTTCGTGCAGGGGTAGGACTTGACGCGAGGGACATATTGCTAGATAAGCTAGCGATATGTCCGGTTCTCCTGCGCCCACCCCGTCTCGACGCCGCGCTTCCGGCGACCCCGCCTCGTCGCGAGGCGACCGCCGACGCCGCTCCGCGCCCACGGTGTCGCGGTGGCTGCGCATCGGCATCCCGAGTCTGCTCGTGCTGCTCTGGGTGGTGGGCGGCTCGATCGGCGGTCCCTTCTTCGGCAAGGTCGACCAGGTGGCCACGAACGACCAGTCGTCGTTCCTGCCGCAGTCGGCGGACGCGACCGAGGTCAGCGAGCGACTCACCGACTTCACCGGGGGCGACACGATCCCGGCGCTCGTGGTCGCGGCCACCGACGACGGCAGCGCGCTCACCGACGTGCAGCTGAGTGCACTGCAGACCCTCGCGACCGAGGTGGCCTCGATCGACGGCGTCGCGGGCGAGGCGTCGGTACCGCTCGTGTCCGACGACGCCACGGCCGCGCAGATCTTCGTGCCGATCGACAGCTCCGGCGAGGTGCGCGAGGTCGTCGAGCAGGTGCGGGAGCGCGTCTCGGCCGACGTCCCCGCCGGGGTCGAGGCGTGGGTGACGGGACCCGCGGGGTTCACCGCCGACCTGGTGAAGGGTTTCCTCGGCATCGACGGGCTGCTGCTGATCGTCGCGCTCGGCGCGGTGTTCGTCATCCTCGTGGTGGTCTACCGCTCGCCGCTGCTGCCGCTGCTCGTGCTGCTGACGTCGGTGTTCGCGCTGTGCGTGGCGCTGCTGACCGTGTGGTGGCTCGCGTTCGCGGGGATCGTGGTGCTGAACGGGCAGGTGCAGGGGATCCTCTTCATCCTCGTCATCGGCGCGGCCACCGACTACGCCCTGTTGTACGTCGCCCGATTCCGTGAGGCGATCGGTGAGGGCGAGAAGAGGTGGGATGCCACGATCCGGGCCTGGAAGGGAGCGGTCGAGCCCATCCTGGCCTCGGGCGGAACGGTCATCGCGGGCCTTCTGTGCCTGCTGCTCTCCGACCTCGCCACCAACCGAGCGCTCGGGCCCATCGCCTCGATCGGCATCGCGTTCGCCGTGCTGTCTGCTCTGACCTTCTTGCCGGCGCTGCTCGCCCTCTGCGGCCGCGCCGCGTTCTGGCCCTTCCTGCCGAAGCCGGGAGCTGCGGCCCTGCCCGCCGACCTCACCGCGCCCGCGAAGGGCGTGTGGCCGCGACAGGCGCGGTTCGTCGCACGCCGCGCACGCCCCGTGTGGATCGTGTGCACCCTGGTGCTCCTCGCCGCCTGCGTGGGGGTGACCCAGCTGCGCGCCGACGGCGTTCCCGCCAGCGACCTCGTGCTCGGCGCCTCCGAGGCGCGCGACGGGCAGGCGGCCCTGGCCGAGCACTTCCCGGGCGGATCGGGCAGCCCCGCCTACGTGCTGGTGCCCGAGGGCCGGGCGGCCGACGCCGTCACGGTGCTCGAGCGCACCGCCGGCATCGACAGCGTGGGCGTCCTCGCCGCCGACGCCCCCGGCGGACAGGCACCCGTGTCGGTGAGCGACGGTGCCCTGCAGACCACCGCTTTCGGTGCACCGGGAACGCCCGCGCCCGCGCCCACCGTCTCCGACGGTGACGTGCTGCTGGCCGCGACGCTGTCCGATACCGCCGACTCCCCGGCCGCCGACGACACGGTGAGGTCATTGCGCGCCGACCTGACCACCGAGCTCGGCGAGGGGACGGCGCTGGTGGGCGGCGTGACGGCGACCGACATCGACTCGGTCGACACCTCGATCCGCGACCGCACCCTGATCATCCCCATCGTGCTCGTCGTCATCCTGCTCATCCTCATGGCGCTGCTGCGCTCGATCGTCGCGCCGCTCATCCTGATCGGGACCGTCATCGTGTCGTTCGGCGCGGCGCTCGGCGTGAGCGCCCTCGTCTTCGACGGCGTGTTCGGGTTCCCCGGTGCCGACCCGTCGGTTCCGCTGTACGGATTCGTGTTCCTCGTCGCCCTCGGCGTCGACTACAACATCTTCTTGATGTCGCGGGTGCGCGAGGAGTCCCTCGTGCACGGCACCCGTCCCGGCATCCTGCGGGGGCTGGTCGCGACGGGCGGCGTGATCACCTCGGCCGGCCTGGTGCTGGCGGCGACCTTCGCCGCCCTGGGCGTCATCCCGATCCTGTTCCTCGCGCAGATCGCGTTCATCGTCGCGTTCGGGGTGCTGCTCGACACCTTCGTCGTGCGTTCCCTGCTCGTTCCCGCGCTGGCCTACGACCTGGGGCGCCGCATCTGGTGGCCGTCGAAACTCGGCCGGGCCGATGTCGACGCGCGTAGGCTCGACGCATGACCCGGGCCCTGTTCATCGTCGATGTCCAGAACGACTTCACCGAGCGCGGAGCGCTGGGCGTCGAGGGCGGCGATGCGGTCGCGGAACGCATCTCGCGCCACCTCGAGGCCCACGCGGCCGACTACGCGGTCGTCGTCGCCTCGCGCGACTGGCACCACGGCGACGACGACAACGGGGGGCACTTCTCGGCCACCCCCGATTTCGTCGACACCTGGCCGGTGCACTGCGTCGGCGGCACGTACGGGGCGGACTACGACGAGGTGTTCGACACCGCGCGGGTGACCCACCACCTCAAGAAGGGGCAGGGAAAGCCCGCCTACTCGCTCTTCGAGGGCGTATCCGACGACGGCCAGACGGCCGCGGGCATCCTCGAGGCGCACGGCATCCGGCACATCGATCTCGTCGGCATCGCGACGGACTACTGCGTGCGGGCGTCGGCTCTCGACGCGATCGCCGCGGGGCGTTCGGTGCGCGTGCTGACCGACTTGATCGCCGGCGTGCACCCGACCTCGAGCGCCGCGGCGCTGGCCGAGATCGAGGCGGCCGGCGCAGAGCTCACGCGCTCTCGGCGATGACGTCGTCGGCGCGGGGGATCGTGATGGTCACGCTCGTCCCCTCGCCCGGGTCGCTCGCGATGCGCAGCGTCCCTCCGTGCGCCGACACGATCTGGCGGACGCTGGCGAGGCCGATGCCGCTTCCTCCGTCGCTCGCGTCTGCGTAGCGGCCGCGCTGGCCCTCGGTCGTGATCGTCGCCAGGTCGTCGGGGTGGATGCCCCGGCCGTGATCGCGCACGCGGACGGCTGCACCCTCGTCGGTCTCGAACAGGTCGATCTCGATGACGTCGTCGGAGTACTTGGCGGCGTTCTCGAGCACGTTGGCGACGGCGCGACGGAGCCCCAGGACGTCTCCCAGCACCGGAACGGCGTCGACATGCCCGAACTGCACCCGGGCGGGCGCGGGTCCGGGAAGAACGAGAGCGACCGCACCGCGGGTGATGAGGTCGAGCGTCGCGCGGCGGCGACCGCGATCCGCCGTCGTGGTCGAGTCGACGAGCAGCGCCTGGGCCATGGCGATGAGGTGGTCGCTCGCCTCGCCGGCGAGACGCAGCAGTCGATGATCCGGCTCGAGCTCCTCGCCGATGAGATCGAGATAGCCGCGCAGAGCGGTCACGGGCGAGAGTAGGTCGTGCGCGAACGTGCGCTGCAGCGCGTCGCGATGGTCGACCTCCTGCTTCTCGGTGGTGAGGTCGCGCACGATCTTCACGAAACCGAGCACCTGGCCCTGATCGTTGCGGATCGCCGAGATCGTCACGCGGGCCCAGAACTCACTGCCGTCCTGCCGCACGCGCCAGCCGGTGTCTTCGACGTGCCCGTCGCGCTGGGCGGCGGCGAGCAATTGGTCGGGGACGCCACGACGCCGGTCTTCTTCCCGGTAGAAGGTCGAGAAGTGCGACCCGACGATCTCGGCTTCGCTGTACCCCTTGATCAGTTCGGCGCCGAGGTTCCACCCCCGCACGAATCCGCCGCTGTCGAGCTTGACGATGGCGAAGAGGTCGACCTGACCGTCCCAGTCCGCCGGCATGGAGCGTCGGATGGGCAGAGGAGTCGGCCGCGCAGAAGAAGGAAGGTGGGCGTCTGTCATCGGAGGCTCGCTCTCTGCGGTGCTCATCGGCGCACGCAGAAGCGGCTCGGGATGCTTGCTGAAGGCATTCTCCGATCATCCCCGACGCGGCGACCCCGCGACAGAGATTGACAAGATCATTACGCCTCCGAAACCGTCACGACACGGTGACGAGGGTGCGCTGCCATCCGCTGGAGCCGTTCGGCGCGATGGGGGCCGCGTCCTCGATCTGCACGTTGCCCTGCTTGTCCGTCGCCCGCACGGCGATGTAGTGCGTGCCCTTCTCGGCGGTCCAGTCGTACTTCCACTGCACCCACGACTGATCGTTGATGGGCGTCGACAGGGTGGTCGGCTGCCACTCGCCGTTGTCGATGCTCACCTCGACCGTGGCGACGCCGATCGGCTGCGCCCACGCCATACCGGCCACGGTGATCGCACCGGCGGTGACCGGCGTACCGATCTTCGGGGTGTCCACCCGCGACGACATCTTGATGGGGGCTTCGGCCGAGTAACCGCGCGGGGTCCAGTAGGCCTCGACCTGGTCGAAACGGGTGACGGTGAGCTTGGTGACCCACTTCGTCGCCGACACGTAGCCGTAGAGACCCGGGACGACCATGCGCACGGGGAAGCCGTGTTCGAACGGGAGGGGTTCTCCGTTCATGGCGACGGCGAAGATGGCATCCAGGTTGTCGTCGGTCAGCGAGCCCAGGGGAGTGGATGCCGTGTACCCGTCGACACTTTCGGAGAGCACCATGTCGGCCCCGGACTGCACCCCCGCCATCCGCAGGATGTCGCGGATCGGCACGCCGGTCCAGATGGCATTGCCGACCAGACCGCCGCCGACCTCGTTCGACACGCAGGTCAGGGTCACGCCGTACTCATCGAGACCCATGTTGACCAGGTCGTCGAAGCTGAGCTCGATCGGTGTGTCCACCATCCCCTCGATCGACAGGCGCCAGGTGGTCGGGTCGACGTTCGGAACGGTCAGGGCGGTGTCGACGCGGTAGAAGTCGGCGTTGGGCGTGATGATCGGGCTGAGGCCCGGGAGCTCCCAGTTCGCGCCCTCGGGGACGGTGACGGTGGTGCGGGCCGTGGGCAGGCGCAGGGCGTCGCGCGCGGCGGCCACCGACGAGCTGGTCGCGTTGAGCACGCGGGCACCCACGCCGACGACCACCGCGCCCACGGCGGTGAGGCCGGTGAACAGTAGGAAGCCGCGTCGATCGGTGCCGCGCGCGTCGGCGTCGGCCGCGGCAGCGGTCATCCAGCGGCGCAGCTTGGTGGTCGAGAACATCAGCACGAACACGCCGGCGGCGGTACCGATCACGGGGGGCAGCCAGGCGAGGGCGCCGGCTCCCGTGCGGGTGAGGATGGCGACGGTGGCGAGGACGCCGCCGATGGCGAGCACCACGGCGCCGGCGGGGCGCAGGCGGTACTGCAGGATGCCGGCGATGGCCGCGGCGACAGCGGCACCGAGTCCGACGCCGGCCAGGAGGGCGATCTTGTCGGTCTCGCCGAACAGCGTGATCGCGAGCTCCTTGAGCGGTCGGGGCACGATGTCGACGATGACGGAACCGACCGCGAGGATCGGGCTCGCCGACCGCGCGAAGAGGGCGGCGAGCAGCTCGGCGACGGCGAGTAGGACCGCCGCCGACACGATGCCGGCGAACGCGGCCCACGGCCACGCGTGCCGCTTCCGGGCCTTCGTCGGGGTGGAGTTCTTCACCGCGGTGTCGGTCGACATGGCATCCCTCGTTCCTGCTCCCCACGCACGCGCGGTTACGCCTCACACTCTGTTCGGAGCGGCGGGCGAAACGGATGCCGCGTCGAGCGGCCGAGCGGCGCGTCGGGGCGCCGAGGTGAAGACGACGACTCCCGTGACGATCAGCGCGAGCGCCACGGCGAGGCCCACCGTCAGCGGCTCGTGCAACAGCGGGACCGCGACGAGGGCGGTGAGGACCGGGCTCAGGGCTCCGGCTGTCGCGGTGATGCTGCTGCCGAGGTTCTTCACCGCGACGACGTAGCACGCGGTCGAGAGCAGTCCGGTGCCGATGCCCTGCACGAGGGCGTAGGTGCCCAGGCTCGCGAGGTCGGCGGTGCCGGCCAGCAGGTGCGAGGGCATCGCGCCCGTTGCGATGAGTACGACGGCGGCGAGCGTGGAGCTGAGTGAGACGAGGACGATCACACCGAGCGGATCGAGCCGCGTCCGGGCGAGACCGAGCGTGTAGACGGCCCAGACGAAGCCCGCGCCCACGAGCACGGCGACGCCGCCGACGCTCGCGGTGTCGCCGGTGAGGGCCGCGGCGACGGCGATCCCCGCGACGATGGCCCCGAGCGCGAGCAGGCGTCGGCGCGAGACGGCGGTGCGATGGCGGAGGAAGAGCAGGACGGCGACGAACAGCGGCACGGTACCGGGCACGAGCAGTCCGGTGAGCGCCGCCGAGGTGAGGTGCGCGCCCCACGCGAAGATCAGGAAGTGCGGAAGGCCGGCCAGCAGCACGAGCGCGACGACGGCGGGGCGTTCGGTGCGCAGGATGCGGAGGGTCCGCGGGATCCACGGGACGAGCAGCAGGCCGGGCACGGCGAAACGCACGACCGCGGCGTCGGCCATCGTCAGCGCCGCGCCGTCGAGGGCGCGCGTCGACAGGGCGAACGCCGACCACAGCGCCACGACCGCCGCGAGGGCGGCGGTGCCGACGGCGACGCGGGGCGACAGCAGAGAAGGGCGGGGGAGGGCGAACGTCGTCACCCCTCGACGGTAGGGAGCGCCGCGCCGCAGCCGATTGCGAATATTGCCGAACAGTGACGTGGATTGGCAGAATCTGCTGTATGCACTCGCCTGACCGCATCGATTGCCTCATTCTGCGCGAGCTCCAGCAGGACGCCCGTCTGACGAACCAGGAGCTCGCCGACCGTGTCGGGCTGTCGCCCTCGCCCTGTCTGCGGCGTGTGCGCCAGCTGGAGCAGGCGGGCATCATCGAGGGCTATCGCGCCGTCGTCTCGCCGCGCGCCGTCGACCTCCCCATCACCGCGTTCGTGCGCCTGCGGCTCGCCTCGCACGAGGGGGCGACGGTCGACGCCGTCGAGGAGCGCCTGCGCGCCATTCCGCACATCGTCGAGGCGCACCTGCTCGCCGGAGACTGGGACTACCTCGTGCGCATCGTCACGTCGAGCTTCGACGCGTACGAGCGACTGCTGCGCGAACACCTCCGCGCCATTCCCTCGCTGGCCTCGATCGACACGACGTTCGCGTTCGGGGTCACCAAGCCCGTGTCGGCGTTGCCGCTCGACGCCCGGTGAGCGGCGCCCGTTCCGCCGGGACGGCGTCTCGCCGCGCCCCATCGGCCGGTGGGCAGGGCGGTGCCGACGGATCGCGCGTCGATACGATGTGACGACCCGTGGTCACGGCATCCGGGATCCGTTCGTGCGAAAGGAACCCGCGACGTGGACGAACTCGCCCGCTGGGCCGCGGCTCTGACGACGATGGTCGGTCTGGGACTCACCCTCGGGCTGAACCCCGCTCTGTACGGGGCGACCGCCGACATGCTCGCCCAGAACACCCGCGTCCCGGCGCGGATGGGGTGGATGGTCGGGGGCCTGGCGACCGGGGCGACGATCCTGTACCTGCTGCTGCAGAGCGTCGACCCCACCGAGTTCGTCGCAGCGGCCGAGCGCAGCACGACCGAGGCGGTGCTCGACCGGCGGGTAGACCTGATCGCCGGGACGCTGTTCCTGCTCGGTGCGGTCGCGGTGGCGTGGTGGAAGCTCCGCGTTCCGGTGCGTTCCCCCGCGCGCCGACCGGTCCAGGCTCGCGCGCACTCGTGGAGCTACTACGTGCTCGGCGTCAGCTGCTCGGTCATCGGATTCACCACGCTGCCGATCATGTACATGACCGGGCGGATCGCCGACGGCGTCAGCGACCACCCCCTGCTGCGGTGGCTGGCCTACGCGGTGTTCCTCGTGGCGCTCGCCGCGCCGTTCGTGCTGCTGGCCACGGCGTGGATCCACTTCCCCACCACCGCGGCACGGGTGAACCGCGTCTACTCGCACCTGATCGATATGGATCACCGGTGGGTCTACGCGACCGTGCTCGCGGTGGCGGGCGTGGCCTGCCTCGTGCTCGGAGTCCTTCCGGGGCGCTGAGCTCTCAGCGCGCGTTGCGCTGCTTGAGCAGCTTCGCCTGCACCTTGCGGCGGATCTTCTGCACCTTCGGGTCCTTCCAGACCCGGTAGGCGACGGTCCCCGCCGCAGCGGCACGACCGATCGCCGTCCGCGCGAGCACAGCGCCCGCGAGTCCCACCGCTCCGGTTCCGATCCAACGTCCGACACCCATGGTCACTCCTCGTTCTGCGTCGTGGGGTTCCCACTCAACGCGAACGGATGCCGGATACCGCGGCGGTTGCGCAACGCCCGCCGATGTGGGTGAGGGTCAGCGCAGCGATCCGCCCACGGCCGCGGCGAACGGCTCGAGGGCGGCGATGACGTCGTCGGTCAGCGTGACCTTGCTCGCGGCGACCGCGTCGTCGATCTGGCTCGTGCGCGAGGCGCCGATGATCGCCGTCGTGACCACCGGGTCGCGCAGCACCCACGCCACGGCGAGCTGGGGGATCGACAGGCCGGCCTCGCGCGCGACGCCGTCGATCCCGCGGATGCGGCGGAGGTAGTCGTCGGTCAGGGCGGACTCGTCGAGGAAGCGGCTGTCGGCGGCGCGCGAGTCGGCGGGCACCGTGCCGTCGAGGTACTTGGCCGTCAGCAGCCCCTGGGCGAGGGGCGAGAAGACGGCGCTGCCGACCGAGAGTTCGCGCAGGACCGGGAACAGCTCGGCCTCGGGCGTGCGGTCGAACAGCGAGTATCGCGGCTGGTGGATGAACAGGCGCACGCCCTCGGCGGCGAGCAGCTCGTGCGCGCGCCGCGTGAGGTCGGCGGGGTAGTTCGAGATGCCCGCGTACAGCGCCTTGCCGCTGCGGACGATGTCGGCGAGCGCTCCGACCGTCTCTTCGATCGGGGTCTCGGGGTCGACGCGGTGCGAGTAGAAGACGTCGACGTAGTCGGTGCGCATGCGCGTGAGGCTCTGCTCGAGCGAGCGGATCAGGTACTTGCGCGAGCCGCCGTCGCCGTACGGGCCGGGCCACATGTCGTAGCCCGCCTTCGTCGAGACGAACAGCTCGTCGCGGTACCGGCGCAGGTCGGTGTCGAGCACCGTGCCGAAGGTGGTCTCGGCGGCGCCGTAGGGCGGGCCGTAGTTGTTGGCGAGGTCGATGTGCACGACCCCGCGGTCGACCGCGTGGCGCAGGATCTCGCGCTGGGTGTCGAGCGTGCGCCCGCTGCCGAAGTTCTGCCACAGACCGAGCGAGATGCGGGGAAGGGGGATGCCGCTGGCCCCGGCGCGGGCGAAGGGCACGTCGTCGTAGCGAGTGGGTGCCGCCTCGAACGGGGAGGACAGGCGGGGGTCATCGGCGGCGATGGGCATGGTTCTCCTCGGAACGAAAAGCGGTGTGATCCGACTCTGCCACGCCCACGCCGCCCGCGTGGCATCCGCCGTTCGGGACTCAGGCGGCGGTGCCGGACAGTTCGTCGCGCAGCAGGGCCGCCCCGGCCGACAGCGCGCTGAGCTTGTCGAAGGCGACACCGCGCGGTAGCGGAGCCATGCCGCAGTTGGAGCTCGGGATGAGCTTGTCGGCGTCGACGAACTCCAGCGCGCGCCGCAGGGTGTCGGCGACCTCTTCGGGGGTCTCGATCCGCTCGCTGGCGACATCCAGCGCCCCGAGCATGATCTTCTTGCCGCGGATCAACTCGATGAGATCGATCGGCACGTTCGAGCGGTGGCTCTCCAGCGACACGATGTCGATCGACGACTGCTGCAACAGCGGGAACGACTCCTCGTACTGCCGCCACTCCGATCCGAGGGTGGCCTTCCAGTCGGTGTTGGCCTTGATGCCGTAGCCGTAGCAGATGTGCACGGCCGTCTCGGCGCGCAGGCCTTCGGCTGCGCGTTCGAGCGCGGCGATCCCCCAGTCCTTCATCTCGTCGAAGAAGACGTTGAAGGCGGGCTCGTCGAACTGGATGATGTCGACCCCCGCCGCTTCGAGCTCGCGCGCCTCCTGGTTGAGGATGGTCGCGAACTCCCACGCCAGCTTCTCGCGGCTGCCGTAGTAGCGGTCGGAAAGCGTGTCGATCATCGTCATGGGCCCCGGCAGTGCCCACTTGATCGGCTGATCGGTCTGCGTGCGCAGGAAAGCGGCGTCGTCGACGAACACGGGGCCGCGGCGGCTCACTGCGCCGACCACGGTCGGAACGCTCGCGTCGTACCGGTTACGGATGCGGACCGTCTCGCGGTTCTCGAAGTCGACGCCGTCGAGGTTCTCGATGAACGTCGTGACGAAGTGCTGACGCGTCTGCTCGCCGTCGCTGATGATGTCGATCCCGCGTCGCTCCTGCTCCTGCACCGCGGAGCGCAGGGCGTCGTGCTTGCCCTCGACGAGGATCTCGCCCTCGAGCTCCCACGGCGACCACAGCACCTCGGGCTTCGCGAGCCACGCGGGCTTGGGAAGGCTGCCGACGGTGGAGGTGGGAAGAAGGGTGGGCACGGGGGTGGATCCTTCGCGGGTCATCGGACGGGGGCGGCGTAGGCGGCGGCCCACTGGTCGAGAACGAGGCGGTGGGGTTTCACGAAGTGCTCCTCGGCGTAGCGCCCCTGCGTGACGGCGAGCTGGCTGCGCTCTTCGCGGTCGTAGTCGATGCCGGTGCGCACGAAGTCGGGCTGGTCGAGCGTCGGACGGTAGACCGCGCCGGCGGGGGTGACGGCGTTGTAGACCTCGGGGCGGTAGATCTTCTGGAAGGTCTCCATCGTGCTGATGGTGCCGATCAGCTGCAGGTCGGTGTAGTCGCCCAGCAGGTCGCCGCGGAAGTAGAACGCGAACGGCGCCACGCTGCCCCGCGGCATGAAGTAGCGCGCCTGCAGGCCCATCTTGGCGAAGTATTCGTCGGTCATCGAGAACGAGTCCTGCTCGTACTCGATGCCCAGCACGGGGTGCACCACGCCCGTACGGCGGTAGGTACGGCTCGTCGACACGCTGATGCAGATCACGGGCGACTGGGGGAAGCGCTCGCGATAGGCGTCGGAGTCGAGGAAGTGCTGGAAGAGCTTTCCGTGCAGGATGCCGAAATCGTCGGGCACCGTGAACCCGGAGCCGCTCGCATTGGCCGCGGGCAGGACCACGCTGAAGTCGTAGTCGCGCAGGTACGACGAGAAGTTGTTTCCGACGATCCCTCGATGGCGCTCGCCGGTGACGGTGTCGACGACGTGCACGTCGAGCACCTCGATCACGGGGATGTGCTCGTCGTCGGCACCGTCGGTGAACTGCAGCTGCACCGAGACGATGTCGAGCTCGACGCGGTACCGGTCGCCGGTGGGGTTGTCGTCGCTCGCGAGGTCGTTGAAGCGGCGGTCGATCATCGAGAGGGCGTTGCGCAGGTTCTGCTGCCGGTGCTCTCCCCGCGCGAGGTTGGCGAAGTTCGTCGTGACGCGCGAGGTGTCGGCCGGGGCGTAGTCCTCGTCGAAACGGGTGGTGCTGATGCTGAACGTGATGTCGTTCGCCATGAGAAGCCAATCGGGGCCGAGAGGCACGGGCCTCGGGGATGTCGGTGATTCCATCGTGCTCGGATGCCGCGGTCATCGGGTAATTCCGCTCAGCTATGCACGCCTATAGCCTGGGGCTATGGCCAAGCGCACGAGCGGCATCACCCTGCAACAGCTCCAGTACTTCATCGAGGTCGCCGCCGAGGGATCGATCACCGCCGCGGCCGACATCCTGTTCGTCGCGCAGCCGACCATGTCGGCCGCGATGAAAGACCTCGAGCACCGGGTGGGACGCGATCTGCTCACGCGTTCCGCGCGCGGGGTCACCCTCACCGTCGACGGCGTGGAGTTCCTCGGCTACGCGCGGCAGGTCGTCGAGCAGGCGGAGCTGCTCGAGCAGCGGTACCTGGGCCGGCCGCCCTCGCGGCGCCTGCTCGGGGTCTCGACCCAGCACTACTCGTTCGCGGTCGACGCGTTCGTGCGCATGGTCAAGGGCACGAACGCGGCCGAGTACGAGTTCTCGCTGCGCGAGACCCGCACCTTCGACATCATCGAAGACGTCCGTACTCTCCGCAGCGAGCTCGGCATCCTGTTCCGCAACGACTTCAATCGCAACGTGCTCGACAAGCTGCTGCGCGACTCGGGGCTCGCGTTCCACCCGCTGTTCGTCGCCGAGCCGCACATCTTCGTCTCGCGACGCAACCCGCTCGCCCGGCGCACGCGCGCCACCCTCGACGACCTCGTCGCCCTGCCGCGCCTGACCTTCGACCAGGGGGCGAACAACTCCTTCTACTTCGCCGAGGAGATCCTCTCGACGCTGTCGAGCGCCCAGGAGATCCGCGTCTCGGACCGCGCCACGATCTTCAACCTCATGATCGGTCTCGACGGCTACACGATCTCGACCGGCATCATCAGCGACGACCTCGACCCCGAGATCGTCGCCGTGCCCCTCGACGTCGACGAGCACATCGAGATCGGCTGGATCGGCCGTACCGCGATCCCCCTCACCGAGCAGGCGCAGCGGTACCTCGCCGAGGTGCGCGACGTGGTGGCGGGGTTCGGCGTGGAGGTGCTCGGGTAGGGCGCTCGTCGTCCGTGGAGTCGGTCCACATCGCGGCGAGCTCCCTCTGAACGGGCTCGGGGAGTGCGGCGCCACATCGCGTCCTGCAGGTGGATCCACACGATGCCGCGGTAGCGCCACCCACCCCTATCCCCATCAGGTACGGCTTCATCACGGTCGATGGATGCTCCGGGCTCGCGTCCCCGTCGTCCTGCTCCAACGAAAACCGCCCCTGGGGACAGGGGCGGGGATACAACAGCGGCCGAGGCAGCGAGTTTCGTAACATCGCTGTGGGCGATTTTTCGAGTAACAACGACGTGGTGGGCCCCGTGGGGCTCGAACCCACGACCCGCGGATTAAAAGTCCGATGCTCTACCGACTGAGCTAGAGGCCCTCGTCGTCCAGCTTACCGGGCGCGATGCCGAGCTCGTGCTCACCGACGCGTTCGCGCCACGATCCAGAACAGGTAGGCGCCTCCGACGACGGCCGTCAGCAACCCGACGGGGATCTGCAGTGGTGCGAGCGCCCGTTGGGCGATGACGTCGGCGACGAGCAGCACCGTGCCGCCCGTGACCGCCGATCCCCACAGGGGGATCCCGCTCGTGCCCATGGTGCGGCGGGCGAGCTGCGGGGCGGCGAGGGCGATGAACCCGATGGGCCCGGCGACGGCGGTGGCGGTTCCGGTCAGGAGAGCCGCGACCACGACGAGCAGCAGCCGCAGACGCCCGATGCGAACGCCCAACGAGCGGGCGGTGTCGTCGCCGAGCTCCAGTGTGCGGAAGTCGCGGTGCACCAGGACGAGCACCAAGCCCAAGACCCCGAGGGCCCCGACGAGCAGTGCCACGTCGGTGAGCGTGGTCGCGACGAGGCTGCCGTGCAGCCACTGGTCGGCGTTGCGGGCGATCTCGATCGGTGCGCGGGTGAGCAGGTAATCGTTCACGGCCGCCAGCAGGGTGCTCAGCGCGATGCCGGCGAGGATGGTCCGCTCGCGCGAGACGCCGACGCTGCGCGCGATCGCCATGACGACGACGACCGTCAGGATGCCGCCGATCCACGCGCCCGCCGCGGGCGATGCGGTGGGCGCGATGAGTGTGAGCCCGACGAGGGCGCCGGTGGCCGAGCCCGCGCTGAACCCGATGATGTCGGGGCTCGCGAGCGGGTTGCGTGCCAGGGTCTGGAAGACCGCGCCGGCCAGGCCCAGCGCCGCGCCGATCGCGAGGGCGGCGAGCATGCGCGGCACGCGCATCCCCATGACGACGACGGTGGTGCGCCCGTCGGCCGTCCCCATCAGGGCGGATGCCACGTCGCTCAATGAGGTGTCGAAGGAACCCGTCGTCAGGCCGGCGATCGCCGCGAGGACGGCGATCGCGATCGTCACGCCGACCACGAGCGTCGCGCGGCGGCGCCGCCGGGGGAGTGTGCGGCTCGGCGGGTGGGATGCGGCGATCACGACGCCCTCCGAACGACGAGCCAGAGCAGCAGCGGCGCCCCGACGAACGCCGCGACGATCCCGGCTTCGACCTCGCCCGGTATCGCGATGACGCGTCCGATCACATCGCTGGCGAGGGTGAGCGCCGCACCCGACAGGGCGGCGAGGACGATCGTCGAGCGCACGTCGCCGCCGACGGTGCGGCGCACGATGTGGGCGACGATCAGGCCGATGAAGGCCAGCGGCCCCGCGGCCGAGGTCGCGGCGGCACAGAGCAGGGTGATGGCCGCGCCCGCGCCGACGATCGTCAGGGCGGGCGAGGTTCCGAGCGAGCGGGCCAGGTCGGTGCCCAGGCGCAGCTGGTCGAGTCCCCGCGCGATCACGAGTGTCAGGATCAGGCCCGCGATCGCGAACGGGAGCACCTGCGCCGCCACGTCCGCATCGCGCCGCTCGAACGAGCCGACGGCCCAGAACCGGAACGACTCGAACGTGTCGTCATCGGCGAGCGTGATGATGCGCACGACCGCGCCGAGACACGCGCTCAGCGCGACTCCGGCCAGGATCAGTCCGACGGTGTCGCCACGGCGACCGGGACGGGCGGCGGCGTTCACCAGCAGGGCCGCCGACGCGGCTCCCGCGAAGGCGAACCAGACGTACCCGCTCGCCGTCCCCACGCCGAAGAAGGCGATCGCCACGACCACCCCGACGGCCGCTCCCGCGTTGACGCCCAACAGGCCGGGATCGGCGAGGGGATTGCGGGTGACGGCCTGCATGAGCACACCCGCCACCCCGAGGCATGCGCCGGCCAGCAGGGCGGTGAGCGTGCGCGGAACGCGGAGCTCGTGCACGATCACGCCCGCGGCATCTCGCCGGTCCGAAAAGAGGGCGGCGATGACCTCGGCGGGGGCGAGTGCGCGCGACCCGACCGCGAGGCTGGCGACGGTGAGCACGATGACCGCCACCACCATCGCGACGGTCAGAATCACCAGGCGCATTCGCGCGGCCCGGTGACGGGTGACGAGTCGGGTGACCGCCGTCGGGGGAGTGACGGTGGCGAGGTCAGGCACAAAGGTAAGGATACCCTCACTCCGTGACTGTTTTTCGTTCCCCGTCCTTCCGCACCCGTTTTCGTCCTCGTCGCCTCGGCGCTGTCATCGGTGTGACGGCCGTGCTCGCCCTCGTCGGCTGCGCGGGCTCGCCCGCCCCCGCGTCGACCGTCGACGCCGAAGCCGGTTCCGCCGGCGAATGGGTCGTGGCGCGCGACCTCGAACCCGGTATGGGCTCGACCGAGGTAGACGGCGTCTTCCCGCGCACGGTGACGCACTTCGAGGGGGTGACCGAGATCCCCGCCGCGCCGACGCGCATCGCCGTCGTGTCGACCGGCCAGCTCGACGCGCTCCTGGCTCTCGGTGAGGTGCCCACCGCCGCGACGCGTGCCGAGAACAGCGGGCTCGTGCCGCAGTACCTCGTCGACGCCTTCACTCAGGATGCCGCTGCCCTCAGCGCCATGACTGACATCGGCCAGCGCACCGAGCCCGACCTCGAGGCCATCGCGCAGGCGGCCCCCGATCTCATCCTCATCAACTCCACGCGCGGCGCAGAGCTGTACGACGCGCTTGCGGCCATCGCTCCGACCGTCGTCACCAAGGGCAACGGTGTCAACTGGAAGAGCGACTTCCTGCTCATCGCCGACGCCCTCGGCGACGAGGGCGCGGCGCGCGGCATCCTCGACGCTCTGCACGCCGACAGCGCGGCGTTCGCGCAGACGCACCCGGAGGGGGAGCCGACCGTGTCGTTCCTGCAGTCGACGGGCGACCGCACCCGCATCATGGGGGTGCCGTCGTTCGCGGGTGGCATCGCCGAGGATCTGGGGCTGGGGCGGCCCGCGTCGCAGCAGTTCGACGAGACGTCGCAAGAGATCAGCGCCGAACAGATCGACCTCGCCGACGCCGATCGCCTGTTCTACGCGGGAACGGGTCAGGGCCTGGCGTTCATCGAGGACGCGCCGCTGTGGCCGACCCTGAACGCGGTCGCCGACGGGCATTCCGTGGCCGTCGATTTCGACCCCTGGTTCATGAACGCGGGTCCGGTCGCCGCGCGCCTGGTCCAGGATGAGATCGTCCGCGCGATCGACGACTGACCCACGAACGAAAGCGAGCGCCGGACCCCCTCGCCTGGGGTCCGGCGCTCGCCGTCTACTTCGGTCGGTGATCGACCGATCGAGTGCGCGGAGACCGCGCAATCGAGAATTACATCGGGGGCATCAGCACCGAGTCGATGAGGTACACCGTGGCGTTGGCGGTCTGGACGCCACCGCAGATGACGTTGGCCGAGCCGTTGACCGTGATCGCGTCGCCCGAACCGGCGACCGTGACATCCTGGCCCTCGACCGTGGTGTGGGTGCCGTCGATCTCGTCGGGCGCGATCTGGCCGGGGACCACGTGGTACGTGAGGATCTTGGTCAGCGTGGCCGAGTCGGTCTTCAGGCCGTCGATGGTGGCGGCGTCGATCTTGGCGAACGCGTCGTCGACCGGAGCGAAGACGGTGAACTCGCTGCCGTTGAGCGTGTCGACCAGGTTCACGTCGGGGTTCAGCTGGCCGCTGACCGCCGCGGTGAGCGTGGTGAGCAGCGGGTTGTTCGAGGCGGCGACCGCGACCGGGTCAGCAGCCATGCCGGCGACCGAGCCGGAGCCCGAGGGGACGGCGGCGGCGTAGTCGGCACAGCCAGCACCGACGAGGTTGGCGGCCGGGTCCATCATCGACGACGACGCCGAAGCGGAGGGCGAGGCGGCCATCGAGGGAGCCATGCTCTCCTCAGTGGTGCCGCCCGAGGTGGTGGCGCCGCCGGAGCAGGCGGTGAGTGCGAAGGCCGAGCCCAGAACGAGGGCGAGACCAGCAACGACGGGCTTCTTGTTGATGAGCATGACATTCCTCCGAGAATCATTCGGATCGCGTCTGCGACCCGTCAGGGACACCCCGGTGCGAGGGGCGGTTCACCGTGGAGCGGCTTACACAGGGTCTTCGGGACCCCCGGGGGATCGGATTGCGGATTGTTGCGATCTAGGTCGGATTTCGGCATCCGGTGGCGGGAAAATCCCAGGTCAGAGGCTCGTAAATATTCTTCAGAATCTTTTTGATCCGAGTTCGATCGGCCCGAGGATGGCGGGCCGGCCCCGCCGAGCTGCGCGGCTCGCGCGCGCGCGTACGGGGGTCTCTGTATGCGTAAGGAATGATGGAGGCCATGGTGATCGACGGTTTCGACCTTCCCGACGACGGGACGGAGCCTGTCGATCAGGTCGGGGCGCTGCTGCAGCGCGTCGCGACGGGCGATCGCCTCGCCTTCGCTGAGCTGTACGACGTCCTGTCGGCCCGTGCCTTCGGCCTCATCCTGCGCGTGCTCGTCGACCGCTCGCAGAGCGAAGAGGTGCTGCAGGAAGTGTTCCTCGAAATCTGGCAATCCGCCGCGCGGTTCACTCCGAATAGAGGCCAAGGAAGGTCGTGGGTTCTCACGATCGCCCACCGGAGAGCGGTGGACCGCGTGCGGTCGTCGCAATCCAGTGCCGATCGTGACGTACGCGCGGGGTTCCGCGATATGGACGTTGCCTACGACAACGTCTCTGAAGAAGTCGAGATGAAGATCGAGGGGCGACGCGTCGTCGATGCACTGGCGGCGCTTCCCGAAGCGCAGAAAGAAGCCCTCACCCTGGCCTACTTCGGTGGATACAGCCAGAGTGAGATCGCTACTCTCGTCGGGGCGCCGCTCGGAACGATCAAGACGAGGATGCGCGACGGATTGTCACGCTTGAGGATGGAAATGGGGGTGGACAAGTGAACGAGAGGGACTTCGCCGACCTCGCTGCCGGGCACGCGCTGAACGCGCTATCGGCAGCTGATGAGCGCGCGTACCAGGAGGCTCTGGCGGGTAATCCGCACTGGGACTCCCACGTTCGATCGGCCGCCGACGCCGTGGCCGCGATCAGCGACACCATCGAGCCCGTCGAGCCGCCCGCTTCCGTGCGCGCGTCATTGTTCGCTCGCATCTCCGAGCTTCCCCAGGACGATTCCCCGGTGGTGGCGACCCCCGCCCCGCTCGACGACGAGGACTTCGCCGCAGCGGGCCTCACCCCGGTCACCGCGGAGCGTGAGCCCGTATCGGGTGGTTCCGCCTCAGCATCCGGCTGGGGCCGACGCCGTTGGTTCACCCTGGCCGCGTCGTTCGCCGCCGTGCTCGCGCTCGGTTTCGGCGCCGTGACCGTGGGACAGCTGATGGCACCCCCGGCAGCCGTCGTCGCCCTGGAGCAGATCGAGGGATCGCCCGACGCCCGCTCGGCCACGGCCACCATGCCCGACGGCACCGTCGCGACCGCCCATTGGTCGGCGTCGACCGGACGCAGCGTGCTGGTCTCCGACGGCATGCCCGCGCTTCCGTCCGACAAGACGTACGAGCTGTGGTTCGTGCGCGAGGGCACCCCGATCGCCGCCGGAACCTTCGAGCCGGATGCCGATGGCTCGGCGACCGCGGTTCTCGAGGGCCAGATGCACGAGGGCGACGTCATCGCCGTCACGATCGAGCCGGCGGGCGGTTCGCCCGACGGAACGCCCAGCACCGACGCCGTCGTCGCCGTCGCGACGGCCTGAGCCCGGGTCTCGCTCTCGGCCCACGGTGAGGGTCGACGCCCTAGCCTGGAACGATGAGCGATTCCTCACGCGAGTTCCACAAGCCCGTGCGACGGCCCGCTGAGCTGTTCGACCGCCTGTTCGCGGCGGAGGACCCCGCCGAGGTGTCGCGCGTCGCGCACAGCACCGCGCAGGCCCTGCTGTCGAGGGTGCGGGCAGACCCCACCGTCGACGTCGTCGAGCGACTGGTCGCCTTCACCGACGACAACGGGATCGACGATATCGCGGAGCTGTGGTCGCGTTCCCCGGCGAAGTCGCTTCCGGGCGCGCTCTGGCGCCTGTACCTGTTGCAGTTGATGATCCACGACGACGCCGCGACCGCGGCTCTGCTCTACGAGCGCGGACGCACCGAGATCGCCACGGTCGACCCCGTCGTGGCGGGCGCGCCGGCCCCCGCCGGACCGGAAGAACTCGTGCAGCTGATCGACACGATCCTGCGGGGCCTCTTCGAGGGGGACTTCGCCGTAGCGCTGGATCGCGCGGCGGCCTTCTGTCGTGTGCAGGCCTCGGGGTCGAGTCACCTGGCCGATGACTACGAGAACACCGAGTCGGAGCGCGCGACGGCGCTCACCACCCGCGCGTTGCGCCTGGCGACGTACGCCGACGATCTGTCGGCCTCCGCCGCGCTCTGGCGCCGCGACGCGCTCGCCTGAGTCGGAGCGGATGACGCGACCCGTCGGGCCTGCGGCGGTGGATCGTGGTGCCGCCCGCGTTCCGCCGGCGCCGGACGACGAGAAGAGTGCCGCGCAGACGAGGGCAATGCCTCTCGAGCCTGCGACGCGACGTCTGCCGCAGAAAAGATAAGTGCCGGACCGCAGAACGCCTCTCGGCGCATGGCCGCTCAGAGCGGCAAAAGATGGAGCCCGGGGTTACTGCGGCCCGGCTAGAAGAGTGTAACAAGGGTCGGCCGAAGACATTCCCTCCGCGCGACCCGTTGACAAGCCCCGGGCGTGTTGCCTCGGCGGCCCTAGGCTCGCTGCATGGCTTGGCGTTTCGCTCTCGTGATCGACCCCGTGGCATCCGACGATCAGCGGGAGGACTTCTCCGACACGCTGCACACGGTGGATCCGAACGCTCCCGTGCTGCCGCTCGGTGAGCTCAGTGCGCAGCGGGGCGACGGGGTCTTCGAATCGCTCGGCGTCGTCGACGGCCACCCGCAAGAGGTGGGGCCCCACCTCGAACGTCTGGCCCGGTCTGCGGGGCTGTGCGACCTTCCCACGCCGAATCCGGCGCAGTGGCGGGCCGCGATCGAGCGCGTCGCCGCCGAGGCCGGCGCCGGCGAGAGCGTCATCAAGCTCATCCTCAGCCGCGGTGTCGAATCCGGGGCGTCGCCGACCGCGTGGATCACCCTCGCCACGGCCCCCGACAACCTCCGCGCCCGACGCGACGGCGTACGCATCGCCACCCTCGACCGGGGCTACCCGGCCGACGTCCCCGCCCGTGCCCCCTGGTTGCTGCTGGGGGCCAAGACCCTGTCGTACGCGGTGAACATGGCCGCGATCCGCGAGGCCCAGCGCCGCGGCGCCGACGACGCCGTCTTCGTCACGAACGACGGGGTCGTTCTCGAGGCGCCCACGGCATCCGTCCTGCTGCGCGTGGGCGACCGGTTCGTCACCCCCGAGCCGCAGGCCGGCATCCTGCACGGGACGACGCAGCTGAGCCTGTTCTCGCACCTGGAGTCGCGGGGGTTCTCGACCTCGTACGAGACCGTCCTGCTCGACGACCTCGAAGATGCGGATGCCGCGTGGCTGCTGTCGAGCGTGCGTCTCGCCGCGCCCGTGTCGGCCGTCGACGGTCGTCCGAAGACGGTGGACCGGGAGCTCACCGCCGACCTCAACGCATACCTGCTGAGCCCGCGCGACTGAGCTCACACGTCCAGCCCGCGCGACCGGCCCGCCCCCGCGCGGAAACGACGAAGGCCCCGCCGAAGCGGGGCCGTCGTCGTTCTCGCGCTTACCCGAAGCGGCCGGAGACGTAGTCCTCGGTGGCCTGCACGGTCGGCGCGGTGAAGATCGCCGACGTGTCGTTGTACTCGATGAGCTTGCCGGGCTTGCCGGTTCCGGCGATGTTGAAGAACGCCGTCTTGTCGCTCACGCGCGACGCCTGCTGCATGTTGTGCGTGACGATGACGATCGTGTACTCGTTCTTGAGCTCCGAGATGAGCTCCTCGATCGCGAAGGTCGAGATGGGGTCGAGCGCCGAGCAGGGCTCGTCCATCAGCAGCACGTCGGGCGAGACCGCGATCGCGCGGGCGATGCACAGACGCTGCTGCTGACCACCCGAGAGTCCGCCGCCGGGCTTCTCGAGGCGGTCCTTGACCTCGTTCCACAGGTTGGCGCCCTGCAGGGACTTCTCGACGAGGGCGTCGGCGTCGCTCTTCGACATGCGCTTGTCGTTGAGCTTGGCGCCGGCCAGGACGTTCTCACGGATCGACATCGTCGGGAACGGGTTGGGGCGCTGGAACACCATGCCGACGTGACGACGCACGAGCACGGGATCGACACCGGGACCGTAGAGGTCGTCGCCGTCGATGAGCACGCGGCCCTTGACGTGGCCGCCGGGGATCACCTCGTGCATGCGGTTCAGGGTGCGCAGGAACGTGGACTTGCCGCAGCCCGAGGGGCCGATGAAGGCGGTGACCGAACGCGGCTCGATGTCGATCGAGACGCCCTCGACCGCGAGGAAGTCGCTGTAGTAGACGTTGAGGTCCTGGACCTCGATGCTCTTGGACACGGGAGTGCCTTTCCTAGCTCAGCGCGCCTTCGGCGCGAACACGGCCGCGACGATCCGGGCGATCAGGTTGAAGATGACGACGAGGACGACCAGCAGGAACGCCGCGCCCCAGGCCTGGGCCTGAGAGGCGTCGATGTCTTGGCCGGGGAAGCTGTACGCGGTGTAGGCCATGACGGGGAGGGTCTGCATGGGACCGTCGAACGGGTTGGCGTTGAAGTTGTCGGTGAAGCTCGCCGCGATGAAGATCGGCGCCGTTTCACCCACCACGCGGGCCACGGCCAGCACGACACCGGTGATGATGCCGCTGGCGGCAGTGCGCAGCACGACCTTGATGATCGTGGCCGAGCGCGGCACGCCCAGGGCGAGCGACGCCTCGCGCAGATCGGCCGGCACCAGACGCAGCATCTCCTCGGTGGAGCGGATGACGATGGGGATCATCAGCACGCAGAGGGCGATGGATGCCGAGAAGCCGCTGAAGGCCTTCGGACCGACGACGAGGCTGAACAGCGAGAACGCGAACAGACCGGCGACGATCGAGGGGATACCGGTCATCACGTCGACGAGGAACGTGATCGCGCGGCGGAGCGGGTTGTTCGGCTGTGCGTACTCGACGAGGTAGACCGCGGCCAGGATGCCGATGGGCACCGAGATGAGGGCCGCGATCCCCGTGATGATCAGCGTTCCGGTGACGGCCTGCCAGGCACCGGGGGTCGCGACGACCTCGAGGGTGTTCGGGTCGAAGGCGGTGCCTCCCACCTGCGTGATGAACTGCAGGTTGACCACCGCGAGGCCCTTCGACACCACGGTGTAGAGGGTCGAGATGAGCGGCGCCACGGCGAGAAGGAAGGCCACGGTGACGAGGCCGCGCACGACCCGGTCGACCGCTTTGCGGCGGTTCTCGACGATGCTGGAGCCGACGCCGATGGCGATCAGGTACAGCACGGCGGTCAGGATCAGCCAGGTCGCGATGTTGAAGCCGCCCATGAGCAGCTGCATCGCGGCGACGACGACGGCGACACCGGCGAGCAGCGCGGGCTCGATGTAACGCGGGAGCCGGCCGCTGGTCAGCGCCAGGGGGGTCGAGGCCGCGGGGGTGACGGAGGCGGTCACGAGCGCTTTCCCTTCTTGCGACCCTTGGCCCCCGGGCCCGTCGCGGCGACGATGTAGCGCGCGAACATGTTGACCGCGAGCGAGACGACGAACAGCATCAGGCCCGTGCCGATCAGCGCGGAGCGCTGCAGGTCGGTGGCGATGGGGAAGTTCAGGGCGATGTTGGCGGCGATGGTCTGCGAGTTGTAGCCGTCGGTCAGCAGCAGCACCGAGTAGATGAGGCTCGGCGAGATGATGAGCGCGATGGCCATGGTCTCGCCCAGCGCGCGGCCGAGGCCGAGCAGGGTGGCCGAGACCATGCCGCTGCGGGCGTAGGGGAACACCGCGAGGCGGATCATCTCCCAGCGCGTCGCCCCGAGGGCGAGGGCGGCCTCTTCGTGCAGGCGCGGGGTCTGCAGGAAGATCTCGCGGGTGATCGAGGTGACGATCGGGAGGATCATGACCGCGAGCACCACTCCACCGGTGAACATCGTCGAGCCGGTGCTCGACACGGGGCCCTGGAACAGCGGGATCCAGCCGAGGTACTCGTTGAGGAACTGGCTCACCGGCAGCAGCAGCGGGCGCATCACGATGATGCCCCACAGTCCGAAGACGATCGAGGGCACCGCGGCGAGCAGGTCGACGACGTAGCCCAGGGCTCCGGCGATCTTGCGGGGCGCGTAGTGCGAGATGAACAGCGCGATGCCGATGGCGACCGGGGTGCCGATGACCATGGCGATGAGCGCCGCCCAGATGCTGCCGAACAGCAGCGGGCCGACGTACTCCCAGAAGTTGGTCCACGTGCCGTTCTGGTACCCGGCGAGGTCGCCCTCGGTCCAGTTGGCGGTGATGGCCGGAAGCCCACGCAGGATCAGGAAGATCGCGACGCCTGCGAGGATGATCATGATCGACACGGCAGCCGTGGTCGACAGACCGAGGAAGACCGTGTCGCCGACGCGACGCTTCCCGACGATGCTCGCTCGAGGCGGCGGAGGGGACGACGGGGCGGTCTCGGTGTCAGCGACGGTGTCAGTCACGCGGGACCTCACGCTCGGCACGGGTCATGGGGTGCTCCTCGGTCGGGTGTTCTGTGAGGATTCGGCTCAGCGAAACGCTCGATGATGATCGATCGCTTCGATCAGCCCGGCCCGACCCGCACGAGAGGTGCGAGCCGGGCCGAGTCCGACAGATGTTTACTTGATGGCCGAGAGGGTCTCGGCGGCAGCCTCGAGGACCGAGTCCGGCAGCGGTGCGGAGCCGGCGTTCTTGGCCGCGACCTGCTGGCCGAGCGAGCTCGTGACGAAGCCGAGGTACGACTTGACCAGCTCGGACTGCTTCGCGTCCTTGAACGTGCTGCAGGTGATGGCGTACGACACCAGCGGGATGGGGTACGTCTCGGCCGTGAGCTTCGAGTAGTCGAACTTCTTCGACAGGTCACCCGCGATGCCGTTGCTGGCGTCGACGGCCGCAGCCTCGAACGTCGCGGTGACGGCCTCGGGGCTGTAGGCGACGGCGGTGCCGTCCTGGATGACGGCAGCCGAGTTGAGGTCGCCGACGGCCGAGTGGTCGGCGTAGCCGATGGTGCCCGAGCCCGCCTTGACGGCCTCGACGACGCCGGAGCCGCCCTTCTGCTTCGACACGTTGCCCTCGACCGGCCAGTCCTTGCCCGCGGGGTAGGTCCACACCGACGACTGGGTCGCGGCGAGGTAGTTGGTGAAGTTCTGCGTGGTGCCCGAGCCGTCCGAACGCGCGACGGTCGTGATGGCGCCGGCGGGGAGCTCGGTGCCGTTGTCGGCGGTGATGGCCGGGTCGGACCAGTCGGTGATCTGCAGCGCGAAGATCTTGGCGATCGTCTCGCCCGAGAGCTTCAGCTCGGTGACACCGGGGATGTTGAAGATCATCGCGACGCCGTCGAGGTAGACGGGGATGTTCACGCCGCCCTCGGTGCACAGCGCCACCGACTGCGAGGTCTGGTCGGCGTTCAGCGGCGAGTCGGAGCCGGCGAAGTCGTACGCGCCGCTCAGGAAGTTGGTGACGCCACCGCCGGAGCCCTGCGACTTGTCGTAGTTGATCGTGACGCCCTTGGCCTGGGCGTTGTAGGCGCTGGTCCACGCGGCCTGCGCGTTGGACTGGGCGCTCGAGCCACCGGCGGTGATGGTGCCCGAGAGCGAGGAGTCGATCGTGAACGCCACGTCGGAGGAGGAGGGGGATTCCGAGGAGCCCGCGGCGCCGCCGGAGCTCGAGGGGCCGGCGCAGCCGGCGAGGGTCAGAGAGGCCACGGCGGCCACGGTGCCCAGCTGGGCGATTCGGGAGAGCTTCACTGTGTGAATCCTTCGCATGTCGGGAACAGGAACCCGGTGCAGGGTTCGTCGTGAACGGTAAACAGCGACTCTTACGAGACTGCGCCCCGCGGGTGAACGGGAGGTGAACCGGTGTGGCCCGTCCGGGGTGTTTTCCTGGGGGTTGTACTGTTCACCCCCGTGACGAACTCTGCCTCCGACGCACAGGCTCCGCTCGACCGACGGGATGCCGCGGCTCCTGCGCGCACCCTCATCGATCTGCTCTCGAGCGTCGCCGCCCGGCATCCGGAGGCCTCGGCGATCGACGACGGCTCGGGCGCCCTGAGCTACCGGGAGCTGCTCGCGCGCGTCTGGCGCACGGCCGGCGCCCTGCACGCGGCGGGTGTGCGCCGCGGCGACCGCGTGGGGGTGCGGATGCCGTCGGGCTCCAAGGAGCTGTACGTCTCGATTCTCGCGGTCATGGCCGCCGGTGCCGCCTACGTGCCCGTGGACGCCGACGATCCCGACGAGCGCGCGCGCTTGGTGTTCGGCGAAGCCGGGGTCCGCGGCATCGTGGTGGGCGCCGGGGAGTTCGTCTCCCACGACGCGGATGCCGACCTCGTGCGCCTGTACGACGGCGACGCGCCGCATCCCAGCACGAACGCCGTGCCGGTGGTGGCCCCGCCCGGCGTCGACGACGACGCGTGGATCATCTTCACCTCGGGTTCGACGGGCGTTCCCAAGGGCGTCGCCGTGTCGCACCGTTCGGCGGCGGCATTCGTCGAAGCCGAGGCGCGCCTGTTCCTCCAGCAGGAGCCGCTGGGACCGGGCGACCGTGTGCTGGCCGGTCTGTCGGTCGCCTTCGACGCCTCGTGCGAGGAGATGTGGCTCGCGTGGGGGCACGGCGCGTGCCTGGTGCCCGCCCCGCGCTCGCTCGTGCGCTCCGGCGAAGACCTCGCGCCGTGGCTGCTGCGCCAGGGCATCACCGTGGTGTCGACCGTGCCGACGCTGGCGGCGATGTGGCCCGCCGACTCGATCGAGAACGTGCGCCTGCTGATCTTCGGCGGCGAGGCCTGCCCGCCCGAGCTCGCCGCCCGCCTGGTCGCCGACGGTCGCGAGGTGTGGAACACGTACGGGCCGACCGAGGCCACCGTGGTCGCGTGCGCGGCCGCGCTCGACGGCTCGCTGCCGGTGCGCATCGGTCTGCCGCTCGACGGATGGGCGTTGGCCGTCGTCGACGCCGAAGGACTCCCCGTTCCCGAGGGGGGCACCGGAGAGCTCATCATCGGAGGGGTCGGTCTCGCCCGCTACCTCGACCCCGCGAAAGACGCCGAGAAGTACGCGCCCATGCCGACGCTCGGGTGGGATCGTGCCTACCGCTCGGGCGACCTGGTGCGATTCGAGTCGGAAGGCCTGGTCTTCCAGGGCCGCGCCGACGACCAGGTCAAGGTCGGCGGACGACGCATCGAGCTGGGGGAGGTCGAGTCGGCGCTGCAGGATCTGGCGGGCGTGAGCGCCGCCACGGTCGCCGTGCGCACGACCGAGGCCGGCGTGCCCGTGCTCGTCGGCTACCTGGTCATGGACGAGGGCGTCGACCTCGACCGGGGCGCCGCGCGCGCCGCGCTCGCCGAGCGCCTGCCGGCGGCGACCATCCCGCTGCTCGGCGTCGTCGACGCGCTGCCGGTGCGCACCTCGGGCAAGGTCGACCGCGCGGCGCTGCCCTGGCCGCTCCCGGGCGTCGACGCCCCCGCGCCCACCGACTTCTCGGCCGACGAGGCCTGGCTCGCCGAGCAGTGGCAGGCGGTGCTCGGCGTCGCCGTCACCGAGCGCAAGACCGACTTCTTCGACCTGGGCGGCGGTTCGCTCGCGGCCGCGCAGCTGGTCTCGCGTATCCGTACGCGGGTGCCGGAGTTCTCGGTCGCCGACATCTACGACGTTCCCCGTCTGGGCGCGATGGCGAAGGCCCTCGGTCCGCAGCTGGTCGACGAGGGCGCGGCGGAGTTCCACCGCGCCGAGCCCACCCCGCGCACGACCCAGTGGGCTCAGACGCTGCTGGGCGCGCCGCTGTTCGTGCTCTCCGGCGTGCGGTGGCTGCTGTACCTGCTCACCGCGTCGGCCGTGCTGCGGCTCCTCCCCGGCTTCGACGTGCTGCCGTCGGTGCCCTGGCCCCTGCTCGTGGTCGGTCTGCTGATCTTCGCGACGCCGTTCGGACGCATGGCGATCGCCGTGGCATCCGCTCGTCTGCTGCTGGCGGGGGTACGCCCCGGGGATCACCCGCGGGGCGGCTGGGTGCACATCCGTCTGTGGCTCGCCGAGCAGATCGCCGACCAGGTGGATGCCGTGGGGCTGGCCGGCGCCCCCTGGGTGTCGTACTACGCCCGCGCTCTGGGCGCGCGGATCGGCCGGAACGTCGACATGCACGCGCTGCCGCCGGTCACGGGCATGCTCGTCGTCGGCGACGGCGCATCGATCGAGCCCGAGGTCGACCTCACCGGGTACTGGATCGACGGCGACCTCGTGCGCATCGGCGAGGTGCGCATCGGTGCCGAGGCGACGGTGGGCGCGCGCTCCACGCTCGCGCCGGGCACCCGCATCGGCCGGCGAGCCGAGATCGCCCCCGGATCCGCGGTGTTCGGCCGCGTCAAGGCCGACCAGTCGTGGGCGGGTTCGCCTGCCGTGCGCGTCGGCGGGACGGCGAAGGGATGGCCGACCGAGCGCCCGCCCGCGCCCACCCGCTGGCTGTGGGCGTACGCGGCGTCGGCGCTCGTGCTCGCGCTCCTGCCGCTCGCGGCCTTCACCGTGGGCGCGCTCGTCGTCGCCCAGGGCATTCGCGGCGCGGATTCGCTCGCCGGGGCCGCAGGCGGCGCGTTCGTCTGGCTCGTGCCGTCCGTCGCCGTCACGGGCCTCGTGTTCGCGGCATCCGTCGTCCTGCTCGTGCGGCTGCTCTCGATCGGCCTGACCGAGGGGACCCACCCCGTGCGCAGCCGCGTCGCGTGGCAGGCGTGGACCATCGAACGACTCCTGGATGCCGCCCGCACCATCCTCTTCCCGCTGTACTCGTCGTTGTTCACCCCCGTGTGGCTGCGCCTGCTCGGCGCCGAGGTGGGTCGCGACGTCGAGGCGTCGACCGTTCTGCTGATCCCGTCGATGACCCGCATCGAAGACGGCGCCTTCTTGGCCGACGACACGATGGTGGCGTCCTACGAGCTGCGCGCCGGATGGCTGCGGATCGGCCCGGTGCGCATCGGCAAGCGCGCGTTCCTCGGCAATTCGGGCATGGCTGCGCCGGGGCACCGCGTGCCGCGCGACGGACTGGTCGCGGTGCTGTCGGCGGCGCCGATGAAGGCCAAGGCGGGTTCGTCATGGCTCGGCTCGCCCGCGGTGCGTCTGCGCCGCCTGTCGGCCGCGGGCGACGAGTCGCGCACCTACCGCCCCACGTCGGGTCTGCGCTTGGCGCGGACGCTGTGGGAATTTGGGCGCTTCGTCCCCGTGGTCGTCACCTGCGCCATCGGGCTCGGGGTGATCTTCGCCCTCGCCGGGCTCTGGCAGAGCGTCGGGCCGGTGTGGACGCTGCTGCTGTCGGGCCTGGTGATGCTGGCCGCGGGGGCGGTCGCCGCCGGGGTCTCGACCGCGGCCAAGTGGGCCATCGTCGGCGTCATCCGCGCGGGGGAACAGCCCCTCTGGTCGAGCTTCGTGTGGCGTACCGAGGTCTCGGACACCTTCACCGAGATGGTCGCCGCCCCGTGGTTCGCGCGCGCGGCGACGGGAACCCCCGCGCTCGCCGTGTGGCTGCGGAGCCTCGGCGCCACGATCGGTGCCGGTGTCTGGTGCGAGAGCTACTGGCTGCCCGAACCCGACCTGGTCACTTTGGGGGCCGCGTCAACCGTCAACCGCGGATGCGTGGTGCAGACGCATCTGTTCCATGATCGAATCATGAGTATGGATACCGTCGAGCTGGAAGCGGGGGCGACCCTCGGTCCGCACAGCGTGGTCCTTCCCGCCTCCACCCTCGGTGCGCACGCGACCGTGGGGCCGGCGTCGCTGGTCATGCGCGGTGAGACCGTTCCGGTCGGCTCGCGCTGGAGCGGCAACCCCATCGGTCCGTGGCGTGCCGTGAAGGTCCGCGCCTACCAGTCGACCACGTGAGCGCCACCGACTCCTACGCCCCGCAGAGCGGTGACGCCTCGTACGACGTGCAGTCGTACGACCTCGTCCTCGGCTATCGCGTACGCACCAATCGGCTCGAGGGAACCGCGACCATCGTCGCCGTCGCCCGCACTGCGGTGACCTCGTTCGCCCTCGACCTCGTCGGGCTCCGCACGTCGCGCGTGCGCGTCGACGGAGCCGCCGCGCGGGTGACGGCCGGGCCGCACGCGATCCGCGTGACACCCGCGCGCGCGCTCGCCGCGGGGGATCGGTTCGAAGTCGAGGTCGCGTACGCCGGCACCCCGGCGCCCCGTCGTTCGCGCTGGGGGACCGTCGGGTGGGAAGAGCTCACCGACGGCGCTCTGGTCGCCGGTCAGCCCACGGGGGCTCCGACGTGGTTCCCGTGCAACGACCGGCCCGACAACCGCGCCTCGATGCGCATGCAGATCACGGTCGACGACGGCTACGAGGTCGCCGCGACCGGCGTCGCGGGAGCGAGCATGCGCCGGGGCGGTCGCACCACCCGCGTGTTCACCTCCGACGTGCCCACCGCCACCTACCTGGCGGCGGTGCACGTGGGCCGGTATCGCACGCGTCCCCTGGCGGGCAGCGGCGTCGATGTCGTGCCGCCGGTGACCGTCAGCGCCCCGCCGGCGCTGACGGCCGCGGTCGACCGCGCCTTCGCCCCCGTGCCCGAGATGCTGCGGCTCTTCGACCGCCTCTTCGGGCCGTACCCGCAGCAGGCGTGCACGCTCGTCGTCACCGCCGACGAGCTCGAGATCCCGCTCGAGGCGCAGGGCCTCGCCGTCTTCGGTATGAACCACCTCGTGCCCGCGGCGCAGCGCCTCATCGCGCACGAGCTGGCGCACCAGTGGTTCGGCAACAGCGTCGGTCTCGCGCGGTGGAGCGACATCTGGCTGAACGAGGGCTTCGCCTGCTACGCCGAGTGGCTGTGGTCCGAGGCCTCGGGCGGTCCTTCGGTGCAGACCTGCGTCGACGACCACTACGCCCGACTGGCCGCCAAGCCGCGCGATCTGCTGCTGATCGACCCCGGACCCGACGACATGTTCGACGACCGCGTGTACAAACGCGGCGCGCTGACGCTGCACGCGCTGCGGCAGACCCTGGGCGATGTCGCGTTCTTCGATCTGCTGCGCGCCTGGACCGCCGACCACCGCCACGCACTCGTCACGACCGACGACTTCCGCGCCGCGGTGGCTCGGGCCGGGGGAGCGGATGCCGCGGCGGTGCTGTCGGCGTGGGTCGACCGCACCGCTCTGCCGTCGCGGGTGTGAGGTTCCGGCCCCGGTCGCCGGGGCGAGCGGAGGGCGAGGGGCGGAGGGAGGGGGCCCGAGCGCTCCGCGTCCTCCGCTCGTCCCTCGCCCTCCGCTCCTCACGCGTCGCGCGCTCGCGCCGCGCCCCGCGCCCGCACCCGCCGCTCATCGCACGTCGCGCCCGCCTCGCCCCCGGCCACCACTATCGAGCGGCACACGCCCCGGGTGACACCGCGACGGCGACAACGACGCCCGGCGGGCCCACCACGTCGTATCCGTCGTACGGAGCGCCGTCGTCGACCCGACCGACCCAGGTGTCGTCCGCCCGGGGCTCGATCCGCACGCGCGCCGGGTCGACGCTGAGCCCGCGACCGTCGGCCTTGAGCACCGCCTCCACCCGCGCCCAGGTGCGAGCATCCGCTCCCGGCAGGACGTTGTCGAGGCCGGTCGCCTCGGCGGGGACCGCGTCGACTCCCACCGACGCCGCTGAGCGTGAGGTCGCCACCACCGCCCACCCCTCCACATACGAGACGGATGCCGTGGCCTCGACCCCCGTGATACGCACGCGTCCGTGTTCACCGCCGCACGCGGAGCACCGTGACACGACGTCCGCCCCCGGGAGCAGCTCGGCGAGCAACGACCGCGACACCTCGCGGCGCGCCGCGCCCGGCGGGACCTCGCGCCACGCGACGCGGACGTCGAGGGGCAGGGTCACACCGGCGGCTCGTGCGTCTCGATGGCGACGATGCCCGCACCGGGGTGCGCCACCGGAATGTGCACGACCGAGAACCCGCCGGGTTCGAGCGCCGAGGAACTGCCCAGGTACGACCCGCGCATGGTGCCGGTGGCCAGTGCCATCTCGTTCAGGATGTCGGGCAGCACGGGACCGTGGCTGGCGAGGACGACGGGCTTGCGCGCCCGCACCCGCTCGCCGATGACGGTCCGCGCGTCGGAACGGCCCTCTTCCCAGGCGTCCTGGCTGATCTCGCCGCTGACCTGGATGCGTTGTCCGAGCGCGTGCGACAGGGGAGTGACCGTGCGGACGCAGCGCTCGGCGGGGCTCGAGACGATCCGGCGCACGCCGAAGGCGAGCAGCGGTCCGACGATGGCCTCGGCCTGTCGGCGTCCCCGCGTGGTGAGGGGGCGATCGTTGTCTTCGCCCTCCCATTCCTCGCGCGAGCGTGCCTTGGCGTGGCGCAGGGCGATCACGGGGAACGTGGGCAGTGCCTGCTCGTCGACCAACCGCGTGAACTCGTCGAGGATCTCGATGTCGACGGGGTAGCTGAGGTTCTTCCGCGCCTTCTTCAGGCTCACCCACTCGACAGCCGCCACCTCTTTGTTCGGCACGAATGACGAGGTGCGGACGGCGGCATCGGTGGCCTCGGCGGCCCAGTAGTGCACGATCTTGGTGCGCGAGCTCGGCATCCGGTACCGCGACACTCCGACCGGCACGCCGAGCGCCACGCGGATGCCCGTCTCTTCCCGGATCTCGCGCACGGCCGTCTCGGCGAGGGTCTCGCCGGGATCGACCTTGCCCTTGGGCAGCGTCAGGTCGCGGTACTTGGTGCGGTGGATGAGCAGGACGCGCAGCTTTCCGTCGACGACGCGCCACACCACGCCGCCGGCCGCATAGATCGCGGTCTCGGTCACCGCGCCGACCGTGCGCGGCGCTTGCGCTGGACGAGCGCCATCGTGTGCTCCTGCAGGTCGAGCAGCGGCGCGCCGTCGGCGTCGACGCTGTGACGCACCCACTCGCCCTCGGCACCGAGGTGCCACGAGCTCGTACTGTCGTCCATCGCGAGGCTGAACAGCGTCATCAATTCCTGAACCTGCGCGGGGTCGACCACGCGCACCAGGGCCTCGACGCGGCGGTCGAGGTTGCGGTGCATCATGTCGGCGCTGCCGATGAACACCTGCGGATCGCCGTCGTTGTCGAACGTGAAGATGCGCGAGTGCTCCAGGTAGCGACCGAGGATGGAGCGCACGGTGATGTTCTCGCTCATCCCCTCGACCCCGGGTTTGATCGAGCAGATGCCGCGCACCCAGACATCCACGGGTACCCCGGCCTGGCTGGCGCGGTACAGGGCGTCGATGATCTCTTCGTCGACCATCGAGTTGACCTTGATCCGCACGCCCGAGGTCTTGCCCTCGAGGGCGTTGCGACGCTCTTTGTCGATGTGGCGCAGCAGACCCTTGCGCAGGTGCAGGGGGGCGACGAGCAGGCGCTTGAACTTCTTCTCGATCGCGTACCCGCTGAGCTCGTTGAACAGACGGGTGAGGTCGCGCCCCACCTGGTCGTCGACGGTGAACAGGCCGAAGTCTTCGTAGATACGGCTCGTCTTCGGGTTGTAGTTGCCCGTGCCCACGTGGCTGTAGTGGCGCAGGCGTCCCTCTTCTTCTCGGATGACGAGGGCGAGCTTGCAGTGGGTCTTCAGCCCCACGAGGCCGTAGACGACATGCACGCCGGCCTTCTCGAGCTTGCGCGCCCAGACGATGTTGTTCGCCTCGTCGAAGCGCGCCTTGACCTCGACGAGGGCGAGCACCTGCTTGCCGGCTCCGGCGGCGTCGATGAGCGCCTGCACGATGGGGCTGTCGCCCGAGGTGCGGTATAGCGTCTGCTTGATGGCGAGCACGTGCGGGTCACGGGCGGCCTGCTCGAGGAAGGCCTGCACACTCGTGGCGAACGACTCGTAGGGGTGGTGCACGAGCACGTCGGCCTTGCGGATCGCGCCGAACAGGTCAGCGCGGCCATTCTGCTCCGCCGGCTGGAAGGCCAGCGCGGTCTTGGGCACATGGGGCGGGTAGCGCAGATCCGGGCGATCGATGCGCGACAGGTCGAACAGGCCGCGCAGGTCGAGGGCGCCGGGCAGACGGTAGACCTCCTGCTCGGTGATGTCGAGCTCGCTCAGCAGCAGCGAGCGGGTCACGTCATCCATGTCCTCGGTGATCTCGAGGCGGATGGGCGGCCCGAACCGCCGGCGCAGCAGCTCGGCCTCGAGCGCCTGGATGAGGTTCTCGGTCTCGTCCTCATCGATCGTCATGTCTTCGTTGCGGGTCAGACGGAACGCGTGGTGGTCGAGCACCTCCATCCCGGGGAACAGATCGCCGAGGTGGTTCGAGATGAGCTCCTCGAGCGGCAGGTAGCGCACGCCGGGGCCACCGCTGATCTCGACGAAACGGGGGAGCATCGGGGGCACCTTCAGGCGCGCGAACTCCTGTCGACCGGTGCGCGCGTTGCGGATGCGGATCGCGAGGTTGAGTGAGAGGCCCGAGATGTAGGGGAACGGGTGCGCCGGGTCGACGGCGAGCGGCATGAGCACCGGGAAGACGTTGCGCTGGAAGTACTCGGTCAGTCGAGCGGCCGTGTCTTCGTCGAGCGAGTCCCACGACACGACCTCGATGCCGGCCTCGGCCAGCGCGGGGCGCACCTTCTCGGTCCAGGCGGCGGCGTGGCGCTCCTGCAGGCGGTGCGCTTCGGCCGAGATGTCGGCGAGCACGTCGAGCGGTGCGCGGCCGACGTTGGTGGGTACGGCGAGGCCGGTGACGATGCGGCGTTTGAGGCCGGCGACACGCACCATGAAGAACTCGTCGAGGTTGCTGGCGAAGATGGCGAGGAAGTTGGCTCGTTCGAGCACCGGGACCATCGGGTCTTCGGCCAGTTCGAGGACGCGCTGGTTGAACGACAACCAGCTGATCTCGCGATCGAGGTAGCGGTGATCGGGGAGCTGGTCGTCGGCGGCCTCGACGGCCTCGTCGAAGTCGTCGTCGTCGGCGTCGCCGAGCCCGGCATCCAGCGCGTCGTGTTCCATCATTCCCACATCATGTCAGGGGTCGGTGACACGCGAGTGAACACGAGGTGCGTGCGTCGTCAGGAGGGGGAGGATGCCGCGGGCGCGGGGTCGTCTTCGTACACGTTGAAGCGGTACCCGACGTTGCGGACGGTGCCGATCAGCTGTTCGAGATCGCCGAGCTTCGCGCGCAGTCGTCGCACGTGCACGTCGACCGTGCGGGTGCCGCCGAAGTAGTCGTAGCCCCAGACCTCGCTGAGCAGCTGCTCGCGCGTGAACACCCGCGAGGGGTGCGTGGCGAAGAAGTGCAGGAGCTGGAACTCCTTGTAGGTCAGATCGAGGGGTTTGCCGTGCACCTTGGCCGAGTACGAGGACTCGTCGATCGAGATGCCCGAGGTCTGGATGCGCGTGGACACCTGGTCGGCGGCACGGCGCCCCATGGCCAGGCGGATGCGGGCGTCGATCTCGGCGGGGCCGGCGCCGACGAGCACCACGTCGTCGATGCCCCAGTCGGTCGAGACGGCGGTGAGACCGCCCTCGGTGACGATCAGCACGAGCGGGGCTTCCATGCCGGTCGTCGAGATGATCTTGCACAGCGACTTGGCGCCGACGAGGTCGAAGCGCGCGTCGATGAAGACGACGTCTGCGCTGGGCGCGTTCACCAACTGAGCGGGCTCGGCGGGGATCTGGCGCACGCGGTGGCTCAGCAGTTCGAGCGCAGGCAAGGCCGCTCCGCCGCCGGGTGCGGAGCTCAGAACCAGAAGCTGTGCCAAAGGGACCTCCCGCGCGACCTGCCGCGCACCCGCCCATCTTAGGGTGACGCGCCGCCGCGCGCCGTCATCGGCCCGCGCTCGCGCTCTCGGCCCGTCCTGGGTGATGATGGATCCATGTCGACTCCCGACCTCGCGCCGCGCCGGACTTTCGGCGGCATCGTCGCCGTGTGGGTACTCGCGCTGATCGCCGGAGTGGCCATCGGGGTGTTCGCCCCCGAGGGCTGGCGTGCGCAGTGGGTGACCGTCGCGCTCGGTGGTTGCCTGATCGTCGCCTTCGCCATCCAGCTCTGGTACGGGCGGTCGCAGGCGTTCATCCAGCGCATGGCGCTGAGCGCCCTCGGTGCGCTGCTCGTGCTCGGCATCGTCACGGCGGGTTTCGGTCTGGCATCCATCGTCAACGGATGACGGGTCGCGACGATCCGTCGAACTCGGTTCCCGGATAGACTCGCCTCATGGACCTCCTCGCGCTCGAACTCTTCTTCGTGGGACTTCTCGGCCTCGCATCGCTGGCGATCGCTTTCGTCTCCGGCACGGTCGTCTGGAACCTCTATCGCGGCCAGCGCTGAGCGCACCGTGATCGAGATTCCGACCGATCTTCCGGCCGACCTCGTCCCTCTGTCGTGGCTGGTCGGCGTCTGGGAGGGCACCGGCGTCATCGACTACGAGGTCGACGGGCACGCGTTCTCGGGTGAGTTCGCGCATCGCGTGAGCTTCAGCCACGACGGTGGGGGGTACCTCAACTACTCTGCCGACGCCTGGCTGCTCGACGGCGATGCGCGTCGTCCCCTGGTCGCCGAGACCGGGTACTGGCGCCTCGCGCGACCGGCGACAGACGCCGACGCGGGTCCCGCGTTGCTCCCGCCGTCCGCCCCGGCGGCGGTCCGCACCGCCGACGACGTCGAGGCTCTGCGCAACGCCGACGGCGGCTTCGACCTCGAGGTCAGCCTCGCCCACGCCGACGGCGTGCTCGAGCTGTACGTCGGCCAGGTCAAGGGTCCGCGCATCGATCTGGCGACCGACGCCGTGGTGCGCGCCGCCGGCGCGAAGCCGTACGCCGCGGCCACGCGCCTCTACGGTCTCGTCGACAACCATCTGCTGTGGGCCTGGGACATCGCCGCCCTCGGCCGCGAACTGGGCTCGCATGCGTCGGCGCGCCTGGCCCGGGCGGAATGACCATGGCTTCGCTGTCACAGGTTCCCGGCGCGGTCGTCGACGACGCGGGGCTGCGCCACGTCGGTTCTCCCGTCGCGGAACAGCGCCGTCTGGCATCCGGAACAGCCCTTGCCCCTCTGGGCGATCGCCGCGTCATCTCGGTGGGCGGCGAGGACCGGCGCAGCTGGCTCGACTCCCTGTCGTCACAGGCGCTGACGCACTTGGCCCCGGGAGTGTCGACGGAACTCCTCATCCTCGATCCGCAGGGGCGCGTCGAGCACGCGGCCTCGGTCGTCGACGACGGTGAGACGACCTGGTTGATCGTGGACGCGTCCGACGCCGAGGCGCTCCTGACCTGGCTCACCCGCATGCGCTTCCGCCTGCGGGTGGACGTGCGCGATCGTTCCGACGAACTGTCGGTGATCGGGGGCACGCGTGCCGCCGTCGAAGCCCTCACCGCGGCGGCTCCGGTCTGGGTCGACCCGTGGCCCGACGTCACCCCCGGCGGATGGGCGTACGCCCGTGTCGATCCGCATCCGGGAGCCGACCGTGACTGGGCCGAGGCGATCGTGGATGCCGAAGAGCTCGACCGCCTGATCGATGCCGCTGTCGCGGGAGAGATGGCGTTCGCGGGTCGTGACGCGGTCGAAGCGCTGCGCGTGGCCGCGTGGCGCCCGCGCGTGAGCGTCGACGCCGACGAGCGGTTGCTTCCGCACGAGATGGACTGGCTGCGCACCGCCGTGCACCTGTCGAAGGGCTGCTATCGCGGTCAGGAGACGGTGGCGAAGGTGCACAACCTGGGCCACCCGCCGCGTCGTGTCGTCGCGCTGCAGCTCGACGGGAGCGACAGTGTGCTTCCCGCGCGCGGTGATGCCGTGCGCGCGGGTGACAGCGTGATCGGCACGATCACCTCGGTCGCGATCCACCACGAAGACGGGCCCATCGCGTTGGCCCTCGTCAAGCGCACGGCCCCCGAGGGCGTGCCGCTCGTGGTGGACACGGCCGACGGCCCCATCGCCGCGGCCGCCGAGACCGTCGTGCCCGCCGACGCGGGCGCCACCGCGTCTGTACCGCGTCTGCCGCGCCTGGGTCGCCGCCGCGCCGCGGAATGAGCGCCGACGACTCGTCGACGACGGTCGGCGTCGTCGTTCCTCCCTCCCGTCTGCGTTCCACCCTGGGGCGACGTGTCGCGCGGGTGCGCGAGTCGCTGCCCGCGATCGTCCAGATCGTGGTCGCGGCCACCTCGGCGTACGCCTTCGCGCACTTCGTCCTGGGCCACCCGGTTCCGCTGCTGGCGGCGACGGTCACGGTGTCGAGCCTCGGACTGGTGCGTGACGCGCGACCCTGGCGTGTCGGTGAGACCGTCGTCGGCATGCTCGTCGGCATCCTGATCGCCGAGATCGTGCTGGTGACCGCCGGAAGCGGCTGGTGGCAGATCGCCGTGGCCATGTCGGTCACCCTGGTGGTCGCGCGCTTCCTCTCGCCGCAGCCGGGGTTCGCCCTCGCGGCGGTGGTGCAGTCGCTCATCGCCCTGGTGGTGGTGACCGGGGCGCCCTTCCTCCGCCTCGTCGACGGGGCCATCGGCGGTGTCGCCGCTCTGATCGTGACGGCGCTCATCCCGCGCACGCTGCGCCGCACCGAGCTCCGCGACGCCGACGAGCTGTTCGACGCGCTCGATGTGGCCATGGCGACGATCGTGCGGGCGCTGCGCCGAGGGGACCGCGCGCGGGCCGAGCGGGGCCTGGAACGCGCACGGTCCCTGCAGACCTACGTCGACGCGTGGAGCGGCTCGCTGGAGTCGGGCCGCGAGGTGGCGCGCATCTCGCCGTTCCTGCGCCGCCAGCGCACCGAGCTGCAGCGGCATGCCCGCGTGCGCGAGGCGCTCGATCTGGCCACGCGCAACCTGCGCGTCGTCGCCCGCCGCGCGGCGTACCTCTGCGTCGACGGTGAGGCGCGTCCGGTCCCGGCCGATCTGCTCGCCGAGCTCGCCCGCGGGGCGGGGCTGGTGCGCGACAGCCTCGACGACATCTCGCTCGAGCCCGTCGCCCGCGCGGCGGTGGTCGCGGTGATCCGACGGCTCGACCCCGCCGCGCTGCTAGCGGGCGGGGGTGTCGGAGAACTCAACCTCGTCGCGGCCCTGCGTCCGCTCGCCGTTGACCTGCTCGTGGCGGCGGGGATGCCGTCGGCCGAGGCGCGGGCGCTTCTCCCGCGCATCTGAGCGACCACGCCGAGTCGTGCTCAGAGCGGCGCGACGGCCTCCCACGCGACGCCGACCTCGCCCAGCCGCCACCGTTCCCGTCTCAGCAGCGGCCAGCCGGCGTCGGCGAGGGCGATCATGGCGACGCGCCACCGGTGGACGGAGCCGAAGGGCGCGACCACGGCCGCCCGCGTCCACTCCCGCTCGAGGGAGGCCACGAAGGCGTGCACCCGCTCGCCGTCCACGTTGCGGTGGATCAAGGCCTTGGGCAGGCGCTCGGCCGCGATCGCGGGGGAGTCGAGCTCTGCCAGGCGCAGCGAGATGGTGAGGCTGCGGGGAATGGCATCCGCCCCGATCTCGGCCCAGGTGGCGATGCGCCCGATCTCGTCGCAGGTGCCCTCGACCAGGATGCCGTCGGGTTGAAGCCGCGCGCACATGCGGCCCCAGGCGTCGGCGACGTCGTCTTCGTCGTATTGACGCAGCACGTTCATCGCGCGGATGACGGCGGGGCGTCGCCGGCCCGGCAGCGGCACCTCGAACCCCCCACGGGCGAAGGTGACGCCCGCGACGCCCTCCGCTTGCGCGCGGGCGCGGGCGACGCGATCGGCGTCGATCTCGAGCCCGACGACCGTGGCATCCGCTCTCTGCTTCGTCAGCCGGGCGAGGAGTTCCAGGGGCGTGACCGCGCTCGCGCCGAAGCCGAGGTCGACCACGAGGGGGTCGTCGGTGCGGCGCAGCACCGGATGCCGGGCGATCCACCGGTCCACCCGGCGAAGCCGATTGACCCCGGTCGTCCCGCGGGTCGGGCGGCCGACGGGGGAGGGAGTCACCGGAACATGATGCCAGCCGCGCGCGTCGATAACATGGAGGCATGACCGCGCCTCACACGCTGATCCTCCTCCGCCACGGGCAGAGCGAGTGGAACAAGACCAACCAGTTCACCGGCTGGGTCGACGTGCGACTCACCGACCAGGGCAAGGCCGAGGCGCAGCGCGGCGGCGAGATGCTCGCCGAGTCGGGCGTGCTGCCCGACGTGCTGCACACCTCCGTCCTCAGTCGCGCCATCCAGACCGCCAACATCGCGCTCGACGCCGCCGACCGTCTGTGGATCCCGGTGAAGCGCTCGTGGCGCCTCAACGAGCGTCACTACGGCGCCCTGCAGGGCAAGGACAAGGCCCAGACGCTCGAGGAGTTCGGCAACGAGCAGTTCATGCTCTGGCGCCGTTCGTTCGACGTTCCGCCGCCGGCCCTGCCCGCCGACGACCAGTACAGCCAGGTCGGCGACCCGCGCTACGTCGGCATCGACGGTGAGGTCCCCGCGACCGAGTCGCTGTCGATCGTCATCGACCGCATGCTGCCCTACTGGCACAGCGACATCGTCCCCGACCTCCAGGCCGGCAAGACCGTCCTGGTCACGGCGCACGGCAACTCGCTGCGCGGTCTCGTGAAGCACCTCGAGGGCATCAGCGACGCCGACATCGCCGAGCTGAACATCCCGACGGGCATTCCGCTCGTCTACCGCCTCGACGCCGACCTCAAGCCCCTCGGACCGGGGGAGTACCTCGACCCCGAGGCCGCCGCCGCGGGCGCCGCCGCGGTCGCCGCGCAGGGCAACAAACACTGACGCAACGACGAAGGGGTGGATGCCGATCGGCATCCACCCCTTCGTCGTCGGTGCTCAGATGACCGGGCTGGTCTCGACCTCGTCGTCGGCGCCGGCCCAATCGCCGGTCGCGAGGTAGACGACCTTCTTGGCGACCGAGACGGCGTGGTCGGCGAACCGCTCGTGGTAGCGGCTCGCGAGCGTCGCGTCGACCGTGGCCGTCGCTTCGCCCTTCCAGGTGTCGCCGAGCACCTTCTCGAAGACGCTGATGTGCAGCTCGTCGATGGCGTCGTCGGCGTTGCGGATCTCGTCGGCGATACGCAGGTCCTGCGTCCGCAGCAGCTCGGTGAGCTTGCGGGCGACCTCGACGTCGAACTCACCCATGCGGGTGAAGGTCGTCTTGAGGCCGCGCGGGATGGCGCGCTCGGGGAAGCGCGAGCGCGCGAGCTGCGCGATGTGCTCGGCCATGTCGCCCATGCGCTCGAGCGACGCGCTGACCCGCAGCGCCGTCACGACGATGCGCAGGTCGCGCGCGACCGGCTGCTGGCGGGCGAGGATCTCGATGGCGAGCTCGTCGAGCTCGAAGGCCTTCTCGTCGATGATGGCGTCGGCCTCGATGACCTCTTCGGCCATGGCGACGTCGCTCGATCCGAAAGCACGGGTGGCGCGGTCGATGGCGACCGTGACGAGTTCGGCGATCTCGACCAAGCGGCTCTGGACGTCCTCGAGGGACTGGTGGAATACTTCGCGCATCGCGGTACCTTCCGTCGGCGGCACGGCACACATACGTCCCGCTACCTTCGGGGATTCTTCCCAGCGAAGGTTAACGAGCGGTGCAGTGACAGTGAATAGTAGCCTCTCCCGACTGCCCGGCGGGGGTGAACGGCGGGTGACGTTCGATCGGCGGCTCTACGCTGGTGCCATGGAACACACGCAGCTCCCGCTGCTCGCGCTCCTCGTCGGACTCCTCGTCGGCGGCTCGGTGGTCGGCCTGCTGGTCGTCGCGCTGCGGGCCCGTGACCGCGCCATGGCGCAGACCTCCGTCGAAGTGCCCGAGGGCGTGGAGGCAATGCTGGGGGCCATGGACGACCCCGCGATCGTGTGCGACATGTCGTCGACCGTGCTGGCTCTCTCGCCCGCCGCCGAAGTCTTCGGGCTGCGATCCGGCGAAGTCATCGCGAGCGACGACCTGCGCCGCGTGGCGCGGGTGGCACGCGACACGGGCGCGGGCATCGGTGAGAACCTCCGGCTCCGCCGCGGTGCGGCCCCGGCCGAGCCCCGGCTGGTCGCCGTCCGCGCCACGCCCATCTCGGGGCGCCTCACCCTGCTGGTGCTGCGCGACATCACCGAGCGCGAGCGCGTCGAAGAGATGCGCCGTGACTTCGTGGCCAACACCAGCCACGAGCTGAAGACCCCCGTGGGGGCTGTCAGTCTGCTCGCCGAGGCCATCGAATCAGCCGCCGACGACCCCGATCAGGTCCGTCACTTCTCGTCGCGGCTGCAGGCCGAGGCGACGCGTCTGGGGGCGCTGGTCAACCGCATCCTGAGCCTGTCGCGGCTGCAGGCCTCCGATGAGCTGCGCGACGTCCGCGCGGTCTCGATCGACGAAGTCGTCACCTCGGCCGTCGAAGCCCACACCGTGCAGGCCGATCAGGCGCAGGTGACCGTGGTGCGCGGCGGCACGAAGGGGCTGTGGGTACGGGGAGAACCGCAGATCCTGACGGAGGCGGTCGGAAACCTCGTCGCGAACGCGATCGCCTACTCGCCGCAGGGGTCCAAGGTCGGGCTCGGCGTCAAACTCGACGACGGCGTCGTCGAGATCGCCGTGACCGACCGCGGCATCGGCATTCCCGAGGCCGATCAGGCCCGCGTCTTCGAGCGCTTCTACCGTGCCGATCAGGCACGCTCTCGCCGCACCGGCGGAACCGGGCTCGGCCTCTCGATCGTCAAGCACGCGGTGCAGCGCCACGGCGGTGAGGTGCGACTCTGGTCGCGGCCCGACCGAGGATCGACCTTCACCATCCGCCTCCCCCTGTCGGAGGCACCCGACATCGACCCCGCCCGTTCCAAACCGCGTCGCAAGGGCCGCAAGGCCGGCGGCGCGCCGACCGTCCCCGCGAAGGGAGACACCGCATGACTCGTGTTCTGATCGTCGAGGACGAACCCGACCTGGCCGACCCCCTGGCCTATCTGCTTCGTCGAGAGGGATACGAGGTCGAGATCGCCGAAGACGGCACGCTCGCGCTCGCCGCCTTCCGCGAGCGAGGAGCCGACATCCTGCTGCTCGACCTCATGCTCCCGGGCATGCCCGGAACCGAGGTGTGCCGCCAGCTCCGGCTGACGACGCAGGTGCCCATCATCATGCTCACGGCGAAGGACTCCGAGGTCGACATCGTCGTGGGTCTCGAACTCGGCGCCGACGACTACGTGACGAAGCCCTACTCCACCCGCGAGCTGCTGGCCCGCATGCGGGCGGTCCTGCGCCGACGCGCCCCGGAGGAGGCCGATCTCGACGACCGCATCCTCACCGGCGGACGGGTCGTGCTCGACATCGACCGGCACACGGTCGCCGTCAACGGTGCGGAGATCAGCATCCCGCTCAAGGAGTTCGAGCTCCTCGAGGTGCTCATGCGCAACGCCGGGCGCGTGCTGACCCGCGGCCAGCTCATCGACCGGGTATGGGGCACCGACTACTTCGGCGACACCAAGACGCTCGACGTGCACATCAAGCGCATCCGCTCGCGCATCGAAGAGAACCCCAGCGACCCCAGCATGCTCGTCACCGTGCGTGGACTCGGCTACCGCTTCGAGGGCTGACCCTCCCAGGAACGACGAAGGCGCCGACGATCGGATCGTCGGCGCCTTCGTCGTGTTTCAGGACGAGGGGGTCGGGCTCGGCGTCGGGGTCACCGTGGGCAGCACGGGGATCGGCGTCAGCGAGGGCGACGGGGTCGCGGTCGGCGCCAGCGGCGCGAGGTACTCCAGGGCACCGTCGAGGACGGGGACCTGCATGAGCGCCCCTTCGCCGTCACCGGACTGGAAGTAGACCGACACCGTGGATCCGGGCTGGGCGTCGATGCCGTCGAGGCGCAGGGGCTCGACGTCGTTCGCGAGGTCGCCCAGGCTCAGCGTGCGCTGGGCGGGGACGTTCACCGAGGAACGTACGGCCGACGAGCCCTCGCCGACCTCGATGCGCAGGGTCTGCGGGTCGGTGGTGTCGTTGACGACGGCGGCGACGAAGTTGCCCACCGTTCCGTCGCCGTTCGCGACGATCAGGACGTTGCGTACCGACAGCGGGCCGGACTCCGCGGGGACGTTGATCCCGTCGGAGGCGGAGTAGTCGATGGTGGTCGCCTGCGGGGCGAGGATGTTGCATCCAGTCGTGCCCAGCACGACGGCGGCACCCACGGCGATGGACGCGATCAGGCGCGTTTTCACGGATCCTCCAAGATCGACAGACGACATCGTCATCATCCTACGGGGTTCGCGGTGTCCGCCCGCCCTCGCACGCACGGGAAGGGGAGGTCGGCAAAGGTGGGCGGAACAATAGCGCATCTGAGCCTGTGGTATCCTGGGTGTTGCCGAAAGGACATAACTCCATGCTTTTTGAGGTTGGCGAGACCGTCGTTTACCCGCACCATGGCGCGGCCACGATCATCGAGGTCAAGGAACGCGTCATCAAGGGCGAGACGAAGAAATACCTGAAGCTCAACGTCACGCAGGGAGACCTCGTCATCGAGGTCCCGGCCGACAACGTCGACCTCGTCGGCGTTCGCGACGTGATCGGCAAAGAGGGTCTCGACCGCGTCTTCGAGGTGCTGCGTGCACCCTTCACCGAGGAGCCGACCAACTGGTCGCGTCGCTACAAGGCGAACCTCGAGAAGCTCGCCTCCGGCGATGTCATCAAGGTCAGCGAGGTCGTCCGCGACCTGTGGCGCCGCGACCAGGATCGCGGACTGTCGGCCGGCGAGAAGCGCATGCTCGCCAAGGCGCGGCAGATTCTCGTCTCCGAGCTCGCTCTGGCCGAGAAGACCGACGAAGACCGTGCGGGCCTCGTGCTCGACGAGGTCCTCGCGTCCTGACGCCCTCCGCTCCGGTCGACGGGGCGCGCGCTAGCGTGGGCGGGTGACTTCTGCACCCGCTTCTCGTCTCGCGATCATCGTCGTCGCCGCCGGTTCCGGCACACGCCTGAACGGCGGCGGCCCGAAGGCGTTCGTCGCGCTCGACGAGCACACGATCCTGCACCACGCGTTGCGGGGCGTGTTCTCGGGGCCCGACGCGCAGACCATCGTCGTCGTGCCCGTCGGCTACGAGACCGAGGCCCTCGCCTCGGCGCGCGCCGCGGGCGGGCGCGACGACCGCGTGACGGTGGTCACGGGGGCGCAGACGCGTCAGCAGTCGGTCGCCGCCGGTCTCGCGGCGCTCGGCGCCGAGGTCGACATCGTCCTCGTGCACGACGCGGCCCGCGCGCTCACCCCGCCCGCCGTGTTCGATCGTGTGGTCGCCGCCGTCGCCGCGGGGGCGGCCGCTGTCATCCCCACCGTCCCGGTCGTCGACACCATCAAGCGCGTCGACACCGACGGCCGCGTCGTCGAGGGCGTCGACCGTTCCGAGCTCGCGGCCGCACAGACGCCGCAGGGCTTCCGCCGGGCCGAGCTCGAGGCGGCCGTGGCCGCGGCTGACGCGGATCACACCGACGACGCCGCACTGGTCGCGGCGGCCGGCCATGCGGTGGTCACGGTCGCGGGAGACGCGTCGTCGTTCAAGATCACCACCGCCCCCGATCTGCAGCGCGCCCGCGCGCTCGTTTCATCGTCGGCATCCGCCGAGGCCGCGAACGACGTGCCCCGCGTCGGACTCGGCACCGATGTGCATGGGTTCGGTGGAGAGGGCACGCTCTGGCTCGCCGGCCTCGAATGGCCCGGGGAGCCGGCGCTGTCTGGGCACTCCGACGGTGACGCCGTCGCACACGCGATCGTCGATGCGCTGCTCGCGGCCTCCGGCCTCGGCGACATCGGAACCCACTTCGGCACCGATCGCCCGGAGTTCGCCGGGGCGCACGCCGAGGCGTTCCTGGCCCACACCCTCGGGCTGCTGCACACGGCGGGGTGGCGGGTCGGCAACGTCGCCGTGCAGGTGCAGGCCAATCGTCCGCGCTTCGCCGCGCGACGCGAAGAGGCGGAGCGGGTGCTGTCGGCCGCGCTCGGCGGCGCACCCGTCGCGGTGAGTGCGACGACGACCGACGGTCTCGGCTTCACCGGCCGCACCGAGGGCGTCGCGGCCTTCGCCACCGCCCTGGTCGTTCCGATCTAGAGCTGCCTCGTCATGAAGGTCGACAGGGGGTCGGCCGCGTAGGGCGGGAAGGGCGGGCATTCGACGAATCCCTCGCTCGCGTACAGGCGTCGCGCCGCAAGGAAGTCGTCGGTGCTCCCGGTTTCGAGCCACAGGCTCCGGATGCCGCGTTCCCGGGCGTCGTCGACGATGTGGCGCAGCAGCGCGCGGCCGATGCCCTGACCGAGGAAGCGGTCGACCACGCGCATCGACTTCACCTCTGCGCGGTCGGCGGTGAGGTCTTTGCACGCGCCGATACCGGCGAGTTCGTCGTCGACCCAGGCGGACCAGACGGTCACCCCCTCGGCGGTGAGCAGGTCGATGTCGAGCGCGTGCACGCTCTCGATCGGGGTGTTCTCGAGCATGCCGGCCAGGTGCGCGGCGACCAGGTCGCGGGTCTCGTCTCCGGAGAGGTCGTCGGGACGGATGATGAGGGGCATGTCGGCACCGTACCGAGCGCATGTTTCCCTCACATGTCGTCGTGAGGGGCGGCCGGTAGGCTAGGGCGGTGACTGTTCGGCTGTACGACACGAAGGCGCAGGTCCTGCGCGACTTCGTCCCTCTCGACCCCTCGAACGTCACGGTCTACGTCTGCGGACCGACGGTGCAGTCCGGGCCGCACATCGGGCACGTGCGCGCGGCGCTCGCCTTCGACCTGCTGCGCCGCTGGCTCGCCCACCGGTTCGGGCGCGTGACGTTCGTGCGCAACGTCACCGACATCGACGACAAGGTGCTCGCGAACGCCACCGATGCCGAGCCGTGGTGGGCCCTGGCGTATCGCATGGAGCTCGAGTTCTCTCGGGCCTACGCCGCCATCGGCATCCTCGCCCCCACGTACGAGCCGCGGGCGACCGCATCGATCACCCAGATGCAGGAGCTCATCGGCGAGCTCCTCGAGCGGGGGCACGCCTACGCCGCCGACGGCGACGTGTACTTCGACGTGCGCTCTTGGGCCGCCTACGGCGAGCTCACCCGTCAGAGCCCGGATGCCATGGAATCGGCGGCCGACGCCGACCCCCGCGGCAAGCGCGACCCGCGCGATTTCGCTCTGTGGAAGGGCGCGAAAGACGGGGAGCCCGAGTCGGCGATCTGGGCGTCGCCCTGGGGCGCGGGACGCCCGGGGTGGCACATCGAGTGCTCGGCCATGTCGCGGCGCTACCTCGGGCCCGAGTTCGACATCCACGGCGGTGGCCTCGACCTGCGCTTCCCGCACCACGAGAACGAGATCGCCCAGTCGACCGCCGCGGGGGACGCCTTCGCGCGCTACTGGGTGCACAACGGACTCGTGACCGTCGACGGACAGAAGATGTCGAAGTCGCTCGGAAACTTCACCCTCGCGAGCGATGTCCTCGATGCGCGCGACCCGATGGTGGTGCGCTACGCGCTCGCTGCCGCGCATTACCGCTCGAACCTCGACATCTCCGATCGGGCCTTCGACGAGGCCGCCGCGGCGCTCGAGCGCATCGCGACCTTCGGGCAGCGCGTGCTCCGAGCCGCCGGCGCCGACCCGCTCGCAACCGTGCCGGGCGAGATCCCCGCAGAATTCGCTTCGGCGATGGACGACGACCTCGGAGTGCCCCAGGCTCTCGCCGTGCTGCACGAGACCGTGCGTGCGGGCAACGCGGCGATCGACGGGCACGACCTCGACGCCGCGATCACGGCTCACCGCTCCGTCGCCGCGATGCTCGGCATCCTGGGTCTGGATGCCTCGGAGCCCGCGGTCGCGACCGGGTCGACGGACATGGCTCTCGACGCCCTCGTGCAGACGATGATCGCCCAGCGATCGCAGGCGCGAGCCGACAAGGACTGGGCAGGGGCCGATCGCATCCGCGACGCCATCGCTGCCGCAGGAATCACGCTGGAGGACACTCCGGCCGGAACACATTGGAGTATCAATGCCTAAGCCAGGACGCCCGGGCGCGCGCAACACGGGCAAGAAGAAGGGTCCCCTGAAGGGCACCGGCGGGCACTCCCGCAAGGCGCTCGAGGGTCGCGGACCGACCCCCAAGGCCGAGGACCGCGCCTGGCACCCCGCCGGCAAGCGCAAGGCCGCCCAAGAGCGCTACGCCGCCGCCGGGGGCACGTCCAAGCCCGGCGTGCGCGCGGTCGGGGGGAACCAGAACCGCGGTGGCCGCGCCAAGGCGAACGACGACACCGAGACGGTCACCGGCCGCAACTCGGTGCTGGAAGCCCTGCGCGCGAAGATCCCCGCGACCGCGATGTACATCGCGCAGCGCGTCGAGATGGACGACCGCGTCAAGGAGATGCTGTCGATCGCGACCAACCGCGGCATCCCGGTGCTCGAGGTCACGCGCCCCGAGCTCGACCGCATGGCCGGCTTCGACGGCGTGCACCAGGGCGTGGCCCTCAAGGTCCCCCCGTACGCCTACGCGCACCCGCAGGACCTGCTCGAGCAGATCGTCGACCGCGGCGAGCTGCCGCTGCTCGTCGCCCTCGACGGCATCACCGATCCTCGCAACCTCGGCGCGATCATCCGCTCCACCGGTGCCTTCGGCGGGCAGGGTCTGATCATCCCGCAGCGCCGGTCGGCGAGCGTCAACTCCGCGGCGTGGAAGACGAGTGCGGGAGCTGCCGCGCGCATCCCCGTGGCGCTCGCGGCGAACCTCACCGCGACGCTCAAGGAGTTCAAGAAGCAGGGCGTGTTCGTGCTCGGGCTCGACGGTGACGGCGACGTGTCGCTGCCCGCCCTCGCCCTCGCCGACCGGCCCGTCGTGATCGTCGTGGGTTCCGAGGGCAAGGGGCTGTCGCGCCTCGTCACCGAGACCTGCGACCAGGTCGTGTCGATCCCGATCTCGACCGCCACCGAGTCGCTCAACGCCGGCATCGCGGCATCCGTCGCGCTGTACCAGGTGTCGTCGCTGCGCGCCGCCCACTGACCGTCGAGAGGAACACCATGCCCCGCATCGCTGTCATCGGAGGCACCGGCTACGCCGGGAGCCACATCGTCACCGAGGCCGTCCGCCGCGGCCACACCGTCGTCTCCGTCGCGCGCTCGGTCCCGGCCGAGCGCGTCGAGGGTGCGACGTACATCGAGGGCACCGTCCTCGACGTGCCCGGTCTCGTCGCCGAACTCGAAGGCGTCGAGGTCGTCGTGTCGGCGGCCGCCCCGCGCGGCGACATGGAGGGCAAGCTCCGCCCCGCCATCGCCCAGCTGGCCACCGCGCTGCCCGACGGGGTGCGTCTGGGAGTCATCGGCGGCGCCGGCGGCTCGCTCGTCGCCGACGGTGGTCCTCGCCTCATCGACACCGACGGCTTCGCCGAGGAGTACAAGCCCGAGGCCCGCGAGGCCATCGGCATACTCGAAGACCTGCAGGCCGACGACACCGGCCGCGACTGGTTCTACGTGCACCCGGCCGGGGGCTTCGGCTCGTGGGCACCGGGGGAGCGCACGGGAACCTATCGCGACGGCGGCGACGTGCTCGTCGTCGACGACAACGGCGACTCGTTCATCGGCGGTGCCGATTTCGCGGTCGCCGTCCTCGACGAGATCGAGAACCCGCGCCACTCCCGGGGACGCTTCACCGTCGGTTACTGAGGCCCTCCACGGTTCGAGGCCGTGGCATCCCGGATTCGTCCCGGATGCCACGGCCTCGCCGTTTCAGACGAGATCGCGCCAGTCGACGGCGTCCGTGTCGGTCGTGGGCACCGCGCCGGTCTCGGGTGCGTCGACGTCGGACACCGTCGCGAGCGACATCGTGTCGGTGGGCGGCCCCATGACCGTCGCCTCGTCGCGCCGGTGGCGCAGCACGTCGTCGATGTAGGAGGCGACCACCTCGGCCAGGGGCACGGAGCGCCCCCGCGCCTGCGACATGTACCAGCGGTGCTCGAGCACCTGGTGGAAGACCTCGGCCGGTTCGAGCTTGGCGCGCAGGTCCCACGGGATCGCCATCACGATCGGCTCGAACACGCGCGTGAGCCACTCGTGCGCGACCATCTCTTCGTCGGCGCCGAGACGCGAGACCCGAGCGCGGAACTCGTCGAGGTCGTTCAGCAGGCGTCGCGCCTGGTTCTCTTCGACATCGAGGCCGGTGAGGCGCAGGAGACGCCGCTGGTGGTGGCCCGCATCGACGACCTTGGGCTGGATGGACACCTGCGTGCCGTCGCTCGCGGTGCGGATCGACATCTCGCCGATGTCGAACCCGAGCGCGTTCAGGCTGTGCACGCGCTCGGTGATACGCCAGGACTCGTCGACGGCGAAGGTCTCTTTGTCGGTGAGGGCGGCCCACAGCGAGTGGTACGACGCCACCAGTCCGTCGGCGATCGCCACGGCATCCACACCGCCCTCGAGTCGCCCGCCGGCCTCGAGGTCCATGATCTCGCCGGCGATGTTGGTGCGCGCGATGTCGAGATCGTGGGCGCGCTGGCCGGGACTCAGACGGTTGCCGTGCAGCTCGCCCGTCTCGGCGTCGACGAGGTATGCCGCGAACTCGCCGGCGTCGCGGCGGAAGAGGGTGTTCGACAGCGACACGTCACCCCAGTAGAAGCCCACGTTGTGCAGCCGCACGAGCAGTACCGCGAGGGCGTCGACGAGACGCGTGGCGGTGTGCGGGCGCAGCACCTGCGTGAAGAGGGCGCGGTAGGGGAGTGAGAAGCGCAGGTGCGAGGTGACCAGCGCCGCCGGCAACGGGCGGCCCGAGGCGTCGGTGCGCCCGGCGATGACGGCCACCCGTTCGACGCACGGCGACGCGAGACGGTCGAGGTTGCCGAGCATGTCGTACTCGCGACGCGCCATCTCTTCGGTGGTCTCTTTGATCGCCACGACCCGGCCCGACAGGTTGGCGAAGCGCACCAGGTGGCGGGAGATGCCCTTGGGCAGGGCGACGATGTGGTTGCTGGACCAGTCGGCGAGCCCGGTCGACCACGGCAGTTGCAGCAGGCCCGGGTCGACGGTGCTGGCGGTGATGCTGAGCGAGTCGCTCACGGTACCTCCGGAAAAAGCGGTGCGGCGCGCCCCTGTCCCCGATGGATCGGGAACCGGGACGCGCCGCGACGGTGCGTCAGGTCAGGCCGAAGCGATGGCCCGGTCGGTCAGACGGTCGCCCGACTCGAGGTCGAACACGTGGATGTGGCCGGGGACCGGCGCCAGCACGACCGTCTCGCCCGCGTTGGGGTGACGGCGGCCGTCGACGCGCGCGACGAGGTCGGTGCGCTTGCCGTTGATGTCGGTGTGGCCGTAGAGGTAGCCGTCGGCGCCGAGCTCCTCGACGAGGTCGACGACGACCTTGAGGCCGCGGCCGTCGGCCGGGGCGACCTGGATGTCCTCGGGACGCACACCGATGGTGACCTCGGAGCCGTGCGCCTTGCCGATGGTGTCGGCCTCGACGGGAACGACCATGTCACCGAACTGCACGCCGCCTTCGGCGAGGTCGACGGTGAAGAGGTTCATCGCGGGCGAGCCGATGAAGCCGGCCACGAAGACGTTCTTGGGCGTCTCGTACAGGTCGCGCGGGGTACCGACCTGCTGGAGCAGGCCGTCCTTGAGCACGGCGATGCGGTCGCCCATGGTGAGCGCCTCGGTCTGGTCGTGCGTGACGTAGACCGTGGTGACGCCGAGGCGGCGCTGCAGCGACGCGATCTGCGTACGCGTCTGCACGCGGAGCTTGGCGTCGAGGTTCGACAGCGGCTCGTCCATGAGGAACACCTGGGGCTGACGCACGATGGCGCGACCCATGGCGACGCGCTGACGCTGGCCACCCGAGAGGGCCTTCGGCTTGCGCGTGAGGTACTGCTCGAGGTCGAGGAGCTTGGCGGCTTCGAGCACGCGAGCGGCACGCTCTTCCTTGCCGATGCCGGCGATCTTGAGCGCGAAGCCCATGTTCTCGGCGACGGTCATGTGGGGGTACAGCGCGTAGTTCTGGAAGACCATCGCGATGTCGCGGTCCTTCGGGGGCACGTCGGTGACGTCGCGGTCACCGATCATGATGCGGCCCGAGTTGACCTCTTCGAGGCCCGCGAGCATACGCAGCGAGGTGGACTTTCCGCAGCCGGAGGGGCCGACGAGAACCAGGAACTCGCCATCGGCGACGTCGAGGCTGAGCTTGTCGACGGCGGCGCGGGTTCCGCCGGGGTACAGACGGGTTGCGTTGTCGAATGTGACGGACGCCATTTTTTCTTCTCCTTCACCGGCAGGTACGTGCCGGACGATCCGTAGTGAATGGAAAACGGGGGCGACCCCGTGCGCCCGACAGCGGACGCAAGGGTCAGTATGCCACGTGTCTGGTCATTTCCCAGACTGCCTAGCTAGCATCGGTGCTCGTTCGCTCACCCGTGCGTCCCCCCAATTCCTGCGGCAGAAAGCCCGTGCCCGAGAGGTTCCATGTCCAACGACCAGTCACCGAATTCGCCCGCCGAGCGCGACCGCCGCGGGGCGGTCCGCGAGAAGGCGCAGCAGGTCAAGGCGAAGCAGACGCGCTGGCGAATCGCGCGTCGCTCGTTGATCGGCGTCGGTGCGGTGGCCGTCGTTGCCGTGGGTGCCGTCGCGGTGACCTCGGCCCTCAGCTCGCACGACCCGCGTTCCCAGGCCCTGCCGGGAGCTGCGGCCGACGACGGCTTCATGGTGTCGAGCGCCTCCGGCGTCGCCGACCCGGGTGCGCAGCAGACCATCGACGGCAATGCGGCCACGATGGCCGCGGGTGCGGAGCCGACGGCGGAGCCCACGCCGACCCCCACGGGGACGGCGTCCCCCGTCGACATCCGCGTGTACGTCGACTACATGTCGACCGAGGCCCGCGAGTTCGAGACGGCCAACGCCGACCAGCTGTCGAAGTGGGTAGGTGACGACGCTGCCTCGCTGACGTACTACCCCGTCGCGATGCTCACCTCGAAGTCGAACGGCACCAAGTACAGCCTGCGTGCCGCCGGCGCGGCCGCGTGCGTGGCCACCCACGCGTCGGATCGCTTCTTCGCGTACAACCACGAGCTGCTCACGAACCAGCCCGCGGTCGACTCCGACGGCTACAGCGATCAGCAGCTCGCCGACATGGCGCAGGGCGCGGGAGTGGGCGACATCGCCGCCGTGCGTTCCTGCATCGAAGACGAGACGTACACCGGGTGGGCGAAGGCCGCGACCGATCGTGCGATCAAGGGACTTCCCAACACCAACGGTCAGGCACTGACGGCCACCCCGACGGTGCTGGTCAACGGAACGCCGTACGTGGGACGCATGGATGACGCGAAGGAGTTCGCGCAGTTCGTGCTCACGGTCGACAGCAACGCCTACTACTCGACCGCCACGCCGACCCCGTCGGTGACGGCGACGCCCGCGGGCTGAATCGCTATCCCGCAGGTGAACGCATCGCTGTACGATTCAGGTGACATGGACCAGATCGAGGATTCCCCGCCACGCCGTTCCGGCGCGCAGCTGGAGGAGTGGGTGCAGGAGTTCCGCGAGCAGGGACACCTGTTCGCCGGCCGGTTGAAGGTCGTCGAACAAGAAGACGCCGACAGCCAGGACACCGGTCTCGTGGTCATGAGCCTCATGAACGCCAAGGCGTCGATCTACATGCAGCCCAAGGGCTACGACCAGCCCCTGTGGGAGGCGACCCTGACGGGACGTCCCGAAGACCTGACGCTCTCGCCGCACGACATGGCGAGCCTCGCGGCAGAGCTCGTCGTGGCGGGCAACCTCTGCTCGTTCCTGCAGTGGAAGTCGCTCGAATGGGACCGAGAGAGCGGAACGCACGCGAGGTCCAGCGCGTCCTGAGGGACGCCCTAGACTCGTGCTCCGGGGCTCCTCGGGGCCTCACGCCGGCTTGGCGCAATTGGTAGCGCACCGTACTTGTAATACGGGGGTTGCAGGTTCAAGTCCTGTAGCCGGCACGTGATTCCGTGGTCTGAGCCCAGGCTGAGACCAGGTATCGGCTCCAAGTAGACGAACCGGACGCTTTCCCGCGCCTCCGACGCTTGTCGGCCACGCCATTGTCTGTCGCCGTAGGCGACGGGCGAGCATCGGCCAGGCTGCCAGCACGGCGACGTCGCCGATCGCACGGTTCACCTCCCTCGAGGGTTACGGGATAGTGGCCGTGCGCCGCCGTCAGCCCGTACCATCTGGGCATGCCGCAAATGCGCCCGAAGAGCCCCAAGGCAACGATCATCGTCGGGTTAGCATTCCTGGCCCTCGGCCTGCTCGCGCTCCCGATAGCTCTCGGGGATCCGTCGGAAACCACTCGGTTGGGGATTCCCCTGTGGTTCGTGATCATTGGGATCTGGGCTGGTGGGCTGTTCTTTGTTGGCCTGGGATGGTTCTACGCCCGCCAAAGTGGCCGGTGAAGCTGATGAGCAAAGCGATCCAGCGTAGGCGGCGTCTCTGGATCGCTGTCTCGATCCTGGGTTTACTTGCCTTCTCGATCAGCCTCGGGGGAATTGTGGTCATGGCCGTTGTCGGCGAATGGCTCATAAGCGCGGTTGGCGGCATGATCGGTGGGGTGGGCTGTGTTCTGGCCGCCCTCTACGGGTTGCGTTCGATGGTGTCGCTCCGCCGGCCATCCTGAGCACGCGGTTCAGTCGACGTAGCCGGCACCCCGCTCACGCGAAGAGCGCGCGCCTCTCACAGAGGCGGAAAATGCGCGATCCGGTGAGGCGAACGAGACCGGGACCCGGCCGTCGCCTGGCGTGCGATCGGCTCCGTTCCGCCGTCGTCATCCCAGTGCTCCAGGGCGGTGGCGTCGGCGCCGGGCCGTCCGTCCCGTGCGCTGTCCTCGTCGCGTATAGCTCGTGTCGTCGTGGGTGGGGCGTAGCCGTGCCAGTGGTCGCCCGCGGTCTGATTCCAGCTGTCCCACTCGCCATTGCGTCGCAGCGTCGCCAGGTGTCCGCCCTCGTCATCCCAGTTCTCTGCGGCGATCTCGTCGTCGTGCTCCTTGTCGCCCATAGTGCGGACTGTACGCCGCGACCGCGGTGGCGGATAGGGGTGCATGCCCCGCGCCCACCGGCACGAGACCGAGACGCGCCGGTGCGTCGCCCGAAAAGAGGACAGACAACCAGTAGTCGAATGGGTATCCTCACCATTACCTACCCGCGTACCTTACGCGCACCGCTCCGATGGCGTAGCCACGCGACGGTCCGCTCGCCCAAGGGAGTGGGAACAATGGCTCTACCGCGCACCGTCACACATGCCTACCGAATGCCCGGCGGGTGGGAGAAGCTCGCCCGACATCGACTCACCATCGATTACGCGCGCGAGCTGCGCACCGCCGGCTTCACCCTCATGCGGGTACGCCGAGGGTGGGGGAGTAGTCGCGAACGCTCTATCGCCACCTACCTTGAACGGCGCGAGGCGCCCGTCACCTGACATCCCGCCGCGTTGCGGGTCTCGTTCGTCGACCTCGCCCGTCGCCGAGCGGTCACGATGACAGCCGTGCGAGCGCGACGACGAGAATCGCCGCCGCCACGATCGCCGACAGGCCCGCGAGCAGCGCGCCCACGATCGCGCCCCAGCGCAGGGGCCCGGGTCGCCTGCCCGCCTCCAGTGCGAACAGCAGGGCGCACAGGGCCACGGTGACCATGAGCAGGGCGCCCACCATGCCCGCCGGGGCCCAGACCGTGGTCGCGAGCGCGACCACCCCCGCCGCCAGCGCGGCCAGGTGACGCGTCTGGTGCGCCGGTGCCTCGCTCATCGCCCGCTGTCCTCCGTCAACGCGAGCGCAAGCGCAACCAGCGCACCTCGTGCGCGGCGAGCGGAAGGTCCGCGCCCAACCAGGTCGGAGCGCCCGAGACGAGGTCCAGTGCCTCGGGTCGAAGGCCCGAGAGCGTGAGCGCGTCGATGGTCACCGGGCTGTCGGCGACGTTCGCCATGACGAGAACGTCGAAGCCCGCGTCGCCGGGGCGGACGAAGGCCACGACCGACGCCACGTGCGCGTCGAAGGCGATGAGCTCGTTGCCGGCGAGCTCGGGGGTCGACCGACGAACGGCGAGCAGGCGCGCCAGTCGCGTGAAGACGCGTCCGGCCGGGGTCCCGGCATCCGCGCGATCCGCGTAGTTCTGTGCGGGGCGGAACGGGCGGTGCACCCAGCGGCTGTCGCCCGCCTCTTCGGGGCGGTCGGCGAAGCCGTAGTCGTTGAGCTGCGCGACCTCGTCGCCGAGGTACAGCAGCGGGATGCCGCCGGTCGACAGGGCGAGCGCGTGCGCGAGGACGACGCGGTCCTCACCCGCGGAGTCGCCCGCCTCGATACCGGCGAGCGAGGCGGTGGTCCCGGTCACGCGCGCGTCGCCCGTGCGAGGGTTCTCCTGGAACGGCACGCCGCGGGCGAACGTTCCCTCGGCGCGCCCGACGTAGAAATCGTTGAGGAAGCGGCGGTGCGGGTAGCCGTCGATGCCGAGCTCGGCGGCATCCTCGTCGGCGAAGGTCCACCCGATGTCGTCGTGGCTGCGCACGTAGTTGACCCACGCGGTGCCGTCGGGCAGGGCGTGGCGACGCTCGAGCGCCTGCTGCAGCAGGCGTCCGTCGCGGGTGGCGAGCGCCTCCCACGTGAGGGCCATCTGCAGCGGGTTGTACGAGATCTGGCACTCGTCGGGCGAGATGTACGAGATCACCTCGTCGGGGTGCACGATCGCCTCCGACTTGAACAGCAGGCCGGGCGCGGCCATGCGCAGCACCGCATTGAAGGCCTGGAGCAGCAGATGCGCCTCGGGCAGGGACTCGCAGGTCGTTCCGAGCCGCTTCCAGATGAAGGCCACGGCATCCATCCGCAGGATCTCGACGCCCTGGTTCGCCAGGAACAGCATCTCGCCGGCCATCGCCTCGAAGACGGCGGGGTTGGCGTAGTTGAGGTCCCACTGGAAGTGGTAGAACGTCGACCAGATCCAGCGCCCGTCGTCGAGCTGCACGAAGGACCCCGGGTGGTCGTCGGGGAAGATCTCGCGCGTGGTCCGCTCGTACGCGTCGGGCATCTCGCGGTCGGGGAAGATCAGGTAGAAATCCTCGTACGCCGGGTCGCCGGCGATGGCCTTCCGCGCCCACCGGTGCTCGTTGCTGGTGTGGTTGAAGATGAAGTCGACCACCAGCGAGATTCCGGCACGGCGGAGGTCGGCGGCGAGCTCGGCGAGTTCCTGCATCGTGCCGAGCTTCGGGTTCACGCGGCGGTAGCTCGACACCGCGTACCCGCCGTCGCTGTTCCCCTCCGGGCTCTCGAACAGCGGCATGAGGTGCAGATAGGTCAGGCCCAGTTCCTGGAAGTAGGGGATGGCATCCCGGATGCCGCTGAGTCCTCCCGCGTAGCGATCGACGTAGCAGACGCCACCGAGCATGCGCTCGCTCTCGAACCATCCGGGCGCGCTCTCGCGCTCGCGGTCGATGGCCTTCAGCTCGGTCGGACGCAACGCCCACGAACGTCGGGCGAGATCGACGACGGATGCCAACCGCTCGCGGCCGTCGGGACGCTCGCCGTACAACTGCACGAAGAGATCGTGCAGTCGCGGCAGGTGGGCCTCCACGTGGGGGAGGAATTCGCGGTCGACGCCGTCGCCGAGGAGATCGGCGATGATCTCGGAGACGTCGTCGTGGTCGGTGCGCAACTGGGTCACGGGGAAAGCCTGGTGCATCGGCGCCCCTCCGGTCGGCAGCGACGTGCCCGGTGCTGGCCGCGCGCGGCGGTCTGAGACAGCATGGGCAGATGACCGCCGCATCGACGACCCGTCTTCCGACCCTCATCGCGGCCCTCTCGGGCGTCGTCGCAGTGTGCGCCTACGCAGGGGTCGCGCTGCTGCAGATCCTGGTCTGGAATCCGGAGGCCGCCCGCCCGGGGCTCACCGCCGCGCAGGTCTGGGCAGAGGTCGGCGCGGCGAATCAGGGACCGCCTGGCGCGTTCGTCGTGGGCGTCATCGCCATCGGCCCGCTTTTCGCTCTGGTCCTCGCTCTGCTCTTCGTCCTCACGGGAGCGGGCGTCTGGTCCACGATCGCCGGGTACCTCGGGCTGCTCTTCGCCGGAATGCCGGGTTACTTCGTCGCCTCTTTCGGCCCCGGCATGGGCCTGGCCGACACCTACCTGATCAGCGGCGGGGATTTCTCGCCGGGGCGCCTGCCGCTCTACGCGGTGAGCGCGCTCTCGGTCGTGGCGCTGCTCGCGCTCTTCGTCGGCGCGGCGGTGCGCTCCGAGCGGGAGCGGCGCACGCTCGCCGTGGCGTGAGTTCCGCGCCGGGCGGTGCCGCCGTCCGCGACGCCGACGCCGTCGTACGATCGACGATGGCCCGACCCTCGGGCGCGAGGGGAGTGCGGTGTCGGAGCGCGGTTCGGTCGGTGTCGCCGTGGCGGGAGCGGTGCTCATCGGCGCGCTCACGGCCCTGCAGGCGAGAATCAACGGCACGCTCGGCGCCGAGATCGGTGACGGCATCGTCGCCGCCGCGATCTCGTTCAGCTCGGGACTGCTCATCCTCGTCGCGCTGTCGGCGCTGCTGCCCGAGGGGCGACGCGGGTTCGGACGTTTGGTCTCCGGCATCCGATCCCGCTCGATCCCGCCCTGGATGCTGCTGGGGGGTCTGGCCGGGGCGTTCACCGTCGCCAGCCAGGGCCTGACGGTCGCCACCATCGGCGTGGCGTTGTTCACCGTCGGCTTCGTCGCCGGGCAGACCACGGGCGGACTCGTGCTCGACCGGGTCGGCTACGGACCGGCGGGGGTCGTTCCCGTCACCGTGCGCCGCCTTGTCGGCGCCGTCCTCGCCATCGCCGGTGTGATCGTGTGCCTGACGGGCGACGCGCTGGGGGCAGTGCCGCTGTGGATGCTGGTCGTCCCCGCCATCGCCGGTGCGGGCGTGGCGTGGCAGCAGGGGACGAACGGGCGTCTGCGGGTGCGCGTCGAGAGCCCGCTGACCGCGACGCTGGTCAACTTCGTCGGAGGAACGGCGGTGCTCGTCGTGGCCGCGGTGGTGCACGTGGGGGTGGTGGGCGCCCCACGCGTCATCCCCACCGAGCCCTGGCTGTACGTGGGTGGAGCCGTCGGGGTCGTCTACATCTTCTTGTCGGCCGTGGTCGTTCGCCGCACGGGGGTGCTGCTGCTCGGCCTCGGGTCGGTCGTGGGGCTTCTGAGCACGTCGGTGCTGCTCGACGCCCTCTGGCCGGCCCCCGCCGCCCCATCGACCCCCGTCGCCCTGCTCGCGTCCGCGGTCGCGATCGTCGGTGTCATCGTCGCGGCGGTCCCGTGGCGCCGCCGCCGTCCGTGAGCCGGAGCCCGGTCAGCGGATGACGCGCGCCGCCCGCCCGTGAACGACGACGCCGCCGGGGGGACGAGCCCCACCGGCGGCGTACGACGAAGACGGATCGATCAGAGGTGCGTGTCGTCGACGGCGCGACGCTTCTTGCTCCCGGGCAGACGCGAGATGTGCTTCGCGGCATCCACGGTCTTGCGACGCACCGGGCGCGAGCGCGGCGGCTTGCCCCCGACGTAGAGCCAGCCGAGCAGCACCTCGCCCTTCGACAGGCCGTGCGCCTTGGCGAGCGCCTTGCTGCGCGTGTTGTCGTCGGTGCGCCAGAACACGCCGAAGCCGGCTTCGTCGAGCGCGAGGCTCAGCATGTGGGCGACGCCCGAGGCCACGGCCTCCTGCTCCCACGCGGGGATCTTCTTCGACTCGAGGTTCGCGACCACGGCGATGATCAGGGGAGCGCGGCGGGGCTTCGAGGAGTAGCCCTTCTTGCCGTCGGCCTTGTTCAATGCGCGAGCCAACAGGTCGCGGTCGCTCCCGCGGATCTCGATGATCCGCCAGGGACGCAGCGTCTTGTGGTCGGCGACGCGACCCGCGGCCGCGACGAACGCCTCGAGCTCGGGGCCGGTGGGGGCCAGGTCGGTGACCTTCGACCACGACCGGCGGTCGCGCATCGCCTCGAGTGCGCTCACGCCGTCTCTTCCGGGGTGAAGTTCAACGACAGCGAGTTCATGCAGTACCGGTCGCCGGTGGGCGTGCCGAAACCATCGGGGAACACGTGTCCGAGGTGCGAACCGCAGTTGGCGCAGCGCACCTCGGTGCGCTGCATGCCGTGGCTGTTGTCGTCGATGAGCTCGACGGCCTCGGGACGCACCGACTCGTAGAAGCTCGGCCACCCGCAGTGCGAGTCGAACTTCGTTCCGCTCTGGAACAGCTCGGAGCCGCACGCGGCGCAGGTGTAGAAACCGGAGCGGCTCTCATCGAGCAGTTCACCGGTCCACGCGCGTTCGGTTCCGGCCTGGCGCAGCACCGCGTACTGCTCGGGCGAAAGCTCTTCGCGCCACTGGTCGTCGGTCTTGTCGACGGCGTAAGTCATGGGATCTTCCTCTCTCCGGTCCCTATTCTCTCGTGCCGGGGGCCGGTCAGGTCGGCGCGGCATAATCTGCGGAATGCAGCAGGATGCCGTGGAAGCCGTCTTTGAACGCTATGGGCGCTTCGCCCGCGACGAGGCGCCGGGTCGTTCGGCGGTGTACGAGGGGTGGGCACGGCGCGTCGTCGACGACATCGCGGTGGCCGAGGCTCTCGCCCGCATCGAGGAGACGCGGCGTCAGCCTCCGCTCGTCTTCGCGGTGATGCGGCTGCTGGGCGCACCAGAGGACGATGTCGACGCGTGGGCCGAGTGGGTCGTCGCCCACGCCGATCAGGTGGTCGTCGAGTGCGGGCGTCGGAGCGTGCAGACCAACGAGCCGCTCCGGTGCGCCGCGTTGCTGCCGGCGCTCTCGCTCATCGAGGGGCCGATCGCGTTGCTCGAGGTGGGGGCGAGCGCGGGCCTGTGCCTGTACCCCGACCGGTACTCCTATCGCTACCGCCGCGGCGAGGAGGTCATCGCGCTCGACCCCGCCGACGGCCGCAGCCCGGTCGTGCTGCAGTGCGAGCTCGAGGGGCACCCCGACCTGCGTATGCCGGACGTCGTGTGGCGGGCCGGCATCGATCTGAACCCCCTCGACGCCCGAGCCGCCGACGATCGCGCGTGGCTCACGGGTCTGGTGTGGCCGGGCGAAGAGGGGAGGCGCGAGCGCATCGCCGGTGCACTCGACATCGCGGCGGCCGATCCGCCCCTTCTCGTCGCGGGCGAGGGGGCGACGGCCCTTCCCGCTCTCGCGGCGCAGGCTCCCCGCGGAGCGACGCTGGTGGTCACGACGCCCGGCGTGCTCGCCCACATCCCGCGCGCCGGGCGCGCCCCCGTCATCGCGGCCGCGCGGGCCGCGGGGCGGTGGATCACGCTCGATGCCGCGCCGCTGCACGACGGCTGGACGCACCCCCCTCGCATCCGACGGGGCGGGTTCGCGCTCGCGCTCGACGGCGACGTGCGCGCCGAGGTCGATCCGCTCGGGGCGTGGGTGGCGTGGCATCCGGAATCGACGGGCGGTGCGCAGTAGCGTCGAAGCGTGCCCCTGTCGGACCGTGATCGCGCCTTCCTCGCCTTCGAGGGTGAATGGCGACGCCATGGGGGTGCGAAAGAGGAGGCGATCCGCGCCGAGTTCGCGCTGACGCCGGCCCGGTACTACCAGCTGCTCGGTCGCCTCATCGACACCCCCGAAGCCCTCGCGTCCGACCCCATGCTGGTGCGTCGCCTGCGCCGACGCCGCGATGACGCGGCCGCGCAGCAGCGCGCACGCCTCGGCCGCACCGCCACCCGGTGACGGGTGCGCGCGGGTCGGACCGGTAGCATCGTCCAATGGCCAGATCGACCTTCCCGCGGGATCGCTTCGACGACCTGCCGGCCGATGCGGGTCGCGTCGGCGCCCACCGCGCCGAGAATCCCCGGCTGCGCGGGTGGATCATCTTCCTGTGGGCGGCCATCGCCACCCTCGTCCTGATCATCGCCGGCATCTTCGGCTCGCTGGTGGTGTCGGGCCGCATCTCGTTCGGCTCCGGGCCCGCGCCGGTGCCCACCGTCTCAGCGGAACCCACGACGCCCGCCGTCGTCGACACGTCGTACTCGGTGGTCGTTCTCAACGGCACGGCCGACGAGGGACTCGCCGCCGCCGTGCGCGACCAGATCGTGGCGGCCGGATGGCCGGGTGAGGGCGTCGAGACCGGCGACTCCGACAGCACCGACTTCGCCGAGACGACGATCTACTACCTCCGCGACACCGACGAGGCGGCAGCCCAGGGCCTGGCCCAGACCATCGGGGGCGCGCAGATCGCGCAGAGCGACTTCCTGCAGCCGACCGACGACCCCAGCACCCCCGACGACGAGAGCGCCGTGAAGCGGCTCGTCGTCGTCATCGGCCTCGATCGCGCCGCCGGTCAGGCGTCGCCGTCGACCGCTCCCTGACCCCTCGACGGCCGCGTGTTTCCGCGGCGTAACAAGTTCGCGGCCTGCGCGTCAACAATGGGTCGAGCGGCCGGTGCGGCGGGATCACGCGTGCTTACGATGACCTCGTCATTCAGCAACGGGAGATTCGCATGACGCAGGGCACTGTCAAATGGTTCAACGCCGAGAAGGGCTTCGGCTTCATCACCGTCGCCGACGGCCAGGACGTCTTCGTCCACTACTCGAGCATCGAGATGTCGGGTTTCCGCGTTCTTGAGGAGGGCCAGGCCGTCGAGTTCACCGTCGGCACCGGGCAGAAGGGCCCCCAGGCGGAGTCGGTGCGACTGGCCTGATCACCGTTTCCCGACGCCACGGCATCCGATCCCGGATGCCGTGGCGTCGTCGTTTGCGCGCGGGTGGGCGGCTTGCACTCCCCAGGGGCGAGTGCCAGAATGAGTTAGCACTCGCTTTCGTCGAGTGCCAAAATCAGCAGTCACCCGTCCGGGAGGGACGACACACTTATGGCAAAGATCATCGCTTTCGACGAAGAGGCCCGACGCGGTCTCGAGCGTGGCCTCAACACGCTGGCCGACGCCGTCAAGGTGACCCTGGGCCCCCGCGGTCGCAACGTCGTGCTCGAGAAGAAGTGGGGCGCCCCCACGATCACGAACGACGGCGTCTCGATCGCCAAGGAGATCGAGCTCGACGACCCGTACGAGAAGATCGGCGCCGAGCTGGTCAAGGAGGTCGCCAAGAAGACCGACGACGTCGCGGGTGACGGCACCACCACCGCCACCGTTCTCGCCCAGGCGCTCGTGCGCGAGGGCCTGCGCAACGTCGCGGCCGGCGCAGACCCCATCTCGCTCAAGAAGGGCATCGAGAAGGCCGTCAAGGCCGTCACCGACGAGCTCCTGGCCTCGGCCAAAGAGGTCGAGTCGAAGGAGCAGATCGCGGCTACCGCATCGATCTCCGCCGCCGACCCGGCCATCGGCGCACTCATCGCCGAAGCCATCGACAAGGTGGGCAAGGAAGGCGTCGTCACCGTCGAGGAGAGCAACACCTTCGGCACCGAGCTCGAGCTCACCGAGGGCATGCGCTTCGACAAGGGGTACATCAACCCCTACTTCGTCACCGACCCCGAGCGTCAGGAAGCGGTCTTCGAAGACCCGTACATCCTGATCGCCAACCAGAAGATCTCCAACATCAAGGACCTTCTGCCCATCGTCGACAAGGTGATCCAGGAGGGCAAAGAGCTCCTCATCATCGCCGAAGACGTCGAGGGCGAAGCTCTCGCGACGCTGGTGCTCAACAAGATCCGCGGCATCTTCAAGTCGGTGGCCGTCAAGGCTCCCGGTTTCGGCGACCGTCGCAAGGCTCAGCTGCAGGACATCGCGATCCTCACCGGCGGACAGGTCATCACCGAAGAGGTGGGCCTCAAGCTCGAGAACGCCACGGTCGACCTGCTCGGCCGTGCGCGCAAGGTCATCATCACCAAGGATGAGACCACGATCGTCGAGGGTGCGGGCGAGTCCGAGCTGATCGAGGGTCGCGTGACCCAGATCCGTCGCGAGATCGAGAACACGGACAGCGACTACGACCGCGAGAAGCTCCAGGAGCGCCTCGCCAAGCTCGCGGGTGGCGTCGCCGTCATCAAGGCGGGCGCGGCCACCGAGGTCGAGCTCAAGGAGCGCAAGCACCGCATCGAAGACGCCGTGCGCAACGCCAAGGCCGCCGTCGAAGAGGGTGTCGTCGCCGGTGGTGGCGTCGCGCTCATCCAGGCCGGCAAGACCGCGCTCGCAACCCTCGACCTCGTCGGTGACGAGGCCACGGGTGCGAACATCGTCCGCGTCGCCATCGAGGCCCCGCTCAAGCAGATCGCGCTCAACGCCGGTCTCGAGCCCGGTGTCGTGGCGAACAAGGTCGCGGAGCTCCCCGTGGGCCACGGCCTGAACGCCGCGACGGGCGAGTACGGTGACCTGTTCGCACAGGGCATCATCGACCCCGCCAAGGTGACGCGTTCGGCTCTGCAGAACGCGGCGTCCATCGCCGGTCTGTTCCTCACGACCGAGGTCGTCGTCGCCGACAAGCCCGAGAAGTCAGCCGCTCCCGCGGGCGACCCGACCGGTGGCATGGACTTCTGATCCACGCCTAGGCAGTGACAGAACGCCCCCTCCTTCGGGAGGGGGCGTTCTGTGTTGACGGGGCGGTGACCGTTCGCTGATCCGGCGCCGGTTGGCTGCCGGTGAGTTGGTTGGCTGTTGGCCGGCTGCGGGCTGCGGGCTGCGGGCTGCGGGCTGCGGGCTGCGGGCTGCTGGCTGCGCGCTGCGGGCTGCTGGCTTGCGTGACTGCTGGCCGGCCGGTTGGGGCACATGTCCCACTTTTGGTTGCCTGCGGCGGCGCCAGGCACCCTGATGTGGGACGCGGTCTGCATCTTTTGGGACACGGTTCGAGAACTCCGCCGAGGTGCGACGGGGCGGGTGGGAGCCGGGGCCGGGGCGGGGGCCGGAGCGAAGCGTCGGGTCTACGCGTCGGGACGGTAGTCGTCGGGCAGGCGCTCGAGCGGTTGCGTCTCGATGAGCGCGTGCTCCTGTGCATCGCGCCGGTCGGCCAGGGGGAGCGAGACGCGGAACGTCGCTCCGCCTCCGGGGGTGTCGACGACCTGCACCGTGCCGTGCAGCAGATCGACGATGGATGCCACGATCGACAGTCCGAGGCCCGAACCGCCGGTCTCGCGCGTGCGCGAGGTGTCGGCACGCCAGAAGCGCTGGAAGATCTGGTCGCGGATCTGCTCGGGAACGCCCTCGCCGTGATCGATGATCTCGATCCAGCCCATGTCGGCGTCGGCGTCGACCCCCACACGCAGGCCGATGGGGGAGCCGTCGGCGGTGAACCGTCGCGCATTGCCCAACAGGTTGGCGACGACCTGGCGCACCTTGTTCTCATCGCCGAGGACGATGGGGGCGAGCCGCGGGGGCGTGCGCACGACGCCCAGGGGCGCGGTCGGAGGGGCGGCGTCGTCACCCGCGGCGGTGTGCGTCTCGCCCGCCTCTCGCGCGCGGCGACGCAGACGCGACAGGGTGGCCCCGGCGATCGCCATCGCCGACGTCGGCGGCGCACCCCTGCGGCGCCCGGGCGTCGACGCGGGCTCTCCTGCGGCGTCGAGGAGCGGGTCGAGCGTCATCAGCGGGACGACGCGTGCGGTGCGCGCGGTGGTGTCATCGACGGTCACCTCGCGCTGGGGGGAGGTCACGCGCAGATCCATCGCGGCATCCCGAGCGATCGGGCGCAGATCGAGCGAGGTGATCGTGACGTCGCGACGCTCGTCGAGTCGCGCGAGGGCCAACAGGTCTTCGACGAGGGCCCCCATGCGGATGGCTTCCTTCTCGATGCGTTCCATCGACTGCGCCACGTCTTCGTCGGAACGGATCGCGCCCATGCGATAGAGCTCGGCGTACCCGCGCATCGTGACGAGCGGGGTGCGCAGCTCGTGGCTGGCGTCGCCGATGAAGCGTCGCATCTGGCGCACGGTCGCGTCACGCTGCACGAGCGCCCCGTCGATCCGCGCGAGCATGGCGTTGATCGCCGTCTTGAGGCGTCCCACCTCGGTGTCGGGGACGATGTCGGTCAGGCGTTGGCTGAAGTCGCCGGCGGCGATGTCCATCGCGGTCGTCTCGACCTGCCGCAGGTTGCGGAACGTGAGCGTCACGAGCCAGCGGGTGAGCAGGGCGCTGGCGATGAGGATGAGCAACGCGACGAACGCGTAGATCCCCACGTACGCCGCGACGATGCGATCGGTGGGGGCCAGGGGCTGGATCACCATCTGGGTGTAGACCCCGGGATTGCCGGGGGCCTGCAGCACCCCCACGCGAGCGAGGAAGTGCTGACCGGATTCGGGGTTCTCGAGCTCGATCCGCCGGTCGATCTGGCTGTAGGTCTGCTCGACGGTGAAGCTCGCGGGCAGATCGGGAAGGGCGCGCGACGACGTGCCGTTGTAGAACGCCTCGCGCCGCCCGTCGGGCCCGTACACGACCACCATCGACCCGATCTGCGGGGCGTTGTCGACCTGGGTGAAGGTGATGCGGCCGTCGGTGTCGCTCGTGGTGAAGATGCTGTTCGCGATGCTCCCGGCCGCCTGCTGCGCGAGCTGCTCGTCGAGGTTGTTGACCAGCGTCGTGCGCAGGAACACCATCGTGCCGATACCGGCGGCGAACAACCCGATCGCGAGCAGCGCGACCGTGACGCCGGTGACCTTGGCCCGAAGGCTCAGACCACGCCACCAGCGGGTGAGGGTGTCGTCGGAGTGCGACAGGGGGAGCCTCCGCTCAGGCGGTCTTACCCGACTTCAGCATGTAGCCGAAGCCGCGCTTGGTCTGGATGAGCGGCTCGGACGAGTGCGGATCGATCTTGCGGCGCAGGTACGAGATGTAGCTCTCGACGATGCCCGCGTCGCCGTTGAAGTCGTACTCCCACACGTGGTCGAGGATCTGCGCCTTCGACAGCACGCGGTTCGGGTTGAGCATCAGGTAGCGCAGCAGCTTGAACTCGGTGGGGCTCAGGTCGATCGAGACGTCGCCGACGCTGACGTCGTGGGTGTCCTGATCCATCGTCAGCTCACCGGTGCGGATGATCGACTCTTCGTCGGCCTGCATGGTGCGGCGCAGGATCGCCTGGATGCGCGCGACGATCTCGTCGAGGCTGAACGGTTTGGTGACGTAATCGTCGCCGCCGGCGTTCAAGCCCATGATCTTGTCTTCGGTCTCGTCCTTGGCAGTGAGGAAGAGGATGGGGGCCGTGTACCCCGCGCCTCGCAGGCGCTTGGTGACGCTGAACCCGTTCATGTCGGGCAGCATCACATCGAGCACGATGAGGTCGGGTTCCTCTTCGAGCACGGCCGAGATGGTCTGCGCGCCGTTTGCCACGGCTCGCACCTGGAAACCGGCGAAGCGCAGGCTCGTGATGAGCAGGTCGCGGATGTTCGGTTCGTCGTCCACGACGAGGATGCGAGGAGCTGTCATTCCCTCATTATCGTGACTGCACCCAGCAATGCGCTGGATATGGAACGGAAAGCCGCACGCTGATATGGGTCAGGCGGCTGCGGCGTCGATCCCGTCGGCATCCAGAATCGTGTAGGCGTAGCCCTGTTCGGCGAGGAAACGCTGCCGGTTCTGCGCGAAATCCTGGTCGACGGTGTCGCGCGCGATGAGCGTGTAGAAGCTCGCCGTGTGCTGAGACTGCTTGGGTCGCAGCAGTCGTCCGAGGCGCTGGGCCTCTTCTTGACGCGACCCGAACGAACCCGACACCTGGATCGCGACGGAGGCCTCGGGCAGATCGACCGAGAAGTTGGCCACCTTCGACACCACGAGCAGCGGGATGCTGCCGTCGCGGAAGCCCTGGAAGAGCTCCTCACGCTCCGGGATCGGGGTCGCCCCGGTGATCTGAGGGGCGTCCAGAGCCTGCGCGAGCTCGTCGATCTGATCGAGGTACTGCCCGATCACGAGTACTCGCTCGCCCGGATGCCGCTCGACCAGGCGCCGCGCGACGTCGATCTTGGCGGGGGCGGTCGCCGCCAGCCGGTAACGGTCCTCGTCGGCGGCGGCCGCGTACTCGAGACGTTCGTCGGCGGGGAGGTCGATGCGCACCTCGTAGCAGGCGGCGGGGGAGATGAAGCCCTGGGCCTCGATCTCTTTCCACGGCGCGTCGAAGCGCTTCGGGCCGATGAGGCTGAACACGTCGCCCTCACGACCGTCTTCGCGCACGAGCGTCGCGGTGAGGCCGAGTCGACGTCGGGCCTGCAGATCGGCCGTGAGCTTGAACACCGGAGCGGGCAGCAGGTGCACCTCGTCGTACAGCACGAGACCCCAGTCGAGCGCATCGAGCAGTGCGAGGTGGGCGTACTCGCCCTTCCGCTTGGCGGTCAGGATCTGGTAAGTCGCGATGGTGACGGGCTTGATCTCTTTCACCTGACCGGAGTACTCGCCGATCTCCTCGGCGGTGAGGCTCGTGCGCCGCAGCAACTCATCGCGCCACTGACGGGCACTCACGGTGTTCGTCACGAGGATGAGGGTGGTCGTGCGCGTGTCGGCCATGGCCGCGGCGCCCACGAGCGTCTTGCCGGCACCGCAGGGGAGCACGACGACGCCGGATCCCCCCTCGGAGAAGGAGTCGACGGCCTGGCGCTGGTAGGGACGCAGGCTCCAGCCGTCTTCGGCGAGGTCGATCGCGTGCGGGGTTCCGGGGGTGTACCCGGCGAGGTCTTCGGCCGGCCACCCGATCTTCAGCAGCTCCTGCTTGATGTGCCCGCGCGCCCACGCGTCGACGAGGTAGCTGTCGGGGGTGGGGTGACCGATCAGGAGCGGAGCGATGCGCTTGTTGCGCGACACCTCGCTGAGGACCGCGGGGTCGGTCGAGCGCAGCACGAGCTCTTTGTCGTCGTTGCGCTCGATGACCAGGCGACCGTACCGGTTGACCGTCTCGCGGATGTCGGTGCTCACCGATGCGGGCACCGGGAAGCGCGACCAGCGGTCGAGGGTCTGCAGCATCGCCTCGGCGTCGTGTCCGGCCGCGCGGGCGTTCCACAGGCCCAGACGGGTGATGCGGTAGGTGTGGATGTGCTCGGGTGCGCGCTCGAGCTCGGCGAAAACTGCGAGCTCATGCCGCGCCGTCTCTGCCTCGGGGTGTGCGACCTCGAGGAGGACGGTGCGGTCGCTCTGCACGATGAGGGGGCCGTCAGCCATAGCGTTCGAGTCTACCGGGGTCCAGGACCGGTCGGTCGACCGGGCAGGGCTCGACCGGGTGAGGCTCGACCGTCCTCACCCCACGAGCGAGACCGCGTCGATGTGCGACAGCGGCAGGGTGCGCTCGACGTCGGCGGCGCGATCGCGGCCGCGCAGGCGTCCGCCACCGAGGCCCGTGGCTTCGAGGCGGAACACGCGGGCCGAGCCGTCGGGAAGCCGCACCGTCACGTCGACGACGGCGCGGGCCCGCACGGCTTGATCGAGCTCGCGCTCGAGCCAGGCGGCATCCGAATCGTCTGCGCCGGTGCGCAAGCGCGAGACCAGCGGCGTGTACGTGTCGGCGGGATCGTGGTCGGACGCCGTCTCGGCCGCGAGCTTCGCGCGCTCGAGCGCCCGCGGGCGCCCCTCGGCGTCGACGGCCACGGCGGGGTAGTGCGCATCGGTCAACGCCCAGAACACGACGTCGGCCGACACATGCGAGACGAGCTCGTCGCCGGTGCGCGTCAGGGCGACCGACCGCAGCGACTGGTCGACGTCCATCGAGCGCCGCAGCGTCTCGTCTTCGGTCGTGACGCGCGTGAGAAGGGACGTCGGATCGGCGGCGACGCGGACGCGTCCGTGCTCGGCCGCCGTGCGTTCGATGACGTAGGCGAGCGGCTGCGGCAGTCCGGTCAGCGACAGTCCCGAAAGGAACTCGCGCAGGGAGTCGGCGGTCTCGCCGGCCGTGATGGCGGCGCCGATCGTGGCCGCGCTGAAGCGGTAGCTGGAGGCCTGTGCGCGCGACTCGCGCGCGGCCATGGAGCGCAGACGCACATCGAGATGCGGCGCCAGGGGGCCCGGGGCGATGGCGGTGAGGTCGTTCTGCAGATAGACGCGGTCGACCTCGGGGGGAAGCAGGTCGCGCAGCGCCGAGACGTCGACGGAACCGCCGTCGGAGAGGTCTCGGGCCCACGCGGGGACACCGCCGGCCACGTCGAGGAGTCCCCAGCGCTCGAGCCGCTGCGCCCAGACCGCGGCGCGCTCGGGGCCGTCGGGGTCGAAGGGGGTGGCGCCGGGCCACTGCCCCCGCGGGATCCATCCGCCGGCCGCGCTGCGGAAGGCGGCGGGAAGGGCGTCGCGGAGCGCCGCGGCGGTGCGTTCCCAGCGTTCGAGCGTCGGCAGACGCAACCACTCGCGCCCGGTCGGCGACACCAGCCAGGCGCGCTCGTTCGTGCCGAGCAGGCCGACGGCGAACGCGAGACCGACGAGGAGGTCGGCTTCGGCCGGGGTCGACACCGCGCCGGCGTCGACCAGGCGTCGACGCTCGCTCGCGCCGAGCGAGCCCGACCCGATGCGTCCGAGGGGAGCATCGAGGGTGAGCAGCAGGATGTCGGCCACCGAGGCGGCACTGGTGAAGGCGGCTTCGGCGGCGGCTTCGGCGTCGACCGTCGCAGCCCCGTGGGCGGAGTGCGGATCACTCATATCGGCGATGCCGTCGGGCGCGACCTGTCGCACCGCGTCGACCACGCTGGGGAACGGGTGGCCGTCGTCGTCGACGAGTGCTCGGGATGCCAGCTCGGAGCGTTGCGGTTCGGGGGCCGGTTCACCCGCGACGGCGGCGAGGAGGGCGAGCGCTGCGGAGCGCGGGAGTGCGACGAGCCCGCGCGTGACGGAGGCGGGGTCGAGTAGGGCCTCGGCGGCGTCGAACATGTCGCGCCAGGTGCTCGAGGGGGAGACCTGGCGATCGGCGAACAGCCGAGCCAGATCGGCGTCGGGGCGCGCGCTCAACGAGACCGCCAGTGCGCGTTGTGCGGAGGTCTCGGGCACGTCAGCGGGCCTTGTTCGCCCGGGCCCTTCGCACGAAGCTCATGATGAGCACGGCCAACAGACAGGCGAAGGCCACAGGGGGTGCGAAGTAGGTGAGCAGGCCCACGGTCGGCCACACGCCGGAGCGCATGTCGGCACCGGAGCTCGATCCGATGATGACCGCGAAGAAGCACACGATCGCGAGGGCCAGCAGCCCCAGCGACATGAACGCCAGGACGCGGTCGATGCGGCGGACCGGGACGTCGTCGCCCGGCGTGCTGTCGCGGGAGGTGCGGGTGCTCATCGGGCTCAGCCTACTGCCTGGCGGCGGTGGCGTAGGCTGAGAGGCCGGCATCCGATCGGGTTCCGTGTTCCGCCGTGCGCTCCGCGCACTCATCCAGCGAGGTGTCCATGCCCACCGGCAAGGTCAGGTTCTACGACGACGAGAAGGGCTTCGGCTTCATCGTCACCGATGACGGCCAGGACGTGTTCCTGCACGCCACCGCCCTGCCCGCCGGGACACCCGGGCCCAAGGCCGGCACCCGTCTCGAGTTCGGTGTCGCTGACGGCAAGCGCGGTCTGCAGGCGCTCTCGGTGCGCGTGCTCGATGCGCCGGTGAGTCTGTCCAAGCGCTCGCGCAAGCCCGCCGACGACATGGCGATCATCGTCGAAGACCTCGTGAAGCTGCTCGACGGCATCGGTGGCGACCTGCGTCGCGGCCGCTACCCCAACGGGCCGCACGCGCAGAAGATCGCCGCGGTGCTGCGCAAGGTCGCCGATGACTTCGAAGCCTGAGCAGCCCGTCGACGAGCGCCTGATCGGCGCTCACGACCTGGCTCTCGCCGCCCTGCGCGAGATCACGCCGGCCGACGGTATCGGTCCGGCCGCGGGCTACGCGATCGAGGACGACGGTGTGGTGTCGTTGCGGTTCCACACGCGTCTCGCCGGCTACCCCGGCTGGTTCTGGACCGTGAGCGTGGCCGTCGTCGACGACGCGGAGCCCACCGTGCTCGAAGCCGAACTCATGCCCGGTGACGGCGCTCTGCTGGCCCCGGACTGGGTGCCGTGGGCGACCCGTCTCGCCGAGTACCAGGCTGCCCAGGCGGCGACGGCCGCGGCGGGCATCGGCGCGGATGCCGACGACTCCGACGTCGACGACACCGAAGACGATGACCTCGACGACGAAGACGACCTCGAAGACGACGAGGACGAGCTCGACGACGACGGGCCGAAAGCACGTTTCCACGCGGGCGACCTCGACGGTGTCGACATCGACGAGCTCGACGCGGACGGTGACGAACGCGCGGACGCGACGCGTGACGATGACGCGCAGGACGACTCGTACGACGCCGACGATGACGACGATTCGGATGAAGACGACGACTCGGACGGCGGCGTCGAGGGCGACGACTCCGACGACGAAGACGATGTGCACGGGGGCGACGACCGCAGTTACTGACGGGCACACATGACGAAGGCCGTCCCGCGCGAGCGGGACGGCCTTCGTCATGTGCGGGCCCGCGGGCCCGCCCGATGTCAGGCGGTCGGCAGGTGCTCGATCGTGTAGTCGATGGCCCCGATCAGGCGGCGCACGTCGTCGGGCTCGATCGAGACGAACGTCGCGACGCGCAGCTGGTTGCGGCCCAGCTTGCGGTAGGGCTCGGTGTCGACGATCCCGTTCGCGCGCAGGCTCTTCGCGATCGCCGCGGCGTCGATGGAGTCGTCGAAGTCGATCGTGACCACGACGGGGGAGCGGTCGGCGGGAGACGAGACGAACGGCGTCGCGACGGCGCTCGCGGACGCCCACTCGTACAGGGCGGCCGAGGACTCGGCCGTGCGTGCGCCCGCCCAGCTCAGTCCGCCGTTGTCGAGGATCCATCCGAGCTGGTCGTCGAGGAGCAGCAGGGTGGCCAACGCCGGGGTGTTGAGCGTCTGCTGCAGGCGCGAGTTGTCGACCGCGTTCTTCAGGCTCAGGAACTCGGGGATGTACCGACCGGATGCGGCGATCCGCTCGATGCGCTCGATCGCGGCCGGCGACACCGCGGCGTACCAGAGGCCGCCGTCGGAACCGAGGTTCTTCTGCGGGGCGAAGTAGTACACGTCGGCCCGGGTGACGTCGAAGTCGATGCCGCCGGCGGCGCTGGTCGCGTCGATGACGGTGAGGGCGCCGGCATCACCGTGCACACGCTCGACCGGGGCGGCGACGCCCGTGGAGGTCTCGTTGTGCGGCCAGGCGTACACATCGACGCCGTCGACCGGCTCGGCCACCGTGCGGGTGCCGGGCTCGGCGCGACGGACGTCGGGCGCCTGCAGCCAGGGCGCGGCGGCAGCGGCGGCGAACTTGCCGCCGAACTCGCCGAAGACCAGGTTCTGGCTGCGGTTCTCGATGAGGCCGAAGGAGGCGGCATCCCAGAAGGCGGTCGATCCACCGTTGCCGAGGATGATCTCGTACCCGTCGGGAAGGCGGAAGAGCTGGGCGAGACGCTCGCGCGTGCTCGCGACGAGGTTCTTCACCGGCGCCTGGCGGTGCGAGGTACCCAGGATCGAGGCTCCGCGGGTGACGAGCGACTCGAGCTGCGCACCGCGCACTTTCGAGGGGCCGCACCCGAAGCGACCGTCGGCGGGCAGGAGACCTGTGGGCAGTTCCACGTGCGACATGGCTCGATTCTATGGTCCCCTCCGCGGGCTTCCCGCGCTCATGACGGAGGGGGTCGGTAGGCTGGAGGTTCCAGCCGCGCGACGCCGAGGACACCCGAATGACAGATCTCATCGACACCACCGAGATGTACCTGCGCACGATCCTCGAGCTCGAGGAAGAGAAGATCGTGCCCCTGCGGGCCCGCATCTCGGAACGCCTCGGCCACTCGGGCCCGACCGTCTCGCAGACGGTCGGACGCATGGAACGCGACGGCTTGGTGGTCGTCTCGGAGGACCGCCGTCTCGAGCTGACCGGCACCGGCCGCCAGAAGGCCGTCGACGTCATGCGCAAGCACCGTCTCGCCGAGCGCCTGCTCAGCGACGTCATCGGCCTCGACTGGGCCTACGTGCACGACGAGGCCTGCCGCTGGGAGCACGTGATGAGCGAGCAGGTGGAACGCCGCCTCGTCGAACTGCTCGGCCACCCCACCGAGTCGCCGTACGGCAACCCGATTCCGGGACTCGACCAGCTGGGCGATGCGGCCAGCTCCACGTTCGACGACGGTGTCGTCGGACTCGTCCGCAAGCTCACCGACGCCGGGCACCCGATCACCGGCACGGTACGCCGCCTGGCCGAACCCGCGCAGGTCGACCCCGAGCTGCTCCAGCAGCTCAAGGCCGCCGGGGTGCTCCCGGGGGCGCGCGGCGACTACCGCTTCAACGAGGGATACGTGCTGGTGCAGATGGAGGGCATCGAGGACGGTCTCGAGTTGCCGGTCGAGGTGGCGTCGCACATCTTCCTCGTCGCCGAGGACTGAGCCTGCCGACACCCCCGCGTTCCGCGACCGAGCATTGCCTGAACACGGTGATCGGAGCGTGACTTGTTCGTTATCTTCGGGTAGCCTTCGAGAGTCCACAGGCGAGAAGCCCGCCGTCGGACCCCTCGCGGTTTGCCTCATCGGCTCGTCGTCTGCAGAGGGTGAAGCCCGCACATCGTGCCCCATCGAGTGCTGACGAGCTAGCGTCCTGGACGCAGAGGCGCCGGAGGACTTTTGGCTGAAACCACCGATCCCGTCGGGGACCTACCCGAGGTTCCGACGACGGGTCTCACCCGTAAGAGCGCGCGCGCAGCCGTCGCTCGACCCCCGCAGCGACCCGTGGCGGTCTCGACGTCGGCGACTCCGCCGGCCTCTCGCACCGCTCCCGCACGACGTCCCTCGGGACCGCGTCGCCACGGCAAGCCCGTGCGCAGTGCCGTGATCCTGACGATGGTCGCCGGTCTCGTCGCCACCGTCGCCATCCCGGCCTACGCGGCGACCATGCCCGCGGCCGAGACGATGACCCTGCAGCAGGTGTCGGCCCCCGACAACCAGTCGCTGGTCGTGGCCTCCGACGCCGCCGCCGAGACGCTCGACCGCAGCAGCTACTCGGCGACCACCGCCGACGAGATCCAGCAGAAGAAGGACCGCGAAGCCGCTGCCGCCGCAGCTGCGGAGCGTGCCCGCCAGCTGGCATCCAATGCCGGCGCCTCGGTCTCGTCGATCGACTTGAACATGACGGCCCCCGGCTCGGGCGAGGTGCGCTGGCCCCTGTCGAGCTACGTGCTCGGCCGTGGTCTGTGGGACTCCGGCTACCACCAGGGCGTCGACCTGCTCGCCCCGGGTGGGCAGCCCATCTTCGCCGCCGCCGCCGGCGTCGTGAGCACCTCCTCCGAGAGCTTCGGCGGCTACGGCGTGGGCATCGTGATCGAGCACGTCATCAACGGCCAGAAGGTGTCGACCACCTACGGCCACATGACGTACGGCAGCCGCCAGGTGCAGGCCGGTCAGACGGTCGCCGCGGGCCAGCTCATCGGCCTCGTCGGCTCGACCGGAAGCTCGACTGCGAACCACCTGCACTTCGAGGTGCACATCAACGGATCGGTCGTCGATCCCTACGCCTGGCTGCAGCAGAACGCCGGCTGATCAGACCGAACGAGAGACGGCGTGCCGGAGAACGATGTTCTCCGACACGCCGTCTCTCGTTTCCCGATCCCGCCGCCCCCGGGCGTGTCGGGGTGGGTTAGCCTGTCTCCGACGTCGGAACAACCGAAGGGAAAGCCCGATGAGCATCAGGCCTCGCATCCGCACCATGGATGCGCTCGGCCTGCTCGTTCTTCGGCATCGTGTGTTCGGATGCTGCGGTGTCGCCGCGACTTCCGAGGCGCTGTCTGTCTAGACAGCGCCTTTTTTCATGCCCTGCGCGCGGGCCGTCGTCGCAAGTCGAACATCCGAGAAGCCGTCTCGGCCATTCGAGAGGAGACGTGAATGCGCACACTGGTATTGAACGCGGGATACGAGCCCCTGGCGGTCGTGTCGTTCAAGCGGGCCCTCGTGCTCGTGATGAACGACAAGGCCACGGTCGTGGAACGCATCGACGAGGATCCGGTCTGGGCCGCGGCGGGGACCTACGATCGCCCGGCGGTCATCATCCTGACCCGCTACGTGCGGGTGCCGGGGGCGCGGCAGGTGCCGGTCACGCGGCGCGGGGTGCTGCGTCGTGACGCGCACCGCTGCGGGTACTGCGGCAAGGCGGCGTCGACGATCGACCACGTGCTGCCGCGTTCGCGCGGGGGCAAGGACACCTGGGAGAACCTCGTGGCCTGCTGTCTGCACTGCAACAACGTCAAGGGCGATCGCACCCCCCAGGAGATGCACTGGGATCTCCGTCTGGTGCCGGCGCCCCCGCGCGGATCGTCCTGGACCGTGCGCGGCGTCGACAAGAGCGATCCGCGGTGGGAGCCGTACCTGGCCCTGGCGGCGTGAGCGTCGTCGCCGTCTTTGCGGCGCTGGCGTCCCCGGCATCCGGGTGATGGGATGGGGGCATGCCTCGTGCCCTGATCGTCATCGACATGCAGCGCGGATTCGACGACCTCGACTTCTGGGGGCCGACCGCCAACCCCGATTGCGAGCGCAACGTCACCGCGCTGATCGGGGCGTGGCAGCGTGAGGGCGAGCCGATCGTCGTCGTGCGGCACGATTCGGCGTCGCCTGGATCGCCCCTGCACCCGGACGAAGGCGGTAACGCGCTGGTCGATGCGGTCGCGAAGGTCTCGGCCGACCTGCGGGTGACGAAGAACGTCAACTCGGCCTTCTATGGCGACCCCGACCTGCACGCCTGGTTGGGCGAGAACGGCATCCGCGAACTGGTGATCTGCGGCATCCAGACCAACATGTGCGTCGAGACCACGGCGCGCATGGCCGGCAACCTCGGTTACGAGGTGACGGTCGTTCTGGATGCCACGCGCACCTTCGATCTGAGCGGTGAGGTCGCGGGGCTCGGAACGGTGACCCGGACGGCTGCCGAGCTGATGGCGAACACGGCCGTCGTGTTGCAGCAGGGCGGATTCGCGCGGATCGCGGCGACCGTCGACCTGGTCTGAGGCGCGCCGCCCCCCCCCGGGCGTCGCGGGGGCGTCGGCACCTCGCGTCGGGGCTGGTGTCGGTCGGTGCGCGCGGCGTCGGGCTCGCGGCGTCGTGCCGTCTCGCGAGGGGACGACGGCAATGTCGGAGGTCGATCGTATCTTCGACCCACAGGGATTGAAGCACTAGAACAAATGTTCTAACCTGTGGGAGTGAGGGCGATCGTGAGAGACCAGGTACAGGCCGTACCCGACATCCACGCGCTGCGCGATCGCTTGGAGCGCATGCAGGGTCGGCGCATGGACGCACCGGTGCTGCCCACGCATCCGGCTTTCTCGTCCCTGCTTCCCGGGGGCGGTCTGCGGGCGGGGTCGGCCTATGCCCTCGCCCGATCCGCGTCGCTGCTGCTCGCCCTGCTGGCCCGGCCCTCGCAAGACGGTTCGTGGTGCGGCGTGATCGGCATGCCCGAGCTGGGAGCCGAGGCCGCCGAGAAATACGGCCTCGACCTCGATCGTCTGGTCTTCATCCCCGACCCGGGGCCGAGATGGCTGGCGGTGACGGCGACGATCGCCGAGGTGCTGCCGGTCGTGGCCGTCCGCCCGCCGTCAGGTTCCACGGCGGCCCGCGGGGGTGCCGAAACCACACGTCTGGCCGCTCGGCTGCGCGACCGTGGAGCCGTGCTGCTGGTGCAGGGCGCATGGCCACAGGCCGAAGCGGTGATCGACGTCGCCGACCCGCGATGGACGGGCCTCGGTCAGGGGCACGGGTACCTGGCGGGGCGTGAACTCACCGTCTCGGTGAGCAGTCGACGCTCGCCCCACGCCCGTCGGGCGCGCATGCTGCTGCCCGCGGCCGACGGGTCGGTCGAGCTGCTGGGTACGCCCACCGAACGCCTCGTGCCGCGCGAGCGCGACGAGTACCGTCCGAGAGCGGTCGGCTGATGCAGGCTCCCACGCGCAGCCTCGTGCTCTGGTTTCCCGATTGGCCGATCACGGCGTTCGTCGCCGAGGCCGTCACGCCTCCTCGCCCCGAGGCCCCGGTGGCGGTGTTCTCCCACAACCTCGTCGTCGCCAGCTCGTGGGCCGCCCGCGCGCAGGGGGTGCGACGAGGTCAGAAACGCCGTGATGCTCAGGCCCTGTGTCCGACCCTCCAGGTGGTCCCCGCCGACCCGGTGCGCGATGCGCGTGTGTTCGCGCCCGTCGTGGCCCGCATCGAAGAACGCGCCCCCGGGGTGCAGATCATGCGGCCGGGATTGTGCGCACTGCGGGCGCGGGGTCCGGCGCGCTACTACGGTGGCGAAGCCGAGGCGGCGCGCCTACTGATCCGCCTCCTCCACGACGACGGCTTCGGCGAGGTGCGGGCGAGCGTCGCCGACGGTGTCTTCACCGCCGAGCATGCCGCCCGCTCGGCCACCGTCGAGGAGCCCGTGCGCATCGTGCCGCCCGGTGACGCTGCGGCGTTCCTCTCTCCGCTGTCGATCGCCACCCTCGACGACGAGGAGTTCGGCAGTCTGCTCTCTCGGTTGGGCGTGCACACCCTCGGTGATCTGGCCACTCTCGCGGCCGAACGGGTGCGGGAACGCTTCGGAGAACGGGGGGTGCGCCTGCATGCGCTGGCGGGAGGACTCGACTCGCAACCCGTGCAGCCGCGCACCCCTCCACCCGAGCTGCACCGCGACGTGGCCTTCGAGCCTCCCCTCGAACTCGCCGACCAGATCGCCTTCGGCATGCGCGTGGCGGCCGAGGAGTTCATCGCCCGGTTGGGGGCCCACGACCTGGTGTGCACCGAGCTGCGTGTCGTGCTGACGGGTGAGCGGGCCGAGCGCAGCGAACGCGTGTGGCTGCATCCCGGATCGTTCGACGCCGCCGCGGTGGTCGATCGGGTGCGCTGGCAGCTCGCCGAAGACGCCCAGGGCATCTTCGGCAGCGGTGTGGCGGGCGTGCACATCGAGCCCGAGGCCGTCGACGCCGCCGCCCACCACGCCAAGGGGCTGTTCGGGGCGGGGCCCGACGAACGCGTCCACCATGCCCTCTCGCGCGTGCAGGCCATGCTCGGCCACCGCGAAGTAGTCACTCCCGTGATCGGCGGGGGACGCTGGCTGGCCGAACGGCAGGTGCTCGTGCCCTGGGGAGACCGAGCCGTGACGGCGAAGGAACGCGCGCGCCCCTGGCCCGGCAGCCTGCCCGATCCGCTGCCGGCCACCGTCTACCCCGAACCACGACCGGTCGGGGTCACCGACATCGCGGGAGCCCCGGTGACGGTGGGGGAGCGCGATGCGCTCAGCGCTCCACCGGCGGTGCTCGAGACGGCGGGACAGCGGCGACGCATCAGCGAATGGGCGGGGCCCTGGCCGATCAGCGAACGCGGATGGGATCCCCTGCGACGGCGCAGGGCGCATCGGTTCCAAGTGATCGACGCCGAGGGGGGCGCCTGGTTGCTGGTGGTCGAAGAAGGGGAGTGGCGGGCGGAGGGGCGTTATGACTGAGGTTCGGCTCCACCACTCCTCTCGACGAACATCGGGCCGCGGCGGCAGCAGCACCGGCGATGCCCCCTCGGGCGGTGCGGGCCTCGCGCCCGCCGTCGGCTCCCCATCGATGAACAGAACCCGGGCGGAGGTGCGCCGATGGGCTGGAACAATCCGCCGGTGAAATGGTCGGAACTCGAGCGCGTGCTCAGTGACGCCCGACGCCCGACCGGTGCCCCGCCGAACGGTGACGGGGGCGACAGCCCCGCCTGGTCGCACAAGCGCGGCGCCTACGTGCCGCCGACGATCGCGCGCCCGGCCGACACCGTGCCGTACGCCGAGTTGCACGCGCACTCGTCGTACTCGTTCCTCGACGGAGCCTCGTCGCCCGAAGAACTCGTCGAAGAAGCCGAACGACTGGGCCTGCACGCCCTCGCCCTCACCGACCACGACGGGTTCTACGGCATCGTGCGCTTCGCCGAGGCCGCCGAGGCGCGCACGGTGAACACCGTCTTCGGTGCAGAACTGTCGCTGGGTCTCACGGGGCCGCAGAACGGCGAGGCCGACCCGGGCGGATCGCATCTGCTCGTGCTCGCACGCCGCGAAGAGGGCTATCACCGCCTCGCCGCCGCGATCACCCACGCGCAGCTCAGCGGTGCCGAGAAGGGGCGTCCCGTCTACGACCTCGCCGACCTGGCCGAACGCGCGGGCGGTGCCAGCGATCCGCACTGGGCGGTGCTCACCGGATGCCGCAAGGGCACGGTGCGCCGAGCTCTGGCGTTCGAAGGGCCCACGGGGGCCGCGCGCGAACTCGACACCCTCGTCGACCTGTTCGGCCCCGAGGCCGTGTACGTCGAGCTGATGGATCACGGCAGTCCTCTCGACTCGAGACGCAACGACGTGCTGGCGGCGCTCGCCGCCGAGCGGGGGCTGCCGATCCTCGCGACGAACAACGTGCACTACGCCGCCCCGCAGAAAGAGCTTCTCGCCGCCGCCGTGGCCGCCGTGCGCGCCAATCGTGGTCTCGACGAACTCGACGGGTGGCTTCCCGCGCACGCCGGCGCGCACCTGCGCTCGGGGGTCGAGATGGCGGCGCGGTTCGCCCGGTATCCCGGAGCGGTGGCGCGCACCGTCACGCTCGCCGACGAGGTCGCCTTCCCGTTGCGCCGCGCCAAGCCCGCGCTTCCGCGCCAAGACGTCCCCGAGGGGCATACCCCCATGTCCTGGCTGCGGCATCTGGTGTGGGAGGCCGTACCGCGCAAGTACCCCCGGCTCTCCGACGAGGATCGCAACCGCATCGAACGCGAACTCGGTGTGATCGAGATGAAGGACTTCCCGGGGTACTTCCTCATCGTCTACGGCATCGTCGCCGAGGCCCGGCGGCGCGGCATCCTGTGTCAGGGGCGCGGGTCGGCGGCGAACAGCGCGGTGTGCTTCCTGCTCGACATCACCGCGGTCGACTCGATCTTCTACAAGCTGCCCTTCGAGCGTTTCCTGTCGAGCCTGCGCGACGAAGAGCCCGACATCGACGTCGACTTCGACTCCGATCGCCGCGAAGAGATCATCCAGTGGGTCTACAAGGAGTACGGGCGCGAGCGTGCGGCGCAGGTGGCGAATGTCATCCAGTACCGTCCCAAGAACGCCGTCCGTGACATGGCTCGGGCGCTCGGGCACTCGCCGGGCCAGCAAGACGCCTGGTCGAAGCAGGTCGAACGGTGGGGAGCGACCCTCGAAACCGGAGCGGATCACGACATCCCCGACCAGGTCATCGAGTTCGCGTCGGAGCTGTTGAAAGCGCCTCGCCACCTCGGCATCCACTCCGGAGGCATGGTGCTCACCGATCGACCGGTGGGTGAGGTCGTGCCGATCGAGCATGCGCGCATGGAGAACCGCACGGTCATCCAGTGGGACAAAGACGACGCCGCGTGGATGGGGCTGGTCAAGTTCGATCTGCTGGGGCTCGGCATGCTCGCGGCGCTGCAGTACTGCTTCGACCTGATCCGCGATGCCACGGGCGAGGCGTGGGAGCTGTCCACGCTGCCCAAAGAAGAGAAGGCCGTCTACGACATGCTGTGCCGCGCCGACTCGATCGGGGTGTTCCAGGTGGAATCCCGCGCGCAGATGGGATTGCTGCCGCGTCTGCAGCCGCGGAAGTTCTACGACCTGGTCGTGCAGATCGCCCTCATCCGCCCGGGCCCCATCCAGGGCGGTGCCGTGCATCCGTTCGTTCGACGCAAGCTCGGACAGGAGCCCGTCACCTACGTGCATCCCAAGCTCGAGCCGGTGCTGGAGCGGACGATGGGGGTACCGGTGTTCCAGGAGCAGCTCATGCAGATGGCCGTCGCCATCGGCAACTGCTCTGCCGAAGACGCCGACCTGCTGCGCCGAGCCATGGGGTCCAAGCGGGGGCTCGAGCGTATCGACTCCCTGCGCGAGAAGCTGTACGAGGGCATGGCGCAGAACGGTCTGGTCGGTCAGGTCGCCGACGATCTGTACGCGAAGATCCAGGCGTTCGCGAACTTCGGTTTCGCCGAATCGCATTCGCTGTCGTTCGCGCTGCTGGTGTACGCGAGCTCGTGGATCAAGCTGCATTACCCGGCGGCGTTCCTCGCCGGCCTGCTGCGCGCCCAGCCCATGGGGTTCTACTCACCCGCCACCCTCACCGCCGATGCCCGCCGGCACGGGGTGATCGTACGGCGGCCCGACCTGCTGCGCTCGAGCGTCGAAGCGGGCCTCGAGCCGGTCGACGAGACGGGCGCCCGCGCCCCGACGGGTCTCGACGCCTGCGCGCACGCGGAGCAGTCTCCGACGGGGGACTTCGATGCGTCGGAGCCGGACGAGACCATCGCCCATCGCCGAGACGGCGGGTTCGTCGTGCGCCTAGGGCTCGCCGGAGTGACCGGGATCGGCAAGAAGGTCGCCGAGCGCATCGTCGCCGAACGAGAGAGGGGCGGCCCCTATCGAGATCAACGCGACCTCGTGCGGCGCACGGGACTTGTCACGGCGCAACTCGAGGCGCTCGCCACGGCGGGGGCCTTCGAGAGCCTGGGCCATACCCGGCGCGAGGCGATCTGGCTGGCCGGGTCGGCGGCGCTCGATCGTGCCGAGTTCCTTCCCGACTCGCTCGTGGCCGTGCAGCCGCCGCTGTTCACCGACCCGTCGAGTTACGAGGTGCTCGCGGCCGATCTCTGGGCGACCGGGCTCTCGGCCGACGACCACCCGCTCACCCACTTCCGCTCGGCGCTCGACGCGCGCGGGGTGCTCACCTCGCGGGAGCTCCGCACCTTCGAGACCGATCGTCGCATCGAGGTGGCGGGGCTCGTCACCCATCGGCAGCGCCCGGCCACGGCATCCGGCATCACCTTCCTCAACCTCGAAGACGAGCACGGACTGATGAACATCATCTGCTCGGTGGGAGTGTGGAACAGGTACCGGCGGGTCGCGCGGGAATCACCCGCCCTCATCGTGCGGGGCATGCTCGAACGATCGGTCGAGGGAGTGACCAATGTGGTCGCCGACGGCTTCACCGATCTACAGGTCGGCGTCGCGCACGCGTCCCGGGACTTCCGGTGATGTCGGGCGCCGTCACTAGACTCGGGGCAATCTCGCCCGGTTCCGCACCACGACAGGGGAAACGACATGACCGACACACCCACTCCGCCCGAAGGCTGGTATCCCGACCCCGCAGGCGGCGACGGCCTGCGCCGGTGGGACGGCACCGCCTGGACCGATGAGGTGCGCCCCGTGCGCGGCGACGGGGTTCCGCAGGTGGCCGCGCAGGACTCGGGTTCCGCGTCCGAGTCGGCTCCGGTGTCTGACGACGCCGACACCGCCGCCCACGAGTCGACTCCGGGGCCTGCCGCCGCGCAGGGGTCCGCCCCCGAGTCGACCCCGACGCCCGCCGCCGCCGCGGAGGAGCCTGCCCTCTCCGGTGAGGCGTCGAACGACCCCGCCGCGCCTGCATCGACGAGCGACCATGCCGCCACGGCCGCGCAGACCGACGCCCCGTCGGCGTCCCCGGCTGGAGCCTCCGCACCGGCAGTGCACAGCGAGGTTCCCGCTCCTCCGGCACCCAGCGCGATCCCGGCGCCTCCGGCACCCAGCGCGAGCCCCGCGCCTCCGGCACCCAGTGCGATCCCGGCGCCTCCGGCACCCAGTGCGCCGTTCGCGTCCGCACCGCCCGCCGCGTACCCCGTCACCCCGCCCTCGGCCGCTCCCGCGTACTCGTCGGCGCCGGCGTACCCCGGAACGCCCACCCCCGCCGGGTACGGCGGTTATCCCGCCGCGCCGTCGCTCGGCGCCCAGCCCGTGCTGCGTCGCGACATCCCCACGAACACCGTCTGGGTGTGGTTGGTCGTCTTCCTGCCGCTGGTGGGCGTGCTGTCGCTGTTCCTCTTCGACTGGTCGTCGTACATCCGGGAGTCCTTCTACGCCGGCCTGTACGGCGAACCCGGTGCGATGGGCACCGACGCCATCGTCTCGACGGTCGCCACTCTGGCGAGCGTCGTCCTGGGCGCCCTCGTCGTCTTGTTCTCGTTCCTCGACTGGCGCCAACTCCGAGCCCGTGGCGTCGAGAAGCCGTTCCACTGGGCGTGGAGCTTCCTGGTGCTCGTCATCGGCAGCGGCCTGGTCTACGTCATCGGCCGTGGCGTGGTGCTGCGGCGACGCACGGGCAGCGGGCTCGCCCCCGTCTGGGCGTCGATCGTCGTGACGATCGTCTCGATCGTCATCGCCGCAATCTGGTTCGTGATCATCCTGACGCAGGTTTTCACCCTCATCGAAGAGGCCCAGTACAACCTCGGTTATTGAGTGACGAGGTGGGGGCCCCGAGCGGCCCCCACCTGAGAACCGCCTCGTGCCCTGGAGGGCCCCCTGTCTGGGAGGCCCCGTTTCTGGAGGGCCCCCTGTCTGGGAGGCCCCGTGTCTGAGAGGCCCCTGTCTGGGAAGCCACGTCGGAGAGGGGCCGTCGGAGAAGGCCCGTGTTCGAGAAGTCCCGTGGCCGAGAGGGGGCGCGGGGATGAGGCGCACCCTTCGTGACGCCTCGTGACGTCGCGTCTCGTTGGATGACGAGAACAGCCCTGACCCCTGCGGGCGGACCTAGGTTTCTGGAGCCGGCGCGTGACGCCGATTCCGCCGGGAGGCGACGCATGTCCACACCGTCCATCGCGCAGCAGATCGACGACTTCACCGCCGGGTTCGAGGCGCAGATCGGAGACCGACTGTCGGCGGTCTTCTCCGACGAGCAGGCCGCCCTTCGCAGCGCCGGCGTCCCGGCGCGAGCGCTCGACGTGGGTGACGACGCCCCGGATGCCGAGCTCGTCACCGCGGAGGGGGCGGCGACGACCTTCTCGGAGGCCCGGGCCGGAGCCGCGTCGGTGGTCGTGTTCTACCGCGGGGCGTGGTGCCCCTACTGCAACATCACTCTGCGCGCCTATCAGGAGCAACTACTGCCCGCGCTGCAGGAACGCGCAGTCCAGCTCATCGCGATCTCGCCGCAGACGCCCGACGGATCGGCCCAGAGTACGACGAACGGGTCGTTGGAGTTCACCGTGCTCTCGGACCCCGCGAACACGCTCGCCGAACGCTTCGGCATCGTCACCGAGCCGAGCGTCGAGGCCCGCACGGCGCACACCGAGCTCGGCTTCGACGTCGCAGACAGCAACGCCGACGAGACCGCTCGCGTTCCGTTCCCCTCGGTGTACCTGATCGACGCCGCCGGTGTGGTGCGCTTCGCCGATGTGCACGTCGATTACACGACGCGTACGGAGCCGGGCAGGATCATCGACGCGGTCGACGGCGTTCGCAGCGAATGACGCGGGGAGGACGGGCGGCGGGCCGCTCGTCCTCCTGCACCCGTGCGACACGGTCCGCCGGCGTCAGGCCTCGAGCGTCGACGCTCGCGCCGCGACGATCGCATCGAGCAGGGCGTGCGCGGTGTCGTCCTTCGAACCGGATGCCGTGACCACGACCCCACCGTCGCGACCGACGATCGTGAGGGCATTGTCGGCGGTCTCGAACCCTCGCGACCACCCGACCGCGTTGGCGGCCAGCAGATCGACGCCCTTGCGCGCGGCCTTCGCGCGGGCGCGTTCGAGCAGTTCCTCGTCGCTGCCCACCGTCTCGGCGGCGAAGGCGACGATCGTCTGCCCCGGCCGGCGGCGCTCGACCAGCCCGGCGACGATGTCGCGATTCTCGACCAGCTCGAGGGTCAGACCGCCGGGGGAGTCTTGCTTGCGGAGCTTGTGCTCGGCGACCGCGGCCACCGAGTAGTCGGCGACCGCCGCGGCCATGACGATCACGTCGGCGTCGGGAGCCGCGGCATCCATCGCCCGTCCGAGTTCCTCGGCGGTACCCGCAGCGATCACCTCGACGCGTGGATCGGGGCGCACGTCGGCGTCGAGGTGCGCGGCCACGAGGGTCACCCGCGCGCCACGGTCGGCGGCGGCGCGGGCGATCGCGACCCCCTGGCGTCCGCTCGAGCGATTGCCCAGGAAGCGCACGGGATCGATCGGCTCACGCGTGCCTCCGGCGCTCACGACGATCGACAGACCGTCGAGGTCGCGCGGGCGTTCGACGAGAGCGAGGGCCGCCGCCGCGATCTCCTCCGGCTCCGACATGCGTCCGGGTCCGGAATCGCCGCCGGTGAGGACTCCGTCGGCGGGCCCCACGACGTGCACCCCGCGCGCGCGGAGCACGGTCATGTTGTGCGTCGTCGCCGGGTGCCGCCACATCTCGGTGTGCATCGCCGGGGCCACCACGACCGGCGCGGTCGTGGCGAGCAGTGTCGTCCCGAGCAGGTCGGAGGCCAAGCCCGCCGTCATCGCGGCCAGGGTGTTGGCGGTCGCGGGGGCGACGATGACGAGGTCGGCCGCTTGTCCGAGCGCGACGTGGCGCACTTTGGCCACGTCGTCGTGCACGGAGGTGGTGACCGGGTTGCGGCTGAGGGCCTCCCACGTCGGCAGGCCCACGAAGCGCAGTGCGTCGTCGGTCGGCACCACGTGCACGTCGTGTCCTGCTTTGACCAGCAGTCGCACAAGGCTGACGCTCTTGTAGGCGGCGATGCCCCCGGTCACTCCCACCACGACGAACATCGCCCCAGTCTTCCAGGTCGGCTCGGGTGGCGGGCGGCGCTCACCCGCCCGGAGGAGCGCATCGCGCCCCGTCCGCGCCCCGCCCGGGTAGCGTTGACGGAATGTGCACGGTCGTGATCGACGTTCCGGAGGCGCTCGGCGAACCGGTGCGTCTTCTCGCCGTCCGAGATGAAGACCGGGAGCGGCCGTGGCGCGGCCTCGGGCCGTGGTGGCCCGACCGGGGCGGCATCCTCGGCGTGCGCGACGACCGCGCCGGCGGTGCCTGGCTCGCCGTCGACCCCGACGCGGCCCGCCTCGCGGTGCTCCTCAACCGCGAAGACCTGTCCGACCGCGGCGACGACGAGGTCGTCACGCGCGGCGGTGTTCCCCTCGACGCGGTGGGGGACGGCATCCCGGATCGACCGCTCACGCGGGGCTTCAATCTCGTCGAGGTGGATGCCGCGGGCGCCCACCTCGTGGAGTGGGACGGTCTGGTCGCCCGCCGCACGCGCCTCGCGCCGGGCACGCACATGATCGCCCACCACGCGGTCGACGACGAGGGCACGCCGCGCATCGCACGGTGGTTGGCGGGATTCCGCCGCGTGGGCCTCGCCGCGGGCGAGGAGTGGTGGATGCCGTGGCTCGGCGTCGTCGAGCAGTCCACCCACGACCCGGGCGCGGCGGTGCTGCGCCGCGACGACCATGACGGGCACGTGCTCGAGTCGATGCTCGTCTGCGTCGCCAGCATCGGACCCGGCGGCGTCGACGTGCGCGAAGCCGCACTGCCAGAGCCCGGCCGCTGGGACGACGGACTCGCCGCGCGCTTGCGCCTCGGCATCCCCTCGGCGATGGTCCCGCGCGCCGAGACCGCCGAGAGGCCGCAGTAGGCTGGATCCATCCCGCCTTCGTAGCTCAGGGGATAGAGCGCCGCACTCCTAACGCGGGCGTCGCAGGTTCGAATCCTGTCGGGGGCACCACTTCCTGATCGCGGCCGTCGGTGCGCCGGTTCGTGGGCGGGGCCGGCTTCGCCGTCGACGTACGGGCTCCGGGGGTCAGGCGCCCCGGTCGAGACGCCCGGTTCGGGCCCCGGGTCGTGGGCGTTCGGCGCCGCGCGCTCAGACCGAGGCACCTCCTCCGACTCGCGAGCGGGGGGCGTGCGCCGTGCGCGCACGCTCCGCGGAATCGCACGTTCCGATCGACGCGCTTGCTCCGGGCCCGCGGGCCGTGGGTGTTCGCCGCGAGCCCGCGCCCGCGCACGCCCGTTGCCACTCGCACCCCGACCGTGACATGATTACTGAACGATCGGTCGGAAAACCTCGAAGTCGAGGATGAACGACCTCGCCAACGTCGGCGGGGGAGAGGATGGCGATGTCGGAGGCGTTTCTCATCGGCGGTGCGCGCACCCCGGTCGGGCGGTACGGCGGGGCTCTGGCATCCGTTCGTCCTGACGATCTGGCCGCCCTCGTCGTGGCTGAAGCCGTGACGCGCGCGGGCGTGCCCGTCGACGCGATCGACGAGGTCATCCTCGGGGCCGCGAACCAGGCCGGCGAAGACAACCGCAACGTCGCCCGCTTGGCCGTGCTGCTCGCGGGACTGCCGGATGCCATCCCCGGCCTCACCGTGAACCGACTCTGCGCGTCGGGGATGAGCGCCGTCGCCCTCGCTTCGCAGGCGGTGCGGTCGGGCGATGCCGACATCGTGGTCGCCGGCGGCGTCGAGTCGATGACCCGCGCGCCTTGGGTGCAGGCGAAGCCCGAGCGCGCGTGGGCGAAGCCCGGCGCCGCCTTCGACACCTCGATCGGCTGGCGCTTCACCAACCCGCGCCTCGCCGCGCGCGACAAAGCCACTCTCTCGATGCCCGAGACGGCCGAGGAGGTCGCCCGCGTCGACGCGATCACCCGCGCCGACGCCGACGCCTTCGCCCTGCGGAGCCACGAGCGGGCCGTGGCGGCTCAGGATGCCGGACGCTTCGCGAGCGAGATCGTCGCCGTGGACACGGGCCGAGGGGTGGTCGACGCCGACGAGGGCCCGCGCCGTGACACCTCGCTCGAGGCGCTGGCCCGACTCCGCCCGGTGGTCCAGGGCGGTGAGGTCGTCACGGCGGGCAACTCCAGCTCGCTCAACGACGGGGCCTCGGCCGTCGTCGTCGCCAGTGCCAGAGCGGTCGAACGCTACGGACTGCGACCCCGCGCGCGCCTCGTCTCGCACGCGTCGGCCGCTCTCGCGCCCGAGATCATGGGCCTCGGTCCCGTGCCCGCGACCGAGAAGGCCCTCGCGAAGGCGGGGCTCTCGGCATCCGACCTCGGCGCGGTCGAACTCAACGAGGCGTTCGCGTCGCAGTCGCTCGCGTGCATGCGACGGCTGGGACTCGACCCCGAGATCGTCAACGCCGACGGCGGTGCGATCGCCCTCGGTCATCCGCTCGGATCGAGCGGCAGCCGCCTGCTCGTGACGCTGCTCGGACGCCTCGAGCGCGAGAACGCCCGGTACGGGCTCGCGACCATGTGCGTCGGCGTCGGACAGGGGACCGCGATGATCGTGGAGCGGGTCGATGGCTGAGCCGACGCGCGGGCCCGCCGCCGGCGCGAGCCAGACCCCCGAGGTCGTCGACGTAACAGCGAGTCAGGCCTCCCGCCTGCGCGTCGACGCCTTCGACGACCGCGTCGTCGCGACCCTCGACCGCCCCGATCGCCGCAACGCGATCGATCAGGCCATGGTCGACGAGCTGCACGCGCTGTGCGCCGAGCTCGAGCAGCGACCGCGCACGCTGATCCTCACCGGCGCCGGCGGGATCTTCGCCGCGGGGGCCGACATCGCGCAGTTGCGCGAGCGCACCGGCGACGACGCCCGCCGCGGCATCAACGCCACGGTGCTCGACCGCATCCGCCACCTGCCGATGCCCGTCGTCGCGGCCGTCGACGGCTTCGCCCTCGGCGGGGGAGCGGAGCTCGCCTACGCGGCCGACATCCGCATCGGCACACCCCGCGTGCGCTTCGGCAACCCCGAGCCCGGCCTCGGCATCATCGCCGCCGCCGGCGCCGCCTGGCGCCTGCCCGAGATCGTCGGCCACGCGCGCGCCAGCGAACTGCTGCTCACCGCGCGGGTGATCGACGCCGACGAGGCGCTCGCGTGGGGCCTGCTGTCGAGCATCCACGAGCCCGGCGACCTGCGGGGCGCCGCCCACGCGATCGTCGACCGCATCGCCGCGAACTCCGTGCGGGCGACCGTGCTGACCAAGCGCGCGCTGCTCGCCCCCCGCGCCGAGCACCCCGCGATCGACGGAGAACTGCAGGCCGAGCTGTTCGACAGCGACGACAAGCGCGCCCGCATGACCGCGTTCCTCGAGAGGAAGAAGAGATGACCCTTCCCGATTCGGCCCCCGCGGCCTCGCTGCCCTCGACCATCGGCGTGCTCGGCGGGGGCCGGATGGGCGCCGGCATCGCCCACGCGTTCCTGCTCGCCGGTTCCCGCGTGCACGTCGTCGAGCGCGACGCCGACGCGGCCGATGCCGCCCGCGAACGCGTCGAGACGGCCCTGCAGCGCTCGGCCGTGCGGGGCATCGAGACGCCGGATGCCACGGCCCTCACCACCGGGACCGACCCCGCCGCGTTCGCCGACGCCGGCCTCGTCGTCGAGGCCGTCCCCGAGGACCGCGCGCTGAAGATCGACGCCCTGACCCGCCTCGAGGCGGTCGTGTCGGATCGTGCGGTCGTGGCATCCAACACCTCGTCCATCTCGATCGACGCGCTCGCCGCGTCGCTCGCACGCCCCGCGCGTTTCGTCGGGCTGCACTTCTTCAACCCGGTGCCCGCCTCGGCGCTCGTCGAGGTGGTGACGGGGGCTGCGACCGACCCCGAGGTGGTCGAGGCCGCGAGGGTGTGGATCGCCGCGATCGGCAAGACCGCGGTGGTCGTCCGCGATACGCCCGGGTTCGCGTCGAGCCGCCTCGGCGTCGCCCTCGGCCTCGAGGCGATCCGGATGCTCGAGGAGGGCGTCGCCTCGGCCCACGACATCGACACGGCCATGGAGCTGGGGTACCGGCATCCGATGGGCCCCCTGCGCACGACCGACATCGTCGGACTCGACGTGCGCCTCGGCATCGCCGAAGAACTGGAGCGCGCCTTCGGCGCGCGCTTCACCCCGCCGGCGCTGCTGAAGAAGCTCGTCGACGCGGGGCACCTGGGCCGCAAGACCGGCCGCGGATTCTACGAATGGAGCGAATGATGACGTTTCTCCCGAGCTACGTGAAGGGCGCCTGGTGGACGCCCGTCGAGGATCCCGACGCCGCGGTCGTCCGCGACGCGTCGACGGGCGACGAGGTCGTCCGCGTCAGCACGAAGGGTCTCGACCTCGCGGGCGCCGTCGCCTTCGCGCGCCGGGAGGGCCAGCGGAGCCTCGGCGCCCTCACCTTCCACCAGCGCGCGATGGTGCTGAAGAACCTCGCGATCGCGCTGAACGAGCGCCGCGAAGAGCTGTACGCGCTGTCGATGCGCTCGGGGTCGACCCGCCGCGACTCGCTGAGCGACATCGACGGCGGCATCGGCGTGCTGTTCACCTTCTCGTCGAAGGCCCGCCGTGAGCTGCCCGCCGGAACGGTCGTGCTCGACGGGCCGGTCGAACCGTTGTCGAAGGACGGATCGTTCCTCGGGCGCCACGTGTACACGCGCCTCCCCGGCGTCGCGGTGCAGATCAATGCCTTCAACTTCCCGATGTGGGGGTCGCTCGAGAAGTTCGCCCCCGCGTTCCTCGCCGGCCTCCCTACGATCGTCAAGCCCGCGACGCCCACGGCGTACATCGCCGAGGCCTGGGTGCGCATGCTCGTCGAGACCGGCCTGCTCCCCGAGGGCGCGCTGCAGCTGGTCAGCGGCAGCGTTCCCGGCCTCTTCGACCTGCTCGACCTCGGCGACACCGTCGGTTTCACCGGCAGCGCCTCCACCGCCGAGCGCCTGCGCGCCCAGGCGAAGACCGGCGTGCGCTTCACGAGCGAGACCGATTCGATCAACGCCTCGATCCTCGGCCCCGACGCCGTGCCCGGCACCCCCGAGTTCGACGCGTACGTGAAGCAGCTGCTGGTCGAGCTCACCACCAAGGCGGGGCAGAAGTGCACCGCGATCCGCCGCGCGATCGTGCCGGCGGGGACCACGGATGCCGTGGCCGCGGCGCTGCGCGAGAAGATCGCCGAACGCGTCGTCGTCGGCGACCCGCGCGTCGAGGGCGTGACCATGGGACCGCTCGTCTCGCGCGAGCAGCGCGACGAGGTGCTGCGGCAGGTCGCCGTGCTGCAGGACGCGGGCGGGCGTTTCGTCGTCGGGTCGGCGGAGGCCCCCGACGCGTGCGTGGCCGACGGCGCGAGCCCGGCCGACGGCGCCTTCCTCGAGCCCATGCTCCTGGCCTTCGCCGATGCCACGACCCCGGCCGTCAACGACATCGAGGCCTTCGGACCGGTCGCGAGCATCGTCGAGTACACCGACGTCGCGGAGGCGGCGACCATCGTCGGCCGGGGCGGCGGCTCGCTCGTGACGAGCGTCGCGACCCACGACCCCGGTGTCGCCACCGAGCTGCTCACGCGCATGGGCGCGATGAACGGCCGCGTGCTCTTCCTCGACCGCGACGACGCCCGCACCTCCACCGGTCACGGCGCCCCCGTGCCGCACCTCGTGCACGGCGGACCCGGCCGCGCCGGCGGCGGCGAGGAGCTCGGCGGCATCCGCTCGGTCCTGCATTCGATGCAGCGCACCGCGATCCAGGGCTCGCCGCGCATGCTGACCGCGTTGACGGGGGTGTGGCATCCGGGAGCCGAGACCGACACCGCGGGGCGGCATCCGTTCCGCAAGCCCCTCTCCGACCTGCGGATCGGCGATGCCGTGGAGTCGGCCGAGCGGGAAGTCACCCTCGACGACATCGAGGTGTTCGCCAACTTCACCGGCGACACGTTCTACGCGCACATGGACGAGGAATCCGCCGCGGCGAACCCCTTCTTCCCGGGACGCGTCGCGCACGGCTACCTGCTCGTGTCGTGGGCGGCCGGGTTGTTCGTCGATCCCGCACCGGGTCCGGTGCTGGCGAACTCGGGCCTCGAGAACCTGCGCTTCGTCACCCCCGTCTCACCCGGCGACCGTATCCGCGTCGCTCTGACGGCGAAGCAGATCACCCCGCGCGAGACCGACGAGTACGGCGAGGTGCGGTGGGATGCCGTCATCCACAACCAGGATGACGAGATCGTCGCGCAGTACGACGTGCTGACGCTCGTGGCGAAGACGTGGCAGCCCGCCGAGGTGCTGGTGTGAGCGCGCTCCGACCGATGATGCAGCGCGATCAGGCGTCGGCGATGCTCGGCATGGTCGTCGAGCACGACGCGCCGGGGGAGTCCCGCGTGTCGATGACCGTGCGCGACGACATGCTCAACGGTTTCGCCATCACCCACGGCGGGCTCGTCTTCACCCTCGCCGACACGGCGTTCGCGATCGCGTGCAACGAAGACGAGCGCGTGACCGTCGCCGGCGGCGCCGACGTCACGTTCCTGAAGTCCACCACCGCGGGGCAGACGCTGACGGCGACCGCCGCCCGCCGCGCCCGGAGCGGGCGGACGGGCCTGTACGACATCCGGGTGACCGACGAGACCGGCGACCTCGTCGCCGAGGTGCGCGGGCGCAGCATCACGACGGATCGGCGTCCGCCGGCCGACTCCCGACCCGCCGCCACACCCGACCCCGAGCGCGACGCCGCGCTCTCCACCACGGAGGTGTCCCGATGACCATGACCGTTCCCTCGCGCCCCGACTTCCTGGCATCCGTCGATCCCACCGGCATCCCGCTCGAGAGCCTGCGCGCGCTGCAGCTCGAGCGCCTGCAGTGGACCGTGCGGCACGCCTACGACAACGTCGAGATGTACCGCCGCAAATTCGACGCCGCGGGCGTGCGCCCCGACGACATCCGTACCCTCGACGACATTCGGCTGTTGCCGTTCACGACCAAGGCCGACCTGCGCGAGACCTACCCCTTCGGCATGTTCGCCGTGCCGATGGCCGAGGTCCGTCGCATCCACGCCTCGTCGGGCACGACCGGGCGCCCCACCGTGGTGGGCTACACCGCGGGTGACCTGGATCGCTGGGCCGATCTCGTCGCGCGCTCGCTGAGCGCCGCGGGCATCCGCGCGGGCGATCGCGTGCACAACGCCTACGGGTACGGCCTGTTCACCGGAGGGCTGGGTGCCCACGCGGGAATCGAGCGGCTCGGGGCGACCGTCATCCCGATGTCGGGCGGGCAGACCGCGCGCCAGGCGCAGCTCATCCAGGATTTCGCGCCCGACGCCATCCTCTGCACGCCGAGCTACCTGCTCACCATCGCCGACGCGCTGGAGTCGGCCGGCGTCGATCCGCGGTCCACGTCGCTGCGCGTCGCCGTGCTCGGCGCCGAGCCCTGGACCAACGAGATGCGCCGGGAGATCGAGCGGCGCCTCGACGTCGTCGCCGTCGACATCTACGGCCTGAGCGAGGTGATGGGCCCGGGGGTGGCCAGCGAGAGCGCGCTCACCAAAGACGGCCCCCACGTGTGGGAGGACCACTTCCTGCCCGAGACGATCGACGGCGAGAGCGGCGCCCCGGTGGCCGACGGAGAACTCGGCGAACTGGTGTTCACCTCGCTCACCAAAGAGGCGTTCCCGGTCATCCGCTACCGCACCCGCGACCTCACCCGCTTGAAGCCGGGCACGGCGTTCCCGTCGATGCGACGCATCGAGAAGATCACCGGGCGCAACGACGACATGATCATCCTGCGCGGGGTGAATCTCTTCCCGACCCAGATCGAGGAGATCGTGATGGGGATCGAGACGCTCACCCCGCACTTCGTGCTCGAGCTGCGTCGAGAAGGACGAATGGATGCCATGACCGTCCGCATCGAACGGCACCCCGCCCTGCAGCGAGAGGTCTGCGAGGCCGCCGGTGTCGTGCTGCAGCAGCGGATCAAGGTGCTCATCGGCACGAGCGTCGACGTGAACGTCGAGGAGCCGGGTGCCTTGCCGCGCAGCGAGGGCAAGTACAAGCGGGTGTACGACCTGCGGTGACGGGCGCCCGGGCGCCGGGCCGACGTCGAGACCGCGGACCATCGTGGGATCGCGCCGGTCGGGCGCCCCACGGGCCCGGGAAGACGACGGGGATCACGCCCGTTGCGGGGCGGCTCGCCCGCGGTTACACTTTTACTGAACGATCGGTCTGTAAAGGGAGTCGACGATGACGACAGCACTCACGACGGACGCCGCACTCGACGGCGAGGCGATGTTCGACGCCCTCATCGAGGCCGACGGACGCATCGAGCCCCGCGACTGGATGCCGGAGGGTTACCGCCGCACGCTGATCCGTCAGATCTCGCAGCACGCGCACTCCGAGATCATCGGCATGCAGCCCGAGGGAGCGTGGATCACGCGGGCGCCGAGCCTGAAGCGCAAGGCGATCCTGCTGGCCAAGGTGCAGGACGAAGCCGGACACGGCCTCTACCTCTACTCGGCGGCGCAGACCCTCGGCATCACCCGCGACGAGATGACGCAGCAGCTCGTCGACGGCAAGGCGCGGTACTCGTCGATCTTCAACTACCCGACCCCGACGTGGGCCGACATGGGCGCCATCGGCTGGCTCGTCGACGGCGCCGCGATCTGCAACCAGGTGCCGCTGTGCCGCGCCTCGTACGGACCCTACGGTCGCGCGATGGTGCGCATCTGCAAAGAGGAGTCGTTCCACCAGCGCCAGGGATTCGAGATCCTCCTCACGCTCATGCAGGGCACCGACGCGCAGCGAGAGATGGCGCAAGATGCCGTGAACCGCTGGTACTGGCCGAGCCTGATGATGTTCGGTCCCCCCGACGACGACTCGCCCAACTCGGCGCAGTCGACGGCGTGGAACATCAAGCGCTTCAGCAACGACGTGCTGCGTCAGCGGTTCGTGTCGATGCTCGTCCCGCAGGCGGCGGTGCTCGGGGTGACCCTGCCCGACCCCGACCTGCGCTTCAACGACGAGACGGGCCAGTACGACATGGGTGAGATCGACTGGAGTGAGTTCCACGAGGTTCTCGCCGGCCGAGGCCCCCTCAACACCACGCGGCGCCAGCACCGTCGCGACGCGCACGAAGAGGGTGCGTGGGTGCGCGAAGCCGCCGCGGCGTACGCGGCGAAGAAGAGCGCGAAGGCGGCCGCCTGATGGCGACTCCCGGGGGGAGCCCCGCCGAGACCTGGCCCCTGTGGGAGGTCTTCGTGCGCGCCAACCGCGGCCTCAGCCACGTGCACGTGGGCTCGCTGCACGCGCCCGACGCCGAACTCGCCGTCCGCAACGCCCGCGACCTCTACACGCGTCGCGGTGAGGGCGTGTCGGTCTGGGTCGTGCCCTCGGATGCCGTGACCACGAGCGATCCGGGAGCCAAGGGCGCGTTCTTCGAGTCGCCGGCGGGCAAGAACTACCGGCACGCGGTGTACTACACCGCGTCCGAGGGGGTGCCGCACCTGTGAGGACGACGACGGATGGGTCGCGGGCATCGGCGGATGAGTTCATCGACGTCACCGACGCGGGACACGGCGACGGCCCGCACGGCGTTAACCCGCACGGTGCCGACCCCCACGGCGACGACCCGCACGGCGACGTCTCGCTCGACGCCCGCGAGCTCGCCGCCGAACTGGCCGGCGGAGACGACCGCGCCACCGACCCCGACGTCGCCGCCTACGCGCTCGGTCTCGCCGACGACGCCCTGATCCTCGCGCAGAACCTCTGCGGCTGGATCGCGCGCGCCCCCGAGATCGAAGAAGATGTCGCCCTCGGCAACATCGCCCTCGACCTGCTCGGTCACGCGCGCTCCCTGCTGCGCTACGCCGGCAGCTACGACGGCCGCAGCGAAGACGATCTCGCCTACGGGCGCGACGAGGCGGAGTTCCGCACGATGTGGCTGTTCGAGCTGCCGAACGGCGACTTCGCGCACACGATCGCCCGGCAGCTGCTCGCGTCGACGTACCTTCTCGAGCTGTACCGCGACCTCACGGCATCCACCGATCCGGTGCTCGCCGCCGTCGCTGCCAAGGCCGAGAAAGAAGTCGACTACCACCGCGATCACGCCGTGCAGTGGACGCTGCGGCTCGCCGGCGGAACCGAGGAGTCGCGGCGGCGGTTCCTGGTCGCGCTCGACGACACCTGGCCGTACCTCGACGAGCTGTTCCGCGACGAGCCGCTGCACGACCGGCTCGCCGGTGTCGCCGTGCGTCCCTCGAGTCTGCGGGGCCGTGTCGACGCGGTGCTCGCCACCGTGCTCGACGACGAAGACGTGCCCGTCCCCGCGGTTCCGGGTTCGTCGGCGGGTGGGCGCCGTGGCATCCATCACCCCGCCTTCGGACCGCTGATCGCCGAGATGCAGGTGCTCGCCCGCAGGCACCCGGGAGCGACGTGGTGAGCGTCGAGCACGCCCGCGCCGTGGCCGCCGCCGTCGTCGACCCCGAGGTGCCCGTGCTCACCATCGACGACCTCGGCGTGCTCCGAGACGTGCGGGTCGACGGCGACACGGTCACCGTGACGATCACCCCCACCTACTCGGGATGCCCCGCGGTCGACGAGATCCGCGACGACATCGTGCTCGCGCTCACCTCGGCCGGTTTCGATCGCACGATCGTGAAGACGACGCTGAGCCCCGCGTGGACGACCGACTGGATGAGCGACGAGGGCCGACGCAAGCTCACCGCCTACGGCATCGCCCCGCCGTCGGGGAGGGCGCCCGCGGGTCCCATCCGCCTGCGACTGAGCGTGGCGTGCCCGCAGTGCGGCTCGCTCGACACCCGCGAACTCTCGCGATTCGGCTCCACCTCGTGCAAAGCGCTCTGGGAGTGCCGCGCCTGCCTCGAACCCTTCGACCACTTCAAGGCGCTCTGATGACGATGACGGATGCCACGACCCCGGCCGCGACGCGCGGGCCGGCAACGGGTCCCCGTGCGCGCGCCCGGTTCCACACGCTGCGTGTCGCCGATGTGCGGCCCCTCACCCCCACCGCGATCGAGGTGACCTTCGCCGTCCCCGACGATCTCGTCGACGCCTTCGACTACGCGCCCGGGCAGTACGTGGCCTTGCGCGCCACGGTCGAGGGAGAGGAACTGCGCCGCTCGTACTCGCTGTGCCGTCCGCCGACCCGGGGCGCCGTCAGCGTGGGCATCAAGCGCGACCCCGACGGCCGCTTCTCGAGCTGGGCGCACGAGGGGCTGCGCCCGGGAGATGAGGTCGAGGTGATGAGCCCGCAGGGCACGTTCGTCTCGAAGGCCTCCGTCGCCACCGGCCACGTCGTCGCGATCGCCGCCGGCTCCGGCATCACGCCGATCATGGCGCTCGCCGCCGATGTGCTCGAGCGCTCCGCCGACGCCCGCATGACGATCGTCTACGCCAACCGCTCCTCGACCGACGTCATGTTCGTCGACGAGCTCGCCGACCTGAAAGACCGCTACCCGGCCCGCCTCACGCTGCACCACGTGCTCTCGCGCGAGCAGCGTGCCGCTCCGGTCTTCTCGGGGCGCATCGACGAAGAGCGCCTGCGCCTCATCCTGTCGCGGCTCATCGACCCCGCCGCCGTCGACGAGTGGTTCCTCTGCGGACCCTTCGCGCTCGTGGAACTCTGCCGCGAGACCCTCGCCGAGGTGGGAGTGCCGCGCGAGCGCGTGCGCTTCGAGCTGTTCACCGCGGGTGACGGCGACGCCCCGGCGCAGACCGGGGGAGCGCGCCCCGTGCGCGTCCGCGCCGACGAGCCGGTGCGCTCGATCGATTTCACGCTCGACGGGCAGTCCGCCCACGTCGACAGTCCGGTCTCGGCGAACGAGACGATCCTCGCGGCGGCCCTGCGCGTGCGCCCCGACGTGCCCTTCGCCTGCGCGGGGGGCGTCTGCGGCACGTGCCGCGCGCGGGTGGTCGAGGGAGCCGTGTCGATGACCGAGAACTACGCGCTCGAACCCGACGAGATCGAGCGCGGGTACGTGCTGACGTGCCAGTCGCACCCGACGTCCGACAGCGTGCGCGTCGACTACGACGGATGAGAGGGATGCCGTGATCGACGACGTCTTCGCCGATGGTGTGACCACCATCACCCTGAACGCTCCGTCGCGACGCAACGCGCTCGGCATCGACGACCTGCGTGCGCTCGCCGCGGCCTACGACCGTGCCGAGGCCGACGGTGCGCGCGCCGTGCTGCTGCGCGGGGAGGGCCCCGCGTTCTGCGCCGGCCGCGACATCGCCGGCGTCGACCCGGCGACCGACGACGTGGCGGGGTACCTCGACGACACGCTCGCACCGCTGCTGCAGCGCATGGCGTCTTTCCCGGCGCCCACGTTCGCCGCCGCCCACGGGGCGTGCCTGGGCGTGGGCCTGGGCCTGCTCATCGCGACCGACGTCGTGTTCGTCGCCGACGACGCCAAGATCGGCTCTCCTTTCGCCGCCCTGGGCGCGACCCTCGACTCGGGGGGCCACGCGCTCTTCGTCGAGCGTCTCGGCACCCACGCCACGCTCGACCTCATCTACACGGGCCGCCTGCTGACGGGCGAGGAGGCCGTACGCGCGGGACTCTTCTCGCGGGTGGTTCCGGCATCCGAGATCCAGGAGGCCGTCGCCCTCGCCGCCCGTCGCGCGGCGAGGGGGCCGACGGCGGCGTTCCTCGCCAGCAAGCGCATCGTGACCGCGATCCGCGATGAGCGACGGGGGCTGTGGGAGGCGATGGCGCTCGAGAACCGTGCGCAGGCCTCCCTCGCTCGAACGGACGATTATCGCGAGGGTTTCGCGGCGTTCCGAGAGAAGCGTGCGCCGGAATTCGTCGGCCACTGATCCGGCGGCGACCGACGAGGTCACCGTGCGAGGGGCTGTCGCTGGGGGACGCATCGTGAGGGGGACCGGTGACCGCGGTGCGTTTCTCGGCCGGACGCGATGCGCAGCGCGTCGCTGCACGCCGGGATTGATTGAATCGGCTCATGTCGACCGATGAAGACGACGAACTCGCCCGCCTGCGCCGCCGCGCGTACTCGCCGACGGCGGACATCGCCTCCGACCCGGTGGCGCTCGCGCGGCTCGCGGAGCTGGAGCGGCGCGCCGCCGAACCCGCCGACCCTCCCTCTGCCGAGACCGATGAGGGCGGGGGCGCCTCGACCGACGACGTCGCCGAGGCGGCGCCGTCCGACGCCGACTCGTCGGGCGCCCGCCGGATCACGTGGTCGCGCCCGCGTCGGTCGACGATCGTCCTGGCGGTCGTGAGCGCCCTCGTGATCGTCGTGGCGGTGGTGGCGCTCGTGCTGGTGCAGCGGGTGCAGACGCACCCCCTGCAGGCCGATGCCGTCCAGGTGGCCCGCCTGAGCCCTGACCCGTCGTACGTCACGCCGGACTTCTTCACGGCGGGAGCCCCCGGGGGGACCGTGGCGTACACCGAGTTCCAGGGCTTCCGCGTCGTCGTCGCCGACCCGGGTCGCACCGACGGCCGTGGCGTCGCCTGCATCACGGTGTACCAGCCCGACCTGCTCACGATCGAAGGGGGCGGGGCGTTCTCGTACGACGGCCAGTACGTTCCCCAGGCCTGCGCCGCCGGCACGTTCCCCGCGGCGACCACCATCCGCCTCTTCGACGACGCACCCGAGCGGGAGCGCACCGAGTACCCGGCGGACACGGCGCTGCAGTTCGTGTACGACGAGCAGACCGATGAGGTCGTGGTCTTCCGGGGCTGATCCCGGCCGCGCCCGCGCGCACACGACGATGCCCCGGCACGCGGCCGGGGCATCGATCGCGGGGCAGGGCGTCAGGCGGCGGTGGTCACCGCGAACTGCACCGAGCCCTGCGGGTCGATCTGCGCGTCGAGCACGCGGTCGTCGAGGACGGCTGCGGCGTCGGCGTCGAGGAAGACGCGCGCTCCGGCGTTCTCGACCACGGCGTCGTTCGCTTCGGGGGCGTCGACCACCGACAGCGCGAACTGCGACTCGGGGGATCCCGCGCCCTCGATGCGGACGCCACCCTGCGGCGCGTCCGGGAACTGGGCGGTGATGGTCTTGACGGCGGTCGTGGCCTCATCGGTGAGTGTCAGCATGGGTGACTCTCCTTCTTTGTCGACGACAGGAGCCAGCCACGATGCCGAGAATCGACGGCGTCCTCAACCTGGCGAAGTCATTTCCAGGCAATTCCCACCGGGCCGCCGGGGTCAGGGGAGCAGCCCCGCGCGCCGCGCGCGGGTGACGGCGGCGTGGCGCGTCGAGGCGTCGAGCTTCGACATCGCCGAGGCGAGGTACGACTTCACGGTGGTCTCGCGGAGCTGCAGAGAGGCGGCGATCTCGCTGTTCGTCGAGCCCACGGCCGCGCACGCGAGCACGTCGATCTCGCGGGGCGAGAGATGCACGTCGGGGTCTTCGCATCTCGCGGGAGCGTCGCCGGTCAGGGCGGCCAAGCGTGCCTCGAGGTCTTCGAGGCGCCGGCGCACGTCATCGTCGCCGACGGTCGCCGCGATGCTCCGCAGTTGCGCGTAGCTCTCGCGGATCTCTTCGCGCGCGCCCGTGCTGAGGCCGCTCTCGGAGGCGGGGGAGGTGGCGAGGCGACGTTCGACCTCGGCGCGCACGCGCAGTTCGGTTCCGAGCTCGCCGGCGACGTCGAACGCGGGCCGCGCCTCGACCTCGCCGACCTGCGACTGGGCCCATGATCCGCAGTAGAGCACCCCGCGCGCGGTCCCGCCGACCAGCACGGGGACGGCGAACAGGGTGGCGATGCCCTCGCCGAGGATGGCGCGGTCGTAGTCGTGCGTGATCGTCCGCGACGTGCGGTAGTCGAGGGTCATGCGTGGCCGACGCTCGACGAGGGCGCGTCCGCCGAGGCCGCGGGACGCATGGACCACGAGGCCCTCGATGCTGCGCGTGCGGGCTCCGACGATGGTCGAGACGTGCACGGCGCCGTCGTGCTCGAGCCCGCCGAAGGCGACGGGGAAGTGGGTGCGCCGGGCGAGTTCAGCCACGGCATGCGACACGAGCGTCGCATCGTCTCGAAGAGGGGACGGTGCTTTCACGCACTACCTACTTCCGGGGGTGACGGCTTCGTCGCCGCGTTTCGTAGCGTCGACAGTATCACCGGGAGCGTTTCCACGACCCCGGTCGTATCCCCCATCGGCGCAACGCTGCGCCGGTCCCATGAGGCAAGGAGGCCACATGACGGACAGAAGGATCGACCCTGCCCCCGGGGGCGGAGTCGACTACATCGCGGTCGAAGAATCGGCACCGTTCCAGGACCTGAAGAGGCGTCAACGCCGCTTCGTGTTCCCTCTCGCGGTGGCGTTCCTCGTCTGGTACTTCGCCTACGTCCTGCTGTCGTCGTTCGCTCCGGCGTTCATGGCGCAGCCGGTGTCGGGGGCGATCACGGTCGGACTCGTGCTCGGGCTGGGACAGTTCGTCACGACGTTCGCCATCACGATGGGTTACGTCGCCTACGCCAACCGTCGGCTCGACCCGCGCGCCGAGGCCCTGCGCGCTGAGCTCGAGCGCACGGAACGGGGGGAGTCGTGAACGACGTCGTCGCCACCGTCGCCGCCGCGGTCGACACCGTGGAGAACAACCCGGTCCTGAACATCTCGATCTTCGGCGCGTTCGTCGCCGTGACGCTGTTCATCGTCATCCGGGCCAGCCGCAACAGCAAGACCGCGGCCGACTACTACGCGGCCGGCCGCTCGTTCACCGGCCCGCAGAACGGCTTCGCCATCGCCGGCGACTACCTGTCGGCGGCGTCTTTCCTCGGCATCGTGGGCGCGATCGCCATCAACGGCTACGACGGCTTCCTCTACTCGATCGGCTTCCTCGTCGCGTGGTTGGTCGCGCTGCTGCTGGTGGCCGAGCTCATGCGCAACACCGGCAAGTTCACGATGGCCGACGTGCTGTCGTTCCGCCTCAAGGAGCGCCCTGTCCGCATGGCCGCGGCCCTCACCACCCTCGCGGTCTGCTTCTTCTACCTGCTGGCCCAGATGGCGGGCGCCGGTGGTCTGGTCTCGCTGCTGCTCGGCATCACCGAGCGCGTCGGGCAGTCGATCGTCGTCGCGGTCGTCGGCCTGCTCATGATCGTCTACGTGCTCATCGGCGGAATGAAGGGCACCACCTGGGTGCAGATCGTGAAGGCGTTCCTGCTCATCGGCGGGGCGCTGGTCATGACGATCTGGGTACTCGCGATCAACGGCTTCAGCCTGAACACCCTGCTCGAAAGTGCGGTGGCCGCCTCGCCCAAGGGGGAGGCGATCCTCGGACCCGGCCTGCAGTACGGCGCGAACCCGTGGGACTTCATCTCGCTCGCCCTCGCCCTCGTGCTGGGCACCGCGGGGCTTCCGCACGTGCTCATGCGCTTCTACACCGTGCCGACCGCCAAAGAGGCGCGTCGTTCGGTGGTGTGGGCCATCTGGCTGATCGGGATGTTCTACCTCCTCACGCTGGTCCTGGGGTACGGCGCGGGCGCGCTCGTGGGCTCCGAGGCGATCCTCGCCGCTCCCGGCGGCGTGAACGCTGCGGCACCGCTGCTCGCTCTGGCGCTGGGCGGACCGCTGCTGCTCGGCTTCATCTCGGCGGTGGCGTTCGCGACCATCCTGGCGGTCGTGGCCGGTCTCACGATCACCGCGGCGGCCTCGTTCGCGCACGACATCTACGCCAACGTCGTGAAGAAGGGCGACGTGCCGCCCGACGGCGAGGTCAAGGTGGCCCGGCGCACCGTGATCGTCATCGGCGTGCTGGCGATCGTCGGAGGTATCGGCGTGCAGGGGCAGAACGTGGCGTTCCTGGTGGCGCTCGCTTTCGCCGTCGCCGCCTCGGCCAACCTGCCCACGATCCTGTTCTCGCTCTTCTGGCGTCGCTTCACCACGCGCGGCGCCGTGTGGAGCATGTACGGCGGTCTGGCATCGGCTCTGCTGTTGATCTTCCTCTCGCCGGTGTTCTGGGGTGGGCCCACCAGCGTGTTCGCGAACACCGGGGTGGCGATCTGGCCGCTGAACAACCCCGGTGTCGTCTCGATCCCGCTCGGGTTCTTCCTGGGGTGGCTCGGCTCGGTCACTTCGCGCACGGCCGAGGATCGAGGCAAGGCCGCCGAGATGGAGGTGCGTTCGCTCACCGGTTTCGGGGCCGAGAAGGCCTCCGACCACTGACCGCTTCGACGCCCGGCTCCGCTCCGGCGGGCCGGGCGTCGTCGCGTCCGTCGTCAGACGGGTTCGCTCAGCGACTCCGAGGCCACCGCCGCGCTCTCGAGCGAGAGCAGGTATTGCTTCACCTCGGGGTGACCGCCGTACTCGCCGATCGAGCCGTCGGAGCGCACCACGCGATGCACCGGGACCACGATCGAGAACGGGCTCGCCGCGCAGGCGGTACCCACCGCACGCGCGGCGCGGGCGACGCCGGCCATCATCGCCACCTCGCCGTAGGCGGCGACCTCGCCGTAGGGGATCTCGCGCGTCGCCTCGAGCGCGGCCCGCGTGAAGCCGCGCACGAAACGCCAGTCGAGGTCGACGTCGAACTCCCGACGGCGCCCGTCGAAGTACTCGTCGAGTTGAGCGACGAGGTCGGCGCCGGGGCCGGGATCGGGGTCGGGCACCACGCCCAGTCGCTGGGAGATGTCGGCTCGGGCTCGCTCGATGCCGCCGTGCGCCACGTCGAGTCGCACGAGGGCGTCGTCGACGAACGTCAGGAGGACGGGACCGATCGGACCGTCGTACTCGGTGCTGGTGACTCTGTTCATGCGCCCATCTTCACGAGGCGGAGGTGGCGGTGCAGCGGCCTTCCCGCGAATGGTGGACGACGCCGCCATGTCGCCACCTGGGGAGGAACCGCCGGTGGTGCGGCGTGTCGCCGATTACGGCGAAACTCGGCCCCACTACAGGAGATCCTCGGATGCCCGGCTTAGTCTGGCAGGTGTGTGGCGAGCTGAGGAGGGTACCGTGATCGGTGCCGACGAAGACGGTCCGGCAGCGACCGTCGACCCGGCGGAGCTGCGGCTGTCGGAGCCCGGGATCGTGGTGCGGCACGTCGCCGACCCGGAACGCGATCGCATCCGCGCGGAAGCTGCCGCCCTGGGTGGGCGTTCGACTCTGCTGCGCTTCGACGACGCGCTCGACGCGGGCATCGACATCACCAAGGCGCACCCCGGTTCGCTCCCGCAGTTCATCACCGGGCGCGCCACCATGCTCTCGAACCTCTTCCGCGACGAGGTGGCGCTGCGCACCGCCCGCATGGCCGCGGAGCGCATCACCGCCAAGAACGTCGAGCTGCGCACCGCCCGCGGTCTCGAGCCCGTCCACCTGGCCGTCGGTCTCGCCGCCTGGAAGATCGGGGGAGTGGAGTGGTCGGCGCCCGTGCTGCTGCGTCCGCTCGCCATCCGTCGTCACCACGGCGACTTCGAACTCAAGCTCCACGGCGCCTTCGTGATGAACCCCGAGCTCGCGCGCGCCTTCCGCACGCACCTCGGCATCCAGATCGACAGCGCGGCCCTCGCCGGGCTCGCGTACGACCAGGGCGTGTTCAAGCCGCAGCCGGTCATCGACCACATCCGCCGGCTCACCACGCACGTGCCCACCTTCGTCGTCCACCCGCGCCTGGTGATCTCGTCGTTCGCCGATGTCAGCTCGGGCATGGTGCGCGACACGCAGCACCTCGACGACACCCTGCTGAACGCGCTCGCCGGTCACCCCGACGACCGGGCCCGCGTCACCGTCCGCCGCGACGAGCCGGTGATCGTCAGCCCCGACGAGCGCACCCCCGCGGCCGACACCTTGCTGCTCGACGCCGACGCCGAGCAGGAGCGCGTGCTCGCGCGCATCGCCGCGGGGCACTCGCTCGCGGTGCACACGCTGCCGGGCACCGGCGGCACGCAGACCGTGATCAACGCCATCGGCCAGCTCGTGCACGACAACAAGCGCGTGCTCGTGGTGAGCGCTCGGCGCTCGACCCTCGACGGCATCCGCCACCGCCTCGCCGGTGTCGGCCTGGCCGGTCTCGCCGTCTCACCGCACCACGTACGCCGCGACCTCATCCGCGCGATCGGTCGCAACGAGAAGGCCGAGCAGCCCAAGGTCGCCGAGATCGACGACGCCCTCGTGCGCCTTCGCACGGTGCTGCGCGACTACCGCTCGGCCGTGACCGAGCCGCACCTGGCGCTGGGCGTCTCGGCGCTCGACGTGCTGCGCGCGCTCACCTCGCTGGCATCCCAGTCCCCGGCGCCCTCGACCGAGGCGCGTTTCGACCTCACGACGCTCGAGCGTCTCGCCGGTCGTCGCGACGCCGCCGCGCGCGCCCTCGCGATGGCCGCCCGCCTGGGTGAGTTCCGCTTCGGTCCCGACGACTCGCCCTGGTACGGCGTCAGTTTCACGCGCACCGAAGACGCGCGCGCCGCGCACGAGCTGGCCGGCAAGCTCCACGCGCAGGACGTTCCCCGTCTGCTGGAGCGCGGCTACGAGCTCATCGCCCAGACGCGCATGCGGCCGTTCCAGACGGTCTCCGAGCTCGGCGCCTACCTCAAGCTGCTGCACGGCATCCGCGAGTCGCTCGATCGCTTCAGCCCCAGCGTGTTCGAGCGCCCCCTCGGCGAACTCATCGACGCGCACTCCCCGCGCCGCGACGCCTCGGCCATGAGCGGTCCGAACCGCCGCCGGCTCAAGCGCCTGTCGAAGGAGTACGTGCGCCCCGGGGTGCACGTCACCGACATGTACGAGGCGCTCGTGCGCATTCAGCAGCAGCGCACCGAGTGGCAGCGCGTCGTCGAAGCGGGCGTCACCCCCGAGGTGCCGCTGGGCCTGGCCGACGTGCACGTCGCCTGGCAGCGCACCGACGCCCTGCTCGGCGAGCTCGACCAGATCCTCGGCCGTCAAGGTTCCGACCGCCTCGCGACCCTGCCGGTGCAGCGTCTCGTGCGGACGCTGGCGGGCCTCGCGGCCGAGTCCACCTTCTTCGACAACCTCGTCGAGCGCGCACAGCTGCGCTCCGAGCTGGCCCGTCTGGGCCTGGAGCAGCTGCTCGTCGAGCTGTCGGTGCGCCATGTTCCCGAGGAGCGCGTGGGCGCCGAGCTCGAATTCGCCTGGTGGCAGTCCGCGCTCGAGCACCTCCTGCGCACCGATCGCGCGCTGCTGGGGGCCAACACGAGCGTCGTCGACCGCCTCGAGCGCGACTTCCGTCTGGTCGATGAGGCGCACGCCGCTGCCGCCGGTCCGCTCCTGGCCGCCCAGCTCGCCACGCAGTGGCGCATCGGCATCGTCGATCACGCCGACGAGGCCGCCGCGCTGAAGCGTTCGCTGAAAGACGGCCTGCACACCGCTCAAGAGATCTCGGATGCCGCTCCCACCCTGCTGCGCACGCTCGCGCCGGTGTGGCTGGCGTCGCCGTACGAAGTGCCCGACGTGCCGTGGGACCTCGCGTTCGACGTCGTGATCGTGGCGGACGCCGCCGCCCTCTGCCTCACCGAGGCCACGCCGGCCCTGCGCCGGGCGCGCCAGGTCGTGCTCTTCGGCGACCCCGTGGTGCAGAAGCCCACGCCGTTCCGCGTCAGCGCATCGGTGGCCCCCGTCCCCGATGAGGCCGACGAGGTGCCGTTCGATGAGATCTCGGTCTTCGAGCGCATCGCTGAGCTCTTCCCCGTCGAGACCCTCACGCGCAGCTACCGCGCGGGCGGCGAAGACCTCTCGCAGCTGGTGAACGACGCGTTCTACGGCGGCGAGATCGTGTCGCTGCCCTGGGCCGGTTCGTACCTCGGCCGCGGAAGCCTCAGCGTCGACTACGTCGAGGGCGGCGTCGGCGCCCCCGACCCCATCAGCGGTGCCGTCGAGAGCCCCGATGCCGAGGTCGCCCGCGTGGTGACCCTCGTGGTCGAGCACGCCGTCAACCGCGCGTCCGAGTCGCTCATGGTCGTCACGGCCAGCCGCACGCACGCCGAGCGCGTGCGCGCGTCGGTGGTGGCCGCTCTGGCCGGTCGCTCCGACGTCGCCGAGTTCGTCTCGCGCGACGCCGCAGAGCCCTTCTCGGTGCTGACCCTCGAAGAGTCGGTGGCCGAGAGCCGCGACCGCGTGATCTTCTCGCTGGGCTTCGGCCTGACCCGTCACGGTCGCGTGCTGAGCGACTTCGGCGACCTGTCGACCCCCGACGGCGAGCGTCTGCTCACGGTCGGCATGACGCGCGCGCGGCGTTCGATGGTGATCGTGTCGTCGATCCGCCCGTCGTCCTTCGATGACGGACGCCTCGAGCACGGGGCGGCGACGCTCATGGGCATTCTCGGCAACCTCGCGGCGCGTGGTCGCGAGAGCCGGCTCGAAGACCTCGCCGACCCGCTCACGCGGGCCCTCGCGCGCGAACTCCGCCGCTTCGGTGTCGAGGTCGACGTCGACTATCACGGACTCCTGCCGCTCGTGGCGCGATACCGGGGCAAGGCCGTCGTCGCCGAGAGCGATCCCGAGACGATCGGGGAGTCCCTGCGCGAGACGCTGCGTCTGCGCCCGCAGATCCTGCGTCGCCTGGGCTGGCACTACGTGCGCGTGCACGCGTTCGACCTGTACAGCGATCCCGCCGGTGTGGCATCGCGCATCGCCGAGCTGCTGGGGGCCGCCCCCGCAGACGCCGCCGCGCCCGACACCACCACCGAGCCGCTCGATCTCTCCGGTTGATCCGCCGATGAGTACGACCCCGGATGCCGCCGGGCCCGGTCCCGTGCCCGGGTCGACCGACCCGTCGGCGCTGACCGAGACCCCGGATGGGTCGGTGGATCCGGCCATCGTCGACGTCGCTCCCGCGTCCGGGACGCCCACCCCGCACGCCGTTCGGCAGCCCGTGGTGCGCGTGCGCGGGTCTCGCCGCGCCCGGCTGATGCCGGCGCCCGGCACGACCGCAGAACCCGCGCCCGCCGACGACCCCGCGCGGGGCGCGTCGGCCGGGCCCGTGGCATCCGGTCCCAACGACGAGCGCATGCTGCGCGACGTTCCCCCGCACTACTGAACGGGCCCGGCCCCTGCCGAGACGCGCACCGCGCCGGGAGTCCCTCGGTGGGGTGTCACGGCGCGGTGCGCGGCTGTCAGAGAGTTGCGGTCACCGCGTGCTGTTCTGGCGCTCCAGCAGGTCGCGGATCTGAACGAGCAGCTCCTGCTCGGTGGGCAGCTTGGGCTCGTCCGAGGCCGCGTCGGCCACACCGGCGCGCGCCGCGGCGCGGGCCTTCCAGTGGTTCATGGGGTAGACGAAGACGAAGTACACCACCAGTGCGACGGCGAGGAAGCTGATGATCGCCGTCAGCAGGCCGCCGAGGGGGAACACCACCTGCTGGCCGTAGATTCCCGTGATCGACGGCCCGAACTCGCCGTTGTCGTTCGGCTGGTAGAACACCTGGACCAGCGGATTGATGAGCGACGCGACGATTGCGTTGACGACCGCCGTGAAGGCCGCGCCGATGACGACGGCGACGGCGAGGTCGATGACGTTCCCGCGGAGAATGAACTCTTTGAATCCCTTGATCATGCGCTTGTTCCCCTCTGGCCGCGCCGACTCGGAGTCAGGATGCCGAGGACGGGGCGGACGGCTTCGATTCCGACTTCGATGATGTCGAAGAACTCGAGGCGCCGCCAGCGCTTGCGCCGGACGACGATCCACTGGACGACGAGCCGCTCGACGACGAGCTGCTCGACGAGGAGTTGCGGGAGTCGGTGCGGTAGAAGCCCGAGCCGTTGAAGGTGACGCCGATCGAGCCGTACTGCTTGCGCACCTCGCCGCCGCACTCGGGGCATTCGGTGAGCGCGGCATCCGTGAAGGACTGCACGGTCTCGAAACGGTGACCGCACTGCTTGCAGGCGTAGGCGTAGGTGGGCATCGTGCTGTTCCTTCGGGTGATCAGGCGGTGTGTGCGGCCAGCGGCAGCGTGCGCGTGGGGGTGACCACGCCCGTGACGGGCTGGTCGTGCACGTCGCGCGGCACGTCGTCGATGAGTTCGGAATCGAAGATGACCGCGTAGACCGGCGGGCACTTCTCCATCGAGCCGAGGGTCTTGTCGAAGTATCCGCGCCCCCATCCCAGGCGCATTCCGCGGGCGTCGACCGCGGCGGCCGGGATGACGAGCAGGTCGACGTCGTTGACGGCGATCGGACCGAGCACCTCGCCGACGGGTTCGGGAAGACCGAACAGGCCCTCGGCGATCTCGGCGTCGGGTGTGGCGACGGTCCAATCGAGCAGACCGTCTTCGCGTGTGAGGGGAAGGAGCACCCGGATGCCGCGCGCCACGGCGCCGGCGACGAAGGCGTGGGTGCCGGGTTCGGTGGGCGTCGACAGGAAGCACGAGATGCTGCGCGCGCCGAGGCGGGCCACGAGCTCGTCGAGCTGACGGGTGATCCCGGCCTCGGCCTCTTCGCGTGCGTGAGCGGAGATGCCCTGGCGGCGTTCGCGCAGGTCGGCGCGCAGTGCGCGCTTGGCCTGCTCGATGCGATCCGGCATGCCGTCAGTCTACGTGCGAGCGTCCTCCCGCCGGCGTCGTCGGACCCCGGTAGGGTATGGCCATGCCTCATAAGCCCTTCAAGGCCGTGATTCCGGCCGCCGGACTCGGTACGCGCTTCCTTCCCGCCACCAAGGCGATGCCGAAGGAGATGCTGCCGGTGGTCGACAAACCGGCGATCCAGTACGTCGTCGAAGAGGCCACCGCGGCCGGGATCGACGATGTCCTCATCATCATCGGCCGTAACAAGAACAACATCGCCAACCACTTCGACTCGATGCCCGAGCTCGAGGCGAAGCTGCGCGAGAAGGGCGACAGCGACAAGCTCGCCAAGGTCGAGCACTCGTCCGACCTCGCCGACGTGCACATGGTGCGCCAGGGCGAGCCGAAGGGCCTCGGCCACGCCGTGCTGCGTGCGCGCGCCCACGTGGGCGACCACCCGTTCGCCGTCCTGCTGGGCGACGACCTCATCGACGAGCGCGACCCCCTGCTCACCACGATGATGCAGGAGTACGACAAGCGCAACGCCACCATCATCGCCCTGATGGAGGTCGACCCCGAGCACATCCACCTGTACGGTGTTGCGGCCGTCGAGGCCACCGACGATGAGGGCGTGGTCAAGGTCACCCAGCTCGTCGAGAAGCCCAAGGCCGAAGACGCCCCCTCGAACCTCGCGATCATCGGTCGCTACGTGCTCGGCCCCGACGTGTTCGGCATCCTCGAGCACACCGAGCCCGGCAAGGGTGGCGAGATCCAGCTGACCGACGCGCTCGAAGAGCTCGCCACCGGTGGCGGCGACGGCGGTGGCGTGTACGGCGTCGTCTTCCGCGGCCGCCGTTACGACACCGGCGACCGCGTCGACTACATCAAGGCCATCGTGCAGCTCGCCGCCGACCGCGACGACCTCGGTCCGGCCCTGCGCCCGTGGTTCAAGGAGTTCGCAGCGGGTCTCTGACCCGGCGAGAAGCCATGGATCTGTCGGTTCCGAGGCGGCACGACGAGGTCTCGATCCGTCTCATCCGCAACCGCGATGCGCGGGTGCTCCAGCAGCAGCTGATCGACAACCGCTCGTGGTTGCGCCGGTGGGAGGCGACCAGCCCCGACGGGCCGGTCTCGTTCGACATGCGCCTCGGCATCCGTCGTCTGCTGCAGCAGTACCGTGACGGCCTCGGCGTCCCCTTCGTGATGGCGTGGGACGACGAGGTCGCCGGGCAGCTGAACGTGTGGGGGGTGTCGCGCGGTTCGCTCGCCTCGGCGACGATCGGGTACTGGGTCGCCGAGGAGTACGCGGGGCGCAACATCACCACCGTGAGCGTGGCCATGGCCACCGACGTGTGCTTCACCGAGCTCAACCTGCATCGCGTCGAGATCTGCATCCGCCCCGAGAACCACGCGAGTCTGCGCGTGGTCGAGAAGCTGGGCTTCCGCTACGAGGGACTCCGCCGCCGGTACATCCACATCGACGGCGACTGGCGCGACCACTACGCCTTCGCCCTCGTGCGCGAAGAGGTGCCGCACGGTGTGCTCGACCGCTGGACGCGGGGTCAGGTGCCCCCCGATGCGGCGCGCATTCCGCCGGCCGACCGGCTGTGACCGGGGCCATTCGCTCTTTGTGGGCCTGATCGGCGAAACTCTCGGCACGACACGCGGGAGGATGCCGAGGTGTGATCTCTCGGTGACCTACCGTTGAGCCATGGGTGGGCAGGTACTGAGCGGCGGCGTGATCGTCTTCGTCGCCGTCGCGCTCTGGTTGGTGTACCTCTTGCCCTCGTGGCAGAGCCGGCACCGTTTCACCGCCGTCGAACGAAACGCGGTGCGTCTGAATCAGGCCCTCCGGGTGCTCGCCGAGACGGCCGAGACCCCCCGTGAGGTGCGCCTCGAGCTCACCACCCGCACCGCTCATCAGCAGCAGAAGCTCGCTCGTCAGGTGCAGGCGCACAAGGCGCAGACCGAGTTGGCCGCCGCGAAAGCCCGCCTCGAGGTGGCGCGCCTCGAGAACGCCCGCGATCTCGACGTCGTGAAAGAGCAGCGCGCCGCCGCCGTCGAGCTGGCCCGCGCCGAACGCGCCGCGGCCGTCGAGGTCGCCCGTGCCGAGCGCGCCGCGGCCCTCGAGACCACGCGAGCCGAACGCGCCGCCGCGGTCGAGCGGGCGAACGCCGAGCGCGCCGCGGCCGTCGCGCGCCCCGAACTCCGTCGCGCCCGTGCGCGCCGTCGCTTCCGTCTCTCGGTGACGATGGTCGCCCTGCTCGGCGCGATCGCGTCGGGTGTCGGGGCGATCCAGGTCGTCGCGGGCGGCCTTCCCGTGCTGCTCGTCGCCGGCGCCGCGGTGGTGCTCGCCTCTCTCGTCCTTCTGCGTCGCGTGTCGGTCGTGGCCGCCCGTACCGGTGCGCGTCCCCTCGAAGCCGCCGCCCCGCGCGTCGCGGCCGTGGTGCAAGACGTCGCCCTTGTTCCCGAACCGCGTCCCACCTGGACCCCGCGCGAGCTTCCGCGCCCGCTGGTCGCCTCGGCCGGCTCTCGCGCCGCCGCGGTCGTCGACGAGCAGATCGCCCGCGAGGCGCTGCGCGCCGCCGCTCGCGAAGAAGCTGCTCGCGAGATCGCCGCGCAGCAGGCGCCCACCCCGATCGAGACGGCACGCCCCGCAGCCGCGGCGGCTCCGTCTTCGCCCTACGCGTCGATGGGATACGTCGACGACAGCGAGATCGAGGACCACGTGCGTCAGCTGCTCGAGCGGCGCGCGGTCGGCGCCTGAGTTCACCCCTCCCCGTAAGGGAGAGCCGGCGGTATGCCCGAGTCGGAATGCGGCGTCGCGGAACCGTGCGGGGAGTGCGCCCGGGTTCGAGGCACGCCGCTCTGCGTGATAGTGTTGTCGAGGTTTCCGGGCCTGTGGCGCAGTTGGTAGCGCGCCTCGTTCGCATCGAGGAGGTCAGGGGTTCGAATCCCCTCAGGTCCACCATGTGATGTCTCGCGACATGTGTTCTCTATGTCGCGAGACATCTGTCATTTGAGGGGCCATCGGCGGGGTATTCCAGGATTGCCGCGCCCTGCCGGCTGTGCAACGGAGGAGTGCGAAGACGTCAGTCTTCCACTAGCTGAGGCCAGGTGGTCGCGAAGTAGGTCACGAACGGCTCCGCTAGTTTTTCCGCGCGGAGGTGCTTTCGTGTCACAGGGAAGGACGGGGCGCGATAGCTGGCGTCGGCGATCGCCCGAAGAGCGAAGGAGCGGTCAGCGATGGCGCCCTTCCCGATGTAGGCCAGGTCGACTCCCTGGTCAAGTGTCCGCTGCACTGCTGCGGCGCTGGATAGTTGTCCAGCGACACCGAGGGCTGTTCCGTGCCTTGGCAGGTCGAGGAAGTGCTCGAGGAGTGTTCGGCTCCCTTCGGGAGCATCAGCGGGGAGCTTCGCGACGTCCCACAGGGACAGGTCGAGGATGTCGATGTCCCCGCTGGCGAGGAGCTCGCGGACGAGATCGACCATGTCCGCCAAGACCACACCGTGACGTTCGACGGACAGCCTGAGCCCGACGTGGAAGTCCGGGCCGGTGCTTTCCCGGACCGCGCGGACGACCTCTTTCACGAAGCGGGCACGACCCGCAGAGTCGCTTCCGTACCCGTCCGTGCGGAGGTTGCTCGAGGCATCGAGGAACTGGCCGACCAGGTAGCCGTGACCTCCGTGAATCTCGATACCGTCCATGCCGGCTTTCTCAGCCCGTGCGGCGGCAGTGGCGAAGTCCTCGACCGCTCGTTGCACTTCGCCGGTCGTCATGCTTCTCGCCCCGGTCTGCGCATCATCCCACGGACCCACGACCTCCTGCCCGGAAAGTGCTCTTTCGGCTCGCACGCCTCCGTGATGAAGCTGCACTGAGCAACGAGCACCAGCGGCGGACACGGCGGCGGCAAGGCGCTCCAACCCGGGCAGGTGCTCGTCGGAAGAGACACCGAGCTGGCCTGGCCAGACCTGTCCGGCCGGGTGCACATAAGCGGCTGCGGTCTGCAGGAGGCCAAATCCTCCTTCAGCGCGGGCGACCAGCCAGGCGAGCTCGTCTTCTGACAGCGTCCCGTCTGGGTTGCTCTGCTGGTTCGTCATGGGCGCGAGGACCAGGCGATTGGGCAGAGTATGCCCATGGCGCAGTCCCAGCGGGTCGGACAGATTCGTCATGCGGCTCCTGTGGGGTGGGGATTTGCCTCGTCGGCAAAAAGAACTGGTTTCCTGGTCGTACGGGCGTCTTTATAGTGCCGAGTCCAGCGAGGCTTTCAGACGCTCGATTGCGTCCTCGTTGCGGGCGAAGTATGTCCACTGCCCGACGCGTGTGGTCTGTACGAGTCCGGCATCGGCGAGGGTAGCCATGAACTGGGAGGCTGTGGACTGAGATATCTCGCAGCGCTTCCTGATACTCGACACGCACACACCGAAGTGGGTTGCGTCGACCTTTTGCTCCTCGAAGTTCACGACGGGTTCGCGCAGCCACTGCAGGATCGCCAGCCGGTGGGGGTTTGACAGCGCACGCAACGCGACGAGCATGTCATCTTGCGGCAGCTCGGCCTTGGTGTCCTCATGGGTGCTCACTCTCGAGATACTACTCCGGCATCGGTAAATCGCAATTTACCGATTTGATGCTACGGTTGGGATCGTCCCCGAGGAAAGGAACGATCATTCCCGTCACCCCAGAAGCTGCAGCCGCAGTTCAGCGATGGAGCTCCAGCCTGGCCGCCCTTCCGCCCTTGCTGCGTGGAGAACCGTCTGAGACGACGCTCGAGGCGGTCCGGAGCGCCTACGACGCGATCCTTGGGGCTCATCCCGCCCCCGGAGGAATCAGTATCCAAGAGGTCGATATGGGAGGAGTGCCGGGGATTGTAGTGACCCCGGAGACCGTCGAGACCGGGCGCACGCTGTTCTACATCCATGGCGGCGCGTACATCGTCGGGAGCCCGGCCGGTTATCACGGACTTGCCGGGAACCTCGCACTCCGTCTCAAAGCACGCGTGTTCCTCCCGCACTACCGGCTCGCTCCTGAGTTCCCGTTCCCGACACCTCTCAATGACACAGTGAGCGCTTACCGGTGGCTGTTGGACCAGGGCCAGGACCCTCAGCAGCTGATGGTTGCCGGAGACTCTGCCGGCGGCGCAATGACGGTCACCGTCATGACGAAGGCCCGCGACCTCGGCTTGAGCCTGCCCGCAGCGGGGGTGGCGTTCTCGCCCTGGGCAAACCTCGAACATACAGGTGCGTCTATGACGAACAGGGAAGGCCTCGACCCGCTGAACAGCAAGGAAGTCCTCGACCTCCTGGCGCGCTCATTCCTCGATGGGGAACTGCCCAACAACCCTGATGCGTCGCCGGTCTTTGCTGACGTTCGCGGCCTACCTCCGGTCCTTGTCACCATTGGTGAAAGCGAATTGATGCTCAGCGACGCTATGCGCCTGGCCGTTCACCTCGCGGAAAATCGTGTGCGAGGCAGCCTCGATGTGTGGCCCGGAATGTTCCACGTCTGGCAGATGCACCACGACCAGCTGCCCGAAGCTCGACAGGCCCTCGACGACGCCGCCCGCTTCCTGCTCCGGGCACTGCCCACCCGCTGAACGGGACCTGTGAGACCGGTCGATTCTGGCACGGTTCTTGCCCCAGTCGCCCGAGCCCTGGGGGAAGCCTCCGGAACCGATTTGGCGGCCAGCGGGCGTAGTTTTCACTGGCACACGCCCGCAGCCCAGAGGGCGGTCAGCAAGCGGGTGCACCCCGTTCAGCATGGATGCCGAGGCAGCGTCGTCGCTAGATGCCCCCCTGCGCCCCCCTGCGCTCCGCGAAAAATGCCCGCACGGGTGCATTATCTGCGACACGAGGCCGTCTCCCGAGGCGCCACGAGGAGGTGGGGTGGTCCGATCGCTCGGATTGCACGCGCCTCTCACACGCAGACATGGCTATCGGGCTAGTCAGTTATGTCCGCAATGGTTTGGATGGAAGATCCTTCGTCTGTGAAGCGAGCGCAGCGCGTGCGGCCTTCCGTCGAACGAAGTGAGACCGCGATAGATCCACGCTGAGGGTGTTTTTCCGGATTTGGTCAGGGCCCGTCCGCGATAGCGCGTGCGATCGTGTTCGCTGCAGAGCCGACTCCCGCTAAAGTGTCGGCACCGCGGTTGGCGTATGCCGGGATACCGGCCACGAAGAGGCCCGCAAGCCCGGTCATCCCGGATCGGGTGCGACCGCGGCTTGCTTCGGGCGGCAGCCATTCGTCACCCGAGTGATACCCGGTGGCGAGGACAACCGAGTCGGGGGCAAAGGTGCTGCCGTCTGCGAAAATCACTTCCCCTCCAACTGCCGACACGACAGCGGGGGCCAAGGTCACTCCCATCGCTGTGAGTTCTCGGTACCTGTTCCCGAGAGTCGGCCTTCGACCGGCTGCGCGTGGGGCGTAGCGGGCGTTCGCGGGGAAGACGCAGAGAGGACCGTGCGGCAGGCGCGGTCTGACCGCGAGTGTCACGGGGTGGGTGGCAGACAGTTCACCGGCTAGTTGCACGCCGCTCGTTCCGCCGCCCACGACCAGTACCTTGCCGGAAGGGATCTGCCGCGGGGACTGGTATTGGCTGCTATGCAGAATCACATCGGGCACATGCAGATATTGTGCCCACGTAGGGATGCGGGGGCGAGATGATGCGCCTGTGGCGCAGACGATGTTGCGCGTCTGCACCTCGCCTTCTGTGGTGTGCAACTGGAGTACGGATCCGTCGCCGCGTTTCTCCACCCCGACGGCCCGCACCCCCCACAGGGGTTTTACCCCGAGGGCTTGCTCGACCTGGTCCAGGTAATCGGCGATCTGGCTCGCGGGCGGATGTTCGCGCGGATCGCCTCGAAGTGGCCGGGTCGCAAGCGCGCTGTGGCGGGCTTGGGTTAGCAGCCTCATCGAATGCCATCGCGACGTCCAGGAACGCAGCCCGTCTCTGGAGGCGTCGATGACGACGAAGTCCTGTTGAGGACGCATGCCGCGGGCAATGAGGGATGCCGCTACGGCAAGTCCCGCCTGGCCTGCACCGACGACGATCGCGCGCCGGTGCGACAGGCCGGCGCGCATCACCTTCCGCCTCCGGGTTGCGTTCGTACGCAAGCGCTGTCGAAGGCCTGCGTAGCGGCGCCTTCTCCGCTGCAGGGTGTCCTCATCAGTGTGGCAGTCACAGTGGCTTCTCCAGGAGCTTCTCGGAATGGTCGTTTTGATCGATCGGCCGGCAGCGCTGCAAAGAGCGCCTGCCGCGACAGCCCACATGGTCGACCCGTTCCGTCGTGATGGGGCGAGAGGGTGCGGTCGTTCGAAGCAACTCAGGTTCCGGCGGTGGGGCGTCGGCGGCCGGCGAATATCGCACCGCCGATCAGGAGGACCGCTCCGGTGGGATAGCCGGCGGCGAGGTCCAGCCACCCGGGCGGTTGCCCGGGGCCGAAAACCTCTAGGTGTGCGAGCCAGTGGACGAGCACGACGATGCCGCCGAGGATCATCAGTGTCTGTCCGAGGCGGACGAGGAGGCGGTGCCTCCGCCACTGACCGTGCGGGTCGTGGGGGTTGAGGGGGTGGCGAGTCGGATGGGTCATGGTCGGGTCCTTCGCGATGGTTCGGGATCGTCCGGTGTGTTACTGACGGTTCGTGGCCGAAGGGTGTGGGGGCACGCCGGCGCGTTGCCGCGCGAACCAGAACGTTCGGCCGAGGATGGCTACGCCTACGAGTGCAGCGGCGAGGGCGGCGAGGACGTTTGCCTTCATGCCGCCGATGAGCAGTTCGGTGGGGTCAAGCCGGATCCACTCCAGCACGGCCCGTCCGATCCCATACCAGAGCAGGTAGACACCGAGACTGCGACCGGTTCCGAGAGTGCGGCGACCGTGTCTGCGACGGGAATGCTCGACGAGCACGATGACGGCGGCTCCGGTGAGGTTCCAGAGCAGTTCGTACAGGAACAGCGGGTGGAACAAGGCGTCGACGGGTGTACCCACGGGAGTAGCGGGATTCACCGGGTCGATTTGCAGCCCCCACGGCAGGGTGGTGGGTGGCCCAAACAGCTCTTGATTGAAGTGGTTGCCGAGTCGGCCGACCGCCTGGGCCACCAACATGCCAGGGGCGAGAGCATCCAGGAACAGCAACACGGGGAGCTTGGCGCGTCGGGCTCCGATAACGATGCCGACCAATCCGCCCAGGACCGCGCCGAAGATCGCGATTCCACCCTCCCAGACGTAGAACACCCGCCACAGGTCGGCACTCGGCAAGAAGTAGTCGCCGGGGTGCGTTACGACGTGGTAGATCCGGGCGCCGAGGATGCCGAGCGGTACGGTCCACATCGCCACGTCCACCACGGCACCCGTCTCGTAGCCGCTGTGGTGCAGCCGACGGCCGGTGATCATCACCGCCAGCACTATCCCGGCCACGATAGCTATGGCGTAGAACCGAATCTGAAACGGACCTGCCTCGACGTAGCTCATGCCGGGGCTAGGAATCAACGCGGGCACGATGAGGGAACGCATCAGGACTTCACCCTCTCCGTGAGCCAGGCCAACGGGTCTACGGCCGTCCCGGCGACACGGATCTCGAAGTGCAAATGCGCGCCAAAGCTGCGTCCGCTGTTTCCTACCCGCCCGACAACCTGACCGACGCGTACTTTCTCCCCCGGCTGCAGGGCAAGAGATTGCTCCAGCATGTGCGCGTACGCGCTCTGCACGAGTTGGCCGTCGATCTCGTGCTGGATCACGACGTAGGACCCATACGCGCCGCCTTCCTCAGTCGCGATGATGACTACCCCGTCTGCGATTGCTTGGATCGGGGTGCCCATTCCGGGAGTCAAGTCCAACCCGGCGTGATAGTTGGAGCAGGTCGGGCACGGCGGGCTCCGAAACCCAAACGGGCTGCTTATCGGAACTCCGACCGCGAACGGCCACTGCACCGGCGAGGTCGGAGCACTGGTGAAGGTGTTCGCGAGGTGCGCATAAGGTTCCGTCCCTGGAGGGGATGTCGCTTCGGCCGCATAGTCACCTCGCACCAGCTCGGGCAGGACTATCTCGTCGGCGGTGGTGAGCGACTGGGTATCTGCGGCCGCCTTCGGCGAGGCGACGGCGAACACCGGCGCGGGGGCCAGCGCGACGAGCAACGGTGCTCCGGTAATTCCTGCGACGGTCAGGATCGCCGTGCCGGTGAACATTCCACGACGCATGCGCGTGCCCCGCGACCGGCGTCGTCGTTCCCGCGCGGTGAGTGCAGCTTGTCGACGCTGCCCGCTCCGTGTGGGCAAGGGCGAAAGGGGTGAGGCGGTGCGGGGCGCCGGCCGCGAGCGAACTCGCACGGCGTCGGCGAAAAGGTGAGCTTGTGACATCGAAGGCCTTCGGAGATGGGGTGGCGGGGGGCGCGTGTGACCGCGTGAGCAGTTGCTGCGCGGGCTGGCCTCGGTTCGCGGGCAGGGCAGAGCCGCAGAGGCGGGGAAGAACTGGGCAGCGGCGGGGAAGAACCGGGCAGCGGCGGGGAGGGGAAGCGCTGTGCGAGAGCTCGCCCATCCCGATGTGCACGCGTCCAGAAAACGTGGAGGACATCATGCAGGTGCGATGCACCGACAGCGGATAAGCAGCCGACTGGCGCCGGCGTGGCGCTCAGGTACGACTGATGGCCAGCGCGATGAGAGACGGCCTCAATGTCGGAGATTCAGAAGTGAACGACACCGACGTGCTGCGACCTCGCTGCGACCGATGCCGTGTCGACATCCACTCTGATGGCGCTCGCGAGATCAGCACGAGCAAGGGGAGGAGGGCCAGGAGGCACGTCGCCGCATTCGCCAAATGAGAGGTTTCGCAGACAGCGCCCTCGCATGCAGTCGCGCTCGCATACCCATCCGGCGCCCCGACGAGAGCCCCAGAGTCGTCGACGAGCGTCGCGACCGAGACGACCGTTCGGGCCTCATGATCTTCCGCGCCGAGGGGATGCATTGCAAGAAGACCCGCGATGATGGCGATCACCCCGACGACGTAGACCCACAGGGCACGTCGAGACGGGATTTCCCACCGTTTCGAAATGACCTGATTCACTGTCCACTCTCCTTCTGCCCGGTGAGCATACCCCCTGTGGGTATGCGCTTCCTGCCCGTGGCGATGTCGCGTGCAGCCTCCTTCATCGTGCGGACGTGACGGATGGTGCTCTCATCTACACGAGCGGGCTGGGGGAGGCGCTCCGGGTGTGCGCGATGACCTAGCGGACCGTGTACGTGTGACGGCGGGCGTCATAGCCCTGGACGAAGGAGTTCGTGCGAGGCGAGTGAGGTGACAGGAGGAGCTGGCTGGCAGGAACTCCTCGGGCGTCGCGGGATACCCCCCTCGGGTATATGCTCGGTGTGTGACGTCCCTCGACGCAAGCCGGTGTCGTCGGCTCGTCCCGGGCTCACGTTGCGTCGCGGGAGGGGGTCGTTTGTGAAAGTGATGAGCGAGCTCGTCCGTCTGGGGCGCGGCGCGAGTCGTCTCTTGCTGGTCGTTCCCATGGCTCTGGCCCTCATCGCCGGGCTGTTGTCGATGCACGTGCTGACCGCCCCGCACGAGCCCGCGCACGGTGCTGCGATCGCAGCGATGACGACGGACGGCCCGGAGGTTGCTTCGCCATCCGTCGTGGTGACCGTGGCGAAAACGGGGTCAGCAGACGCGGGCGTCGCGCCCCACTGCCCGGGCGAGTGCGACGATCCCGGGGGCCTGCCCGACCATTCGGCGCTGATGATGACGTGCGTTCTGGCGCTGCTCACGGCGGCACTCGTGTTGTTCGCGTCGATTCTGCGGGTATCCGGCGCTCGCTTCCTGGGGACGCTGCGCTCTCACCTGCGCGCGCCGCTCGCCAGGCTGTGGTGGCCCCGCCCACCCTCGTTGCTCGTCCTCTGCATCAGCCGGATCTGATTCTCGGCATCCCGACGAAATCGTCGGCATGCTCGCCTCGCCCTCTGCGGCGATGAATCAGAACCCACCGACTGAACAGAAAAGGACACACCTGATGCGTTTTCGTACCCTCACCCTGGCCGCCGGTACCGCGGCGACTCTCTTGATCCTCGCCGGCTGCGCCCCCGCAGATGGCACGATGCCCGGCATGGACCACGGTTCCGGCGCAATGACGAGCACCAGCCCGTCGCAGAGCGCAACAACGTGGAATGCGGCGGATGAGATGTTCGTGACGATGATGATCCCGCATCACGAGCAGGCCATCGCCATGGCCGATCGGATCCTCTCGAAAACCGGCGTCGACGCACGAGTGCTCACCCTGGCAGAGGGGATCAAGGCCGCTCAGGAGCCGGAGATCCGCACCATGCGCGGCTGGCTCGAGGCGTGGGGCGTCAGCGCCTCCGAGTCGTCGTCGGGCATGGGGGGCATGGCCGACGGCATGATGTCGGATGACGACATGGCCGCTCTCGAAGCGGCGACCGGCACCGACGCTGCCCGCCTCTTCCTGGACGGCATGATCGCGCACCACGAGGGTGCGGTGACGATGGCTCAGTCAATCCTCGCCGAAGGGAAGGATCCCGACGTCGCCGCCCTCGCACAGAACATCATCGACGGACAGACGGCTGAGATCGCGACGATGAGAGAGATTCTCGCCACCCTCTGACGCCGTTACCCTCTGACGCCCTCACCCTCTGCGGTGGCCGCCCGCACGGGGGTCGCGGAATCCATCCGCGCCTCCGTCGGGGAGTACGGCGCCCGTCCACGGGCGTGGTGCTCGACTCGGTGCCGAGGGGACCGTCGTCGTCGGTAGCGCATACGCGTGATCTCGGCCGGCCCGTGCCCGCGGCTACGCCGCACGTCTCGTGCACCTCGCCGCACGCAGCGTGCGTTCGACGCACGGCCGGATGCGCGGCGACGATCCGCGGGGGCGCCGGTCACTTTGCGGCCGGAGTGCCCCGCCGCCTGTCCCCGTGTCATCCGACGGTCGCTACACCGGGGCGCACCACATGCCCGGTCTCATCTCATCGACGAAAGAAGAAGGTCATGACTCTTCTCAGCCACATCATCATTCGATCGACCCGCACACCTCGCCCGATCTCGCACGCAGGCGCCCCCGCCGATGGCTCTCGATCGTGAGGGGGGACAGCGCGAAACTGAGCCGGCGCGGCTTTCTCGGAGTGAGCATGGGGGCCGTCGCGGCGGTCGGCTTGGCCTCGTGCGCGCCGAGTGCGAACTGGGTTCAGCCGAGCGGACCCGAGGTGGAGCAGACGGAAAGACGACGGAAGGACACAGGTCGAGCCTCCGCCATCGCTCTGACGGCGGCGCCGACGGTGTGGGACCTGGCGGGAACTCCTGCATCGACGTGGGCCTTCGATTCCGTCCCGGCACCGGTGGTCAGGGTGCGCGCCGGTGACACGGTGGTGGCGAGCGTCCGCAACCGGCTCGACACAGACCTTTCCGTGCACTGGCACGGTCTGGCACTGCGCAACGACATGGATGGAGTCGCACCTCTCACTCGGCAGCCCATCGGTGCTGGCGAAGATTTCGCGTATCGGTTCCGCGCACCCGACCCGGGAACCTCCTGGTTTCACTCACACGTCGGCTCGCAACTCGACCGCGGACTTTACGGGGCTCTGATCATCGAGGATCCTTCCGAACCGGGGGAGTACGACGACGAGTGGGTCATCGTCCTCGACGACTGGCTCGACGGTGTCACCGCGACCCCGGACGATGTCCTCGCGGACCTCTCCTCCGGAATGGGCGGCGGGCAAGCGATGGGTGACATGTTCATGCGGATGGGAAACACCCTGATGGGCGCCACCTCCGACCTGCTTGCCGGTGACGCAGGCGACGTCTTCTACCCGGTGTACCTCGTGAATGGAAAACCTCCCGCCGACCCCGCGCAGTTCGTCGGGCGACCAGGAAGTCGGATCCGACTGAGGATCATCAATGCGGGCGCCGACACCGCCTTTCGCTTCGCCGTCGGTGGTCACTCGCTGACGATCACGCACACCGACGGGTTTCCGGTGGCTCCGACGGTGGTCGACAGCATTCTCTTGGGGATGGGTGAACGGTATGACGCGATCATCACTCTCGGCGATGGGGTGTTTCCCATGGTCGCGCTCGCCGAGGGGAAACGCGACCGCGCATTCGCCCTGATCCGCACGGGCGGAGGGGAAGCCCCCGCTGCCCCGGAAACGCTGCCCGAACTGCGTGGAGGTCGCGTGGGAGTCGCCGACGCCCTGACGGCGGCGTCGGGCGTGAGCCTTGCCGAGCGAGCGCCGGATCGGACCATCGCTCTGACCTTGACGGGAGGAATGGAGAAATACGACTGGGGAATCAACGGTAAGCGCTTCGATATGGATCGACCGCTCACCGCAGCGCACGAGGTTCGCGCCGGTGAGCGAGTTCGGCTCGAGGTCGTCAACGACACCGACATGTGGCATCCATTTCACCTGCACGGCCATACCTATCAGCACGGTCGGGGTGGACCTCGAAAGGACACGTCGATCGTTCTTCCTCGGCAGACCTTGACGGTCGACTTCGACGCCGACAATCCCGGCCTCTGGCTGGCACACTGCCACAACCTCTACCACGCAGAATCCGGCATGGCGACGGTGATCGGCTATCGCGCGTCGTAGCTCGTCGGTCGGTCGGGGTGGCATTTCGTCGTCGGACTGCTCCACACGGCAAGACTTCCTCGGGAGTGCGTCACGCACCTGAAAGTGCGGGATGACAGACGGGAGTAAACGCCGCAGGAGCGCGTTCTCGAACAGAGACGGTCGGACTACGCCCTGTCCGCTTCAAGAAAGAGAGACACCATGACGAAGATCGCCATCATCCTCGGAAGCACCCGCCCGGGCCGCAACGGGGAGGCTGTCGCCCGGTGGGTGCAAGACATCGCCTCGCGTCGAACGGATGCCGAGTTCGAGCTCATCGACCTGCTCGACTTCCCGCTTCCGCACCTCGACGAGCCGGGGCCCGCGGCCTACGGCGCGTACCAGAATGAGCACACCAAGGCGTGGTCGGCGAAGATCGCCGCGTTCGACGGCTACGTCTTCGTCACCCCCGAGTACAACCACTCCACCTCGGGGGTGCTCAAGAACGCGCTCGATTATCTGTACAACGAGTGGAACAACAAGGCAGCCGCATTCGTCAGCTACGGGAGTGTCGGCGGAGCTCGAGCGGTGGAGCACCTCCGCCTCATCGCCTCCGAACTGCAGCTGGCGACGGTGCGCGGCCAGGTGGCCATCTCGCTCATGACGGAGTTCGAGAACTTCTCTGTCTTCACGCCTCACGACTACCTGCTTCCGCAGGTCGACGCCATGCTCGACCAGCTCGTGTCGTGGTCGAAGGCGCTGGAGACCGTTCGGGTCAGCGCCGCCGCGGCGTAATGGCGAGCCGCCATCCGGTCGTGCGCACCCGACGCGGCGTGGCCGGATGGCGGTGTTCCATCGAACCCCGTGGTCGTGCGGCCCTGGGCACCGTGCGTCACGCGGTCCATCTCAGCCGGGAGGAATGACGCGCAGGTGCGGGCTGGCCGGGACCGGCGATGGGGGTCTGCCTCAGCGCGATGGCTCCTCGAGGTGGTCTCGGAGCGTCCGCATCACATCCTCGAGCGAGGCGAGTTGCTCCGGGGAGAGTGCCCGTGAGAAGACCTCGTGAATCGCGTGCAGGTGCGGCGCCGAACCGGCGCGGAAGAGTCGCGCCCCGACGGCGGTGAGCGCGATCTCTGCTCCCCGGCTGTCACCCGCGACCGCTTCACGGACGATGAGCCCGCGGCGCTCCATGCGTCCGAGATGGTGCGAGAGCCGACTGCGCTCCCACCCGATGTCGTCGGCGAGCTGCGACGAACGCATCCGCCTCTCCGGATGCTCCGAGAGTGCGAGCAGAACTCCGTAGTCGCCGGTGGACAGCCCCGCCTCGATCTGCAGGCGTGCGGCCACGACGTTCTTTACCTGCTCAGACGTCTCGATGAAGAGCCGCCAGGCCCGCAGCTCTGCGGCGGTGGGCGACTTCCGACGTCGCGGCGCAGACGGAGGAATACTCATGGCCGACCCTTCGTTTGACATGTCAACTACATCATCGCATGATTGACACATCAACAAAACGGAGCGGGGAAGAGCATGACCGGTCATCGGATCGAGCTGGGGTTGAACTCCTTCGGAGACGTGGCGAGCAGCGGAGGCCAGATGCTCAGCGACGCCGAGACCGTGCGCCTGCTCATCGACGAGGTGCAGGCGGCGGAGAGCGTCGGTCTCGACATCTTCAGCGTCGGCGAGCACTACCGCAGCAACCAGGTCGATTCGGCCACGGCCGTGCTGCTGGCCGCAATGTCGGGTGTCACCAGCCGTATCCGCCTGGGTACAGCGGTCACGGTGCTGAGCACCAACGACCCTGTGCGCCTCTTCCACGAATTCTCGACTCTGGATGCCGCTTCGAACGGCCGCGCCGAATTGGTGCTGGGGCGAGCCTCGGCAACCGAGTCGTTCCCTCTCTTCGGCTACGACGTCGCCGAGTACGAGGCGCTCTTCGACGAGAAGCTCGACCTGTTCTTGCAGCTCCAGAAGGGGGGACCGGTCACGTGGTCCGGGTCGACCCGGCCGGCGCTCACCGGTCAGACGCTTCATCCTCGGATGCGGAAGGGTGGCATCCCCACCTGGATCGGTGTGGGCGGGACCCCGGACTCCGTCGTCCGCGCCGCGCGGCACGGGCTGCCGCTGATGATGGCGATCATCGGTGGGACCCCGCAACGATTCAGCCGGAACGTGCAGCTCTACGAACGAGCCCTCGCGCAGTTCGGGCACGCGCCCCAACCGATCGGCCAGCACTCGCTGGGGCTCGTCGCGCCAACCGACGAGGAAGCGCAGGACCTCTGGTGGGAGTGGTGGCAGCCCGTGGTGAAGACCATCGCGCGCGAACGCGGCTTCTACGCTCCGACACGCGAGCGCTTCGCTCGCGAGCTCGACAGCGGTGCCCTGTTCGTGGGCTCACCCGAAACCGTCGCCAGGAAGATCGCCACGATGGTTCGCGATCTGCACCTCAGCCGTTTCGACCTCAAGTACGACCTCACCGGGCTTCCCCGCGATGCCCGCGCACAGACCATCGACCTCCTCGGTCGCGAAGTCGCCCCTCTGCTCGACGAACTCCTCACGAAAGACGCACTCCATGCCTGACATCGAATTCGGACTCGACACGTTCGGCGATATCCCGGAAACCGATTCCGGGGCGCTCGCCACCCATCCCGAAGCTATCCGCCAAGTCGTCGCCGAAGCCGTTCTCGCCGACCAGCTCGGCGTCGATGTCTTCGCGGTCGGCGAGCACCACCGGCCGGAGTACGCCATCTCGACCCCGGAGACGGTGCTCGCCGGCATCGCCACCCAGACCCGTCGCATCCGTCTGGCCTCGGGCGTCACGGTGCTCAGCTCCGATGACCCCGTGCGCGTCTTCCAGCGCTTCGCCACGGTCGATGCGCTCTCTAACGGCCGCGCCGAGGTCATCCTCGGACGCGGATCGTTCACCGAGTCATTCCCCCTCTTCGGTTACGACCTCAGCGACTACGACACCCTCTTCGAGGAGAAGATCGAACTCTTCTCGCAGCTGCTGTCCGAGACGCCCGTCACCTGGAGCGGCACCACGCGTCCCGCGTTGACGAACGCCGATGTCTTCCCCAAGACGGCATCCGGGTTGTCTACCTGGGTCGGGGTGGGTGGATCTCCGCAGTCGGTCATCCGTACCGCGAAGTACGGCTTCCCCCTGATGCTGGCCATCATCGGCGGCAGCCCCGAACGCTTCGCGCCCTACACCGACCTGTATCGGCGCGCGGCCGAGCAGTTCGGCACCACCGCGCATCCGATCGGGATGCACTCGCCCGGCTTCATCGCGGACACCGACGAGGAAGCCCGCGAGATCTTCTTCCCGCGCTACAAGATCGTCCGCGACCGGATCGGCGCCCTCCGGGGCTGGCCGCCGGTACGCCGGGAGGAGTTCGACCAGGAGGTCGAGTACGGCTCGATGTACGTCGGCTCACCCGACACCGTCGCTCGGCGGATCGCATCGGCGATCACGACCCTCGGTGTCGGTCGTTTCGATCTCATCTACTCCGCGGGGCCCATCCCGATGAGCGACCGCATGCGTGCCGTCGAGCTCTACGGCACCCGCGTCATCCCGCAGATCCGCGACATCCTGGCCAGCTGAGAGAAGAATCCGATGACCACCACCCCCGTCGTCCACCCCGAGACGATCAGCATCCTCGGCGCCGGAAAGGTCGGCACCGTCCTCGCCCGACTCGCCCTCAGCGCCGGTTACCGGGTGCTGATCAGCGGATCGCGGGAGCCATCCGCCATCGCTCTCACCATCGACGTGCTCGCGCCCGGTGCCGGGGCCACCACTTCCGCGGACGCGGCTTCGCAAGGCGACATCGTGATCCTCGCTCTGCCGCTCGGCAAGTACCGCACTCTGCCGGTCGAGGCGCTCCGCGGGAAGCTCGTCATCGATGCCATGAACTACTGGTGGGAGGTCGATGGTGAACGCGACGATCTGAACGATCCGCGCACCACCACGAGCGAGATCATCCGCGATCACCTCCGCGGATCACGGGTCGTCAAGGCTTTCAACCACATGGGCTACCACGACCTCGATGAGGAGCCCCGTCCGGCGGGGGCGGCCGGCCGCAAAGGCATCGCGGTCGCGGGCGACGATCCCGCCGACCGTCGCGCCGTCGCCGCCGTCGTCGACGCACTCGGCTTCGATCCCGTCGACATCGGAACCCTCGCGGAGGGTGCGATCCTCCAGCCCGGCAACGAACTGTTCGGAGCGGACATCGGTGCGCGCGAGATCGACGCCGTCGTTCGCGCCGCACGGGTTGACTCGACCGTCGTTGCCTGAGTCGTCGACAGCCGAACGCACGCCCGTCGCGTCCCATCCGTTGCGCGGGCACGAGGTCTTTACCGTGGGTGAGAGCAGGATCGCGGCGACCGAGACATCGGTCGCCGCGGAGCCGCCGCCAGGTCTGTCTCACAGCACGGGGGACGGGTACGGGAAGAGGAACGAGAGATGAGAACGACGTCGGTCCCTCAGCAGGGCCCCGTGCTCGCTGTGGATGTCGGTATCCAGGCGCGGTGCGATGAGACGGGCGCACACAGCCTGGTGCGCGACATTCTGGCGATGACGACCGACCGTTGGTCCTTGCTCGTCATCACCTCGCTCTCGCGGGGTCCGGTGCGGTTCACGGGGCTGATGTCGGAGGTCTCCGGCATCTCACACCGGATGCTGACGCAGACGCTGCGCCGATTGCAGCGAGACGGACTGATCTCCCGCACCAGCTACCCGGAATCGCCGCCGCGCGTGGAGTACGAGTTGACCCCGCTGGGGTCTTCCTTCCATGAGCCGGTTCACGCCTTCATCAGCTGGACGCTGGAACACCGATCCGAGATCGAGGACAGCCGGCACCGATTCGACGGCTGAAACAAGAGGGCTCTGCACGGTGAAACCTCGGCCGGGATACCGTTCGTCCTCGCGTGGGGGCACGCGCGACGCGTGCGGCGTCGCGAGCACGCGGCGGAGTGCGCCCGCCCTTCCACGACGCCGTTATCGGTTCCCGGACGCTCTGGCGACAGCGCCGAAGGGGGCGGAGATCGTCGGCGCGGCCTCGATCTCCGCCCCCCGGCGGTTTGGTCGGATCAGCTCAGTCGACGGCGATGCCAGTGGCCGCCTCGGCGACCTTCGCGGTGTCGACGAACTGCTCGAACCGCACGATGAGACCGCCGCGCACCACGAAGTGGTGAGCGACTCGCACGTCGAGATCCTTGCCGGTCAGTTTGTGGGTGGCGGTGTAACGAGCCAAGACGACGACGTTCTCACCCTCGACGACGTAGGTGTCGTCGTGGGCAGCCCAGCCGTCCCAGTCCTGGCCGAGGATCTCCATCACGTGCGAGGTGACGCCCTTGGGGGTACGGTACGTGCCGGCCAGCGGGAACCCCGCCATCTCGGTCCACTCGACGTCGGGGGCCATCGTGGCGCGCAGCGCCGCGAGGTCGCCCGCGGCCGACGCGATGTACTGACGACGCACCACGTCGCGCGGCGCCGGGGACGTGTCGAAATCGGATGCGGTGTTCAGCCCCATGTCATTTCACCCTTCGCAACCTTCGGCCCGATCTGGGCCGCGATCAGCATGCCTGACTCAGGGTAGTGCTCGACGAGCGCTGCTGTGGTGGCTGCACCATCCGGAGACTGTGCGACGAGGCTTTCGAACGTCGTGAGATATTCGCGCGTGTAGTCGATCGCGCTCACGTCATTCGACGTTCCGGGCAGGCGATGCCCGGCGATGACGACCGACGGATCGAGGCTCTTCATCTCGTCGAGGGCGGCGACCCAGGCGGCGCGGAGTTCCGGGGTGGCGGTGTCCGCCGTCCAGACGTGCTCCTGCTGGAAAACCAGAACGCCACCCAGGATGGTGCGGCTCTCCGCGTGCCACAGGTAATGCCGGTCAGAGAGCGGAGCCGACCCGCCGCGCAGTTCGAGGCGCTCACCATCGATGTGGATGGAATCGTCCTCGAATGGGGTGAGGGGCGTGAGACGTGTCGGGAGATTCGCGCCGAGCGTTGCCCACGCCCGCAGCTTGCCCTCGAACGACGCCGCGATGTGCTCGATCACGATCGGGGTGGCGATCAGCTCGGCGTCGGGGAAGGCCTGCGCAACGACCTCGAGGCCGAAGTAGTAGTCCGGGTCGGCGTGGCTGACGAACACGGTCGTGAGCTTCTTACCGGAGTCGAGCACGGCCGCGGCCAGGCGGTGTCCGTCCGCCAGGGTGAAACCGGCGTCGATCAGAACAGCCTCGGTCTCGCCCGTGATGAGGACGGCGGACTTGTTCTTCGACCCGACCGGGAAGTCCAGATCGAAGACCTCGAAAGTGAGTGACATGGCAGTGTGTGATCCTTCCTGAGGGGGACCCGGATACTTCACCGGGTCATTCGCTCCGTTGAGCGGCACGATCATCCCAACGATAGCTGACTGGTCAGCTATTCCCGCATGTGGAATCCCGATGTTCCCTGTGGCCCCGGACTCACGGCATGGGGGGAAGGGACCCTGCGGCGCTGATACTGAGCGCGCGCACGGAACGGGCGAAGTCTGCCGCGTCCTCGGCGCCGAGAACGTCGACGATATGCCGCTCGACGTTGCGGGCATGCAGCGCACTTGCCCGCAGCAAGAGGGCGCGTCCCGTGGATGTCAGCGTGATCAACTGCACTCGTGCGTCCGTCTTCGACGGGGTGCGCGCGACGAGTCCCTGGTCCACCCCGCGCTGGACGAGACGGGTCGCGCCGCCGGAGGTGAGGACCCGGCCCTGGGCGATGTCGCGCACGGGAAGCCCGCCGTCTCCGCTGCGCCCCACCATGAGCAGGAGTTCGAAGAGCGTGTGGCTGAGGCCCGTTTCGGATTCGAGCTCGCGGCCGAGAATGTACTCGAGTCGATTCGCTGCGCCCATCAGTCGGCCGAAGATCAGGATGCGCGGATCGTTGGCCGCTTCTTGCGGTGTGCGGAACGTGTGGTCGGCGGTCACCCCCCGATGATATGGCGGCCCGAGGGGTCGCCCCTCTGGCACTGACACCTGCCCCGCACCGGTTCGATCACGTCGCATGTCTAGACTTCGTAGATGGCTGTCACGGACGACGCGATTCTCCGCATCAAGGCAATGATCACCTCCGGAGAACTCGGTCCCGGTGATCGGCTTCCCCCCGAAAAGGAACTCGGTGAGAAGCTCGGCGTGTCGCGCAACTCTCTGCGAGAGGCGGTCAAGGCGCTCGAAGTCATCCGCGTTCTGGACGTCAGGCGCGGTGACGGCACGTATGTGACCAGTCTGGAGCCGCGCCTGCTTCTCGAGGCTCTGAGCTTCGTCGTGGATCTCCACACGGATCGCTCGATTCTGGAGGCGTTCGAGGTTCGACGCATGCTCGAACCCGCTGCGGCGAGCATCGCGGCGGTCCGTCTCACCGACGAGCACCTCGCGCGACTCGACGCGCTCCTGAACGAGATCGATGCGACGGTGACCATCGAGGACCTCGTGCAGCACGACCTGGCTTTTCACCAAGGGATCGTCGAAGCCGCGGGAAACGAGTATCTGAGCCGTCTCGTCGAATCCATGCAGAGCAGCACGCTGCGAGCGCGGATCTGGCGGGGGATCACTCAACAAGGCGCAGTGGATCGGACGATCGCCGAGCATCGGGCGATCCTGGAGGCCTTGCGACGCCGTGACGCGCAACTGTCGGCGGCGCTGTGCCTGACCCACATCGCAGGAATCGAGCAGTGGATCCGCGACGCGTCTTCGAGTTCCTCATGAGCATCGACGGGGGCGACCCGATCCGGCCTGCGTGCTCGTGGCGCCCGGCGTTCAATGACGATGAGGAAGGCGTGGGCCGCCATGACGGAGCTGCTTGACACGCACGTGCACGTCTGGGGGGCGTCATCCATCGACTACCCCTGGCTTGCAGAAGTCCCGTCCCTGGACCGTGTGTGCGCCCCGCACCAGATCGACCGAGCGGATGCTCTGACGACCCGCATGGTGGCCGTGGAGGCAGACGCGGCCCCTGCCGACCGCCTGAGCGAAGCGCAGTGGATCGCCGGCCTCGCAGACGAGTGGCCCGAGCTTGCGGCGATCGTGGCGGGCGTAGACCTGCGCGACGATCTTCCTCGTCAGCTCGACGCCCTGTCTCCGATCGACCTCGTCGTCGGAGTGCGCCATCAACTCCAGTCGGAGCCGGTCGCGACCTGGCGGATCGAGACGATCACCGCCGGTATGGCTGAACTCGCACGCCGAGGGTGGGCGTTCGATGCGTGTGTCACGCACTCGCAGCTCCCCGCGTTCTTCGAGATCGCCCGGTCGAGCCCGGAGACCAGGATCGTCATCGATCATCTCGGCAAGCCCCCGGTCGATGCGGGTATCGCGAGCGCCGAGGGCGTGGCCTGGAGGGGCGCGATCCGGCGACTCGCCGAACTCCCGCAGGTTCACGTCAAGATCTCGGGTCTTGCGGCCGAGTCGGTCGACGAGGCCTCGTTCGACGCCCACGCTGACGACTTCATCGCCGCGGCCGTCGAGGAGTTCGGTGTCGAACGATCCATGATCGGGAGCGATTGGCCCGTCAGCGCGATGCTCGGCGGAAAGTCGACGTTGTCAGGATGGGTCGAGAGAATCCGGCGTGCGGTCTCTCCCACCCCCGCGGAGTGGGACCTCCTCGCCGCCGGTGCCGGTGAGCAGTTCTACGGCCTTGCGCCGGCGCCGTGAAAAGCCCTCGGGACCGACGGCTCTGAGGGCACCATCGGGCCGGCGCTCGCGCCGAAGAATCACGCGGGTGAATCGACTCCTATGGGGTCGGAGCACGCTCCTCGACCCGTAATCGCGGCGATCTCGTCAGCGCTACTGTGCCGGAGCGGGTCGTAGTCGCAGCGCCTGCATGCCGCCGTCGACAGCCAGCGCCACCCCGGTCGTCGAGCCGGCACGGGGGCTGACCAGGTACGCGACCGCGTCGGCGACCTCGTCGGCCGAAACCAGCCTGCCGTGCGGTTGGCGGGCGGCGAGGGCGAGGCGTTCACCCTCCGGATCGGCGGAGGACTCCAGCAGCCGCTGCACCCAGGGGGTGTCGGCCGTGCCGGGATTCACGGCATTGACGCGGATTCCCTCTCGGAGGTGGTCGGCAGCCATTGCCATCGTCAACGACAGAACCGCACCCTTGGTGGCGCTGTACAGCGCCCGCTGGGGGAGGCCGGCCGTCGCGGCGATCGACGAGGTGTTGCAGATCGCGGCGGCGGGCGAGGAACGCAGGTATGGCAGAGCGGCCCGCGTCACGCGCGCGATGCCGACGACGTTGATGTCGAAGACCCGATGCCATTCGTCGTCGGCATTCGCGGCGATGTCGCCCTGCGCGCCGATCCCGGCGTTGTTGACGACGATGTCGATACCCCCGAGGCCCTGGACGACCTGCTCGACGGCCGCGACGACGCTCTCGTCGCTCGACACGTCGGTGTGCACCCCGAGATCTGCCCACGGAGCACCGTCGGGGTTCAGATCCAGCACGGCTACCCGCGCCCCATCGGCGATGAGCCGGCGCGCGATGGCTGCACCGATCCCGGAGGCCCCACCGGTGACGATCGCGACCAGCCCTTCGAGCGGATCAGCCATGATCCGCCCCACGGCGATCCGAGCCGACGTACACCTGTCGCTGACGGCCCAACCCGTCGATCTCCACCTCGACGACGTCGCCGTGGGCGATGTAAGGGAATCGCCCCGACAAGCCGACACCTTCGGGGGTCCCGGTGAGGATCAGGTCACCCGGCTCGAGAACGAGGAACTGGCTGAGCTCCCACACCACGGTGTCGATCGCGAAGATGAGGTCGCTGGTACGAGAGTCCTGTCGAGGTTCCCCATTGACCCACGACCGCAGTCGCACGTCGTCGGCGTCGATCTCGTCGGGTGTCACCAACCAGGGACCGAGGGGCAAGAAGCCCGGTCCACATTTGCCTTTGGACCATTGGCCCCCCGACACCGAGAGTTGCCAGTCGCGCTCCGAGAGGTCGTTGGCCAGGACGAACCCGGCGATGTGTTCGCGTGAGCTCTTCGGCGATTCGAGATAGCTCGTCCGCGATCCGATGACGATTCCCAGCTCGACCTCCCAGTCCAGCTTGACGCTCCCCGGGGGGATCGCCACGTCGTCGTCGGGACCGACCACCGTGTTGGGCGCCTTCAGGAAGAGGACGAGGTTCTCGGGCGGCGTCGCTCCGGACTCGGCTGCGTGGGCCGCATAGTTCATGCCGACGCAGTACACGGCCGAGGGGCGTCCGATGGGAGCCCCGAGTCGACCTCCGCCTGGGAACTCCGGGAGGATCCCGCGTTCGACGGCGTCGGCTGCGCGGGCGATCCCCCCCGAGGCGAAGAACGCACCGTCGACATCGGGCGTCAGCGGGCGGAGGTCGAGGACGCGATCGTCTTCGATGACAACGGGAACTTCATCGCCGAAGCTCCCCAGACGTGCGAAACGCATAGTCGAGTCTTCCTTAAGGTCGGAACTCTGCGGAGCACGGACGTGCTCCGAGGACTCATCGTTCCACATATCGAACGACTTGACCTCCAGACATCCTATGTTTATAGTCGGTGCCGGAGAGGAAGACATGGCTGTCATCACCGATGTCGACACGATCGACATCCGATTCCCCACGTCCCTGAGTCTTGACGGCTCGGATGCGATGAATCTCGACCCCGACTATTCGGCGGCGTACGTGATCATTCGCACGGATGCCGCTGACCACCTCGAGGGACATGCATTCGTGTTCACGATCGGTCGCGGCAACGACGTCGAGGTCGCCGCGATCGAGGCCCTGTGCGGCCACCTCGTGGGACTCGATGTCGATGCCGTGCTGAGCGACATGGCGTCCACGGCGCGACTGCTGACGGATGACTCGCAGTTGCGGTGGCTCGGGCCCGACAAGGGCGTCATGCACATGGCGGTGGGCGCGGTTCTGAACGCGCTCTGGGATCTGCGCGCCAAGCGCGCCGGAGAGCCGTTGTGGTTGCACCTGTCGCGGCTGACGAGTGAGGAGATCGTCTCGCTCATCGACTTCCGCTACCTGACAGATGCCCTGACGCCTGCCGAGGCTCTCGGCATCCTTCGCGCGGCGGAGGGCGGCAGGGCCGAGCGTATCGACCAGCTTCTCGAGCACGGGTACCCCGCGTACACGACGTCGCCGGGATGGCTGGGCTACTCCGACGAGAAGCTCGCTCGACTGTGCAAGGAAGCAGTCGCTGCGGGATTCCCCCAGATCAAGCTCAAAGTCGGCGCCGACTTGGACGACGACAGGCGACGCATGCGCATTGCTCGGGAGTGCGTCGGTCCGGACTTCCCCATCGCGATCGATGCGAATCAACGATGGGATGTCGCGGAGGCCATCGACTGGGTGAAGGCGCTCGCCGAGTTCACTCCCGCGTGGATCGAGGAGCCAACCAGTCCCGACGACATCATCGGCCATGCGGCGATCGCGCGTGCGGTGGCGCCGATCCGTGTGGCAACCGGTGAGCACGTGCCCAACCGCGTGGTTTTCAAGCAGATGTTGCAGGTGGGCGCGATATCCGTCATGCAGATCGATGCGACTCGGGTGGGTGGGGTGGCCGAGAACATCGCCAACCTCCTGCTCGCGGCGAAGTTCGGGGTGCCCGTCTGCCCTCACGCGGGCGGCGTAGGACTCTGCGAAGCCGTTCAGCACCTCTCGATGTTCGATTTCGTGGCCGTCTCCGGTTCGTTGGACGGGCGAATGATCGAGTTCGTCGATCATCTGCACGAGCACTTCGTGACCCCGACCGTCATCCGCCGGGGAAGATACGTGGCGCCGATCGCCGCGGGAGCGGGCACGGAGATGTTGCGCGCCTCGATCGCCGAGTACACGTGGACGGCGGAGCAGGTGCGCGTATGACCGCGCCCTTGAGCCGCCTCGGTTTCGGGGGAGCGCCGATCGGCAATCTCTTTCGGGCAGTCACCGACCAGCAGGCTGACGAGGCGTTGGAAGAGGCCTGGGCCGCGGGGATCCGTTACTTCGACACGGCCCCGCACTATGGGCTCGGGCTCTCGGAACGACGGCTCGGTGCATTCCTCAGAGAAAAGCCCCGGGACGAGTTCGTGATCTCGACCAAGGTCGGACGCCTCCTCGATCCGAACCCGCTGTTCGCGGGCGGCACAGACCTCGACAACGGCTTCGATGTGCCGGATGACCTCGTCCGGCGCTTCGATCCGACGCTCTCCGGTGTGCGCCAGAGCCTGGAGGCATCGCTGGAACGCACGGGGCTCGACAGCTTCGACATCCTCTACCTCCACGACCCCGACGTCTACGACCTGGACGCAGGCCTGGCATCCGGGCTCCCCGCCCTCTCCACGCTGCGCGACGAAGGCCTCGTCGGTCAGATCGGTGTCGGTGTCAACGACGCCGCGGTGGCCACGCGCGCGGTCCGAGAGGCGAGCCTCGATCTGGTGATGATCGCCGGCCGTTACACGCTGCTCGATCAGCAGGCGGAGCGGGAGTTGTTTCCGGCCTGCGCGTCACAGGGGACCCGCGTCATGGCCGCGGCCCCGTATAATTCCGGCCTTCTCGCTACCGCGACGCCTCAGGCGGATGCCACCTACGATTACGGAGCGGTACCGGACCGCGTCCGCGAGCGAGTCCGTGACCTTGCCGACATCTGCTCCGTCCATGGCGTGGAACTGCCCGTCGCGGCACTCCAATTTCCTCTGCGTCACCCGCTCGTGGCATCCGTGGTCGTCGGATCGGCACGCGCCGAAGCGATCGCCGAGAACGCGGCCCGCCTCGACGCGCCGGTGCCCGACCAGCTGTGGGCCGATCTAGCGGCCTACGAGGAGGCAACGCGATGAACCCCACACTTCTTCTCGAGGCCGAAGGGATCTCGAAGAGTTTTCCCGGCGTGCAAGCTCTCGACGGCGTCGGTTTCGACCTGCGCCACGGCGAAGTCCTCGCACTCGTCGGTGAGAACGGTGCGGGAAAGTCGACCCTCATGAAACTGCTCGCCGGCATACATGTACCGGATTCGGGGTCTTTCCATCTCGACGGCCGAGACTTCCAGGCGCAGAACCCGCGCCATGCGCAGGAGATGGGCATCAGCATCATCCATCAGGAGTTCAACCTGATGCCTGACCTGACCGTCGCGCAGAACATCTTCATCGGTCGGGAACCGCGCCGGGCCGGGTGGCTTCTCAACAACCGTGCCTTGGTGCGACGCGCGACGACGCTCTTCGACCGACTCGGCATCGATCTGGATCCCGACGAGCCCGTCGAACAGCTGACCGTTGCGCGGCAGCAGATGGTGGAGATCGCCAAGGCGTTGTCATTCGACGCGAAGGTCCTCATCATGGACGAGCCCACGGCGGCGCTGAACGACGCCGAGGTCGACGTGCTCTTCGATCTGATCGGACGGTTCCGATCGCCCGAGACGGGTGTCATCTACATCTCGCATCGGATGCCCGAGCTCAGCCGCATCTCCGATCGCATCACGGTGCTTCGAGATGGCCAATACATCGGGACGCGCGAAACCGCCGCGACGGACCCACGCGAGATCATCTCCATGATGGTCGGTCGGACCATCGATGTGGAAACGCGACCGCGAAAGATCGCGAACGAAGCGCCCGTCGCCCTGGCGGTGGAGGATCTCTCGACCAAACACCTTCTGCGCAACGTCAGCTTCGACGTCCGGCAGGGTGAAATCCTGGGTTTCGCCGGACTCATGGGCGCCGGTCGAACCGAGATTGCGCGGGCCATCGTCGGAGCCGACCGCACCACCGGTGGCACGGTGACGGTGAACGGCCGTGTCGCATCGATCGCGAATCCCGCCGACGCCGCGCGATGGGGGATCGGATACCTGTCGGAGGACCGCAAGAAGCTCGGGGTGCTCCTCGAGCGCAGCGTCCGGGAGAACGTCGTCCTGGCTTCCCTGCCTGCGTTCGTCGGCAAGCTCGGAGTCGTCAAGGGTCGAAAGATCGAAAAAACCGGCCGAGAATACGTTTCCACCCTTCGGATCAAGACCCCCTCGACCGCGCAACTTGTTCGCAATCTCTCCGGCGGCAATCAGCAGAAAGTCGTCATCGCGAAGTGGCTCGTGAAGGACTGTGATGTCCTCATCTTCGATGAGCCCACACGAGGAATCGATGTGGGCGCGAAGGAAGAGATCTATCTTCTGCTGCGACAACTGGCCGACCAGGGCAAGGCGATCATCATGATCTCGTCGGAGCTGCCGGAAGTGCTTCGCCTGTCCGACCGCGTGGCAGTGATGGCCGAGGGGCGCCTGGTCAAAATTCTCGACAACGTCGACGCCACTCAGGAGAACCTCATGGACTACGCCACCCGATTCACTGACCAAGGGATCATCGCATCATGACCGTCTCATCCTCACCGGCCCGCGAAGAAGCGAGGTCGACGACCACCGTTCGGGCAGTTCACGCCCGAGGACCCCGATGGGCTCGCCTCCGCGGATCTCTGCAGCAGCTCTTGGCGGCCGCCAGCCTCGTTGTCATCGTGATCTTCTTCTCGGTTGTCAGCCCGCACTTCTTCACCGCCAACAACCTCATCTCGATCTTCACCGCCGCCACGGTGACGGGCATTCTCGCGCTCGGAACGACTTTCGTCATCATCACCGGCGGCATCGATCTCTCCATCGGCACCGGGATGATCCTCAGCGGCGTCATGTGCGGCGTCTTCCTCACCTATTGGGGCTGGCCGCTGTGGTTGGGCGTTGCGGCGACCATCGTCTTCGGCGGACTCATCGGGCTGATCAACGGCACGAACATCGCGTTCCTCGGGATTCCCCCTTTCATCGCGACGCTGGGGATGATGCTTATCGCTGCGGGATTGTCGTTGGTGATCTCGGGCACCAAGCCCATCTACTTCCCCAACCACCCCGATTTCCAGTCGATCATGAACCTGTCGATCATTCCGGGCGTGCGGTTCCCGCTCGGCGTCGTGATTTTCATCGTGATGATTGTGATCGCCGCATTCGTGCTCTCGAAGACGATCGTCGGTCGGTACACTTTCTCGATCGGTTCCAATGAGGCTGCCACCGCACTCTCTGGAGTGAACGTGCGGCGATGGAAGATCCTGATCTACACGATGGCCGGGCTCTTCGTCGGTCTCGCCGGAGTGCTTTCGGCGTCGAGACTGTCGTCGGCGCAACCGACGGGCGGTATGGGCCTGGAGCTCGAGGCCATCGCCGCGGTCGTGATCGGCGGAACGTCGCTTCAAGGCGGCAAGGGGTCGATCGTCGGGACCGTCATCGGAGCCCTCATTATGGCAGTGCTCACGAATGGTCTCCGTATCATCTCCGTCCCTCAGGAATGGCAGTCGGTCGCAGTCGGCGTCGTCATCCTCGTGGCGGTCTATCTCGACATGCTTCGACGTCGTCGAGCCTGACGGTCGAGCAGAACTGCGCTGACCGCCCCGGTGCGAGTCAGAGCTGTTCGTCGTGCCCGAAAACCCGCAAACAAGAAAACGTCATCGAACACGGCATCCGTCTTCGAACGTGACACCAAGCACAAAGGAGTGACACCACTATGTGGACCAAACGAACGATCGGCGCTGTCGCAGCACTGGCCGCCCTGGGAATCGCGCTGTCGGGCTGCGCCGGATCCGGTGCCCCCGCGGCATCAGGCGGGAGCGACGGCGAGAAGCCGTACATCGCCCTCGTGTCGAAGGGTTTCCAGCACCAGTTCTGGCAGGCCGTCAAGTCGGGCGCGGAGCAGGCGGCGGAAGAACTCGACGTCGAGGTGACCTTCGAGGGGCCGGACACCGAGGCCGACGTGGATCAGCAGATCCAGCAGCTTCAGACGGCCTTGGACAAGAATCCGGCCGCGGTCGGAATCGCCGCTCTCGACAGTCAGGCCGTCGGCCCCCTCCTCACCCAGGCGCAGAACTCGGGCATCCCGGTGATCGCCTTCGATTCGGGTGTCGACAGCGACATTCCCTTGACGACGGCCGCGACGGACAACACCGCTGCCGCGGCCGAGGCCGCAAAGCACATGGTCGAGGCCATCGGAGGGTCCGGAAAGGTCGCGATCGTCGCTCACGATCAGACGTCCCTGACCGGGCAGCAGCGCCGCGACGGTTTCGTCGACTACATCGAAAAGAACGCACCCGGCGTGCAGATCGTCGACATCCAGTACGGTGGCGGCGATCAGGCCAAGTCCGCCGACCTCGCCAAGGCGATCATCGCCGCCAATCCCGACCTCAAGGGAATCTACGGCACCAACGAGGGCTCGGCGATCGGCGTCGTCCAGGCCGTCAAGGAGCTCAGCCTCAGCCCCAGTGACCTCGCCGTCGTCGGCTTCGACTCGGGTGAGGCGCAGATGGACGCCATCACCGATGGGCTGATGCTCGGAGCAATCACGCAGAACCCCGTGGGTATCGGCTACGAGACCGTTAAGGCGGCCGTCGAGGCGATCCGCGGAGAGACGCTCCCGAAGACGATCGATACCGGCTTCTACTGGTACGACGCAACGAACATCGACGACCCGAAGATCCAGGCGGTTCTCTACAAGTAGACGACGGGGGAGGCGGGGAGTACGCTCCGCCTCCCCTCGGTGCTGCCCGCACTCTGCGCGAGGTTGATGCAGCGCGAGGAGCGCGCCGCTGCCGGGGCGTCCGCGTGCATGGGTCGTTCGACTCGGGCCGGACGCGCTCGGCGCGCACAACCGTGGCCGCCTGTACGTCGGTTGTGCGGCGGCTGAGACATGGGACCGGTTGATTGACAATCTCGTCAAAATGACGTGAGGTGTGCGTTTCTCGCACGATCAGCTCGTTATTCGGTCAATAAGGTAGGATGTATCTGCTGGCTTCGAGGACGAAGGCGGCAAGTGACGAACGGAATCGATGAAGATGCCCAGAATGTCGAGGCCCCAGGCCCTGCGCACGACGAGCGCGGTGGCGACGGCCGCACTGATCGCGGGGACGCTCGTCGTCACCGCCCCCAGCGCCTTCGCTGCCACTCCGGACCGGACGATCACGCCGAACCCGGCTTATGCGGGCGCTCCGTTCAAGGGCTGGGGGACCAGTCTGGTGTGGATGGCGAACGCCACCGGCGGTTATCCCGCAGGCCTGCGCAATGAGCTCATCGACGCCGTGTTCGGCGACGACGGCCTGAACCTCAACATCGCCCGCTACAACATCGGCGGCGGGAACGCATCCGACGTTCCGGGCTACCTCCGCCCGGGCGGAGCCGTACCGGGGTGGTGGAACCCCTCGGCGCCGTTGACCGACGCGCAGGGTCCGATCACCTCGAACTTCGCGGACCGTGACCGCTTCCGGAACGCCTGGACCGGAGAGAACGCCAGCGACTACGACTTCTCCGCCGACGCAGCGCAGCTGGCATGGGTCGACGCGATCAAGGACGACGTCGACACCTGGGAAGCTTTCAGCAACTCCCCGCCCTACTTCATGACGAACAGTGGCTTCGTGAGCGGCGGCTTCGACGGCAACGCCGACCAGATCCGCACCGACTCGGTCGACGAGTTCGCCACGTATCTGCGCACCGTGACCGAGCACGTCGAGGACACCCACGGCATCCAGTTCGACAGCATCGATCCTCTGAACGAGCCCAACACCGACTACTGGAGCACCACGCTCGGGAACAATGGGTGGCCCTACCGCGGCGGACAAGAAGGCGCCCACGCCGGTCCGGGTCTGCAGTCGCAGGTTCTGAACGCGTTGTCCGCGGAGCTCGCCGAGCCCGGTGTGACGACCTCGGCCAAGATCTCCGGCCCCGATGAGACGAACCCGAGCCGCTTCATGCAGGACTGGTACGGCTGGGATCAGGAGGCAAAGGACGCCGTCGACCAACTGAACGTCCACACGTACTCGACCGGGGACCGCAACCGTGCCCGGGACATTTCCAAAGCCAGCGGCAAGCCGCTGTGGATGAGCGAAGTCGAAGGCAACTGGGGCGGCGACTCGTGGAACCCCGACTCGATCGAGAACGGTCTCGGGATCGCGTCTCGGATCACCGGCGACCTTCGTGAGCTCGAGTCCGAGGCGTGGGTGCTGTGGCAGCCGGTCGAAGACCTCTACAACATGGAGAAGGTCGAGAAGAAGAACTGGGGGTCGATCTTCATCGATCTCGACTGCAACGCCGACGGCAACTCGACCCGTCGCATCGCCGACGGCGACGCCGACCCCTCGTGCGGTATCGAGGTCAACTCGAAGTTCAACACGTTGAGGAACTTCACCCACTACATCGAGCCCGGTGACCAGCTCGTCGCGGTCAACGACGCCGACACCACCGCCGCCATCGACGGCGACGGCTCCGGCGCGACCCTCGTCTACACGAACAACGGTGACAGCGCCCGCACGGTGCGGGTCGATCTGTCGGGGTTCGAGCAGATCGGTGCGGGAGCGACCGTGACGCCGATCGTGACCACGCAGTCGCCGTCTGACGACCGCACCGCGAACGCGCTGGTGACCGGGGCATCCGTGCCCGTGGATGCCGCCTCGCGGACGGCCGTCGTGACGGTGCCGGCCAAGTCGGTCTCGACTCTCGTCGTCTCCGACGTCTCGGGCGTTGCCGATTCGGCATCCGCAATGCGTGACGGTGGGTCGTACACGATCACCGGTGTGCAGAGTGCGAAGCCGCTCGCCGCCTCGTCGTCGGGAGCGGTCCTCGGCACGCCCGGAAGCGAATTCGCGGACACGCAGACCTGGACCGCGACGCGGGTGGTCGACGCCCCCGGCACCTCGCGTGATCGCTTCGCCCTGCGCCTGGCTGACGGGCGTGCCCTGAAGTCGAACGGGGGAAGCACCGCCTTCGGCACCGTCACCGACGAGCAGGCGGCGGCAGATCCCACCTTCCACTGGCTGCTAAGCACGACCGACGGCGCCACTTATACGCTTCTGAACGCGGGGCGCGAAGACGTTCTCGACGTCGCGGACGCCAAGACCACGACGGGCTCGTCCGTGGGCCTCTGGGGCTCGAACTGGGGAGCGAACCAGTCGTGGACCCTCGCCTCAGCGGATGCCACTCCCGAGTACGACTCGTTCCGCCCGGGGCAGGAGTGGCTCGACACCGAAGGCAAGGTCATCCAGGCGCACGGCGGCCAGGTCGTTCCCTCGACGGACGCGCAGGGCCGAACGGTCTACTACCTGTACGGGGAGGACCGCACCAACGGCACGTTCTCGTCGCCCGGCGTCCACGTCTACCGCTCGACCGACCTCTACAACTGGGAGGACCGCGGGGTTGCGCTGCGATCGCTGAGCTCGACCGCCGATTTCCAGCAGCCCTACTTCTCGGCGCTCTACGGCAGCTACACGACGGCGCAGCGTGACGCGGTCTACCGCGACCTCGGAACCGTCCCGGTCTCGGGCACGACCCCGCCCATCATCGAGCGTCCCAAGGTGATCTACAACGAAGCAACGGGTAAGTGGGTCATGTGGGCCCACATGGATGGCCCGTCTGCCACCTCGACCGCCCAGTACGCCAAGGCGAACGCCGGCGTCGCGATCGCGGACTCCCCGGAAGGTCCGTTCCGTTACATCGACAGCTACCGGCTCAACTACGCGCCGGCAGACGCGGTACCGCCGAACCGAGCGCCCGACAACAAGGGCATGGCGCGCGACATGAACCTCTTCGTCGACGACGACGGGACCGGCTACATCATCTACTCGAGCGAAGAGAACGCCACCATGTTCATCTCCAAGCTCAACGCCGACTACACCGATCTGGCCACGCCCGCCGATCGGGCCGTCCAGGGCGTCGACTACAACCGCATCTTCGTCAACGAATCGCGGGAGTCGCCGGCCATCTTCCGGCACGACGACCGGTACTTCCTGATCACCTCGGGAACGACCGGGTGGAACCCCAACCCCTCGCGGTGGGGGACCGCGACGAACATCATGGGCGAATGGGCCACGATGGGCGACCCGTTCCCGGCCTCGGCCCAGAGCAACTCGTGGAACTCGCAGCCGTCCTCCGTGATCCCCGTCGATCGGGAGAACGGCAAGTACATCTACATGGGTGACCGCTGGAACGGCGGCACCGACCTTCGCAACGCGCAGATGGTGTGGCTCCCGATCGTGATGGGCGAGGGCGGCGACAGCCTCTCGGTCGACGTCCGCGAAGAGTGGACTCTGTCGGATCTCGACCCGTTCGCGGTCTGGCAGGTGTCGGGGGTCCCGGCATCCATCGAGCTCGGCAAGCCTTTCGACGTGCCCTCCGTGACGGTGACGCAGAACGGGCAGACCCGCACCGAGGCCGTGCAGTGGACGACCACGGGATCGTTCGACGTTCCCGGCTCGGTCACTCTCACGGGAACCCTCCCCGGCTTCGGCGGGAAGACCTTCACCCGCACGGTGGCCGTCGTCCCCAACGGTGTGCGCTATGCGGTGAACGCCGGTGGTCGGACCACGTCCGACTGGACGGCCCTGACGACGGAGGCCGCCAAGAAGGCCCCGCTCCTCAACAGCCGCCCCGACCAGGCGCTCGGTGCCGACCCGGCGACCGGCGCATCCTGGGGATACGAAAGCCAGGGCAGCCAGTCCTATGGCACCGCCGACGGAACCCTCTTCTCGACCCTGCGCTACGCGGTGAGCGGACGAGACCTGTCGTACAAGTTCGATCGACTCGCCCCGGGCACGTACAGCGTGTACGCCGGGTACGCCGATCCCTGGGACCAATGGTCGGATCGCGCGGCCCGTGCCACGGTGAACGGGGCCGTGGTCGAGGCCGAGCACGTCTACGGAGCGACGAATGAGACCGGCAGCTACCGCAACATCACCGTCGGAACCGATGGGCAGCTCACGTTCGGCCTGAGTCGGACCCGCACGCCCGACGTCCAGCTGAGCTGGCTGCTCGTCGTGCTCGACCAACCCGCCGCACCCGCGCTGACCGTCACCGCGGTCGCCACCACGAAGTGCGTCGCGAAGAAGGTCGTCGTGACCGTGCAGGCGACGAACACCGCGACGGTTCCGATGTCGATCACGATGGACTCCGCCCTGGGCAAGAAGACGTTCGCGTCGGTCGCTCCCGGAAAGACCGTCGCCCAGACGTTCACGACCCGCTCGGCCACGGCCGCCGCGGGAACGGTGAGCGTTCGTGCAGACGCCACCGTCGCCGGGTCGCCCGTCACGAGCACGGTGCAAGCCGCCTCCCACGCAACCACCTGCTCGTGAGCTCCTCTCGCTCGTCCCGTTCTCAACCGATCCCTCAGGAGTCATCCATGAAGAGGCTCAGCATCGTCGCTGTGGCCGTGAGCAGCACTCTTCTGCTCTCCGGACTCACCGCCACGGCCGCGACCGCGGCCACCCCACCCGCGGCGCCCGTCGTCGCGGCGGCCGCCGGTGCGCAATCGCCGCGCGAGGCGATCAACTTCAACCGGGGATGGAAGTTCATCCGCCAGGACGTCCCCGACGCGCAGGCGGTGGACTACGACGACTCGGCATGGGTCGACGTGGCACTCCCGCACAGCTTCGACGCCCCGTACAACGTGGGCGGCGACAGCGGCGGGGAGAAGTTCTTCGTCGGTGTCGGGTGGTATCGCAAGGCCTTCGAGGTGGGCGAGGAGTGGGCCGGCAAGAGCCTGAAGCTCGACTTCGAGGGCTCGTTCCAGGTCACCGACATCTGGGTGAACGGACAGAAAGTCACCACCCACGAGGGGGGGTTCTCAGGCTTCGAGGTCGACATCTCTGACTACGTCGTCGCCGGCGCGAACGAGATCGCCGTCAGCGTGGACAACCGCTGGCGACGCGACCTCGCTCCGCGTGCCGGTGACCACCAGTTCTCGGGCGGCATCTACCGCGACGTGACGCTCAACGTCACCGAGGACGTTCACGTCGCCTGGTACGGCACCGCCGTGACGACCCCGGCACTGACCAACCCCGACTGGAACACCAGCGATCCGGCCTTCTACCGCAACATCGACCTCGCCCAGTACCCGTCGGCGACCGAGCTGCAGGCGAACCTCGACGCGCGCCGCTCCAACGTGCGCGTGCAGACAGAGGTTGCCAACGAGGGAAGCACCCCCGCCGAGGTGGCCGTCGTCCACCAGGTCACCGACGAAGACGGCACCGTGCTCGCGACCTTCGAGTCGGAGCGGGTCACGGTGGCCGCCGACAGCACGGCGAACATCGACGCCTCGACGGGATCGCTCGCCGACACCGCCGCCATGATCGACGACCTCCGCCTGTGGTCGCCCACCGATCCGGCCCTGTACGGCGTCACCACCTCGGTCGTCGTCGGCGAACGCGTCGTCGACACCTTCGACAGCTCGTTCGGTTTCCGTAGCGCCCAGTTCCGCACCGACGGCTTCTACCTGAACGGGTCGAAGACCCTGCTCTTCGGGGCGAACGCCCACCAGGATCAGGGCGGTTGGGGAAACGCCGTGCCCAACAGCGCCTTCCGCCGCGACGTGCAGATGATCCGCGAGGCGGGCATGAACGTCATCCGGGGCTCGCACTACCCGCACGACCCGGACTACGTGCAGGCGACCGACGAACTCGGTGTCATGTACTGGTCCGAGGGCGTGTTCTGGGGAATGGGCGGCCAGGCCGGTAAGGATGCCGATGGGATCAACCGCCCCAGCGATTGGCTGCGCGACGCGTACCCGCAGAATCCCGCCGACGAGGCGAAGTTCGAGAAGAGCGTCGAAGACGCGTTGGTCGCCATGATCCGGGTGAACCGTAACCACCCCTCGATCATCAACTGGTCGATGGGCAACGAGGTGTTCTTCACCGCAGACGCCACTCAGGCGAAGGCCAAGGCCCTCGTCAGCCGGATGCGCGACCTCTCGCACTCGCTGGATCCGACCCGCAAGGCGGGAATGGGTGGTGTGCAGCGCAACGGGTTCGACGAGCTGAGCGTCAGCGACATCGCCGGATACAACGGCGACGGCGGAGACATCGAGAACACCCGGATGCCGAACATCGTGGCCGAGTACGGTTCGCACACCTCGGATCGCCCCGGTTCGTATGATCCGCACTACGACTACGTGGCGCGTTCCGGAGACGGTCAGGAATTCGACCTCACCACGGGGAGCGCGGGCCTGACCATCTGGGCGGGCTTCGACCACGGCACGATCGGCGGCGCGGGTCTCGCCCGCATGGGCATGATCGACTACAACCGTCTGCCCAAGGACCAGTGGTACTGGTTCCGCGCCAACAAGGCGCGGTGGACCGACGAGGCCGTCGTCGCCGACCCCGTCGCCGTCGCCCGGGAACAGTCGGTGCAGGGCGCGGCGACCGCGATGACGCTCGCCCCCTCGAAGTACTCCAGCGACACGATCACCGATGACGGTCGGACCGACACGCAACTCGTCGTCACTCTGCGGAACGGCGCCGGGGAATGGGTCAACGACACGCGGGCCGTCACCCTCACGGTCACCGACGGACCCGGCATCCTTCCCGGGGGCAAGAGCTACACCTTCTCTCCGGGGCTCACCATGTTCGACGGGAAGGCGGCGGTCGCCTTCCGCTCCGCGTTCGCGGGAACCTCGACCATCACGGCGTCCTCGGACGGACTGCCCGATGCCACGTTCCAGGTGAACACCGAGGCTGTCGCAGGTTCTGCGGATGACGTCGAGCCCGCTGACTTCGGTAACGCCAGCCTCTGGGGTGGCCAGCAGACCTCGATCGCCGCGCCGACGCAGTACGGCGACGTGAACAAGGCGCTCTCGCGTCCGCTCACCGCGACGTCCGAGCAGTCGGGCAACGGGCGCGCGCTCGCCGCCGACGGCAACTCGGCCACGAGCTGGGTGGCCGGGGCGACGGGTGCGGGCCAGAGCATCGCCTCGTTCCTCGAGGTCGCGCAGTACATCTACAAGGTGCGGCTCGACTTCGCGGGCGCGGCCCTGCCCTACACCCTCGAGGTGCAGGGTGCCGACAAGGCCTGGACCACCGTCGCCTCCTACACCTCGGCCACGGTCGGTTCACGGCCCGCGGAGGAATCGTTGGACGGTGTCTACGCCGAGTCGATCAGGGTGTCGTTCCCCGGTCTCACGTCGAGTCAGCGGGCGACTCTCGCGGAGCTGCAGGTCTTCGGCAACGACGCGGCGCAGAGCCCGCGGTACGCAGCCGACGGCGTGTACGTCTCGGACATCCTCGACTACGACAACGACGTGACCACCGCGTACGGGTCGAAGCAGAAAGACCGCTCCGCGGACGGCGAACCGATCCGCGTGGGTGGCAAGACCTACGCGAAGGGGGTGGGGCTGCACGCCGAGAGCGTCGCGGTCGCCGATCTCGGCGGCAGGTACACGCGCCTGGTGGGCATCGCCGGCATCGACGACGAAGCAGACCAGGGTGACGCCCTGTTCGAGATCTACGCCGACGGGCAGCTCATCTTCTCGTCCGGATTGTCGGGCACTCAGACCCAGCCCTTCGACCTCTCTGTGAGCGATGTGAAGGAGCTGCGCCTGGTCACCGAGACCAACGGTGCCGAACGGATGGACCACACCGACTGGGCGGACCTCCGACTGCTCGGTGCGATCCGTGACATCACGATCGCGGACAGCGGTGTGCGCAGCTCGTTCGTCGGCATGACCGATCAGCTGCAGGCCGGTACCGACTACCGCGCGGCGGTGACGGTGGTCAACCCGGGCGATACTGCGCGCAGCGTCACCGCGGGGGTCCAGGTGTACGACGGCGGGGGAAAGCTTCGGGAGACCCGCACGCAGACCCTCGCGATCGAGGCGGGAAAGTCGGCCGATGCCGATCTGCTGGTGCCCGTGGATGCTGCGATCGCGGGCTCCTACGCCACGGTCGCTGTCTGGGATTCCGAGACGCTCCAGCCGCTGTCGTCGTTCGCTCGGGTGAGTGCGGATCCCGACCGACTCGTCGACACCCCGGCCGACACGATCACCTGGGGACAGAAGACCGACGGGGAGAACGGATCTCTGCAGAAGTCCGGCGGATGGGCGAACTACGCCTCCGGCTCGGCCTTCTCGGGCACCGAGACCTTCACCGAGGTCAGCGGCTCGACGATGGCGCTGCAGTTCTCGGGCGAGTTCGTCCGGATCGGAGCGAAGTTCGACGGCAGTCAGGCCGGCTTCTCCGTGAAGATCGACGGCGTCGACAAGGGCATCGTCTCCACCCGCACCACCGACGGGCGCAACTCCTACGGTGTGGCCTGGACGTCGGGGCGGCTCGCGGCGGGGACCCACACGGTGGAGCTGACCTCTACCGGGAAGGCGGGCATCGACTACTTCGAGACGGGTACGGCACCGGTACCGGTCGCCCCGGCGCGTGCGTACGGTGACCTCCTGCAGGTCGTCGCGGCCGTCGTCGACGTCATCCGCACGGGGTCGATCGCCCAGGCGGAGGCCCCGCCGCGGGCGGCGCTGGCCGACGAGCTCGATGCGGCCTACGCCGTGTATCGCGACGCGGCGGCGACGCCCACCGCGTACGCGACCCGCGCGGCCGCGCTTCGCGCCGCTCTCGACGGCCTCGACCCGACACCGCCGACGGTGAACGTCCAGACGAGTGTCACCCCGCGCTGTGTCGCCGGGAAGGTCACGCTCTACGTACTCGCGAAGAACGCCGACACGGTGGGGGCGACGGTCGGTATGACCACCCTCTATGGCGCGAAGAACGGGGTGAGCATCCAGCCGACGAAGTCGTCCTCCGCGACCTTCAGCAGCCGGAAGGCCTCGATCCCCGCGGGCACCGTGAGGGTGACGGGCACCGCTGCCGGACTTACTCCGCTCGACACCACGGTCGCCTTCCCGGCGACCACCTGCTCCAACTGATCCACGAAGACGTGAGAACGAGGCGAAGCGAAACAATGGCTCTTCATCCGCCGACACCGGCTCCCTCCCCCCGCTCGTCGCGGGGTCGCTGGGCACTCCTGGCATCCGTCGCCCTGCTCGTCGCCCTGGTGCCTGCCGTGGCAGGGCAGACCTCGGCATCGGTCGCCGACGAGGGCGACGTGTTCTCGGGCCCCGGCATCAGCGTCGGTGGCTCGATCGTGCCGACGACGTTCTCGATCACCCGGGCACCGGGCTCGGCGCCCGGGGAGGTGAGTATCGGAGATGGCTCTTCGCCAGCCATTCGCACCTCGGCCGCCGGGGACGTCCGTATTCCCGCCGTGGTCCAGCACGACGGTGCCGTGTACCGGATCACGGGGATCGCCCCCCATGCGTTCCGGGGAGCCGCCGCCATCACCTCGACGGGGCTCGCGGAGAACAGTTCGGTCACCTCGATCGGCGATTTCGCGTACGCCAGCGCCACCTCGTTGACGGCCACCGGCCTCGAAGCCAACGGCGTGGTCACTCAGGTCGGCACGGGGGCGTTCGCGAGTACTCGATCGCTGCGCGACGCGGCTCTTCCTGCGGCTCTCGCGAAAGCGCCGTCGATCCCCTTCACCTCGGCCGCGAATCTCCGCAGTGTCTACGTGGCCGCTCCGCTCGCCCAGGCGAAGCGGGTCGGGCTCACTCGCGCCCTTCCCGTGTACTTCCGCTCCGGCGCGGCGGGCTGGGACACCTCCGCCGGTACCTTCTCGGGTCTCGGTGCGTATGGCGCTCAGCCCGAGCAGCTCGTGCCCCTCTCTTCCGTCCGCGTCGTCGGCGGGAGCGTCTCGCTCGGCGCCGGTACGTCCGCGAGCCCGTACCACGGCCGTACCGGGCTGTTCGCCGGCGCGGGGGTCAAGGCCGACGGTTCGACGGGATCCGCTGCCGAGACCGTGACGATCACCGCTGACGATCCCGCAACGTTCCGTGGGTGGCGCGTGACCGGCGCCCAGCTCACGCCGGAACAGATCGCGTCTGCGACCGTGACCATCCCGATGGGCGCACGAGACATGACGGTCGAGGCGATGGCGGCGATCGGGGTGGAGCCGACGGCCACCACGAAGTGCGTCGCGGGCAAGGCGTACGTCTACCTGACCGTGAAGAACACGGGGACGGCATCCCTTTCGCTCCAGCTCACCTCGGCGTACGGCGCGAAGGCCGTTCCCTCGCTGGCGCCGACCAAGAGCACGTCGGCGTCGTGGACGTCACGGCTGAAGGCGATGCCCGCCGGTGCGGTCACCGTCCTCGCGCGTTCCTCCGACGGTCAGGTCTCCACCGTCAGCGCCCCCTACGCCGCTCTCACTTGCGGAGCGGTCTGATGCGCGATTCGTTCTCCCGTCGCATCCCGAGCACTTTCAGGAATGGATCCATGACGAACACCGCTGGAACCGGCTCACGTCGGCGCGTCCTGCTGACGGCCATCGTGGCAGCCGCGATCGTGGCTCCGCTCGGCTTCGCCGTGCCGGTCGAACAGGCGCGGGCCGATACCGTTCCGGCGGGTGAGTACGGTCCGCGTCTCTGGTACGACGAGCCGGCCTCGGCGGGCACCCGGGAGAACTTCCCCGGCGAATCGTTTCCCAGCACGACCGAGAACCAGATCTGGCAGCAGCGCACGTTGCCGATCGGAAACGGCAACATCGGTGCCACCGTCTACGGCGAGATCGGCCGGGAGCACCTCGCGTTCAATGAGAAGACCCTGTGGACCGGTGGCCCGAGCAGCTCGCGTCCCGATTACATGGGGGGCAACCTCGAGGACAAGGGCCGCGATGGTGAGGCCCTGCGCGAGGTACAGCGCCTCTTCGCCGAGGGGAAGGAAGCCGAGGCCCGCAGCCTCGCCGAGAGCGCACTGGTCGGAGGCGAGAGCGGATACGGCGGGTACGAGTCTTACGGCGACCTGTGGCTCGACTACGGTTTCGACGGAGCCGGGGTCTCGAACTACCAGCGCTCCCTCGACCTCGACACCGCTACAGCGTCGGTGGCATTCGACCGCGGTGGGGTGACGTACACGCGAGAGTTCTTCACCAGCTACCCCGACAACGTGATGGTCGTTCGCCTGACCGCCTCGCAGGCGGGCGCCCTCGACATCGACGTCGCCTTCGATTTCAAGCTCGGCGGAGCATCGACGGTCGTCAGTGGCGACACGCTCACGGTCTCGGGTGCACTGGCCGACAACCAGCTCAAGCACAACGCGATCATCAAGGCGGTTCCCTCGGGCGGAACGGTCGGCGCGAACGGTTCGCAGATGCGCATCCGAGATGCCGACGAGGTCCTCCTCTACGTCACCGCGTCGACCGACTACGCCGACACGTACCCGACCTACCGCACCGGACAGAGCGATGCCGACGTGGCATCCGAGGTCCGCGCGCGTGTCGATCTGGCCGCAGCCGACGGCTACTCCACCGTGCGCGATCGGCATCTGGCCGACTATCGCGAGCTCTTCTCGCGCGTGGATCTGACCCTCGGCGGCCAGCTGTCGACGGATGCCACCGACGACCTGCTCGCGAAGTACCGCGATTCGACGGCCACCGACGTCGAGAAGCGCACGCTCGAGGTGCTGCTCTACCAGTACGGGCGCTACCTCGGTATCGAGTCGTCGCGGGAGGGCACCCTGCCCTCGAACCTCCAGGGCATCTGGGCCGACCGCAACAGCGGCAACTCGTCCAGTCCCATCCCATGGGGTTCGGACTACCACATGAACGTCAACCTGCAGATGAATTACTGGCCGGCCTACTCGGGCAACCTCGCCGAGACGGCGACGGCTCTCGTCGACTACGTGCAGGGGCTCCGCGAGCCCGGCCGGGTGACCGCGGAGATCTACGGCGGGGTCGCGAGCACGCCCGACAACCCCGAGAACGGCTTCACCGCCCACACCCAGAACACGCCCTTCGGCTGGACGACCCCCGGGTGGCAGTTCACCTGGGGTTGGTCGCCCGCGGCGGTGCCGTGGATCCTGCAGAACGTGTATGAGTACTACGAATACACCGGCGACGAGACGTACCTGCGCGACGTCATCTACCCGATGATGAAAGAAGCGACGCGGTATTACGACCAGACCCTGGTGGAGGATGCCGCGACCGGCCGGCTCATCTCGTCGCCGACGTACTCCCCGGAGCACGGACCCATCACGAACGGCAACTTCTACGAAGAACAGCTGATCTGGCAGTTGTACTCGGACGTCATCACGGCCGCCGACACGCTCGACGTCGACCAGGACCTCGTTCAGACGTGGGAGGCGACCAAAGCGCGGCTCGTGCCGGTAGAAATCGGCGAGAGCGGCCAGATCAAGGAGTGGTACGACGAGACGACTCTGGGAAGCGTTGCCGGGGCGCAGCCCAACCACCGTCACATCTCGCAGCTGCTCGGGCTCTACCCGGGCGACCTGATCTCCGTCGACACTCCGGAGTACCTCCAGGCCGCCGAGGTCTCGCTGAACGCCCGCGGCGACGCCGCCACCGGCTGGGGAATCGCGCAACGTCTGAACGCGTGGGGGCGGATCGGTGATGGCGACCGCTCGCTGAAGATCATCGAGCAGCTCATGCGCACCGGCATCTACGCCAACCTCTTCGACACCCACCCGCCCTTCCAGATCGACGGCAACTTCGGCTACACGGCCGGGGTGAACGAGATGCTCATGCAGAGCAACATGGGCTACGTCTCGATCCTCCCCGCATTGCCCACCGACTGGGCGTCCGGGTCGATCGACGGGATCGTTGCTCGAGGCGATTTCGAGCTCGGCATCGATTGGGCAGACAGTCGCGCCACCACGGTGACCGTGACATCTCGTTCCGGCGGCGAGTTCGTCGGCGACTACCCGGGCCTTGCTCTCGGGACGGTCACGGACGGCGATGGAAAGGTGATCACCCCCACGGTCGTCTCCCAGGACCGCATCTCGTTCCCGACCGAGCCGGGCCAGAGCTACGCCATCACCGATCTGCCGTCGACCGACAGCATCGCCACCACCCCCACCGACGTCGCGGCATCGCGCATCTCGGACGGCGCCGTGAACGTGCGCTGGGCATCTGCGGGCCCGGAGTCGGCCACCTACGTCGTCGAGCGCAAGGTCGACGACGGCGATTACCAGGTGATCACGGATGCCGCGACGGGAACGTCCTTCGTCGACGAAACCGCTGCGACCGCGACGGGGGAGTACCGCTACCGCGTCTCGACCCGGGTCGGAACCGGCACGTCCCGACCGTCGGTGCCGGTGACGGTCGTGGACATCCGGGCGATCGGTGTCGTCGACGATCGCAGTCCTCGGGTGACGTACACCGGAGGGTGGTCGAACTGGGATGACTCAAAGCACCTGAACGGGACCATCAGGTTCATCGAGAAGACGACGGGGGGAGAGTCCCTGTCCCTCGACTTCGTCGGCACCGGCGTCGCGTTCATCTCACCCACGAATACGTCGTTCACCTCGGTCGAGTTCTACGTCGACGGAGAGAAGGTCGGAACGCAGCCGTACAGCCTGTACTCCTCCACCTCGAAGGCTCAGCAGGAGCACCTCATCGTCGACGATCTTCCGAAGGGCGTCCACCGGTTGCAGGTCGTCGCCACGGGGGCTCCCAGCCCGGCGGGCGGCTCGAAGATCGAGTTCGACGCGTTCCGCGTGATCGATGACAGCGCGGTGCCGGTGCAGTCCCTCCGCGTCGACTCCGTCTCGGGTGCTCGCAGCATCGGAGCCGCGGGCGGGACGCTCCGGTTGGTTGCGGAGGCGTCGCCGTCGAACGCGGGTAACCGCGGTGTGCTCTGGAGCGTGAACGATTCGTCACTGGCCACCGTCGATCGGGCAGGGACCGTGACCGCCGGAAACGCGAACGGCACCGTCACGGTCACCGCGACCGCCACCGATGGAAGTGGAGTCACGGCGACCACGCAGATCAGGGTCTACGGCGACCCCACCAGTCGAACCATCGTGGACGACGCGGATCCGGCGATCACCTACTCCTCGGGGTGGGGTGTCTGGAACCAGGACAGCCGCAACCGCAACGGGACCCTGCACTATGTCGATAGTGGGCCCGGCGCGACGGCGACGTACACCTTCACGGGTACCGGAGTCGACGTCTACGGGACCAAGAACGATGCGAACAGTCGTCGAACTTGGGGCACCGTTATCGTCTCCGTCGACGGGGCCGAGAAGGCAGTCGTTCCCACGAATGACGCATCCGACAGTCATCAGGTGCTTCTCGCCTCGATCACCGACTTGACGAGCGGCTCTCACACGCTGCAGATCCGCAACGGGACGACCGCGTTGGGTGGGTCGAAAGCCGAACTGGACTACTTGTCTGTCAGCGCTCCTCTCGCCACGTCGGCGGAACGGTCGAGTCTGCAGGCCCAGCTGCAGCGCGCCGACGCCCTCGACAGGCAGGCGTACTCGTCATCCGAGTGGGAGGCGTTCGCGGTTGCGCGAGGGGCCGCCGCATCGGTGATGGACGATGCCTCCGCGACCGCCAGCCGGCTGAGCTCGGCCGCCGCCGATTTGTCGTCGGCGATCGACGGCCTCGGGTGACCCCCTTTGAACCTGCAATCGGACCCGCCGATCGCGCACCAGGAAAGACCGACGTCCCGCCGGTCGAGATATGGAGAACACCAATGAGCACGCGTAGCCTCGTTATCCGAGCGGCAGCGATCGTCGCCGGATGCACCATGATGGGCGGCGTCGCGAGCGCTGCTTTCGCCGCAGACCCGGTGGGGGCCGACAGTGATGTCGATGTCTCTGTCGAGGTCGCCGACATCACCACGCCGGGTGTGCTGGCCATGACGGTCGGCGGGTCCTCTGCCACGCTGACCGAATCGGGATCGACGGGTACGGTGCGCCAGTTCACGGGGGCGCTGCCCACGGTCACGGTGACGGACACGCGCACGGCAGACGAGATCCCGGCCGGTGCGTTCTGGTATGTCGTCGGCACGTCGACGGAATTCGTCGGCAGCTCCGGTCAGGACCCGATCAGCGCCGGCCACCTCGGCTGGACTCCCGTGGTCGCCGATCCCGACGGCACCGGTCTGGTATCCGCCGGCCCCGAGGTGGGCACGGTGCTCGACGGAGCCCCGAACAACGTCGGTCTCGTCGATCAGGAGCTCCTGGCGCTCTCGAGCGACTCCGCCGCCGCGGTCGGAACCTGGAAGGCGGATGCCGACCTGCTTCTGAAGGTGCCGGTCAGCACCGAATCTGGAACGTACACCTCCACCCTCACGCTGTCGCTCTTCGAGTGACACCGGTGGCGGCGCCATCGGGCGCCGCCACCGCCCATCGAATCGGAACCGCCTCATCCATGCCGTACAGCTCCGTCATCCGTCGCTTCGCCCGTTCCGTGCTGAGCGCCGTAGTCCTGTCATCGTTCGCGCTGTTCGTGCCGATCTCTGCGGCACACGCAGAAGAGAGCGCGCCCGCCACGTCGTCACCCGTCACCTGGTCGGTGCGGCCGGGCACCGAATCCGGCCCCGATGGGCGATCGTGGGTAGAACAGGAGCTTGCTCCCGGGGCACGCAGCGAAGAATACCTGGTGCTGCACAACTTCAGTGCCGAGGCTGTCACCTTCGCCCTCACCGCGGCGGACGGATACGTCACCGAGGAGGGGCGGTTCACGATGCTTCCGGCGAGTGAGCAGTCCGTGGCGGCGGGCACCTGGATCTCGATTGCGCCCTCGGTCACCGTGGGACCCGATGAGACCACGATCATCCCCTTCACCACGGTCGTTCCCGACAATGCCGAACCCGGCGACCACGCGGCGGGAGTCGCCGCGTCGGTCACGGCGGCGGACGCGAGCGCCGGGGGTGCCGCCGTGGGCGTCAACGGCCGCGTCGGTTTCCGGGTGATGACGAGGGTGACGGGGGCGCTTGCACCGAACGCGGAAGTCACGTCGGTCGCCGCGCAGTACGCGACGGCATGGAATCCTTTCTCGGCCGGGACGGTCGACGCGGATTTCGTTCTCACCAACACCGGGAACACGCGTCTGGTGATCGCCGGGCGTGTGGACATCGGTGGAGAGTCCGTCGCCTTCCCGGAGTCGGGCGCCGAGGCCCAGGAGCTCCTCCCGGGCGAGAGTCGGGCATTCGAGGTTCGAGTCCCCGACGTCGTGCCGTTGTTCCTGGTACCGGTGGAGGTGTCGGCCGATCTCGCCGGGGTCGCTCTCGATGGCGCACAGGCGCCCTCTGTCGTCGCCCGCGGCGGTACGACCGTGTGGGCCCCGCCGCTGCCCCAACTGCTGCTGTTGGGCGGTGCCGTTCTCGTCGTCGGCGGGCTGACGTGGAGCACCGTGCGCAACCGCCGGCGGGTGCGCGCCCTGATCGCCCAGGCTCGGCAAGACGGTATCCGCGAGGCAGCCACGGGCGTGACCGTCGACCGATCCGCATCGTGAGAACGCGGATGTCATCGCGGACGCCGCGGATGACGGCGGTGATCGGAGCCGTGCTGCTGGCCCCCGCTCTCCTCTGCGGTGCCGCGCTCATCGGCGACGACGATCACCCGGATTCCGGCGCGGTCAGCGTGAGCGTGCACATCTCACCCCGGCCCGGCCCGGTTCCCCTGCCGCAGGACGACTGCATCCCGCTCTGCGGTGTCGGAGTCCTCCCGCAGACGGGTGGGGGAGAGGCGAGCCTTCTTCTTCTGGCGGGCGGCGTCGCGCTGCTCGCCGGAGGGGTCGTCGTCGGACGGCATGTGAGGCGCCGAATGAACCCCGGCTCGTCGGAACATCCGTGACGACGGCGGCCGGGCGTCTGACGGCACGAAGACGCAGTCTTGCTCTAGCGTGAGGCCGTATTGGTATGATGTCATAGCTTTGCTCGCCTCACCGGTGGGCATGCTGGTCAGAGGAGATCGACGATGCTCAACGATGAGACATTCAGGACTACTTTCCGGTGGCGGACGCTGATCGCGGGGCTCGCCGCAGTCACCGTCTCGCTCGCGGGGATGGCATGGGCGCACTCCGCCCCGGCCAACGCTGCGGCTGAGGTCACGTTCACGGTGAACCCTCAGGGGGATGACGCGGCCGATGGCTCGTCTGCCTCGCCCTTCAAGACGATCGAGAGGGCGCGAGATGCCGTGCGCGCCGTCAACGACGACATGACGGGCGACATCCGCGTCGTCCTCGAAGGGGGTACGTACCCCATCACCCAGACCATCGACTTCACGGTGGAGGATTCCGGGACCAACGGACACCGCGTGATCTACTCCGCCGCAGAGGGAGAGCGCCCCGTGCTCGATGCGGGAACGGCGGTCACGGGGTGGACCCGGGACGATGGCGACGTGTGGAAGGCGCCTCTCGCCCGAGACAGCAAGCTCCGGTCGCTCTATGTCGATGGTCGGCGTGCGCAGATGGCGAGCACCACGGTGTCGTCGCGGGGATGCGTCGGGACGTACTCGATCACTGCCGGTCAGGCTCCCTGGGCGTGGGAGTCGGGGACCGAATGCGATGGCATCGCGTATGACGCGGGGTCCGTCCCCGCCATCAGTCGCAACGTGGGCGACATCGAGATCACCAGCGCGACGACCTGGACGACGGCTTTGGTGGGTGTACGCGCGGTCGACACCATCTCCGGGGGAAGTCAGCGTCTGTTGCGGCTGCAGCAACCGGGTGCGGCGATCGCGATGGGGGCGATGTACGGCCCCTTCGCGACGGGGGGCACGCACACGATCAGCAATGCGTACGAGTTCCTCGACACCGCGGGTGAGTTCTACTTCGACCGGGCAGCTCAGACCGTGTTCTACAAGGCCGCGCCCGGTGTCGACATGTCGAACACTCCGGTGGTGGCCCCCAACGAGCTCGAGACCGTCCTCGACATCGCCGGCAACTCGACCTCCGATCGCGTCCAGAATCTCACCTTCGAGGGGCTGACGGTCGAGCACACCGACTGGAATCTCGCGACGGTCGACGGTTCGATGGTCAAGCAGGCGACGCAGTCCAACCTGTCGAACGTGGCGTACGCCAAGAGCAACTGGCACCAGTACGAGTACCGAAATGTCGATCTTGCTCCGGCAGCCATCGAGGTGTCGAGTGCCAGCGGGCTCTCGTTCACTCGCAACAGCGTGAAACATGTCGGTGCCGACGGCATCAGCCTGATGAACGACGTCGTCGACACCGACATCACGGGGAACTCGACCAGCGACATCGGCGGAACGGCGATCAGCATCGGGCATCCGCAGCACGTCTACATCGGTGATGGCACGCCGACGAATGGGGAGAAGTACATGCCCGGCGTGGAGGGCGCTCCCACCGACATCCGGGTCACCAACAACTACCTCTACGACACCGCCACTCTGTTCGCGGGATCTCCTGTCGTCGCGGCGTACTTCTTGGACGGGCTCGTCTTCGAACACAACCGCGTGGAGAAGACGACCTGGAACGGAATCTCGTTGGGCTGGGGCTGGAAGGACTTCGACGGCGACGCGAACTCGGTCCGCCCCGGAGTGCCGACCACCGTCGCGCGCGACAACTCCGTCAGATACAACGCGTTCTACGACACCATGGGCGCACTCGCTGACTCCGCTCCCATCTACACGCTCGGATCGCAGCCGGGCACCGAGCTGTCGAACAACTACATCCAGGGTGTCGGTGCCGGCCACACCTACGGCCTGCACCCTGACGAGGGATCCGCCTCACTCCTGTGGGACAAGAACGTCCTGAATATTTCCGAGGGTGTGCTGTGGGCCTTGAACTCGGGGGTGTGGGGTCGGCAGAACAACCTGACGATCACCAACACCTGGTCGCCCAACAACAAGATCTACGAGGCCGTCGTTCCCCAGAGTCGTATCGACAACCTGCTGGTGTTCCCCGACAAGATCTGGCCGCGAGAGGCGTACGACGTCGCCCTCGGTTCCGGTCTGCAGTCGGAGTACTGGGACCTCCTGGCATCACCGGTGCTGTCGTCGGCCGACCAGGTGCTGCCGACGAGCGTGCGCGTGGAGAGTGGCAGCGCGTCGATCCCGATCAGGCGCTCGGCTGACCCGACGCGCTCGGTCTGGATCGCACCGGAGGGGACGACGTCGTTCGTGCCGGGAGCGACGATCACGACCGCATCCGGGTCGGCGGAGTCCATCGCGGTCCCTGCGACCCCGGGTAAGTACCGTCTGTTCACCCTCGACTCGGCAGGCGCGGCGTCGTCCCCCTCGGCGGGCGTCATCTGGCGGATCGATCCCGCGCCGACGAACGCGAAGCTCACCGAAACCCGCGCGGGCCGGTGCATCGACGTCGGCGGATCGGGTTCACGCGGAGTGCTCGCCGATTGCGACGGGGGTGCCGACCAGGCATTCACCTACACGGCGGAGCGGGAGTTGCGCGTGCTCGGCAAATGCCTGGCGGCAGAGGGCGGGCATCGCGCGCTTGAGACGCAGCTGGCGGCCGAGGATTGCACGGGATCGCCCGACCAGAAGTGGGAGATCATCAGCAACGGCAATCTGGTCGGAGTCGGGTCGGGCCTGTGCGTCGACGGCCTGGGCGGCGGCAACGGCGTGGGAACGAGGATCGGCCTGTGGACCTGCTCCGACGCCGTCAACCAGGTGTGGCGGATCGTCAGCCCGCCCGTCACGAGTGCTCCGGCGGCACCGACAGGTGTGACCGCGGCATCCGAAGGGGATGACGTGCTTGTTTCGTGGACCGCCCCGTCGGCGGACGGCGGAAGCCCCGTACTCGAGTACCGCGTGTATGCCGCCGGCGGTACCGCGCCTCTCGGTGCGGCGGCAGTCGGAAGCACGCAGGTGCGTGTGACCGGAGTGGCGCCAGGAACGACGGCCACGTACGAGGTTTCGGCTGTCAACGCCGTGGGCGAGAGTCCTCGATCGGCCGCCAGCGCCTCCGTTACCACCCCCGCTTTCACCGTGAAAGCAGAGTCACGCTGTGTGGGGGGCAAGGCGTACGTGCTGATGTCGCTCCGCAACAATGGGCAGACCCCGCTCAAGGCGACGATGGCCTCGACCTACGGCGACAAATCCTTCACACAGGTCGGAACGAACAAGACCGTCGCCGCGACGGTGAACAGCCGCGTCACGTCCCTGCCGTCAGGTCAGGTCACCGCGACCGTGGAGGTGGGCGACAATTCGTGGACGCGGACAGCGCCGTACTCCGCGCTATCGTGCCGATGAGGCTCGTGATCACGAAGGGGGAGACAGACTGTGTCTGAGATGTCTACGGTGCGTCGGGCCGGTGCGGTCATGGGTCTGCGCGAATCCGCGATCGAGGAGTACGAGCGTCACCACCGTGAGGTGTGGCCCGGTGTCCTCGTGGCGCTGTCCGCCGCTGGCATCCGCACCTACTCGATATACCGCTATGGAACGGTGTTGTTCTCGTATTGGGAGTACGAGGGCACCGACTATGAGGGCGACCTCGCCGCTCTCGACCTCATACCCGCTTGTATCGAATGGAACGCATTAATGGCGACGCTGCAGGTGCCTGTCGAGGGCGCGGAGGAGCACCGCTGGCTCCCGCTGCCCGAGGTCTTCCACCTCGACGGCGTCAGGGACTGAGGTGATGGTTGCCGTCGAGGAGGCGACGGCGGCGCCACGAACCCAGGATGTGCTCCTCCATCGCAACCCGTGCCGCAGTGGCATCGCGAGCGTGGATCGCGGCGAACACGCGCTCGTGCTCGTCCAGGGTTCGCGTCAAACCGTCGACGGGGATGTTGCCCTCCCAACGAGCTGATTGCAGCGGTCGGACGAAGAACGAGCGTGCGATTATTCCTGCGATCCGGTTGTTGCTGGCCGCCATGGTCGCGAAGTGGAACTGCTTGTCGGCTTCGAGGAAGGCGGCACTGTCGTCTTGCAGACGCCGCATGTCATCTAAGTGCTCTTCGATCGTCAGGAGCGCCTCGGCGCTTCCATTCGTGGCGACCTCGCTGGCCATCACGCCTTCGAGCGCCGCGCGGACCACGCTCACCTCGTCGAGCACGCCGAGCGACGCGTCGTGGCGCACGAGAGCATCGAAGACATCGGGGTCCAGCACGTTCCAATCGCTGAAGTGACGCACCTGCGTCCCGCGTCCTTGAGCGACAACGACAAGCCCCTTCTCCTGGATGCGTTTGATGCATTCCCGGACGACCGTGCGACTCACGCCGAATTCGTCGCACAGAGCTTGCTCCGGGGGAAGGAATTGACCGATCGCGACCGATCCGGTGACGATCATCTCGACGAGCTCCTCGAGGACCCGGACTCCGATGCGATCGATCTGGCCCCGCTTCGGGCGTGGCACGTTCCCAGCGAACGGGGCAGAAGGCATGGGGAGCATGTTACTCCGGGGATGCCGGCCGAGACGGTAGGCGCACGCTCAACTCGAGGCCCGCTCGGCTGCTGCGTACGTGCGGTCCGGTGGCGCCGCCCCACACGTAATCGGCGGCACCGCGTCCGACTCCGGCATCGACCACCACGCCCGCGCCGGGGAGATCGCCGAGGACGAGTCCACCGTCGGAGACCTCATAGTCGAGGCGGATGCCAGCGGGCATGCGCGGCGTCGTGACCTCGGTCATGAGGTGGTTGGGGATGGCGGTCGCCACACTCGAGACCGCCGGATTGGATCCCATGCCGATCGGGCTGACGACGAGGTCGCGCGCATGAGCGGCGATGGCGACGCGAAGACCGTGCGTCACGCCCCAGACCGCGGACGACTGCACGATGTCGACCGCTTGGGCGTCGAAGAGCTGTTGATACTGCTCCAGTCCTGTCAGGTTCTCTCCGGTGGCGATGGCAGGCGCGACGCTGTCGCGGAGTCTACGGAGTCCTTGCGCATCCCACCGACGCAGCGGTTCCTCGATCCAGGCCAGCTCGACCTTCTCCTCGAGATGGCGGATGTAGCGAACGGCTTGAGACAGGTTCCACGACTCGTTGGCATCCAGCATGACCAACGGTTCGTCTGTTGCACGGCCGAGGATGTCGCGCACCAGCGCAAGTCGTTCGGAATCGTGCTGCACGTCCCGACCGCCCTTGAGTTTGGCGGCGGTGAATCCTCGATCACTCATCGAGCGGTAGTAGGCGCCGAGCGCTTCCGAATCGAGCGCGATGTCGAGGCCCGATGCGTAACCGGGGACGAACCGATCGCGCCCGCCGAGGAGACGCCACAAGGGCTGCCCCACCGACTTGGCCTTGATGTCCCAGAAGGCGGTGTCGAGAGCGCCGATCCCCCCGAAGGTCGCGCCCCCGTGGCCGTTCTTGAACATTCGGGAGATCATCCGGTCGTACAGAGCCGAGGTGGCCCGAGGATCCTCTCCCTCGACCGCCTCGAACAGCTGCGGAACACCGTCGTGCATCCCCATCCCGACTCCCTCGATGCCCTCGTCGGTCTCGACGATCACGATGGGGAGGGCGGTGATTCCCGAGGCGATGAAGCCGTTGACGTCGCCGACGGGGCGGCCCCAATCGACAGTGGCGCTGATCAGTCGGTAGCCGGTGATCTTCATGGCCGGACCTCTCTCATCCCGGGTGACGGGGTCATTCCTTGGTACCGCCCGCGGTCATTCCCTCGACGAGGAACCTCTGTGAGAAGAGGAAGACGATCAGGATGGGCGCGACCGAGACGAGAGTGGCCAGCGCCATCACGGGCAGATCGAGCGTCACCGATGAGGCCGACGTGGGGTTGAACAGGGGCACGTTGGACAGCAGCTCCGCCAGTCCCACCTGGATCGGGGCCTTACGGCCGGGCTCCATCACGAACGGCAGGAAGTAGTTGTTCCAGTTGCCGACGAGGTTGAAGAACCCCACCAGTGCGATCACGGGGGTGGCCAGTGGCAGTGCCACCGAGCGGAAGACCCGTAGTTCGCTCGCCCCGTCGATGCGGGCTGCGTTGAGCAGATCCTTCGAGACGCTCGTCGTGAAGTAGATGTAGGTCAGATACACCCCGAACGGGAAGAACGAGAAGGGCAGGATGACGGCCCACGGCGTCCCGACGAGCTTCAGCGCGCTCATCTCGAGGAAGACGGGGAGCACGAGTGCCGTGTTCGGAATGAGCATGACCACGAGGGTCACTACGAGCAGGAGTCCGCGGCCGCGGAACCTCGTCATGGCCAGGGCATAGCCCGCGGGGATGGTCACGATCAGCGTGATCACCAGGGCGACGCCGGTGTAGAGCACCGCGTTGCCGGTCCATTGCCAGATGATGCCGTTCTGGAACTCGGAGAGCCGCGCCCAGTTGTCGGCGATCGTCGCGAACGACCCGAAGCTGAAGGGCGGTTGGCCGGTCAGTTCGGCCGATGACTTCGACGGCGCCAACAACAGCCACATCACCGGGAGGCCGAAGACGAAGACGAAGAACAGGATGATCACGGTGACCAGAGACCGCCCGAGGAAGACGGCCGGGGTCAGCACGCGCTTAGTCGCGTTCAAAGAGTCCTCCTCGGAAGACGAAGAAGGCGGCGAGGCCGGCGGCGACGATGAGCAGAAGCAGTGAGATCGCCGCGGAGCCGTTGAAGTCGTTCTGCCGGAAGGCGTAGAGATAGGCCACCTGGTTGAGCGAGTAGTCCAGACCGACGACGCCCTTGCTCGCCTGCGAGAGGACCCGCGGTTCGACGAAGAGCTGGGTGCCGGCGGCGAGTGACATGACGGCCATGTACGAGATCCACTTTCGTAGCAGCGGGATCTGGATGTACCAGGCCGTGGCTACGGGGCCCGCGCCGTCGATGCGGGCGGCCTCCATGACCTCGACGCTGATGTTGTTCAGCGCGCCGTACATGATGACGATCCAGCCACCGGCTCCGGCCCAGAAGGCGATGACGGTGAAGACGACGGGAAGGTTGCCCTCATTGCCGACGACGTCGACGAAGGTGGCGAAACCGAGCGCCCGCAGGAGACCGCTGACGGGGCTCACGGTCGGGTCGAGCATGAACAGCCACAGCAGCACGCTCGAGGCGCCGGCGAGCGCGCCGGGGATGTAGAAGATGAAACGTGCCGTGGACGAGAGCCACCGCACGCGGATCGCGTGCACGATGACGGCGAGGATGACGACGATGATCACGAGGGTCGTCAACCAGATGGCGACGAACGCCGCGACGTGCCCTACGGCGGGGAGAAAGCGGAAATCAGTGACGACGCGTTCGAAGTTCTGGAACCAGACGAATGCACCGTCGCGGGTGAAGGCGAGGAAGGCGGCGTACAGCGTCGGGACGACGCCGAACGCCAGGAGCAGGACGACGTAGCCACCGACCATGAGGTAGGCGAACGTCGACTGCGCTCGGCGGAGGGAGAGCATGGTCATATCCGTTCGGGTGGAGGGCTGGCCGCAGCGCAGAGGCAGCTGCGACCAGCCCGCGAAGAAGGGCGGAGCGGCTATTCGGCGAGCGTGTAGCCCTGCACCTGCGCCTGGTTGTCCAACTCGGTCTTCCAGGCCCCGCTCACACTCGCGACCGTCTTACCGGCGGTGATGGCGGGCAGCACGACCTTGGAGTAGGCGGCCTCGATGCTGAAGCTCGGGTAGCCCCAGCCCTGCCAGACCGACTCTGCGGCGGAGGAGATGTTGCCGGTGAAGTCGCCGGTGTAGAAGTTGCTGGCTGCCTGATCCTTGAGCCAGGCGTCTGCCGCCGACTGGTAGGCAGGCAGACCCGACGCGAGTGTCGCCGCATCGTCGGAGCTGGTGACGAATTCGAGGAACTTCTTGACCGCGTCGAGGTTCTTGGAGTGGCTCGAGGCGTACCAGACGCCACCGCCGACGTTGCCGGTCACCTTGTCGCCATCGGACCAGGTGAGTGGTCCCCCCACGCCGATCGTGCCCGCGGCGTAGTCGAGGCTCTCGGGGTTCTGGAACAGCGCGCCCGCGTACCAGGCGGGACCAGGGATGCCGAGCATCTTGTCCTTGTACTTCGTGACGAAGTCGCTGCCGAAGACGCTGTCGGTGACGAGCGTGCCGTTGGCGAGCATGTGGTCGATCAGTTCGGTGACCTTCTCGGAGTTCGGGTCTGAGAAGTTCGACGAGAAGCTGTCGCCGTCGACCTGGAAGACGGGGGCCTCACCACCCCAGTAGTAGACGTAGGGGGCTTGGAACGAGTCGCCCACCGAGCCGAGGATGTAGCCGGGGTGCTCGGCGGCGACCTTGTCGCTGAGATCTTTGTACTCTTCCCACGTCGTGGGCACGGCGTAGCCGAACTGATCGAACAGCGCCTGGTTGTACCAGAACACGACGGGGGCGAGGTCGTTACGGAGGCCGTAGACGCTGTCGTCCACCGTCATCGGGGTGAGCGCGCCATCGGTGAACCCGTCGAGGAAGCTCTGATCGAGAAAGCCCTTGTTCAAAGGAGCCGCGAATGCCTGAACGCCGTTGTTCTCTTTCGATACCCACGACGTGTCGTTCTGCTGCGTCGAGAAGACCACATCGGGCCAGCCTTCACCCGACTGGTCGAACAGCGCGACCTTCTGCTGGAACGAGCCTGACCCGCCGGCGCCCCCGTCGTACGTCTCGATGTTCAGCGCGACATCAGGGTTGGCCGTCTCGAACGCCTGCGCGAGCGGCTCGCGGGAGGAATCCACCCAGACGGTGATGGCGCTGGAGGCATCTTGATCGGCTGTGGTGAAGCCATAGGCGCTATCGGTCTCGCCCCCGCCGGTGGTTCCGGGGCTGCATGCGCTGAGTGCAAGGGCGGACACAACGGCGAGGCCGCCGGCCAAGGCGAGACGGCGACGGGCGCCGGGGAAGTGATGCGGCATTGCTGAACTCCTGTCTTCTTCGACGAGGTCGGGTGACCGGTGCCTAATGTACCTCATACGTATGATGTATGCATACTCCACCATGCGAGTGCGATCTTCCGGGTGACATCGCGCTGGTCGCCAGGATCCTGCGTTCGGTGCAACCGACACCAGTCGATCGGCTCTCGGAAGCGCTTACGCGGCGTGATATTCCCCCCTCCGCGATGGGCCCCGAGCCCTCGGCGGACGCGAAGAAGGGGCCTGGCGAATGCCGGGCCCCTCCTGTCGGTTCACGCCCCCTGATACGTCCGCAGCTGTGCGAGCAGCGCCGGAGCGCCCGCGTCGAAACGACGTCCGCCCACCACGATGCCGATCGCGAACACGACGACTCCGAGCACGGGCCCGACCGCGAGGGCGATCCATCCGGCCACGGCAGAACCGCCGAACGCGGCGATCAGCGCGGGGATGACGGCGGGCAGCGACAGCGCGGCGACGAGCACCCAGCACGCGAAGAACGTCAGGAACATCGCGAACGTCGACCCCGGCACGCGTTTGAACGGCGAATCGCCGGGTGCCGGCGTCGGGATGACGAGGAACGCCGAGCTCACGGCGCTCACCCCGAGCCCCACCAGGGTGAGGGCGAGAGAGGCGCCGAGCACGGCCGGGAGCAGGTCCCAGCGCGCGGCGATGCCGAGGGTGACGAGGTCGGCGAGGATGACCAGGGGAACGCTGACGGTCGCCGCGCCGAGCATGCGTCCGAGGCGGTCGTCGCGTCCCCGGATGCCGGTCTGCATGACCGTGGCGAAGGCGGTGCCGTCGTACGAGACGTCGGTGTACGCGAGGATCCCGGCGAAGAAGCCCACGAGCAGCCCCGACAGGGCGAAGAACGGCGACGACAGGTTCCACTGCGAGTAGAGCAGGATGAGCACCGGCGCGAACGGGATCAACAGCAGCTGCTTGATGTAGCGCATGTCCCGCGTCCACGACGTGAGGGAGCGCGCCCAGGTCGCGCCGACGGGACTCGACGGCATGACGCCGAACCAGCCGAGCGAGCCCGAGCGCCGACGAGCCGCGGAGCGGGCCGGGGGAGCGACGACCGAGGCCGCCAGACTGCGGTTCCACAGCAGCCAGAGCACGCACAGCGTGGCGGCGGCGATCACGAACCTCACCACCGCGGGAAGCCACGCGCCGGCGGCGAGGTCGCCCGGAACGGCCCAGGCTGCACCGATCGGCGTCCACGCGACACCGTCGACGATCGACTGCACCTGCATGCCCTGGTCGGTCGCTGCGCGGACGCCGTTGAGGATGCCGACCAGCAGGGGGCTGGCGAAGATGAGCACCGCGAAGCCGATGAGGCCGATGAGCTCGCGCGTGCGTCGTCCGCCGCCGAGGCCACCGGCCAGGGCCGCGACCGCCCGCGAGGCGACCACGCAGATGAGTACGCCCAGCGGCACGCAGACGAGCGCGGCGATCGCCGCGATGGGCTCGCGCAGCCACACGAGGAAGGTCAACAGGGCGCCGAGGCTCGTGGCGATCCCGGGAACGCCGGTGAGCCCGCCGGCGGTGATGGCCACCATCATCTGCCGCGTGGTCATGGGGAACGGCGCGAGCTTGGCAGGGTCGAGGGTGGTGTCGATCCCCGCGGCGAACACCGGGCCGATCACCCATCCGAGCGTCAGCACGGCGCCGGCGGCCGTGACCGCCGCCCGCGCGACGTCGAAGTCGAGGGTGCCGATGAAGAAGAGGCCGACCCCGGCCAGCAGCAGCATCCAGAGGGCGCCGAGGACACCGAAGATGAAGCCGACCAGCTGCATGGGGCTCCGCGTGAGGGTGTTGCCCAGCACGCGGAACCGGATTCTCAGGACTGTCGCAACCACTGGGGCCCCTCCGCGTGGTGGCGTCCGCCGACGAGGTCGACGAAGCGGTCCTGCAGGGTCGCGCCCGCGCGCACCTCGTCGACGGTCCCGGATGCCAGCAGCCGGCCCTGCGCGATGACGGCGACGTGGTCGCACATGCGCTGCACGAGGTCCATCGAGTGGCTCGACACGATGACCGTGCCGCCCGACGCGGTGTAGCCGCGCAGGATGTCCTCGATGTTCGCCGCCGAGACCGGGTCGACCGACTCGAAGGGCTCGTCGAGCACGAGCAGGCGGGGCGCGTGCACGAGGGCGCACGCGAGGGCCACCTTCTTGGTCATGCCGGCGGAGTAGTCGACGACGGGGGTGCCGGCCGCCTCGCCCAGGTCCATGATGCGCAGCAGATCGGCGGTGCGCGCGGCGACCTCGTCGCGCGCGAGGCCGAACATCATGCCCGTGTAGGTGACCAACTGCTCGCCGGTGAGGCGGTCGAATAGGCGGACGCCGTCGGCGAGGTTGCCGATGAGCTTCTTGGCCTCGACCGGCTGCGCCCAGACGTCGACGCCATGGATGCGCGCGACGCCCGCATCGGGGCGCAGCAGACCCGTCGCCATCGACAGGGTCGTGGTCTTTCCCGCGCCGTTCGGTCCGACGAGGCCGTAGAACGACCCCGCGGGCACGGTGAGATCGAGCCCCGCGACCGCCGTCTTCTCGCCGAACCGCTTCATCAAGCCGGTGAGCTCCATGGCGGGCAGTGAGTCGGTCGACGTCGGCGGTGCGACGGCGTCGGGGAGGGCGGACGGCGGCGGTACGTCACGGGGAATGTCGGTCACCCTCCGAACCTATCGGCGGGCCCGGTCCGACCGCAGCATTCGGTTCGACCGTGCGTTCAGTAGCGGATCGCGTCGATCACCCGCACCCGCACCGCCACCAGCGCGGGTAGCAGCCCCGCGAGGGCCCCCACGGCGGTGGCGGCGATGAGGCCGGTGATCGCGGCATCCACGGGGAACGGCGGGAAATCGCTGACCATGCCCTGTCCGATGAGATCGCGCATCGCGGGGGACTGCACGGCGATGATCGACACCGCGACCCCCACCGCGCCGGCGACCACGGTGGCGACGACGCTCTCCATCATGACCGCGAAGAACACGCGACCGGCCGTCGCACCGAAGCTGCGTCGGATGCCGATCTCGCGCACGCGCTGCTTCACCGTCACGAGCGCGATGTTCACCAGACCCAGGGCGCCGAGCAGAAGCACGAGCACCGCGATGCCGATGACCACCATCTTGGTCACGAGGAACGGATCGTCACCGTACTGCGCCCAGTCCTGACGGTTGGCGTTGACCTCGACTCCCTCGCCGAGGGAGCCCGCGAGGTCGCGCTTGATGAGGGTCGTCAGCTGGTCGGCGAGCTCCGGGGGGATCCACATCTCGTACTGCGTCTGCGGGGCTCCGCCGCCGTACGGATCGACGGCGACGGCCGACGATCCGCGCTCCCCGGTCGCGGCGTCCTGCATCGCCTGCAGTTGCCCGGCGAGCATGAACATCGAGGGCTCCACCTCGTAGTCCGCCGCCGGGGTGACGCCGACGACGACGGCGGTCACCCCGCCCGCGGGAATCCCGGATGCGGCGTTCGGCACGCCTTGACCGCCCAGAGCCACGAGGGGGTGGCTCTCGAGGGGCGGGCGTCCCATGCGGTCCCAGAAGACCTCGTTGACGATGAGCTGCGGGGCCAGCTGTGCGGCATCCGCCGACGTGAACCACTCGCCCTCGAGCATGCGCACGCGGTGCATCTCGCCGTAGGGCTGATCGACGGCCTGCGTCGCGACCTGCGCGGCACCGGTCGAGAAGGGCACGAGCTGCTGGATGCTCTGCACGCGGCTGGCGTACGACACCTGGTAGCGGTCGACGACCTCCGACCAGGCGGTGTCCATCGCCGCCGCGTCGAGGGCGGACCCGTCGGTGCGATACGCCTGGACGTACAGGGTGGCCGGCCGGCCGCTCGAGCGCTCGCTGAGCTCTTGGTTGGCCTGCTGCACGATGGCGCCGAGGGCGACCACCGTGGTGAGCGAGCAGACGGCGACGGCGACGCCGATGAGCGACAGCAGCACGCGCGTGCGGTGGACCCGCACCTCTTGCCAGGCTTCGAGCAGGGCGCCCACGAGGGCGGTCAGCGCGCGCATCAGGCGTCTTCCTGCTCGGACGCGTCACCGGATGCCGTGGCGACGGGCGGGGCGGAGGGCTCGACGCGGAGGGGCGCATCGGGCGCGAACCCCAGGTCGGCGAGGGCGTCGGCGTCGGTCGGGGCGGCCCCGTCGTCGGCGTGCGCGGCCGCAGGGTCGGCGAGGACGAGGGCCGCGGCACCCGCACCGGGCGCCATATCTTTGCGGTCGCGGCGCGTCAGCGGCTCGAGAGTCGGGTCGTCGACGGGGGTGAGGATGCCGCGATCGAGACGGAAGTGCCGACGGGCGCGTCGCGCGATCATCGGGTCGTGGGTGATGACGACCTGCGCGGCGCCCGTCCGGGTGGCGACGTCGTCGATGAGCTCCATCACGCTCTGCCCGGTGTCGAGGTCGAGAGCCCCGGTAGGTTCGTCCGCAAGGATGAGGCGCGGCCCGCGCACGAGCGAGCGTGCGATCGCGACGCGCTGCTGCTCTCCGCCCGACAGGCGGTCGGGCATGCTGTTCAGCCGGTGCTCGAGCCCGACGAGCTCGAGCATCTCGGCGGCGATCCTCTTGCGACGCCAGAAGGTGCGGCCGGTCGAGTACAGCAGCGGCATGGTCACGTTCTCGAGCGCCGTGCGGCCGGGCAGCAGGTTGAACTGCTGGAAGACGAAGCCGACCGCTGCCCCGCGCAGTCGGTCGCGTCGCGCCGCCGATAGAGCGCGGACGGGCTTGTCGTCGAAGGTGATCTCACCGCTGGTGGGCTGGTCGAGCAGACCGAGCAGGTTCAGGAGCGTCGACTTGCCCGACCCGGAGCGACCGACGATCGACACGTGGTCGCCGGGCTCGATGGTCAGATCGACGCCCGACAGGATCGTCAGGGCGGGCTGATCCTGCGGGATCACCGTGCGGGTGACCTCGCGCAGCGCGAGCAGGCTCATCCGGCCGGCGCCGGTTCGCAGAACATCGAGCCGTCGGGGTAGGTGGTGCACCCCTCGTTCCCGGCGGCGAGGGCACCGGGCGCGAACTCGAGGATCTCCTCGCCCTCGGCAAGACCCTGGGTGATCTGCACCTGGGTGCCGTCGGTGAGTCCGAGGGCGACGGCGCGTTCTTCGGTGCTGCCATCGGCGGCGCTCACCCAGACCGTACCGCTCTGCGCCGCACCCCGCACGGCGGTCGTGGGCACCAGCAGCACGTTCTCGGCGCGGCCGCCCGCGATGGTCATCTCGGCCGCGAGCCCCGAGAACACCGTCACCTCGCCCGGAACCCCGCAGGTCGCGGTGGTCGAGGCGCCCGAGGCGCCCGTGCCGGCCGCCGCGCCCTCGGTCCCCGACGTCGGGGACTCTCCGCCGCCGCTGCCGGCGAGCGGGGTCGTGATGCGCAGGTTGCCGCACGTGAAGGCGGCGGGACCGCCGGTGATCGTGACGGTGGCCTCGGTGGGGCGGTTGAGCAGCCGGTACTGCTGGGCCGGCTCCAGGGTGCCCGACACCGAGTAGCTCGGCGGCGCGACGTTGCCCGCGACCGCGCCGATCGTGACCTCTTGGCCCGAGATGACGCTGAGGGCGCTGAGGGTGCCGCCGGCGGGCGCCGTGACGTTCTCCCACCGGAAGATGGCCGGCTTGGGCTTGCCTTCGGCATCCACGCTGTCGGCGGGGTCGCGCTCGATCGGCACCTTGACGTCGAAGACCACGTCGCCGGCGTTGACCTGCGACCCCTGGGCGATGAAGATCTTGTTCACCGTTCCGGCGGCGGTGGACTTCAGTGGCACCGCGGCATCGGCCGAGACGGTCGCCTTCATGACGACGTCGTTGGTGATCGTGCCGAGGGCGGCCACCACGCGGGGCTCGACGATCGCGCCGGTCGGTTCGGCCGGGGCCGCGTCGGCGGGCCGATCGGGGAAGAACGCCAGCTTCACCAGGGCGACCGCGAGGATCGCCACGAGAAGGATGCGCAGAATCGGAAAGACCCACGTGCGTGCGATCCCCATGAAGCCCCCCGGATGTCGGAACCGTCGTCGACGACGCGATTTCTCTCACCCTAGGGGTGCGCGTGTTTCGTCGATGTATGGCTCCGACCGGGTGAACGACGGATGCCACGACCCCGGCCGTGCACGGACGGCGGGGTCGTGGCATCCGGTGTCGCGAGGGGATTACTCCTTCGGCGGCGAGACCACGCGGGGCTTCGACGGGTCGAGGGGAGCGCCCGTCGCCAGGCGCGAATGACGGCGCGAGTACGCGAAGTAGATCGCGAACCCGATGGCCAGCCAGATGAGGAAGCGCAGCCAGGTCTCGACCGAGAGGTTGAGCATGAGGTACGTGCAGATGAGCGCCGAGAGGATCGGGAGCACGGGGTTGAACGGCACACGGAAACCGCGCTTGAGGTCGGGACGGTTGCGGCGCAGCACGATGACGCCGACCGACACGAGCACGAACGCCGACAGGGTGCCGATGTTCACCATTTCTTCGAGGACGCCGATGGGAGTGAACCCGGCGACCACCGCGACGATGGCCGTGACGATGACGGAAATCACCCACGGCGTACGGAAGCGGGGGTGAACCTTCGCCAGTTTGCCGGGCAGCAGGCGGTCGCGCGACATCGCGAAGATGATGCGGGTCGCGCCGATCATCAGCGTCAGCACCACGGTGGTGAGGCCCGCGACGGCTCCCGCAGCGATCACGGTGGCCATCCACGTCTGTCCGTGGAACGCGAAGGCGTTGGCCAGGGCCGCCGCCGGGTTGAGCTGGTCGTAGGGCACCATGCCGGTGACGACGATCGCGACGGCGCAGTAGAGGATCGTGCAGATCACCAGCGACGCGATGATGCCGATCGGCAGGTCGCGCTGGGGCCGCTTGGTCTCTTCGGCGGTGGTGGCGACGACGTCGAAGCCGATGTAGGCGAAGAACACCAGGGCCGCACCCGCCAAGATGCCGCCGACGCCGAACGTGGCGGGCTCCAGACCCGACAGGAACTGCAGCAGCGGCTGCGTGAGGCCCGACGCCGACTCGGTCGGGACCGATTCCGGGACGAAGGGGCTGTAGTTGGCGGGGTTGATGAACATGATGCCCGCGATGATCACGAACAGCACGATGAACAGCTTGACCGCGACCAGCACCATGTTGACGCGGAGCGACTCCTTGATGCCGAGGGTCATCAGACCGCCCAAGACGATGACGAGCAGGATCGCGGGCAGGTCGACGACACCGCCGTACGAGAGCTCCGCCGGCAGCGTGATGCCGATCTGCTGCAGGAAGGTGCCGAGGTAGGCGCTCCAGCCCTGCGCGACGACGCTCGCTCCGAGGAACATCTCGAGGATGAGGTCCCAGCCGATGATCCAGGCGAACAGCTCGCCCAGCGAGGCGTACGAGAAGGTGTAGGCCGATCCCGAGACCGGCACCGTCGAGGCGAACTCGGCGTAGCACATGGCCGCCAGGCCGCACGCGATCGCGGCGACGATGAAGCTGATGACCACGGCGGGGCCGGCGACGTCGTGCGCGACGCGACCGGTGAGGGTGAAGATGCCGGCACCGATCACGACGCCCACGCCGAACACGGTGAGGTCGACCGCGGTCAGGGATTTCTTCAGCCGGAACTCGGGCTCGTCGGTATCGGCGATGGACTGCTCCACCGATTTCGTACGGAAAAGGCTCACGCGGTGCTTCCTCTGTCTCGGGTGGTGCTCGGGGAGCGAACACCACCCACGGAGAGTAGTACCGTCTTCGCCGTTGCGCCTAGCGTCCCCGCGGGAACGCCGGAGGGTGTAGCACGTCGCGCGCGCGGTGAGGAATACAGGGAATGCGGGTGTAAAGTTTTTCGTATTATGGCTCTCAAGCACATTACGCACCTCGTCGACGATCTCGACGGTTCCGTCCTCGAAGAAGGACAGGGAAAGCAGATCACTTTCTCTCTCGAAGGTCGTACGTACGAAATCGACCTCTCCGACCGAAATGCCGACAAGTTCTATTCGGCGATCGCTCCTTTCGTCGACGCCGCGCGTTCGGCATCGCGAGGCGCGTCGACCACGCGTCGCACGCGTACGGCCCGCCGCGCGAACGACGTCGATCTCGGTGCCGTTCGTGAATGGGCGCGCGCGAACGGACACACCGTGAGCGACCGCGGCCGTGTTCCCGCGACGGTTCTCGACGCCTACACGGAAGCCCATTCCTGAATTGACATCGGCCGGATCCGCCTCGAGGACGGCGCCGATCGCGTCGACGTCGGTCACGCAATTCGCCGTTCTCGATGCGCTTCTGGGCGGCGTCTATTCGTCGGGCATCGCCGTTCCCGACGTGCGCCTTCTCGGCGACACCGGGATCGGCTGCTGCGAAGGCCTCGGCGGTGAGGTCGTCGTTCTCGACGGACAGCTCTTCGAGTGCACGACCGACGGCCCGCCCCGGCTGATGGACGACGGCGAGGTGCTGCCGTTCGTCGACGTCTGCACCCTGGCGGACGCGGCGACCGCGGAGGTCGAGGGCCTCGATCTCGACGGGATCGGCGACACGGTCGACGCACGGCTGGCGAGCCGCAATCTGTTCCACGTCGTTCGCCTCGACGGAGTCGTCTCCCGCGTGAAGACGCGCGTCACGCGGCGGCAGGAGGCGCCCTTCCGGCCGCTCGCCGAGGTGGCGGCGGAGCAGATCGAGACCGTGACCACCGACCGCGCCGGCTCGCTCGTGGGCTTCTGGATGCCCCGCATCTATCAGGGCATCACGGTGGCGGGTCTGCACCTGCATTTCCTCAGCGACGACCGGCTCGTGGGCGGCCATGTTCTCGAGGTGCAGCTGGAATCGGCCCGTCTGCGCGTGGCCGCGTTCGCCCGATTCACGTTGCAGTTGCCGCAGGATGCGCAATTCCTCGGTACCGAGCTGACGCACGACGACGACCATCGCATCGTGGCCGTCGAGGGTGGTCCGCTCACTTCATCGACCCGATGAAAGCGGATGATCCGGCGGGTGAATCTGCAATAGCAGACACCGGATCACCCGGGAATCCCGACTTAGGATGACGGCATGGCTAAAAAGCAGATCACCCAGTTGATCGACGATCTCGACGGCACGGTTCTCGACGACGGGGACACGGTTCGTTTCTCCCTCGACGGCCGGGCTTACGAACTCGACCTTTCCGCTGAAAACGCGCAGACCCTCCGTGACGCTTTTGCGCCTTTCATCGCCGCGGGTCGTTCCGTCGGGTCGCCGTCGCCGAGTGGCCGCCGTGTTACCCGCGGACGGGCGACATCGTCACGGGATCTCGTCGACGTGCGCACCTGGGCCGCAAAGAACGGCCACGACATCAATGCGCGCGGGCGCATCTCGACGACAATTCTCGAGGCCTACGACGCCGCGCACTGACCTTTTCCGAAAAGAATCCGGATGCCGCGAGACCGCGGCATCCGGATTCTTTTTCGTTCACACCGGAGCTGCGGCGCCCGCTCCGACGGAAAGTCGTTCGGCGGCCAGACCCTCGGCGGCGGCCAGAGGGGTCACCCCGCGGGCCTCGGCCTCGTCGAAGACGCGGCGGAGGGTGTCGCCGATGCCGGCGACGCGCCCCATGATCTCGTCGAGGGTGCCGCGTCGCTTGGCCACGAGGTCGAGGTAGATCACGCCGCCCGCGTTCACGACGAAGTCGGGGGCGTAGAGGATCCCGCGGCGGGACAACCGCTCCGCCCCCGCGCGCTCGGCCAGGGGGTTGTTCGCCGGACCGCACACCGCGCGCGCGTCGAGCGCGTCGATGACGTCGTCGGTGAGCACTCCACCGATGCCGGCCGGCACGAACACGTCGGCCGGAACCAGGTGCGCCTCGCCCGGCTCGACCCAGGCGGCACCGAGCTCGGCTGCCCGGGCGCGTTTGGCGGGATCGACGTCGGTGACGGTCAGGGCGGCGTGCTCCGACGCCAGGCGTTGGGCCAGTCGGCCGCCGACCTGGCCGAGGCCGGCGATCGTGATGCGGCGTCCCGCGACGTCGCCGGTGCCCACCGCACGCTCCAGGGTGGCGATGAGCGAGGCGTAGACGCCCGAGCTCGTGGGGCCGGCGGGTTCGCCGGAGCCTCCGACGGAGTCGGGGAGACCCACCACGTGCGCGGTGCGCTCGCTGACGGTGAGCATGTCTTCGGTCGTGGATCCCACGTCTTCGGCGGTGCGGTACAGCCCGTCGAGGCTCTCGACGGCGTCACCCAGGTCGAGGAAGGCGGCACGGCGCCGGTCGGTGTCGAGCACCGTCCCCTCGGGAAGGCCGATCACCGACTTACCCCCGCCGGCGTCGAGACCGGCGGCCGCGTTCTTCAGCGTCATGGCGGCGGACAGGCGCAGCGCGTCGCCGACCGCGTCGGTCCACGACGGGTAGGTCCACAGTCGCGCGCCGCCGAGAGCGGAGCCGAGAGCCGAGGAGTGGAGGGCGACGGCGACGAGCAGACCGCTGCGCCGCCCCGTGATCACCTCCACGCGTTCGTGCGTGAAATCGGGCAGGGGGAGGGCGTGGGTCATCGCGTTCCTTGTCGTCGACCGCCTTGTGGGCGGTACTCAGCGGGTGCCGCGGCGTTGCGGCATCCACCCTCCATTGTGACCCGGGCCCGCGGCGTGCGCGAGTGCGGCCTGCGCGAGTGCGTCGCGCAGCGGATGCCGAGAGCCCACGATCGGCGCGAGAGCACCCGCGAGGAGGTGCGACCTCGCGCGGACCGTGTGCTCTCGCGGGGGAGCGAGGGGGAACACCTAGGCTGACGCCATGAATCACGCCCTTCCCGCTCGCAGCCGTCTCGTCGCCGCCTCACTCGAGGCCGCGGGCATCGAGGGGGCGATCATCGTGCTTCCGGATGCCGCTTCCACGGCCGCGCTCGCGGCGGCCGCGCTCGACATCGAGGTGGGGGCGATCGCCAACAGCCTCGTGTTCTGGAGCGACGACGAGCCGCTGCTGGTGATGACGAGCGGCGCGCACCGCGTGGACACGACGGCGCTGGCGGAGCGGCTCGGGCGCGGGAGCATCCGCCGGGCGACGCCCGATCAGGTGCTCGCGGCCACGGGGCAGCCCATCGGGGGCGTCGCCCCCACCGGGCACCCGGCCCCGCTGACGACGATCGTCGATGAGGCGCTCGTGGAGTTCGCCGAGATCTGGGCGGCGGGCGGCACCCCGCACACGGTGTTCCCCCTGACGTTCGACGAGCTGGTTGGACTCACCGGCGGCACGGTGACGCGGGTCGCCTGAGAGCGTCGGGTCGCGCGACGTGTCGAAAGGCCGGACGACGGCGGTCGGGGGAGGCCGCCGCCGCCCGGCGGCTAGGCTCCGGGCGAGGTCGTGAGCGCGGCCAGGCACACCACCGCGGCGGCGGCCGACCAGGCCTGGGGGCGGCACGCCGCGGGGTACGGCGTCGGCACCGACGAATGGGTGCGCGGGTCGCCGGAGTGCAGCTCGGGCACGCGGTAGGCGAAGCCCTCGGCCGCGTCGAGCAGCCCCTCGACGACCGCCCGCGCGTCGGCGCGGAGCCCGGCGCGCAGCATGCCGTGGGCGGCGATCGCGGTGTCGTGCACCCACACGCTGCCCCCGTGGTACGACAGCGGCCAGTAGCCCGCGGCCGCGGTCGACATCGTGCGGACGCCGTACCCGCTCGACATGCTCTCGCCGCGGAGCAGCCCCGCGACGTGCGCCTCATCGTCGGGTGAGAGGATGCCGGTCCCCAGCAGATGCCCGATGTTGCTGGTGAGGGTGTCGACGGGCTTCTTGTCGCGGTCGAGCGCGACGGCGGGGTACCGGCCCTCGGGAGTCTCGACCCAGTAGCTCTCGGCGAACCGCGCCTTCAGATCGGCCGCCCATCCGCGCCAGAACGCCGCCTCGCTGGCATCCGACTCGCTCCCGAGCGTGTCGAGCAGGTCGGCACCGGCGAGAGCCGCCTCGTAGGCATAGGCCTGCACCTCGCAGAGCGCGATCGGCCCCTCGGCGAGTCGCCCGTCGCGCCACTGGATCGAGTCGCCGGAGTCCTTCCACCCCTGGTTCGACAGGCCCGTGCCCAGGCGGTCGATGTAGTCGAGGAAGCCGTCGCCGTCGCTGTCGCCGCTGTCGCGGATCCAGCCGAGCGCGGCGCGCAGCGTGGGGAGCAGCTCCCGCACCTCGGCGTCGGGCATGCCGGCGCGCCAGGTGTCGGCGAGAAGGCAGATCCACAGGGGCGTGGAGTCGACGCTGCCGTAGTACTTCGGCGGCAGCACGATGCCCTCGCCGGGCATCTCGAGCGCCGAGGCGCGCAGCTCGTGCAGGATCTTGCCCGGCTCCTGCGCGGTCGACGCGTCGTCGTCGGCGCCCTGCAGCCGCGCGAGCACGCGCAGCGTGGACTCCGCGATCGCTCGGTCCAGCGGCAGCGTCAGACGCGCGGCCCAGATCGAGTCGCGGCCGAAGAGCGTGAAGAACCACGGCGCTCCGGCGGCGAAGAACTCGTCGTCGGGGTGCTCGGGCAGCACGAGGCGCAGGGCGTCGAGATCGTCGAGCGCGGTGTGCAGCCACCGTCCGAGCCGCGGGTCGGTGGTCGTCTGCGCGACGGCGGCGGCATTCCACCGCGCGGGCGCCGCGGCCGAGCCGACGACGAGGGTGTCGTCGCGCAGGGTGAGGGTCCACGCGACCTCGACCGATCCGAGAGCGGGGATCTCGACGTCCCAGCGGGCGGTGAGCTCGCCGGCCCCGGATGCCACACGTGCCCCCGGCGCGATCAGCTCGAGTCCCTGCGGGCCGGCATCGACGATCGCCCGATCGCCGGCGAGCTCGATGCCGGCGGGACGCGGGTGCGCGTGCCCCGACTTCACCTCGTGCAGTTGCGCGAACTCGGGACGGAGTGCGAGGTGCAGGGTCGTCACGACGGGGTGATCGACGCGCGAGCGCAGGGTCCAGGTTTCGCTGAGGTGCCCGTCGGACACCCGGCGATCGCGCAGCAGTCGCACCTTGGGATCCGGGGTCGCGTCGTCGAGCGCGCGCAGCAGACCGCCGAACACGATGCGCGACGCGCCGTCGGGAGCCGTCGAGATCCACTCGACGGGGGAGTCGTCGCAGCTCGCGGTCAGCGACCGCACGTGCCGCACATCGCCGTGGTAGACCCCGTGCACGGCGGCGGAGCCCATGTCGCCGGTCGAATCGGACCACACCTGCGTGGGAGCGCGGAGCGCGATGACGGCGTCGTTCAACAGGGGCTGCACAGGAGTCGGGGTGGCCGTCGTCCCGGACACGCGCGAGGCGGGCGAGGTGGTGGGGGCGGTGGTCATTCTTTGACGGCTCCTTCACTGGCGTTCATGATGCGGCGCTGGAAGACGAAGAACACCACGGCGACGGGGATCGTCATGATGGCCGCGGCCGCGAGTTTGAGGGGGAACTGGCTGCCCTGGCTGAGCTGACCGCTCGCGAGGGCGGCGACGCCCTTGGTGAGGGTGGTCAGCTCGGGGGACTGGGTCGAGACGACGAAATGGCTCAGCTCGTTCCACGATCCCTGGAACGACAGGATGACGATCGTGATGAGCGCGGGGCGCGCCATGGGCAGCACGACCGACCAGAAGATGCGGAAGGTGCCGGCGCCGTCGACGCGCGCCTGCTCCTCGACGGACGGGGGGATCGACTCGAAGAAGTTCTTCATGATGAACACGCCCGCGGCATCCACGAGGAGCGGGAGGATCATGCCGGCGTACGAGTCGTAGATGCCGAGTTGGTTGATCACGAGGAACTTCGGGATCAGCAGCACCACCGTGGGCACCGCCATGACCCCGACGAGTCCGGCGAACACGAGACCGCGTCCGCGGAACTGCAGGCGGGCGAGCGCGTAGCCGGCGAGGGAGTTGAAGAACACGCGGCCCAGGGTGACGAAGACGGTCACGATGGCGGAGTTGCCGAACCACACGGGGAAGTCGGAGTTCAGGAACAGGCGCTCGTATGCCGCCCACGTGAAGGGCTGCGGCGCGAGCGAGATCGGATCGGCTGCCGCCGCGGCATCCGTCTTGAACGAGGTCGCCACCTGCACCAGGAACGGATAGATGTAGATGACGGCGAGCACGATGAGCAGGACGTAGAGGCCGATCTGCCAGCGCAGGGCCTTGCCCGACAGGCGGTGCCGGCGGGGACGCCGGGGCCCCTCGATCCGCTGCTCCGCGAGGACGGTGGTCGCGGGGGATGCCGTGGCGGTCATCGCGTGCCTCCCTTGGTGCCGGTGCGTACCTCGTACTGCCGGATGCGGCGCCGCGAGACGGGACGGTCGCGCAGCACGAATCGCTGCAGGATCGTCAGCGCGACGATGATGACGAACAGCACGAAGGCGATCGCGGCTCCCTGGCCCCACTGCTGCGACAGGAAGGCCGACGAGTAGCTGAGGTACGCGGGTGTGAGCGTCGTCTTGCCCGGGCCTCCCTGCGTGCCGGTGTAGATCTGGTCGAACACCTGCCACGTGCCGATGAGGCCCAGGGTCAGCACTGTGAACAGCACGGGCTTGAGCTGGGGGAGGGTGACGCGCCAGAACCGCTGCCATCCGGTCGCGCCGTCCATCATGGCGGCCTCCTGCACGTCGCCGCCGATGTTCTGCAGACCCGCGATGAACAGGAGCATGAAGGTTCCCGAGGTCGTGAACACGGCCATGACGATGAACGCCGACATCGCCACCGAGGGACCCGCGAGCCAGTCCCACCACGACACCCCGAGCAGGGTGTTGCCGGTGAGGAAGGCGGGGCCACTCGTGATGCCGACGGCGCCGAGAAGGTTGTGCACGACACCGGACGGGTCGCTGAACCAGTTGGGACCGTTGATGCCGAGCCACGACAGCACCTCGTTGACGGCGCCCGAGGCCGAGAAGAGGAACAGCCACAGCACGGTGATGGCCACCGAGCTCGTGACCGAGGGGAAGTAGAAGGCGGTGCGGAACAGCCCGCGACCGCGCAGGACCGCCCGGTTGACCAGCACGGCGAGGAAGAGCGAGAGTGCGGTCTGCAGGGGCACGACCAGCAGCACGTACCAGCCGTTGTTGCGCAGGGCCGTTCCGAAGTCGCGTTCGGCCAGACCCCCGCCGGTGGTGACGGCGGCGTAGTTGTCGACGCCGACGAAGTCGACGGTCGACGAGAAGGGGCTGCCGCGCCCGGTCCAGTCCGAGAAGCTCACCCACAGCGCCATCAGCACGGGGACGAGCAGGAAGACGCCGAGGATGATCAGCACGGGGGCGGTGAACAGCCAGCCGGCGGCGGCCTCGCCGCGCCGGATCCCCGAGGAGGGGGACCCGGCGCGGCGGGACGCGGTGGTGAGAGCACTCATGAGGGGTTCGCGTTTCGTGGGCGCGATTACTTGACGATGGCCTCGAGGTTGGACTGCGCCGTCTGCAGCAGCGCCTGCGGGTCGCCGGTCTTCAGCGACTCGAGCTGGGCGTTGAAGTCGGTGATGACGTCGGCCGCGCCCGCCATGTTCGGCGGGAACTGGGCGTACTCGGCGCCGGCGAGGAACGCCGTCAGCGTCGGGTTCGCGCTCGTCCACGCGTCGGCGGCGGACTGGATCGAGGGCATCGGGCCGAAGGCCTGCGAGAACGCCAGCTGCTGGTCGGTGCCGGTGAGGTACTCCACGAGCGAGCGGGCCTGCTCCTGGTTGCCGCCGTCGGCGGCCATGCCCCAGCAGTTGGTGAACTGGAGGGTGCCCTTGCCGCCGGGGCCGGCGGGAAGCTCGGCGACGGTGTAGTTCACGTCGGGGTAGTCGGCCGACATCGCGCCGGTGATCCAGTTGCCCTCGATGACCATGGCGGCCTTCTGAGTGCCGAGCGCCTCGCCGCCCCAGCCCGCGCCCACGTCGGACGCGAAGGCGAAGGTGCCGTCGTTCAGGTGCGTCTTGACGTAGGTCAATGCCTCGACGTTCTCGGGGCTGTCGGCCGTGGCCTGCCCGTCGGTGACGAGGCCGCCGCCCGCTTGCGCCATGAAGGCGCCGACGCGCTGGTACTCGGCGCCGAACGCGAGTCCGACGCGGCCGTCGACCGTGAGGCGCTGCGCGACGGATGCCAGTTCGTCCCACGTCGTGGGGATGTCGGCATCCGTGAGTCCGGCGGCCGACCACAGATCGGCGTTGATGATCAGCGCGAGCGTCGAGAAGTCTTTGGGTGCGCAGTAAAAGGTGCCGTCGACGGTGAAGTTGTCGACCAGCGAGGGGTAGAAGTCGTCTTTGTTCGCCAGGTCGTCGCCGTAGGCCGCGATCGATCCGTTGGCGGCGTAGCCCGCGAGGGCCTCGGGCGCGAGATAGAAGAGGTCGGGCGGGGAACCGGCGGCGAAGCCCTGCGAGAGCTGCTGGGGCAGGTCGTTCGCGGTCTGCACCTCGGCCTCGACGCCGGACTGCTCGCTCCAGGCGGCGACGGCATCGGTGACGGCCTTCGTCTCGGCGTCGCCTGAGGAGCCGATGAGCAGGCTGAGCTTTCCGCTGCCGGACGCCTGGTTCTCGCCGGGGGTGTCGGAAAAGCCCGAGCCGCAGGCGGTCAGCGCGAGGGCGCCGGTGGCCAGCAGGGCGCCGGCGCCGAGCCAGGTGCGCGCGCGGCGGATGGGAGTGTGCCGTGTCATGTGTCTCTCTCCTTCGATGAGGCATGCGACCCCTCCGTGGTGCTCGGAGGGCCAGAGTTTGAACGTTCAAACTGTGATGCGACTACGGTAAGGAGGGGGAGCGGCGTCTGTCAAGCGGTTGTCGCGCGGCTTAGGCTGACGGTCTGGACGGCGTCGGTCCGCCCGAATCGACGAGCGAGGGGGTCGCATGGCGAAGGCGCCCACCGTCGACGACGTCGCCCGTGTCGCGGGCGTCTCGCGCCAGACCGTCTCGAACGTCGTGAACACCCCCGACATCGTGCGCGAGTCGACGCGGCTACGCGTCGAGGCCGCGATCGCCGAGCTCGGCTACCGGCCGCACGCCGCGGCCCGGCGTCTGCGCACGCGCCGCAGCTCGACCATCGGCATCCACCTCGATCCCTATGCCGGGGGGATCTCGGGCGTCGTGCTCGACCGTTTCGTGCACGCCCTCACCGAACGGGCGGGAGAGCGCGACATGCGCGTCCTGCTCTACGCCGCGCGCACCCCGGAAGAAGAGATCGCGCGCCTCGGCGACCTGCTCGAAGGTGGCGAGGTCGACGCCGTCGTGGTGACCGGAACGTTCCACGGCGATCCCCGCACCGGGTGGCTGACGGCGCGGAACCTCCCCTTCGTCTCGTTCGGTCGCCCCTGGGGGGAAGACGACGTCGAAGCCCCCGCGCACCTGTGGGTCGACGTCGACGGCGCGGCGGGCACCCGCGCCGCCACGCGACACGCCGTCGAGCACGGAGCGGGACCGGTGGCGTTCCTCGGCTGGCCCCGCGGGTCGGGCACCGGCGACGAACGCGAGCGAGGCTGGCGCGAGGCCGTCGCCGACGCCGGGCGCCAGCCGGTGCGCTGGACGGTCGAAGAGAACGTCGCCGCAGCCCGCGACACCGTCGCCGCGGGGCTGGCGGACACCCCCGGCATCGGCGCGATCGTCTGCGCGAGCGACTCCCTGGCGATCGGCGCCCATCTCGCCGCCAGCGTCGCCGGGCGCGACGACCTCGTCATCGTCGGCTTCGACAACACCCCGGCGGTCGAGGCTCTCGGGCTGTCGAGCGTCGAGCAGCTCCCCGAGCGGGTGGCATCCGGAGCCCTCGACCTGCTCATGGGCGAGAACGGCACCATCGTCGCCCCCCGCGCGGCCGTGGCCGGCGCCGCGCACGTGCTGGTGGAGCCGCGGCTCGTCGTGCGCTGAGACGCGGGGCGGGTTCCGCGGCGCGGGTGCCCGGGCTGCGGTGGTGCGGGCGCGTCCGCCCGGTCCGCGGCGGTGCGGACGCCCGGCCCGGCCCGCGGCGGCGCCGACGCTCGGACCGTTGAGTGTCCGAGACACGCCGTTCGGGAGGCGCGGGGTGCGGCGTGTCTTGGACACTCAACGGGGCGTGCGTCGGCCGGGCGGGCGGGACGGCGCGCGGCGGCGTGCCTCGCTTCGCCCGCGCTGCGGCGTGACCGCTGCGGACACGACCCCGTTGAGTGTCCGAGACACGCCGTCCGGGCGGGGCGGGGTGCGGCGTGTCTCGGACACTCAACAGCGTTTGCGTCGTGCGGGGCGGGACGGCGGGCGGCGGCCGGACTCGCGGCGGCCGGACTCGCGCGGGCCGGGCCGGGAGGCGGGGCGGCGGGCCTCAGCCGGGGCGGCCGATCCGGCGGGACAGCTCCGCCGCCGTCGCAGAAGCGGCCTCGGCGAGGGCGGTGGCGTCGCGCTCCGCGCCCTCGGCCGGCCAGGTGAGCGCCACGGCAGCGGCGGGCCACCCGGTGTGATCCCGCACGGCCGCGGCCACCGAACGGAACCCGGGGGTGACCTCGCCGTCTTCGCTCGCGAACCCGGCGGCGCGCACGTCGCGCAGCATCTCGCGCAGCGCGCGCGGAGTCGCGGGACCGAGACCGTGCCGCTGCGTGAGGGCCGTGGCATCCGGGAACGACGCCCTCACCTGCTCGCGCGGGAGGGCGGCGAGCATCGCGCGTCCCGTCGCGGTGAGGTGCGCGGGCAGGCGCACCCCGACGTCGGTCACCAGCGCGGGGCGGCGCGGGGCGCGCTCCTCGACGATGTACAGCACGTCGCGCCCGGTGAGCACGGCCAGGTGCGCGCTCTCGCCGACGCGGTCCGACAGCGCGGCGAGCAGCGGGCGCCCGAGGCGGGCGAGCGGCTGCTGCCGGGCGTAGCCGCCGCCGAGTTCGAAGGCCGCGGTGCCGAGCCCCCAGCGCCGGTCGCCGGGCAGGTGCACGACGTACCCGTGCTGCTCGAGGGTGGCGAGCAGGTGGTACGTGCTCGATCGGGGGATGCCGAGCGTCGTCGCGATCGTCTGCGCGGCGACCGGCCCGGGCTGGCGCGCGAGCAGTGAGAGGATCCGCAGCGTCTGGTCGGCGGCGGGAACCTGCGGGGCGGGAATGTCTGGCATGACAGACACAGGATGCCAGATCCCCGCCACACGGGGCCTTCGCCGCGATGGAATCAGGGCATGAACTCGAGCGTCACCGTCGGACCCACCCCCCTCGCCCCCCGCGACGTCGTCGCCGTCGCCCGCCACGACGCCCGCGTCGAGGTGGCCGCCGAGGCGCTGCGCCGGGTCGCCGACACCCGCTCACTCATCGAGGCGCTCGCCGACGACACGCAGCCGCACTACGGCATCTCTACGGGCTTCGGCGCCCTCGCGACGACCTTCATCGCCGAGGATCGGCGCGCCCAGCTGCAGGCCAGCCTCATCCGCTCGCACGCCGCCGGCACCGGCGCCGAGGTCGAGCGCGAGGTCGTGCGCGCCCTGATGCTGCTGCGCCTGCAGACCCTCGCGACAGGGCGCACGGGCGTGCGCCCCGCCGTGGTCGAGACGTACGCGGCGCTGCTGAACGCCGGCATCACCCCGGTGGTGCGCGAGTACGGCTCGCTCGGTTGCTCGGGAGACCTGGCCCCGCTGTCGCACGTGGCGCTCGCGGTCATGGGCGAGGGCGAGGTGCGCGACGGCGAAGGACGCGCCACGACGGCCGCCGAGGCGCTCGCCGCCGCCGGCATCGCCCCGCTCGCCCTGCGCGAGAAAGAGGGGCTCGCCCTCATCAACGGCACCGACGGCATGCTGGGCATGCTGCTGCTCGCCCTGCACGACATCGACATGCTGTTGACGACCGCCGACGTGTCGGCCGCGATCTCGATCGAGTCGCAGTTGGGCACCGACGCCGTCTTCGCCGCCGACCTGATGGCTCTTCGTCCCCAACTCGGTCAGGCCGCGTCGGCGGCGAACCTGCGGGCGTTCCTCGCCGGCTCATCGATCGTCGCGAGCCACCGGGGCCCGCAGTGCACGCGCGTACAGGACGCCTACTCGCTGCGCTGCGCGCCCCAGGTGCACGGCGCCGCCCGCGACACGCTGGCGCACGCGGCGGCCGTCGCCGACCGCGAGCTGCTCTCGGCCGTCGACAACCCGGTCGTCACCGTTGATGGGCGCGTCGAGTCGAACGGCAACTTCCACGGCGCCCCGGTGGCCTACGTGCTGGACTTCCTCGCCATCGCGGTCGCCGACGTGGCATCCATGTCGGAGCGACGCACCGACCGCGCGCTCGACGTGGCCCGCAGCAACGGTCTGCCGCCGTTCCTCGCCGACGAGGTGGGCGTCGACAGCGGACTGATGATCGCGCAGTACGCCGCCGCGGGCATCGTCTCGGAGCTCAAGCGTCTGGCCGTGCCGTCGTCGGTCGATTCGATCCCCTCGAGCGCGATGCAGGAGGACCACGTGTCGATGGGCTGGGCCGGTGCCCGCAAGCTCCGTCGCGCCGTCGACGGGCTCGCCCGTGTGCTCGCCATCGAGGTGATGACCGGATGCCGTGCCCTCGACCTCCGCGCCCCGCTCGCCCCCGCGGCCGCCACCGGCGCCGTGCGCGACCTCGTGCGCACGCGAGTCGCGGGCCCCGGACCCGACCGGTTCGTCTCTCCCGAGATCGAGGCCGTCACCGACCTCGTCCTCTCGGGTGCCGTCGCGGGGGCCGCCCTCGCGCGGATCGAATCAGGTCGCGCCTGACCGATACGACGGCAGGTGCCCCGCGCGAAGGGCGGGTGGGTACGCGGGTGCGGCCGACCGCGGCTTTCAGGGCGTCAGCAGCTCGTACTCGTCGGGCGGGGTGGCATCCACGTCGTCCCAGGTTCCTTCGTGCCAGGTGAACACGGCCACGGCGCACGTGACCATGCGCTCGTCGCGATCAGCCAGGCGCGACACCAGCGCGCTCATGCCCGGGTCGTGGGCCACCACCATGACCTCGTCGACGCCGGCGGCGCGCGCGGCGGCCAGCAGATGGTCGGGGTCGGCGAGGTACAGGTCGGCCTGCTCGACGACGTCGACCTCGAACGCCCGGCCGAAGGCCTCGGCGGTCTGGCGGGCGCGCAGGGCCGTGCTCGACAGCAGCACCTCGGGGCGTACGCCCTGACGCACCACGCGGCGCGCCATGGCCGGCGCGTCCCGGCGCCCCCGGTCGTTGAGCGGGCGGTCGTGGTCGTCGAGGCCCTCGTCGGCCCAGTCCGATTTCGCGTGTCGCGCGAGGATGAGTTGGATCATCGTCTTTCCGCCAATCCGGGCAGGAGTTCGAGGGTGCACGGCGCGGCGAGCCGCACGGTGCGGGCGTGGTCGGTGTCGGCGCTGGCGGCACCGGGGTGTGAGGCGGGGGAGCGTCGTCGCCCCGCGGTGCGGCCGGCGCGCACGGACGCGTCGCCGACGCGCGACCGGAGCGAACCCAGGGACGGAGCGCTCATGCGGCCACGTACACCCATGCTCGGAGGCCGCTCGCCAGGCTGACCGAGGCACGGCGGTACAGCGACACCTCGTACTCGTCGGCCGCGTCGAGCTCCTCGGCGGTCAACGTCAGGACGCGACCGAACACGCGGTCGTGCGCGTCGCCCGTGTGCCGCAGGATCGGGTGCTTGTCGAGGCCCGAGAGCTCCGCGACGCGCTCGTCGTCGATGTCGGTCCACTCGAGGCGGTATCCGGGAAGCGCGTCGGCGTCGCCGCCGACGAGGCGGCCGAACGTGTCGAGCTGCACGTCGGGCAGCTGCAGCGTGCCGTAGGTGAAGAGGAGCTCGAGCCCCGAACCGTCGCTCACGCGCCCCAGGCTACCCACCCGGTGACCCCGATGGGCGGTGCGACGCGATGGCCGTCACGGCACGGTCGTCGGAGCTGTGCGCGGCGCCGCTGGAAGACGGCCGTCGCGGCCCCGCTCCCGGACCTTCGCGCCGGGCCGCCTCGAGTCGACGGCCCTCTCCGCCCCGCCGCCGGAGCCTCACTCCGGGCTGCAGGCAGACAACACGAGACGCTCACGAGCCCCATGCGAAATGCGCGATCGTGAAGATCGCGAGGCCCGCGAGGGCGCCGACGATCGTGCCGTTCAAGCGGATGTACTGCAGGTCGCGACCGACCATGAGCTCGATCTTCTCGGTCGTCTCTTCGGCGTCCCACCGTTCGACGGTGTCGGTGATGATCGAGGCGATGTCGTGGCGGTAGCGCCCGACGACGAACACGGCGGCGTCGGTCACCCACCCGTCCACCCGCTTCTGCAGGGTCTCGTCGTGCTGCAGGCGGCTCCCGACCTCGGCGAGGGCGGCCGAGGCCCGGCGGCGCAGGGCGCTCTCGGGGTCGGCGAGGGCGCGCAGCAGTCCGCTCTTCGCGGTGTTCCAGGCATCGGCGGCGAGTTGACGCACGCGCGGGCTGTCGAACACCGAGGCCTTGGCTTCTTCGAGGCGCACCATGGTGGCGGGGTCGTGCTGCAGGTTGTCGGCGAGGCGGCGGAGGTAGCCGTCGATCGCCCCGCGAGCCTGGTGCCGCGGGTCGGCGCGCACGGCGTCGACGAACTGCACGGCCTCGCGATAGACGGTGTCGTCGACGAGTCGCGTGGCCATGCTCGGCACCCACGCCGGCATGCGGCGCGAGACGAGGCCGTCGAAGACCTCGCGGTTGTTGCCGAGCCAGACGGCGATGTTGTCGAGAGCGAGGTCGACGGCGCCGTGGTGGGCGCCCGACCCGACGACGCGTTCGAGCCACCCGCCGATCGAGGGGCCCCAGTCGGGCGAGAGCAGGTGCTCGCGGGCGAGGTCTTCGATGAGCGTCTGAACGTCGTCGTCGCTCAGCGCCGTGAGCACGCTGGTCGCGAGCGTCGCGCCCTCGGCGGCGAGGCGGTCGGCGTGCGCGGGCTCGGCGAGCCAGGCCCCCGCGCGGGCGGCGAGCGGCGTGGACTCGAGCTTCGTGCGTACGACGTCGCCCTCGAGGAAGTTGGTCTCGACGAACTCGCCGAGCTGCTTGCCGATCTCGTCTTTGCGTCGGGGGATGATCGCGGTGTGGGGGATGGGAAGGCCCAGCGGATGCCGGAACAGCGCCGTGACGGCGAACCAGTCGGCCAGCGCACCGACCATTCCGCCCTCGGCCGCGGCGCGGACGTACTGCATCCACTCGATCTCGCGCTGCAGCGAGAACGAGATCGCGAAGATGACCGCCATGCCCAGCAGCGCGCCGAGGGCGACGCCCTTCATCACGCGTAGCGCGCGGCGGCGTTCCTGGTCGGCCGGGCTGAGCAGGGTCGACGGGGTGCGGGCCATCACGCGGTCACCGGCCCGAGCCAGGCCGAGGCGGCGGTGGAGTGCGCCGATTCGGGATCGGAGGGATGGAACATGCCGGCGAGGACGTCTCGGTAGAGGCGGCTCAGCTCGGTGCGCGAGAAGTACGCCGATCCGCCGGCGACGAGGACCGCATCGTCGACGACCGACTTGGCCATGGTGACGGCGCGGTGCTTGACGCCGGCCAGCAGTGAGAACCACCGGGCGCCGTGGTCGACCACCGCGTCGACGTCGGCGCTCAGGGCGGCGAGCTGCGGGGGCAGCGCCTCGTAGGCGATCGCCATTCCGGCGACGCGTCGACGGATGTCGGGGTCGTTCGCGTACGTCGTGCCTGTCTTCTTCGACCGCTTCGAGGTCGCCGCCTCGACCGCGAGGTCGAGCGCGCGCCGGGCGATGCCCGTGTAGACCGATGCGAGCAGGATCTCGAAGACGGCGAAGATGCCGAACACGAGGGCGTCGGGCTGCGGTCCGGGATCGATGCGCCGTACGACGCGGTCGGCCGAGGCGCGGGCGTGGCGCAGGTCGGTGGTGCGGCTCTGCGTTCCGCGCATACCGAGGGTGTCCCAGTCGTCGCGGGTGACGACGGCCTCGTCACGGTCGAGGAAGGCGAACACCATCTTCGGCGCGTCGGGCGACGTGGTGTCGAGCCCGTGGACGCCCAGATGGGTCCACACCGGCGAGAGCGAGGTGAAGATCTTCGTGCCGGTGAAGGCATACCCACCGTCGCCGTCGGGGACGGCGTCGGTGTCGCTGCCGAAGAGCACCAGGTCGTTGCCGGCCTCGCTGATGCCGAAAGCGAACACCTCGCCCGCGGCGGCCCCGCGCTGGACGAACTCGAGGTCGTCGATCCCACGATCGCGCAGCACCTTCGCCACCCCGGTCCACACCAGGTGCATGTTGATCGCGAGCGCGGTCGCCGGGGCGGCCCCCGCCAGGCGCTGCTGCAGCACCGACGCGTCGGCCAGGGTCAGTCCCGCACCGCCGAGCTCCGTCGGCACCAGGATGCCGAGATACCCGGCCGCGCGCAGCTCGTCGAGGTCGTCGTGCGGAAAGGTGTTGTCGCGGTCGTGCACCACGGCCCGCTCGCGGATGCGCGCGAGGAGGTCATCGGGCAGGTACTGCGCCGGATCGAACGGGGTCATGGCATCCATTCTGCTCGGGTGCGCCGACATCGCGGGCGGGGTGGCAGCGGGTGCCGAAAGCTGCAGCACGATCCGACGCCGCTCCGGCCGTCGTCGCCGGGGGGTGTCACGCCAGCGCGGCGAGGAGGGCGGCGATCGCGGCCTCGGGGCGATCGCGGTGCGGCGAGTGCCCCGCCCCCGCGACGACCTCGAGGGTGATGACGGGGTTCTGCAGGACCTCGGCGGCCAGGTCGCCGGTGAAGATCGAGTGCACGGCGGGGTCGGCGCCGATGATGCGCGTCGGCACCGCGAGGGCGGCGGCCTGCGCCCGTACGTCCCAGATGTCGTTCTGCGTGCTCGTCTGCTCGACGGCCCACCGGCTCGCGCGCCGCGTCGCCCGCGCCTTCAGCTCCACGTCGATCGGATGCCAGGTGGGATGCGCCGCGCGCACGGCCTCTTCGCTCGGGTCGGCGAACGACTGCTCCTGACTCGCTCTGACGATCGCGCGGTCGTCGTCGGACAACCGGATCGCGGGGTCGACGAGCACGAGTCGATGCGTCCACGAACGGTCGTTCGCGGCGGCGACCGTGGCGGCCGCCCCGCCGAGGGAATGCCCGACCACCGCGTCCCACGCGCCCCCGCCCGCAGGCACGGTGCCCGACAGGTCGGCCGCGTACGCGTCGATGCGGTAGTCGAGGGTGCGCGGGGCGTCACCGTGTCCGCGCAGATCGACGGCCACGGCGTGCCATCCCGCGTCGGCCAGCGCCGAGGCGTACCGCCACATCAGGGCGCCGTCGGAGCCGAGACCGTGCGCGAGCAGCACCCGCGGTCCGCGGGGATCGCCCCACGACAGGCGGGGCAGGGTGACGGGGGAGGTCATGGCATCCATTCTGCTCGTCGGTCGCGCTCGCCGGAGCGCGCGGAGACGCATGGCGTCAGGGGGAATCGATCGCGTCCGCGTGCACGCTTCGGCCCGGCATCGCGCGACGGCCCCCAGAATGGATGCCATGATCTCGACCGAGATGGCCCTGGCCCTGCGCGAGGCGGGATTGGTGTGGCATCCCCGCTCCGGCGACCGTTTCCAGCTCGACGAGCCCGAGTTCGAGGCCGACGTCTTCACAGTCAGCGAGATGACCGTCGAACCCCGCGACTACCCGACCGGGCGCATCCTCGCATTCAACGGCACGACGGAGTGGGCGCTGGACTCCGTCGCCACCGAGGAAGCGCTGTGGCTGCCGTCGGAGTCGCAGCTGCGCGAGCTGCTGCGGGCGACCTTCCGGTCGCTTCGCCGACTGTCGGATACCTACGAGGTCGAGATCTCGGTCGCGGGCGCATCGCTCGTCTTCGACCACCCCGAGCCGGCCGACGCGTACGCGCTCGCGGTGTTGGAGCTGCTGCGGCGGACGCAGTGACGTCGGCGTAGCGGCGTCTACGCGGGGGTGTGTGGGGCGCGGGCGTTCGCGTGTGGGTGTTTGGGTGCGGGGCTTTCGCGTGCGGGCGGATTGCGTGCGGTCGAGTTGCGCGTGTTCGCGTGCGGGTGAGCTGCGTCCGTGCGTTTGAGTGCAGGCGTTCGCGTGTGGGGCGAGCGGAGGGTGAGGGACGAACGGAGGAGGGGATGCCGGTGTCTCGCCCTCCCTTCGTCCCTGGTCCTCCCTTCGTCCCGCGACGGAGGCGGAGTTCGCGACGGCCGAGACCTGAGCGGGCCAGAGAGTCGGCGCAGGCAGGGGAGCTCGCGCTGGCCGGGGAGCTCGCGCCGGATGCCTGACCCGCGCGGGCAGGGTGAACGTGCGCCGGTGAGGGGGATGGATGCCGGGGATGCGGCATCCGGGCTCAGGTGATGGTCTCGACGGGCTCGGTATCGGGGATGGGGCTCGAGTCGCGGTGGCGCAGGTCGGGGAAGCCGCGCACGAACACCGCCGCGACGATGAACCCGGCGACGGCGAACGCGGCCGCGGCGACGTAGGCCCCCTGCGGGCCGATGCCGTCGACGAGGAAGCCGGCGACGGCCGAGCCCGCGGCGGCTCCGATGAGTTGCCCCGTGCTGATCCAGCCGTACGCCTCGGCGGTCTCGCTGAACCGCACGCTCGCCGAGGTCATCGCGAACATCACCGCGAGCGCCGGGGCGATGCCCGCGCCGGCGACGAGGAGCGTCGCGCCGATCCACCACGCGTTGAGCGAGAAGACGGTGAGCGAGAGTCCGAGCGCGACGATCGCGAAGCGACGGGCCATGGCCCAGGGACCGATGGGGATGTGGCCGAACGACAGCCCGCCCGCGAGGCTGCCGACGGCGAAGACGGCGAGGATGAGTCCCGCCTCGAGGCCGCCGTGGTCGAACGTCGCCACGACACCCGCCTCGACCGCGGCGCAGGCGCCGATGAGCAGAAACCCCGTCGCCGTCGCGAGAACGACCGGCGGCTTGCCGAGCACCCGGCCGAGGCCGCGGCGGCTGCGCGGAATGCGCACGCGTCCGACCTCGGGGCTGAGGATGAACCAAGCACCGCCACCGAGCAGGATGACGACGACGAGCAGCAGACCGGGGACGGTGCCGACCTGGGTCGCCACGAGGGTGATGAGCACGGGCGCGAGCACCCAGATGATCTCTTGCAGGGAGGCGTCGAGCGAATACAGGGGAGTGAGCTGCTTCGACGGGACCATCTTGGGGTAGATGGTGCGCACGGCCGACTGCACCGGCGGATTCGACAGGCCGGCGACCAGGCCCAGGACCATGTACAGGGGCAGGGGCATCTCGATCAGGGCGAGCGTGGCGATGGCGGCGGCGCACACGAGGAGCGTCACCGAGAGCACCCGGCGCATGCCCCAGATGCCCATCCAGCGGCTCGTGACGGGACCGGCGACGGCCTGCCCGATGCTGGTCGCGGCGAGGACCAGGCCCGCGGCCCCATAGGAGCCGGTGACGTGCTCGATGTGCAGCAGAACGGCGAGGCTCGTCATGCCGTTGGGGAAACGCGCCGTCAACTGTGCGGCGATGATGCGACCCACGCCGGGGGTCTGGAGGAGTTCGCGGTAGCCGGCCACCGCACAACGCTATCTCCCCCCTCCGACATCGGGGAACGGCGGTGTTCCGACCCCGGGCGACGAGGGGGAAGGGCCCACCGGGGCGACACGCCCGCGACACGCCGGAGAGTGGATCGGCCGACCTGTGCAATGTCGGAACCCCTCGCTAGCGTCCGATCTGTGGACAAGTCGGCGCGCCGCTGTTAACAACCGCGGAATCGCGCCGGTCGAACGGCTTCGGAGAGGAGTGGGATCTGTGGATGAAATCGTGGACAACCTGTGTTGTACATGGGGAGAGACGGTGGAAAATCACACGGATGTAACTACTACCCCTTGTGGTGACTTCCGATGTCGGTCCCCATATGTAGTATTGAGGTCCCGGCTAGCCCTGCTTGCTCGGACGAAGAATTTCCAGGGGAGAGAGAGACAACATGGCGATCACGGTCTACACCAAGCCGTCCTGCGTCCAGTGCACCGCGACCTACCGTGCGCTCGACTCGAAGGGCATCGAATACAACGTGCTCGACCTGTCGGAAGACCCGTCGGCACTCGAGCAGGTCAAGTCGCTCGGCTACCTGCAGGCCCCCGTCGTCATCACCGACGAGGACCACTGGTCGGGCTTCCGTCCCGACAAGATCGATGAGCTCGCCTCGCGCCTCGCTTGATCCCTCGACAGCCTCGACGACTCCCGTCATGAGCGCTGTCCTGTCGGCGACCGAGGCTCCGCTGCTGGTCTACTTCTCGAGCGTGTCGGGCAACACCGCACGTTTCATCGAGAAGCTCGGCAAGCGGGCCGTGCGCATTCCGATGCGACCGATCGATCCGCCCCTCCACGTCGACGAACCCTTCGTGCTGGTCACCCCCACCTATGGCGGGGGTGCCGGCCGGGGCGTCGAGAAGGGCGCGGTCCCCAAGCAGGTCATCCGCTTCCTCAACGAGGAGCGGAACCGACGCAACATCCGCGGCGTCATCTCCGCGGGGAACACGAACTTCGGCGACGCATTCTGCCTCGCCGGCGACATCATCAGCCGCAAGTGCACCGTGCCGCACCTGTACCGGCTGGAAGTATTCGGCACGCCAGACGACGTCGAGCGCGTCACCCAGGGATTGGAACGATGGTGGAAGCTGAACTGACCGACGTGCACTTCAAGGCGGAATTCAAGACCGAGGCCCGTTTCGAGGGGCTGGACTACCACGCCCTGAACGCGATGCTGAACCTGTACGACGCCGACGGCAACATCCAGTTCGACGCCGACAAGCGGGCGGCGCGGGAGTACTTCCTGCAGCACGTCAACCAGAACACCGTGTTCTTCCACTCGCTCAAGGAGCGCCTCGACTACCTCGTCGAGAAGGAGTACTACGAGCCGACCGTGCTCGCGAAGTACTCGATGGACTTCATCCAAGAGCTCAACGACCGCGCCTACGGCGCCAAGTTCCGTTTCGAGACCTTCCTCGGCGCGTTCAAGTACTACACGAGCTACACGCTCAAGACCTTCGACGGAAAGCGCTACCTCGAGCGCTTCGAGGACCGCGTCGTCATGACCGCCCTCGCCCTCGCCGACGGCGACCCGCGTCTCGCGGTGCAGCTGGTCGACGAGATCATCTCGGGACGCTTCCAGCCCGCCACCCCGACGTTCCTCAACGCCGGCAAGGCGCAGCGCGGCGAACTCGTCTCGTGCTTCCTGCTGCGCATCGAAGACAACATGGAGTCGATCGCCCGCGGCATCAACTCCGCCCTGCAGCTGTCGAAGCGCGGCGGCGGCGTGGCCCTCCTGCTGTCGAACATCCGCGAGTCGGGTGCGCCGATCAAGCAGATCGAGAACCAGTCCTCGGGCATCATCCCCGTGATGAAGCTCCTCGAAGACAGCTTCAGCTACGCCAATCAGCTCGGCGCCCGCCAGGGTGCCGGTGCGGTGTACCTCAACGCCCACCACCCCGACATCCTGCGCTTCCTCGACACCAAGCGTGAGAACGCCGACGAGAAGATCCGCATCAAGACGCTCTCGCTGGGTGTCGTCATCCCCGACATCACGTTCGAGCTCGCCAAGAACGGCGAAGACATGTACCTCTTCTCGCCGTACGACGTCGAGAAGGTCTACGGCAAGCCGTTCGGCGATATCTCGGTCACCGACAAGTACCGCGAGATGGTCGACGACCCGCGCATCAAGAAGACGAAGATCAACGCGCGCGAGTTCTTCCAGACCCTCGCCGAGATCCAGTTCGAGTCGGGCTACCCGTACATCATGTTCGAAGACACGGTGAACAAGGCGAACCCCATCGCCGGCCGCATCAACATGTCGAACCTGTGCTCCGAGATCCTGCAGGTCAACACCCCGACGACGTACAACGAAGACCTCTCATACGACACCATCGGCAAGGACATCTCCTGCAACCTGGGCTCGATGAACATCGCCCTGGCGATGGACGGCGGCGACCTGGGCCTCACGGTCGAGACCGCGATCCGCGCCCTCACCGCCGTGAGCGTGCAGAGCCACATCGCCTCGGTGCGCTCGATCGAAGACGGCAACGACCGCTCGCACGCCATCGGCCTCGGCCAGATGAACCTGCACGGTTACCTCGCTCGTGAGCACGTGTACTACGGCTCCGAAGAGGGTATCGACTTCACGAACATCTACTTCTACACGGTGCTGTTCCACGCGCTGCGGGCATCGAACCGCCTCGCCATCGAGCGTGGCGCGGCCTTCGACGGCTTCGAGAACTCGACGTACGCGTCGGGGGAGTTCTTCGACAAGTACACCGACCAGGTGTGGGTGCCGCAGACGGCGAAGGCGACCGAGCTGTTCGCGGGCGTGCAGATCCCCACGCAGGACGACTGGCGTGAACTGAAGGCCTCGGTGCAGGCCCACGGCATCTACAACCAGAACCTGCAGGCCGTGCCGCCGACCGGGTCGATCTCGTACATCAACAACTCCACGAGCTCGATCCACCCGATCGCCTCGAAGATCGAGATCCGCAAGGAAGGCAAGCTCGGCCGCGTCTACTACCCGGCTCCGTTCATGACGAACGAGAACCTGGAGTACTACCAGGACGCCTACGAGATCGGTTACGAGAAGGTCATCGACACGTACGCCGCGGCCACGCAGCACGTCGACCAGGGCTTGTCGCTGACGCTGTTCTTCAAGGACACCGTCACCACCCGCGACATCAACAAGGCCCAGATCTACGCGTGGCGCAAGGGCATCAAGACCATCTACTACATCCGTCTGCGTCAGCTGGCGCTCGAGGGCACCGACATGACCGAGTGCGTCTCGTGCATGCTCTGAGCCGCTGACCATCCACCGATAGAGGACGCAGGAACGCCATGGCTGAAAAGCTGCAGCTGCTGAACCACGTGCAGGCCATCAACTGGAACCGCATCCAAGACGACAAGGACCTCGAGGTCTGGAACCGTCTGGTGAACAACTTCTGGCTCCCCGAGAAGGTGCCGCTGTCGAACGACATCCAGTCGTGGAACACGCTCACCCCCGAGGAGCAGACGCTCACCATGCGCGTGTTCACGGGGCTCACGCTCCTCGACACGATCCAGGGCACGGTCGGCGCGGTCTCGCTCATCCCCGATGCGCTCACCCCGCACGAGGAAGCCGTCTACACGAACATCGCGTTCATGGAGTCGGTGCACGCCAAGAGCTACTCGTCGATCTTCTCGACGCTGTGCTCGACGAAAGAGATCGACGAGGCGTTCCGCTGGTCGACCGAGAACGAGTTCCTTCAGAAAAAGGCGCGCATCGTCATGGATTACTACCGTGGCGACGATCCGCTCAAGCGCAAGGTCGCCTCGACCCTGCTCGAGTCGTTCCTGTTCTACTCGGGCTTCTACCTGCCGATGCACTGGTCGAGCCGGGCGAAGCTCACGAACACGGCCGACCTGATCCGCCTCATCATCCGCGACGAGGCCGTGCACGGGTACTACATCGGCTACAAGTTCCAGCGCGGACTCGAGACGGTCGATGAGGCACGTCGTCAGGACCTCAAGGACTACACCTTCTCGCTCATGTACGAGCTCTACGACAACGAGGTGCAGTACACGCAGAGCCTGTACGACTCGGTCGGACTCAGCGAAGACGTGAAGAAGTTCCTGCACTACAACGCCAACAAGGCGCTGATGAACCTCGGCTACGAGGCGATGTTCCCGTCGTCGGTGACGAACGTGAACCCCGCGATCCTGTCGGCCCTCTCGCCCAACGCCGACGAGAACCACGACTTCTTCAGCGGGTCGGGTTCGTCGTACGTCATCGGCAAGGCCGAGGCGACGGAAGACGACGACTGGGACTTCTGAGTCCCGTGTAGGTTCGTCGGATTTCTTTCAAAAGCCACTTCGTATCTTGCAAACCTCAGCGAACCCTGCAATTTTGGCGTTTATCTTTCAATCGGAGCGAGGGTCGGCACGACCCTCGCTCCGGGCCCGGCGGTCGGGCTAGTGGTTCGAACACCTCGAAACAGGCCGAACGAGCTCGTGTCCCCGTGGCCGCACGGCGAAGCGTCGGATCATGCAGGTGAGGTCGCACGGGCATTCGCGTTGAACCTTCGCGAAGCGGTTGGGAACCGGACTCTACGTACGGTTGCCGTCGAGTGCGACGTGAACCACGAGACCGTGAGAGCGATTCTCGAGGGTCGCGTGTGGCCGGATATGCGAACCATCGCCCGTCTGGAGCATGGCTTACGCGTTTCCTTGTGGCCCCAAACCCAGGACAAATAAGGATCGGCCTTCGAAAAGAATTTCGAAGACCGATGGTAAACTTAATACGTCGTCAGACAACTTGGAAAGGCTCCAAGTACGGTTCCTCGGACGTGAGGTGGAAGTCAGTTTCAGAGGCTAACTTCTGTCAACTTTACGAGTCGAAAGCGGTGGTGTCAATTTCGCACCACCCCTTCCGAGATGCCTGAAGCTGACGCGGGAAAGGTTGGAAGATGCCGCGTATTACGGTTCGCCGCACCATCCGCATTCGGGTCAAGCCCCGCGGCTGATCCTGTGCATGCTTGTCGTTCGGTTCCGGGACTCGACGGGATCGAACGACAGAACACCGACCCGTCAAATGTCAGGAGGGCCATCATGGCCAAGAACACTCGTCAGACCAGCAACAAGGCCGCGACCGCCGCGAGCAAGGTCATGCGCGGTAACTACTCGAAGGCCGCGAAGACGGCCGCCGCCAGCGCTTTGAGCCAGAAGGGCAAGAAGAGCTAGTAGCAGCGGTCGCCGCACTTCGGCCGCTGCTTGCCCGGGTTGCGGTAATCACGTCTACGCGATTACCGCAACCTGGCGTCTCGGGCGAGTCGGTGAGCGCTCGGCGACTCATGCTCGAAAGTCAGTCGAGTGGGCGGTCGAGACGGCGTCGGCCACAGTGACTTCGTAATCGCGGGCATGGTAACGATGTCGTACGTCACAGACCGCTGAGTCCACCGCGCATAGACCTGTCGGATCCGATAACGGACCCCGCATCCTCCGACAGAGAGTTCATCATGCGCGACAACGACTTCATGTCCAACGCCGGCTTCGACGTTCCCTTCGACTACGAACCGACCGCCGAAGTCCCGGGGGTGGAGGCGACGACACTCGACGGCGAAGACCTGGTCCTCCGATTGGGGGACTTCCCCATGAAGGCAAGTCAGAGCGAAGATCTCCTAGAGCGGTGGTCGAGCTCGGTGCTGTTCGACATCTCCGGCGTGAATGCCCACCAGGCACTCGACATCCTCTTCATCACGGTCCTCAGCTCGGCGGTCCTTGCGGAGCACGGGGCAGCCGGGAAGACGGGTCCGGTACCGATGAATGTCACCCGCCTCCGGCGCGAGGGAGCGCCGAAGAGGTTCGCGCACTATTGCGAGCGCATCGACGGGCGCTACATCATGGCGGTGCTTGTAGACCAGTTCGACAGGTCGGTCGAGCTGGGCGTCCCGCTTAGAAAGGCGGTCGCGCGTCGGCGGATGGGCGCAACGCCTAGGCGTGCGAGCAGCGGTGAAGCGTTCTTCCGTCGATGACGGGCAGCTCCTAAGTGCGTCGAGAAAGGTGCACTTCGTGCCCTCTCTGGCTCCGTGCCGACTACGCCTGCGGAGTGTCCGCTGGCGGATGCGGCTGATCGCCGTTGCCGCCGGAGGTCCGGTGGAGCTCTCGATAGACAGTGGAACGAGCGACCCCGAGAGCCGCTGCGATGTCGTTTACGGACATCGCCCCGCCGTCGTAAGCGGAGCGAGCCACACGCGCTTGATCCGCGGAAAGCGCTCGTGGGCGCCCGCCCAACCGTCCACGCGCGCGCGCCGCCGCCAACCCTGCCAGTGTCCTCTCGCGGATGAGGTCGCGCTCGAACTCGGCGAGTGACGCGAAGACGTGGAGAACGAATCGGCCGCCAGCGGAACTCGTGTCGATGGTTTCGCGTAGCGACCTCAACGCGACACCCATCCGGTGCAGGTCCTCGACCTGATCTACCAAATCCCGTAAGGACCGCCCGAGCCGGTCGAGTCGCCAGACGACAACGGTGTCTCCATCCCGAAGAAGGTCGTGGAGATGTGCCAGCTCGGGGCGCTCTGCGGCCGATGAGGCGACGTCGACGAGAATTCGTGCGCACCCGGCATCGCGCAGCGCATCGAGTTGCAGCTGCGTGTTCTGATCGCCGGTGGAAACACGTGCGTAGCCGAACACCTCGCCCACGACGAAAGAGTACCGAAACCCGGCTTCGCCGTCAGCTATCGCTTCGTAGATTGAGAAACGAGTTGTGAGACAGCGACACGCCGTTCGAGGTCGCGAAAGGTGTGAATCGCGGCGATAGATGTCGTGCTTGTCGCGTCGTTCAGCGTCCGATGAGTAGGGCTTCTTGGGCGGCGTCGACGGCCTCTGGGGTGAGGCGGGTGTGCCCGTTGATGTCGAGAACCCGTCTGATTTGGGTTACGAGGCGATCGGCGAGGCGAAAGTTCCCGTTCGTGGCGCGCACGATTGCGGCTAAACCGGCAGCGTGTGCAAGTCCGGCGTCGGCTGGGTCTGGTGCGGGGAGGCGTTGCGTGACGACGGCGGTGAGTTCGTCGCTGCGGAGGGGGCGGTATTCGTGGGCGAAGCCGATGCGGCTGTAGAGCTGGGGATAGCGCGCGAGGCGTTTTTCGATGCCCGGCATGCCGATGAGGATGACGCCCATGTGGTGGCGGTCGTAGAAGTCGCGGACTTGTTCGAGGCCGGCGGTTTTGAGTCGGTCGGCTTCGTCGATGATGAGCAGCTCGGTGTTCCCGCTGTGTTGGGATTCGGGGTGGACGTAGGGGTCGACGTGGCCGTACCGGGCATAATCGACGCCCCACGAGACTTGTTGGCACGCGCGGGGTAGGCCCTGATCGATCTGCTTGATGGTTGCGGCGACCGTGGGGGTGAAGAACGCCGTTCGACTCTGCTGGACACCCTCTGGCACGGGAGGGAGCGGACCACCGTTTCGGGCGAGCGGGTACCACCTTTCCCACTCGTCGGTGCCGGCATACTGGCGGGCGGAGAGCGTCTTGCCGATGCCGGGTGGACCGTAGCAGAGGCCGATATACCGGTGCGAGCGGACAGTGTCGGCGAATTCCACGAATCTCCGGTGCTCCCGAGTGCTGACGAACGCGGGGCGGGTGTCGGTGTGTGGTGGGGGTGCATGGGTGAATTCGTCGAAGGTGCCGTTGAGGAATCGTCGCCCGTCGTCGCCCGCGCCGACGAGGACGGACACCGGTTTGCCGGCTCTCGGTTCAGTCGCTGGCATAGGTTCTCAATCCGTGTCGCTTCGACTGCTGGTCTGTCGCGGTGGGCTCGGGCGGAGGCAGAGGCGCGGCCGCGGGTCGGTGCCGAGTGTCTTCCGGCAGAGATCCGGCGATGTTGGTGAGGGAGCGAAGTTGCTGTTTCAGTGCCCGTCGCCGGGTGTTCCTTGCGCTCTGCAGGTCGGCGAACGTGATCGTTTGCGAAGAGCGTTCGGGAGCTATCGCGCGGCAGAGGAATGCGTTGTCGTGGAACAGACGGATCTCGCCGAGGTCACGGGGGTCGTAGCGGACGGTGACGTCTTCGCCGACGTAGGCGGCGAGGACGGGCGAGACGTATCGGGTGGAGGCGAACCGGATGCCGTCGCGCTGCACGCGTCTGGTCGCAGTGGCGGTCAGCAGCAGCGCGTCGAGGTCTTCCGGGTGCGCGGGCATTCGCGGAATGAAGCTCCCGCTGCGCCACCGCGCGTGCGGTGCCGTCCCGGTCGCGGAGTGCGGGCGCTCGTTGTATTCATCGACAATGTACCGCTCGAGGACGTCGTCGAGCTGGTGCAGGGTCAACGCGGGGGCGCTGGTGGGTGCGCCGCCGGTGCCGTGCGGGATGAAGCCAGGTAGGTGCGGGAGCAGTTCGGTCGTGATGGTGCGGTAGAACCGCTCGATCTTCCCGCGGCCTTGCGGAACGCCGACCCGGGAGTGGATGAGGCGCACGTGCAGGTCCAGGCACACCTGTTCGATCCTGGCGGAGGTGAAGTCCGACCCGTGGTCGCTGTAGAGAACGTCGGGGAGCCCTGACACCACCCACGAGGCGCGTCGTTTCCGGCTCGCGGCTTGGTGAAACGCGAGGGCGGAGCGCTCGGCCGTGGGCGCCGAAACCCCAAGCGCGTATCCGGCGACGGCACGGGAGTAGTCGTCGAGCACGATCGTCAGCCAGGGGCGCACGGGCATCTGCTTGTCGCCGAGGATCATGACGTCCAGCAGCGTGTGGTCCATCTGCCACTGCTCATTCGGGGCGGATGTCGTGCGCCGGTAGACGAGCTCGAACTTGTCTCGGTACGCGGCGTCACCGCCTTCGGCGAGGGCTGTCAGGCCGGGGGCAAGAGCGTGCACGATTTGGCGAACGGTCGTGTACCCGGGAGCTGGTAAACCGCGATCGCGTGCGACATCGCCGACGCGCCGATGAATATACGCGATGGTGGGAGCTGGCCGGCGAACGGCCAGCGCTTCGACCGCTGTGACCAGTTCCGCGGGGGTACGGGAGGCACCTTTATCTCGGCGAGGCGGTCTCGCGAGCTGCCCCGCCTCGACGCGAGCAGCCCATCGTTGCAAGGTTCGCACCGTGACGCCGGAGTGCTCCGCTATCCGTGTCCACGGCACACCGTCAAGGTGTTGGCGCACAAGCTCGGCTTTCTGCCGGTCGCTGAGGTGCGCCATGACCCCTCGTCAGGCTCGCTCGACGTGCTCGGCGAGGTGCCGGTAGATCGTGGGGCGGGATACCCCGAAGGTGTCGGCGATCTCTTGCACGGTGTGCGCGCGTTCGTCGTACATGGCGCGGGCCTGCCGGATCTTCGTCGGCGTCATCTTGAACTTCGGGCCACCCTTACGCCCTCGAGCTCGCGCCGCCGCGAGGCCATCGTGCGTCCGCTCCACAATCAGGTCGTGCTCGAACTCGGCGATCGCGGCGAGCATATGGAAAAACAACCGCCCGCCCGGTGTGGTCGTATCGATGCCCTGGGACAGCGCGCGGAGGCCCACCCCGCGTTGCTGCAATTCGTCCGCGATCTGCTTGAGGTTGCGGACGGATCTGCCAAGCCGGTCGAGCTTCGTCACGACGAGGGAGTCCCCCTCCCTCAGGTAACCGAGAGCATCGGTCAGTGCGGGTCGCTTCGCCAGGGTGCCGGATGCGTGCTCAACGAAGATCTTGTCACAGCCAGCCGCTTCGAGCGCGTCAGTCTGACCGTCGGGGTTCTGCTCGCGCGTTGAGACGCGGGCGTATCCGATCGTGGCCATGGCCTCAGCGTAACGCAAACGCCGCGTTCGTTACATAGTTTGCGGACACGGTTTGTGAGACACGACTCGCGGAAGTAGTTCGGCGGTGGCGGGACCGTCTCATGAACGGTCAATCGTGGACACTGACAGAGAAGGAGCAGCTATAGCCGTTCGCCAGATCAGGACCGCGGCTGTGATGCCGATGAGAAGTAGCGATTCACGAAGGATGATGGCGACCGGCCACACCCACGCCAAGTTGGTACCAAGGAGCACGTCGCCGAGCGTCGGGCCTGTGGCGAGAATCACGAGCGATGCCACGCAGACAAAGCGGCGGGAGCTGCGCGAACGGTTCGCCGAGAGGAGGATCAGCGCGGGAACGAGGTAGACCCAGTGGTGTAGCCAGCTGACGGGTGACACCAGGCAGGCGGTGACCCCCACGATGACGGCCGCATCGAGAGCGTGTCCGCGGGTGTAGGTCGCGTGCGCTGCGAGAATGCCGAGTGCACCTGCAGCCAGTGCCAGCAGTCCGGCTAGAAGGGGATGTACGTTGAAGTAGGCGAGGGCGCCTTGGATAGAGTTGTTGCCCGACGTGGCGAAGAGGCCGCCGAGGTCGACCTTGTCGCTGAGGTGCCAGACCGTTTCCGTGAAGAATGTGCGGCTTGCGGCGGGGTAGATGGTGGCAGCGGCTAGTGTGCAGGTTGCCGCGGCGGTGATGCTCCACCACATGCGCCGCCATTGGCGCGTGCCGGCGAAGTAGACGATGAAGAGCGCCGGCGTGAGCTTGATCGCGGCCGCGACTCCGACGAGCGCACCTGGAGGGATGAACCGGCTCAGCCGGCTGTGCGGGCTGCGGACGATGTCTGCAAGGCACAGGGTCATGAGCAGGACGTTGATCTGACCGAAGATGATGTGGCTGGCAATGACGATCGAGAATCCGCTGAGGGTGAGAGCAATCAGCGCGTGGTGAACACGCGATGGCCCCGGTGGGGTGCAGCGCCAGATGACCCACGCGAGCAGGGCCATCGTCAGCAGCGACCAGACCACGTACGCGGTGATCGGCGCGAACACATTCGTAGGAAGCAGTGTCAGTGCGGCGAACGGCGTGTAGGTGAAGGGAAGCCCCTCGGCCGGCATCATGGGCCCTGCCAGGTTGGCTTTATAGATGTTGTTTCCCGCGAGAGCTGCGGCCGAGCCGTAGCGGTAGACCAGGAAGTCGACCGGGTTGACGGCGCTGATGATCGCGGTGAGAACCCACACGACGACTAGCGAGACCACGCTGCCGCCAAGGGCGAAGCGCCAGTGAGCGGGCGGGCGCGTCGTGAGGCGCTCGGGCTTCACCGATACCGAGCCGCCGGGCCTGGCCGCGAGGGGTAGCAGGTCGTCGACGTCACAACCAAGGACGTCCGAGATGGTCAGGAGGCTGTCGAAGCGGATGCCGGTCGCGTGACCGGACGCGAACCTGCTCAGCTCCTCGACGGGGATGCCCGCCTGGCGGCTGAGTTCGTCAACCGTGATCCCACGATCCGTCAGGAGATGGGAGAAGTCCGCGCTCAGGACGACGGATCCTCGAGTCATGGTGGCTGTCATCCGCCACCGCTCTTTCGCCTCTTGCGCGCAGGAAGAGGGCCTGCGACGATCACGAAAAGTTCGCCTGCCGTGCAGTCGAGGACGTCGCAGATAGCGGTCAGGGTTGTGAAGCGGATTGCCTTGGCGTGGTCGTTCTTGAGGATCGAGAGGTTCGCGATCGTGACCCCGACCCGTTCGCTGAGCTCAGTCAGGCTCATTCCGCGCTCGTCGAGCAGTTCCGTCAGCCGGCAGTGCACATGGCGGTCGGGAGCACCATTGGACGGCACTAGACGATCCCGTCGGCGTCACGACGGAGCTTCCGAGCCACTGTAAGTGCGACGGCAACCAAGACCAAGGCCCCACCAACCAATAGCGGAAGCGCAGCCAGTTCGTGTGCGACGTAGAGGGCAGTGTCGCCGCGCCCGATCAAGTCCGACGGCGCCGGCGCGGGCAACGACTGAACAATGCGCTCGATCGCCTGTCCGCGCAGCACCGGCCCGAGGATTCCTGACGCCAGAGTGACAACCGCCGCCATGAACCAGGCGACGATCACCGAAACGTCGAACGGGCGTGATCGAAGCAAACTGACGCAGAGGAGAACGATGGCCGTAGCACTGACCACGATCGACCCCAGTGACAACAGCGCCGAACCGGTGAGGAGCGAACTCCCGTCCGTGACATTCGTAACGAACATTGTCACTCCTGCGTAACGCGCCCACTCCACGTGAGGTCCGATGCTGCCTGGCTCGATGTTGGCAAGTGTGGGGACTGTGATCTCGGCGCGGCCGCTGATCGCGTCGGCCAAGTTCCCGACGGCGAAGACGGTGGCGGTCGCCGCACAGATCATCGTCACAGCTATGGCCGCGATCAGAGCAAAACGGCCTGCTACGACATAGCTCTGCTGGACTTGCACGAGCTCACCCCATCCGTGATTTATTGAATATCAATAAATATCAGCATAAGGGTGCGGGTGTGCGCGCCGTCAAGGCGGCGCGCACGGAACGTCACGCGCGTGTTCAAAGCGCGCGGAAGATAGCTACCGCAGAGACGCCTTCGGGACGCGCAACTTGTCTGCGGAACGGGTGCGTGAGCAGCATGATCCGCCGCGTCGCGAAGACAAGAGACGGCGCGAAGAACACGACAGTTATCGTCGCGATTCACAGGCGAAAGGCAATCAACCCGCGGGAGTCGCGCAAACGGTCGTTTGCGGCACATCCCGCACATTCGGCCCCGTTCTGGGCAAGATGGCTCCCATGGGGATGGCAAAAGAGATGATGATCGAGCAGGACGAGCAGGGTTGGGATTACTCCGATAAGTTCGTCTGCCCAGCGTGCGTGCGAGACGAGCATCTTGCCGACGCAGTCGCTGCGGAAGCCGCGGACTCCGAGCATTGCGACTTCTGCGGTGCCAAGCCTGCGGCCGCTATGGACGTCTTGCTCGCGGCGTTCATGGTGGGCGTTCGGCGCGACTATAACGACGCTGACGGCGAGGGAATCTATTGGGAGGGACGCGAGGGCGGATACCAAGCATCCACTCTGGACAGCTGGGATCTTGTCGATCACTACGGCGACGCCTTCGAACCTAGGGTGGCGGAAGAGGTACGCGCTTCGTTGCATGAGCAGACTTGGGTCGAGCGAAATTATGCCTGGCGCCGTCGGGATGATGTGCTGAGGGATGCGTGGGACGCCTTCAGCGACGCAGTGAAGTACGAGACCAGGTACGTCATTTGGATTGTCGAGAGTGAAGACGCGCAGCTTGAGGCAAGGCATGCGGGGGAGGTGCCCGTCGGCGAGATTCTGCACGAGATCGGGCAGTTTCTCCAGATTCTTGGCGTGGTTCGTGAGCTGCCGGCTGGCGCTACGCTCTGGCGAGCTCAGACGCACAGCACAAGAACGTTGCAGCCCGCGCCGTCGGCTGGTCGGCTGGGCACTGCGCCGAGAGAGTACGCAAAGCAGCCAAACCGAATGAGCCCGGCTGGTATCCCGATGTTCTACGGAGCCATGGAGGCTCGAACCGCTCTAGAGGAAGTGCGCCGCCACAATGACGGCGGCGACCGCTATGTCACTCTGGGGGAGTTCACCCTGTCTGAGTCGATTAGAGTGGTCGACTTCACCAGGCTGCCGGAGATTCCATCGGTGTTTCATCCACAGCTTGGTGAGTACCACCGCGAGATCGCCTTCCTTCACGAGTTCGTAGGCGCGTTGAGTCGCCCTGTGAAACCGGGCGACGAAGCCATCGATTACGTTCCAACGCAGGTCGTGACGGAGTTCTTCTTGCGTATCCTGGCGCCGGCTGGCGGTTCCGCGATCAAAGGTCTCGTGTACGCGAGTGCTGTGCACGACGGTGGGAAGTCGAACGTGCTCGACATCCCGCATGATCACTGCGTTGCGGTCGGAGAACCTCGACCGGCCTCTGGCGCGTGCCTGGTGCTCACCCCGTCAACTGTGCAACGGCATCGGCTTGCGACTGTTCGGCGCGGCATGCGAAACCCGGCTGTCGCCAAGGCGCTCCGCTGGACCGCGTCGACGGTCGCTTCGATTGGCGTCCTCGCGCTCATCGCGCGTATCGCCCGGGCTGGAAGTGCGCGCCAGTGAAACGAGCGCCATCGGCGCCGACACGCGGTAGGGACGAGACGACGATGGCGGAACAATGCGAAACGAGGCGGCTTGTCTCGGTGTCGAGCCGCTCGCCTTCGCCCCCCCCGTTGGTGCCGCAGGAATCGCCCCCTGAAGGCGTCGCCGTCAGGACCGCGCCCAAGCGGAATGTTCAGGCAGGTGCGGACGGGAGTGTCGCGATAGAACCAACCGTTCTTGTTAGATCATGTACTGGACTCGACCCAACCGTGTGGCGAGCTGCATCAAGGGGGAACGTTGGCGCTGCGAGAAGCCGCACAGGAAGCCGGTAGAAAGGGCGTCCTCAAGACGAAGACATGGCTTGAGAGCACCACTCATATTCAGCTTCCCTTCGACGTCTACAACTTCACGTCGCAGTGCGCCGTTACATGTCTCGACGACAGTGTCGAAGCATTCGACCTTAACGGACTCATCCACACCCGCAACGTGCCGCTCTACGTCGAGAACAAGGCGTACACCGCCGTAGGTAACCAGGCAAAAGCATTCGACGAGTTCCTCGCCATCGCCTACAGCTCAACGGCAAAGGAGATCGCCCGCGTGGGTGATTGGAAGGCCGAATTCATGTGGGTGACGACACATCCGTTCTCGCAGACAGTCTGGCCTACCCTCACGAAACGTGAACGGATGGCACAGGCTCTCGCTGAGGACGAGCACAACCTCCTGAACGGAGAGGCGGTCGACGACGCGTTGTTGACTCTGGTAGCGCAGCGCGTCTGGCTCCTTGTCCTAAGTGACCGGCAACATGAACTCACCCTCTCCGCGGCCGAATTGTTTGCCGTGCAGGGAGCGCTCACAACAACCAGGGGGAAGTGACGTGGTCAAGAAGAAAGACGATGTCGTCGAAGAGGTGCGCTACGCCATGTCGCAGCCAAACCGTGAGGATCTCATCGACGGCGTCAAGAAGGCCGTGACGCGAGAGGTGCGACGCCTGGACCCAGGCATCAAGGTCGAACGCACCAACTACTTCAACCACACGTACAACCCGGACCTCGTGGCGACCTGGTCCGATCAAGGTGTCAGGAAAGCACGTCCCATCTTTATACGAGGATCGCTCGCCTCAGTCTTGGACAGCGCCGATGTCGTCAGCCTGTCCGACCAGGACCCCGTACTGATCGGGCTGCGCGAGGAGACGGAGACGGTGCTGTCCAACCTCCGGGAACGCCTACCGAAGTCGAACGGGTCCCTCGCGACACAGGTCGCGTCCGTCGCCAGAATCACAGACGAAGCCGACTTCGCAGACTCGGATTCTCAGTTGTCGGGTCTCGTGCGGACCAATCTCATCCGCGGCGCGAGGGGTGTCTTGACTGCAGAGGACGCGGACACCATCACGGCGGTCGAGGGCGACGACGCCGCCGCGTCGCTGCAGGCTTTTCAATCGACGGTTGCGCGACTGTTCATCGGCGCAACGGCCGACCGACTGAACCGTACAGTGAACATGCTCACGACGTTTTTCGAGGATAACCCGTCCCAGGATGAGCTGGACCGTGTGCAACACGACCCGCTGTCGGATGGTGAGCTTGCCGTCGTTCTGCCCTTCGTGCTCGAGCGTGCAGAGAGCGTGTCGTCGCCGGCGGTCTGGGACGCGTTGGCATCGATGCTTACCCTCCAGCGTCTCGAAAGCATCGCGAAGTCGCTCGACGGACTGGACCTCACCCCGGTGATCGCGCCTATAGTTCACTCTCTGATCGGTGCGAAATCGACCATCGCCTTCCCGGCGGGCGATTTCAGCGTGGAGGAGTTGGCGGCTCGCCCTGCTGCTTGGCGGGTGCGCTCAACCATGCTGAGCGCGGACGTTGGGCGTTGGAACTTCTTCGTGGGATCGTCTTCTCGCAAGATTCGCGGACGCGACGAAGGGTCTGATGCGCGTTGGGATGAACTTTCGGGACTGCTACGAGAGTTCGACCTACGAGCCGTTAGCCTCCGAGGGCTTTCACGACACCTAGAGGTGACGGGGGAGGACCCTCGGGAAGTTCGACAGGACGTTGAAAGCATTCGGCAGAACATTCAAGACGACTTCCACGTTCCGGCCGTGACGGTGGAAGCCGCCGGCGAGGAAGAGGCAACAGGGGTGATGATCGATTTTGGCGCGATGACGGTCGCTGGCGCCGCTCCTGTTTCGTTCCACCTCAAGGCGGCTTCATTGCTGACCCCGAAGGCACCGTTCGACCAAGGGCTCACCATGTCGCTTCTTTCCGAAGGCTCTGCGACAGAGTGACGGTTTCCAAAGACCCCGCAGACGTCATCGATCTGTCGCGACCCCCAATCGGCGAGATCGCTGCCGCCCAGCTGGTGCTCGCCGCGGCAAAAATCGGTGACCTGGCAGAGCGCCACTACCTCGAACTGAAAGGGCCCGGCGATCTTGCTTCGAAGCAGAACAAGCAGAAGGTCGCGAAGTTCATCCTGGGCGCCGCTAACCGCTCGCCGGAACGGGCAATGGAGGCATTTGACGGGTACGGCGTCATGGTCATCGGCGTCACTAAGGAGGGCATCGTCGGCGTTCCGCCGGTCGAGATGCTCTCGCTTGAACAAACCATCGCGCCCTTCCTTGGTGCTGCGGGCCCTAAATGGGATGTCGTGCGAGTACCTGTCGAGGGCTTCACCCATCAGGTGCTGCTTGTGCTCGTCAGCCCGCCGAAGTCGGGTCATCCAGTGTTCATCTGCCGAGAGAACGGCGACGGGCTGCATAGCGGACGGATCTACTACCGCGCCGATGGGGAAACTCGCGAAGCCAACGCCGGCGAGATGGACCAGCTATTGGCTCGCGCCGCCGCCAGCACAGCGTCAGTTGACCTGCGCGTCGAGGTGACAGGTGAGATAGCGGTGCTCGAAGTCGACGCTGCGAGCACCATCGAAGAGTTTATCCCCGGGATGCGCGCACGGTTGCTTCGAGCATTGGCTAACGCGGAGGAGAGCGCTTCTGCCCGCCCGCTTCTCGGTGCTGAGGCCGCGGCTCGACTGGCGGCTATTCGGGACAGCAGTGAGGGTCTGGCCTCCGTCCTGGGTGCGTATCAACCGGAAAGGCGGACAGAGAATGAGTACCGCGAGGAGATCTCCCTTTGGGAGGAAAGATTCCGTGCCGCCTGGCCCCTGGCAGTTGAAAATCTCGCAAGGATGGTGCTCGACATCAACGAGGTTCGCGTGGAGAACATAGCAAAAACCTTCATGCGCGATCTCGAGGTTCGGCTCCACTTGGAAGGCGCGGTAGAGGTTATGGAGGTGGGTTATCCCGAAGGCGGTGAGTTGACTTGGGCGAACCTTCAACTGCCCGCGCCGCCACGGATATGGGGCCCAACGAAGCGTCAGTTCGCGCTCGACCTGACCAACACCCGGGCTGCAGCCGTGGCAGCGATTGCCGGTGACATCGTTCCTTCCGACACCACATGGACCTCTGGCGGGTCCGTGGACGTCGACGTGTCGGTGGGCGACCTGCGCCCTGAACACACGTACCAATCGCAAGACGAGAGGGCAATCCTCGTCATCCGGGGCGACGCCACGGAGACCGTGCACGGATCATGGACGGCCACAGCGGCAGGTCATGACGATGTCTTCACCGGGCGGGTGGTGGTCCCGGTCGCTGCCGCTGCCGTGCTGACGGACGAAATGCGCAGCTTCCTGCGTCTTGGGGACGACGCGAAGTGAGGACACCACGGCGTGTCGCCTCAAACGCTGACGAGTCGCTGAATCGAGGGCTCTGCCATGACTGACAGAGGACGACCCTTGCGCCCTGTCTTCCCAACGGCGGCGCGAACCGAGGACGCCACAGCGTCCCCAGAAACGCTGTTCGGCGTACTTCCGCGGCGGCGCGACGGGGTGGGTGCCTTGTGGTCTCATCAAACTGACCAGTTGCGGGATTATCACCAGAACCATCTCAACGGCGCCGATGTCGCCCTTGAGCTTCCGACCGGTTCGGGCAAGACGCTGGTTGGTCTCCTCATCGCTGAGTGGCGTCGCAGGAAGTATCAGCACCGGGTGGTCTACGCCTGCCCGACACGACAGCTTGCGCTGCAGGTCGCGGAAGCGGCTGCGCGCCAGGGGATCAAAGCTCACGCGCTCATCGACTCGCACCACGACTGGGACGGCCGAAAAGTGTCGGCATACATGAGGGCGCAGGCTGTCGCGGTCACCACTTATTCCCACATCTTCAACACGAATTCGCAGTTCAAGACCGCGAAGACCCTCCTCTTTGATGATGCACACGCCGCGGAAGGCTACGTTGCGGACGCGTGGTCGCTGGAAATTGAGCGCGGCGAGAGTGCTTACGATGATCTGTTTGACGCCATCGGAGACGCCGTCGACCCGCACCTCGCTGCTCGAATGGTGGGTGATGGCCTGGACACGGCGACCACCGGCGAGGTGCGTCTGTTACCGCAGATGGCCGTGCACACCCGCCTGCCGGACATCCTCTCCGTTCTCGACGCTGACCTACCCAACGGCTCGGATGCGTGGTGGCGGTTTCGCATGATCCGCGAGCACCTGTCGTCCTGCCTGTTCTTCGTCGCGCGAAGCAATTGGTACATCCGCCCCATGATCCCGCCCACTTTCGAGCACACCGCCTTTACCGGCCCGCTTCAGCGCATCTACCTCTCGGCGACCCTCGGAGAGGCTGGCGAACTCGAGCGGGCTTTCGGGCGCTCGTCAATTTCTCGGATTGCGGCCCCCGAGGTGTGGGAGCGGACCGGAAGTGGGCGTAGATTCTTTGTTTTTCCCGACCTCGCGCAGTTCGATCCATCCCAGGACGCCACAGAAGAGCTGGCGCCGATGACTCCAGATGAGCTCGACGGTGTAGATGCTGTCGAAGAGCCTTCGGCCATCGAGCGCATTGCCGGCCTCGCAGACAAGCGCCTCATTCTGACGCAAGCTAAGTCGACCGCGAAGCAGATTGCGAAGCTGATCGGCGTGCCTCGGTCGGAGCAAGTCATCGCCTCCGACACAGCGGTGGACGCCTTCAAGGAAGGTGATCGCGGGACCCTGCTTGCTCCGAACCGCTACGACGGCATGGACCTGGCGGACAACAGTTGTCGGTTCATGGTTCTTGCCGAGGTGCCCGCTGCGTCGCACCTCCAGGACCGGTTCCTCGGCGGGAAGCTCCGGGCGGGGGAGGTCCTGGCGGAGCGAGTCCGTACCCGGATCGTGCAAGGCGCCGGCCGTTGCACCCGCGGTCCGCAGGACTGGGCTGTGGTCGCAGTGCACGGTCAGGATCTTCTCAAGTACCTCTCCGATCCTGACAACGTCAGGTCGATGCCCGTCGAGCTGCAAGCTGAGATCGAGTTCGGCCTCGAGGCGAGTGCGACAAATTTCAGCAACCTCGTGGCGCTCACCTATAGTGCCCTGGAGCAAGACGAGGACTGGCGCACCTACGGTGAGCAAGCCATCGCCGACCGCCGACTGACGGCTGAGCGTGTTCCTCAACCACTGTCGGGGCAGCTAGCCGAGAGCGCCGCGCGCGAGGTAGCGGCCTGGCAGAAAGCATGGCAAGCAGACTGGGAGGGGGCGGCTAGGGCCGCCGTGGCGGTACTCGAAGGATTGCGTGACAGCGGGGCGCGGTCGTATCGCGCTCTGTGGGCTTATCTCGCAAGCGCTTGGTTTGGTCTCTCGGCCGAGAACGGGAACTTCGCTGCCGGAGCGCGTTCGGCTGAGCTACTGAAAATCGCCCACGGTGCGGCGACTGGTGCTGTCTGGTTGCGCGAACTTCAGCCGCTTGCCCCACAGGCCGTCATAGCCGAGCCCTGCGACGACGAAGCGGTGGAGCGGGTCCTAGCTCTGGTGCGAGGACCTCTTCGCTCCAGCGGCACCTTCGCTAGCCGCTCCCAGGTGATGCTCGGTCGGCTTGCGCAGACCGAGCCGCGCCAGTACGAACTGGGGCTCGTCGAGCTCGGCCGCTTCCTTGGCGCCGACTCCTTCAAGCCGACGGCCGCGGGAAACACCGACGCCGCCTGGCTCTGGGACGGCCTATGGCTGGCCGTGGAGGCGAAGAGCGACCAAACCGCGGACCGTTTGAGCATGGAGTACGTACGCAAAGCGAACACTCAACTCGATTCGCTTGCCGACGAAAAGGACGTCGACACCTACCCTCCAAATTCGGTGGGCATTATCGTCGCTCCGTCCCGGCTAATTGATCCGAGAGCGGTACCCATCGCGGCGCCGCATCTCTACCTGTGCACGCCCGACGAACTCCTAGACCTCGGGCACTCTGCTCATCGCGCGCTCACTGCCATTCGTGCTGGCGTAAACCTCGGTGACCCTGGCGCGAGCGACGCGGTCCAGCAACATCTCTGGGACCACCGGGTGCTTGCGACGCAGGTGAAGGATCGGCTGACGGGGTATCCGATTCGCGGCGCGCGCTGAGACGGAGCCGGGCCGTCATCGCACTGGGTGCGGAATCGCCGAGCTGAGGTGGTCGTTCTTGACGCGGGACGTAAGCCCCCGTTGGTCGAGGATGAGTTGATGACCGGCATAGAGGCCGACGCGGGGGTGGATGAGAACTCGACGACCGCGTTACACGGCCAAGGTCAAGTGCGGCCGGTCATCCTGAGCGCCGAGCATTCGACGGACATGGGCGGGAGTCCAAGCTAGCTCGCGTGCAAGCTTGGGAATCGTTGTGCCTCGTTGCTCAGCCAACTCGACTGCCTTTGACAGAAGCGAAGGAAGTTCGCCAGGAAATCGGGCCACCGGCTCGTGGGGTATATCGATCTGATTGAGACGGATGTATCCGCGCCGGGCGGTGGCTTCGGAAACTTTACCGAGCTCTCTGCTGCGGTAGACGACAGAGCGCGGTTCGACGCCCCACTCTTCGCTGACCGCGAGCACGTCGGTCATGTCCAGCCGCGACTTCAGGCGAGACTCCATGACTCGAGCCGGCGTGAGGAACTCTGCGGCGAACATGTCTGCCTCCCGTTCAATGCGGCGACCGTCGTCTATCCAGCTGCCATCTTCCTGTACCGGTTGCTCGAAGACCCGCGGTTGCTCACCGGTGTCCTCGATCCGCGGAATGACCTCGACTCGGTAGAGAACGCTTTGGCTAAGCTGATCGCCATAGCGTTGCGCGCTCCCTTCCAGCGGGACCTCGTTCGGACGGTCAGGTACAGCTTGAGGTCCGACTTCTTCCGCGTTGCGCTGGCTTCCACGCCTGGTTGGCACGTCAGCGGCAAGGCCGCCTATCCACCCAAGCTTCTAGCACCACATGATCGGGACCTGTCCGGTATCGATTTCAAGAGGTGGCCCACTCGACGGTCAGGTATCGCTCCCGGGTTTCCGGGTTTTGATTCGCCAACGTCGCCGATGTACATCGTGCCCGCTGCGAAAGGGCGGTTTCGACACGAGTTTTGGTACAGCGCGACCGGTCATCAATACGACGAGCTGGGTAACGGCCATCGCAGTCCGAGCACCTGGATATGCAGGGCGGGACACGTATCCTCGGCCCTGCTCGCAACCCGACGCCGCTCGGGCAGAAACGGTTGTGGGGCTTGCGCCGGGCGGATCGCAGTTCCTGGCGTCACGGACATCGCCACCACAGACCCTCGCGTATTTGCGTACTGGGACCACTCCGCCAACCTTTTGGACGGGCTTCGTTACTGGGAGCAGACGACCGGACGCTCCCGCGCCGCCCATTGGAAGTGTTCGGAAGGACACTGCTTTCAACTTCCCATCGACTACTTCGTGGCAAACCCCCACTGCAAGCGTTGTGAGGTTTCGAATCAGCGGCGAGTCGACCTGACACAAGAGTTAGGGCACTTCTTGGCCTGGTGGGATGGTGTTGCCAACCCTGACCTTGACCCGCGCGACCTGGCCGTGTGGTCTGAGGAAGTGCACTGGAGATGTCCAGCGAAGCAACATCCATTCTCTGACACATTGGCCAATCTGCAACGCCGTGGCGGATATTGCCCCGTGTGCGTTCACCGACGGCTCGTTCGCGGGGTCAACGATTTGCAAACGCTGCACGCGGACGCTGCTGAGGAGTTCTCCCTCGCGTTTAATGGCGGGTTGACGCCTGATTTCGTGTGGCCAAACTCACCGACCCAATACCTCTGGGTATGCCGCGCAAAAGGGCACCTCTACCACCTGTCGCCACGAGAGCGCACCACACTCGGCATAGGTTGTACGAAGTGCACCGGCAGGCAGATCGTTCAAGGTGAGACTGACTTCGGGACCCTCAGGGCCGAGATTGCTGCTCGCTGGCACACCTCGGCAAATGGTTCCCTCAAGCCGGCGGACGTGCACCCGGGATCTCCGCGTCAGGTGTACTTCACGTGCCTCTGCGATGTTCCGTACAGATGCGAGGTTCGGTACATGCGAACTGATCGGTACTGCAGGCAGTGCACTGACCAGCTCCGACGCTGGGCACGGACGCGGCGTCTGGTTCTCGACGAGTTGTCCACAGCAGACAAATCCGCGCTGTGTGCTGACCGAGGGTACGACGACGTAGTCGTTCGTTGAAAGATGCAGTCATATGAGATTCGAGTCCTCAGCCGCGGAATTGCCGCTGCAAGAAACGGACGAAATTGAAAGAAACACGGCGAACCTACATCCCGGCACACCCCGCATCACCACGAAGCCCGCCCCGCGTCTCGCGAGGCGGGCTTCGTCGTTCTCACCGCAACGACCGACGCCCCGACCTCCCGACGCTCGTAAGCTGGACACCATGGCCCACGACGACGAACAGGAACAACGCGCACTGCGGTCGATCGAGGCCATCACCGCCGGCGCGAACATCGGCGACGAGGCGTTCCAGCTCGCGAACGAGTTCACCGACCGTCACACCGGTCGCATGACGGCCTGGTTGAAGCGCCGCTTGCACCGCTCCTGAACCGACGGCCGCACCTCAGCCCGGCCACTCCCGCGATTCCAGCCGTTCCAGCAGCACCTCGATCGCGGACCCCTCCATGCCGCGCACCCACCGCTGCGTCGACGAACCGCGCGACGACACCGTGCGCCCGCGCTCTCCGCGTTCGAGTCGCACCTCGACCTGTCCCGACGAGACGCTGACCCCGCGCAGCACTCCCGCGGCCACCATCGCGGCGAGCGGGTCGTGCAGCGCGCAGCGACGGTCGGGGAATACGCGGCCCGCGTAGAAGTCGAGGTACAACGGCAGCATCGCGGCCAACGCCTGAGGCAGAGCGCCGGGGATCGCTTCGAGACGCACGAGGTCGGTGGCATCCAGGGTCTGCGTCATCGTGACGTCGAGGGGGACGAGCGTGGTGTCCCAGTCCTGCGCGAGAACGACGGCGGCCGCTTCGGGGTCGTTGTGGATGTTCGCCTCGGCCCACGCGGTGACGTTGCCCGAGTGGGCGAACGCGCCGCCCATGACGACGAGACGGTCGAACCGGGCGACGCCGGGGGCCTCGGCGTACGCGGCGAGGTTCGTCAGCGGCCCGAGGGCGAGCACGGTGAGATCCGGATGCCGGGTGGCCGCGTGGTCGATCAGCTCGACGGCGGCGCGGGCATCGTGCGCCCGGGCGGCGGCGGTCAGTGCGATGCCGCCGAGCCCGTCGTCGCCGTGCACGTGGGGCGCGCCGCCGGCGTAGGCGCGGCCGCGGAAGTCGTGGGCGCCGACGGCCACGGGGATGTCGTTCTCGCCGGCGAGCTCGAAGAGCGAGAGGGTGTTGGCGGCGGCGCGGGCGGCATCCGTGTTGCCGGAGACCGTCGTCACCCCGACGATCTCGACGCTCGGTTCGGCCAGCAGGTACGCCAGGGCGAGGGCGTCGTCGATGCCGGTGTCGCAGTCGACGAGGATCCGGCGGCGGGTCATGCGGACGCTCCGTACGTGTCGAGGGGGCCGAGCGCCGGCTGCGAGGCCTCGTCGGCGACGGCCGCCGACCCCACCGCGCAGGCGCGCGCCAGGGCGTCGGCCTCGGCGTCTTCCCGGAGCAGCCCGACGACGAGAGCCGCGCAGAACGCATCGCCCGCGCCGACGGTGTTGCGCACGGTCGTGGCGACACCGGCGGCTGCGGCCACGAGCTCGCCGTGACGGAACAGCCGTGCGCCGTCGGCGCCGAGCGTCACGCAGAGCAGGGGAGCGTCGTGCACCTCGGGCAATTGCGCGTACTCGGTCTCGTTGACGATCACGAGGTCGCATCGCTCGAGCACTCCGGCGGGGAGCGGGCGGGCGGGGGCGGCGTTGAGGGCGAAGAAGCCGGCGGCGGCCGCGGCGGCCGAGACGACGGCATCCGACACCTCGAGCTGCATCAGCACCGCGGCGCCCGGCTCGATCCCGAGCGTCGTCGCGTCGATGGCGGCGTTCGCGCCGGCGCACACGACGATCGAGTTCTCACCCGTCGCGTCGACCACGATGAGGGCGGTGCCGGTCGCGGCCCCGGCGGTCTGCACGCCCGATGCGTCGACGCCGACCGCGGCGAGCCGATCCCGGATGCCACGACCGTCGGCGTCGTCGCCCACCGCGCCGATCAGCCGCACGGCGGCGCCCAGCCGGGCGGCCGCGACCGCCTGGTTGGCGCCCTTGCCGCCGGGGCCGCGTTGCAGCACGCCGTCGGCGACCGTCTCTCCGGCAGCGGGAGCGCGCTCGACGCGGGCGGTGAGGTCGACGTTGACGGCGCCGACGACGGTGAGGGGCGGGGAGGAACCGGGGGTCACGAGAACCCACCCTCGCACGACCCGCCGACAATCGGGGTGACGCGGCCGGACGGCCTCAGTGCAACAGCAGCTTCGCCACGATCAGCAGTCCCGAGATGACCACGGATCCGATCGCGGTGAGCACCACGGCGACGGCGGGGTAGCCGCGCAGCCGCGCTCCGGCGGTGGCGACGACGACGAGGTAGGCCATGGCCACGCCGACGCCCCAGAGCAGGGCCGTCTGCAGGTCGGCCCCCGCGGCGGACAGCGCGACGACCACCAGCAGTGGCAGGAAGGTCACCGAAACCATCGGCGCACCGACCGCGAGGTGGTGCCGGACGATCTGCCACGGACGCTTCGACGACACGTCGCCCAGCGAGTACGCGAAGACGTGGGTGGCGAAGTACACGACGTTGGTGAGCGCCACCACGGCGATCACGTCGCTGAGTTCGGCGTTGCCGAGACCGATGAGAGTGGATGCCGAGACGAGGGCGCCGTAGCATCCCGCGCTGATGCGTTCGGCGGCGTCGTGTCCGAGGGCGCGGCGCGCGGGCGAGTCGTGGTGGTCGTTCATGTCGGGGGTCACCCTAGCGAGGAACGGCGGCGGAGCACCGCCGACACGATCGCGACGATCGTTCCCACCGCGACGCCGATGATCGTCTCGATCACCCGGTCGCGCAGCAGCAGGTCGGGGCCCACCGGCGACGCGAGCGACACCATGAGCAGCGCGAGCGGGGTGATGAAGATCATCGCGATGCCGTAGTTGCGGCCGACGAACAGCTCGGCCCCGGCCTGCAGGGCGACGGCGATCACGATGACGAGCCACGGCGGCAGGTGCAGGGCGAGCAGTCCCGCCGCGATCAGCACGCCGAGCAGTGTGCCCACCAGTCGCTGCACCCCGCGGATGAGGCGCGCGGTCACGTGCGCCCCGCCGACGGCGGCGACGGCGCCGACCATGGCCCAGTACCAGTGGGTGCCGACCAGCAGTGCGCCGGCGATGCCCGCGAGCAGCGAGGCGACGCCGACCGTGGCGGTCATCTCCCACGCGACGGCGCCGATCGGCGGGCGCGGGCGGGCGGGACGCTGCCACGATCCGCGACGTACCACCACGGACACCGCCGAGACGAGCAGGCTCCACAGCACGCTCGCACCGCCGACGACCAGCACCGTGACGAACGTCGAGGCCGTGGCGGGGAAGCTCGCGGTCGCACCCGCGGCGAACACCGCGAACAGCGCTCCGGGCGGGTGCCACTGCTTGCGGTAGGCGAACAGCGTCACGGCCGCCGCGAGCACGGCGACGACCGCCACGCTCCCCAGCGCCGGGGTGGACAGGAACGACACGGCGGTGCCCACGAGCATCGATGCCAACAGCATGCCGCCGGCCGTCGCCTGCATGCGCAGGCGCACCCGCGGCACGTCGTTGCGGCCGTACAGCGCGGCGAAGGCGCCGAAGCTCGCGTAGACGCTGAGGTCGAGGCGACCGAGCAGCAGGAGCACCAGCAGCGGGACGCCGACGCTGATCACGGCACGCACAGCGACGCGATGATCGCCCTGTCGCGGTCCCACCCGGATGACTCCGGTCCACACGCGCCCCCGGGATTCCGCCATTGCTTCAGCCTACGCGCCGCGCAACGGGCGATCGGGGGACGGCGTCAAGGGTGTGGCATCCCTCTCACTTTCTGATGGTGTGGAGGAATGGATGCCGAACGCGAGAAGCCCCCGATCGAACCCGGCCCCGAGCCCGACACCTCGACCGCCGCCGAGGGGGAGAAGTCGGATCCCTCACTCGACGGCGAGGACCAGCCCATCGAGTGAGTCCTCATCGTCGTTCGACGTCGAACGGTCGGCGGGCATCGCCGCCGCGCAGTCCGTAGGGTGGGAGGCCCCGACCCGAACGAGGAGAGACGTGTTCCGCACGCCCCTGACCCTGTTTCGCACGCTCGCGATCGCCGAGGCGATCTCGTGGACACTGCTGATCGCGGGACTGATCCTGCGTGCCACGGCCGATCTGCCCATCGCGGTGTCGATCGGGGGCGGCATCCACGGTTTCGTGTTCCTCGCCTACGGCGCGACCGCGGTGCTCGTCGCCCTGAACCAGCGGTGGGGCCTCGGGCCCGCGGCGGTCGCGGTCGTGAGCGCCGTCATCCCCTACGCGACGATCCCCACCGAGATCTGGCTGCAGCGCAGCGGCCGCCTGCGCGGAGCCTGGCGTCGCGACGCGGGCGACGACCCGCGGGATCGCCGGCCGATCGACCGGCTGCTGCGCTTCTTCCTGCGTCGACCCTGGGTGCTGGCGGCGGTGCTGATCGCCGTGGTCGCCGTGGTGTTCGTGGTGCTGCTGGTCGTGGGTCCCCCGGGCGGTAAGGGCTGACACTCGTCGCCTGCGCGGGGTTGTGCGACGCTCGGTCGTCCGTCGGTGACTCCTCCTGCGGCTCCCGCACTCAGCGGACGAACGTGCGGGCGCTCGCCGAGGCGACCGTGCAGGTCGTGGTGAAGGTCTCGACCGTCCCCGACAGCGTGACCCGGGCGTTGCCGACCCCCGCGGGAACGACCACCCCGTCCGACGCGAGCGGGCTGCCGACCGCGGTCGCGAAGTGGTGCACGGTGTCACCCGCGCGTCCCGAGACCGTCAGGTCGAGCTCCATCCCCAGGATCGGACCGGTACGCGAGGCCACCCTCCACTCCACGGCGACGAGCCCCGCGCCGCGCCCGGTCGTTGTGAGGGTCAGCGATCCGCATTCCTCGCCGCCCACGGCCTCGGTCGGCAGTGGCCGGTCTTCGGGGGTGTCCTGCACGCCGCAGAGGTCGAGGTCGTGCATCTCGGCGTAATCGCGGCCGTTCGGCGTCACCCGCGAGCAGTCCGCCAGCAGGGCGACCGTGTCGCTCGCGCTCAGCGGGTCGAAGCGCGCCACGGCAGAGGCCGGGGCGGGGGAGCCGGTCGCCAGCGCGGCGCTGAGGACGCTCACGGCGACCGCGTACGCGAGGCGATGGTGCATGACAGCTCCTTCCCGGGCCTGAGGACCTCCGCCGTCCGCGGCGGCCGCGCACTCACGGTTTCGTCGACACCGTCACCGTGAACTTGCGATCGCGGGCGACCTGACGCGTGGGGCCCACCAGTCGGGTCAACGCCGGTCGGTACTGCAGGGCCGAGTTCCACACCGTCCACAGCTCGCCGCCGGAGCGCAGCACCCGGGCCGCATCCGAGAACATGCGGGGGGCGACTCCCTCGTGGATGGCGGCGCCCACGTGGAACGGCGGGTTCAGCGCGATGAACGAGGCGGAGGCCTCGGGTTGCGAGCGGAGAAGGTCGTCGCGCACGACCTCGATGCGGTCGGCGACGCCGTTCGCGTCGGCCGTCGCCCGCGCCGAGGCGACGGCGATCGCCGACTGGTCGCTCGCGATCACGCGAAGCGAGGGATGCCGTACGGCGAGGGCTGCGGCGACCGCGCCGGTGCCGCAGGCCAGGTCGATGGCGTCGTCGCCGCTCGGTGCCGGAAGGTGCGCCAGCAGCAGGCGGGTGCCGATGTCGATCGAGGCGCCGGCGAAGGCACCGCCGAACGCGCGGATCTCGAAACCGTCGACCGTGGCGCGCTCGGGCTGGGGCTCGGCGCCGTCGTGGGGGCCGCGGGCGAGGAGCACACGGGACTTCTGCCGGGCGTGAGAGACGTCGACCCGATCGAAGTACTCGCGCAGCACCTCGTTCATGGTGACCGTCATGTGCTTGAGGCGGCCGCCCGCGAACACGACGACATCGGGGTGCGCGTGCAGCGCGATCAGCCCGGCGAGGTCACGGAGCTCGCGCAGCGAGCGGGGGAGGCGCAGCAGCACGACGCGCGCGTCGGCGAGCAGAGCGGCATCCCGGTCCCGCGAGATGAACGTGTCGGACAGGCCCGCGGTCTCGGCGTTCGCCGCCAGGGCCTTCTCGCCGATGACGCCGTCCTGGTGCACTCGGATGCCACGGGCACCGGCGTCGGCCGCGGCGAGCGTGAGCGCCCCGTAGTCGTCGCCGATCACCACGAGCTGACCGTCGACGGCGGCGGCGCGGGCCTCGGCCGATTCGTCGAGGATCAGTCGATCAGCCGCGTCGGCGGCGTACAGCTCGGGCCCTTCGAGATCGGGCCAGCGGCGGAGGGTTTCGAAGGAGAAGGGCACCGTGCCACGGTACCCGCTGCTCCTGGCCTCAGGCGCGGCGGTTGGCCGCCGCCGCCGCGGAGGCCAGGTCGGCGAGCACGGGCGGCACGTCGTCGGACGGCACCACGGCCTGCACCAGCGTCAGCCCCGTCGCCGAGCGGGCGGTTGCCAGGGCCTCGGTCAGCGCGCCGACGGTGTCGACGCGCACGCCGACACTCGTGCCGGCGGGGTCCATGGCGGCGAGGAGGGCCGTCCAGTCCCACGTGGCGATGTCGTTGTACCGCTCGTGCAGCCCGTGGATCACCCGTTCGACGGTGTACCCGGCGTTGTCGACGACCACGATCACGGCGGGGATGCCCTGGCGCACGAGCGTGCCGAGCTCGCCGACCGTGAGCTGAGCGGCGCCGTCGCCGATGAGCAGTACGGGACGCCGTTCGGGGCGGGCGAGGGCCGCGCCGAGGATCGCGGGAAGGGTGAAGCCGATGGCCGCCCACAGCGGCTGTCCGCCGAAGACCACGCCGTGAGGGAGGCGTTCGCCGGCCATGCCGTAGAACGACGTGCCCTGGTCGGCGAGCACGGTGTCGCCGTCGCGCAAGAAACCGGCGATCTCGCGCCACAGTGCCGTCTGGCTCAGCGTGGCCGAGGGGTCGAGGGGCTCGCGTGCGGCCGGCACCCCGTCGACCGCGGGGGCGCGGAAGCGATCGCCCTGTGCGGCGAGGGCATCGGCGACGGCGTCGAGCGCGTCGCGCATCGCGAGCGGGCGGAAGTCGTCGTCTCCGACGCGCGTGTGCTCGCCGCGGATCTCGACCGTGCGTGCCGGATCGATGCGCTGCGAGAAGAACCCGCTGGTGAGGTCGGTGAACTGCACACCCGCCATGACGAGCAGATCGGCGGTCTCGATCCCGTCGCGCACGGCGGGGGCACTGGCTGCGCCGAGGTATGACCCCAGGTAGGCCGGAGCCGACTCGTCGACGACTCGGCGCCCCCACAGCAGCGAGGCGTGCGGCACGCCCTGCGCGAGCACGCGGTGCAGGGACGGTTCGGCCGACAGACGCGCGACGAGGATGTCGGCGAGCACCGAGACCGAGTCGGCCACCTCGAGGCGGGCACCCAGCGCATCGCGGAACCGGGCCAGCACGGCGGGGTCGGTGACGACGTCGGGGGCGGGGAGCGCGGCGGCCGGGGGAGAAGCCGGAGCCTCGCTCACATCGGCCGGGATGAGCAGATAGCCCGGCAGGCGCCGATGGCGCACCTCGGCGAGCACACGGTCGATCTGGGTCGTGGCATCGGTCGCCGACAGCACCTCGTGCGCCGCGGTGACCTCGGCGGTCATGCGGGCGAAGTGGCCGAAGTCGCCGTCGCCGAGCGAGTGGTGGCTCGCGCGTCCCGCCGCCTGGACGGCGGTGGTCGGTGCGCCGACGACGTGGAGCACGGGAACGTGCTCGGCGAAGCTGCCCGCCACCGCGCTGATGGCCGAGAGCTCACCCACGCCGAACGTCGTGCTGAGGGCCCCGAGACCGTGCAGGCGGGCATAGCCGTCGGCGGCGTATCCGGCACCGAGCTCGTTCGCGCATCCCACCCACTCGATCAGCGGATGCCGCTCGACATGGTCGAGGAACGCGAGGGTGAAGTCACCGGGAACGCCGAACAGATGACGGACGCCCGACTCGGCGAGCCGATCGAGCAGGTAATCGGCCACCGTGTACGTCGACATCGTCGCCCGCGCTCTCTGCCGTGTGCCGTGCCGCCGAGCGGCTTACCGGGTGCCGAAGTGGAAGGGGAGAGCCAACGACGCCGAGACCAGGATGATGCCCAGGGCGAAGAACAGCGCGGGGGCTGCGAGCGAGAACGAGAGGCCGGTGAGCAGCATGCCCCCGACGAACAGGATGAGCGAGACGATGAACATGAAGATCCCTTCGGTCGGTCCAGGCTATCGCGCCGGGTCGGCCGGCGGGACCGCGACGGGGCGCGGCGCGGCGGGTCGACGGGGCATCTCGTCGAGAGCGGCGTGCGCCCAGAGGGTGCTGCCCGCGACGGCGGCGGGCATGACCGCGACGGCACCGAGGGGCACCAGGAAGCACAGCTGCGTGGCGACCCCGAAACCGAGGGCGCGAGCGCGATGCGCGCGCAGGATGTCGCGGCGCGCACGGCGATCGAGACCCCGCGCCGACAGGGCGCGCGAGGTGAGCTCGTCGGCGAGCAGCCAGCCGGTCAGCACCACTCCGGTGACGAAGCCCAGGACGCCGCCGACGAAGGGGATGAGCCCGAGCAGCCAGGCCGCAGCTGCGGCGAGGACGCCCCGGGAGATCAATCGGACGCTGTCGCCCACGGCGCGCCAGAACCCGTAATCGGTGTCGGGGACGCGACCCGTATGACTGCGTTCCGTGGCGCGCCAGATGCGGTCGTAGAACGGCTCGCCGACCAGCAGCGTGACGGCGGTGAACGACACGACGACGAGCAGCAGGGCCGCGCCGAACGACGCGAGGCCCAGGGCGGTGCGGGCCGCGTCGGCCCAGAACGGTACCCAGTCGTCGGCGAACGGCGTCCAGCCCACGACGAGGCCGGGCAGAGCGAAACCCCACGCGACGAGAGCTGCGGCGAAGACCAGGCCGACCACCGTTCCCGGGATGAGTCCGAGGGCCATCGCGCCGGGCGTGCGGCGCCACTGACCGAGGCCGCGGGCCAGGAGCCCGGCGCCGGAGAGGAATTCGCGCATGCCGACGAGTGTGGCAGAACCCCCCGACATCACAGGCGACCCTTGCGCGTCCCCGCCCCTCGCGGTGCCTCCGGTCCTCCCGCGCTTCTCCGGGGCCCGGGCGCCTCGGTGACGATGTCGGAAGCCGCTGCCACGATGTCGGTATGCGCCTTCGCACGACGTCCACGCAGCGCACGTACCGGTACGTGCGCCTGGCGCTGATCGGCGCGACGGTCTTGCTCGCCCTCTCGGTCGGGATCGAGATCGCGGGCGGCGACCCGCTGCCGTCGATCAGCTCGGCGTACTACACGCCCGCCGGACCGGTGTTCGTCGGGGCGCTGAGTGCCATCGCCCTCGCGCTGCTGGCGCTGTCGGGGCGGAGTCTCGAGCAGGCTCTTCTCGACGTCGCCGCGGTCCTCGCCCTCGCGATCGCCTACCTGCCCACGGCGGTCGCGGGGCCCGGCTCGGGCTGCCCCGGGGCGACGGCATGCGTTCCCGACGCGGTGGTGCCGACCGTGGTCAACAACGCCGTGGCCGTGGCATCCGTCGTGCTGCTCGGGGTCATCGCCGCACTGATCCTCGCCCGGGTGCAGGGCACGACGAGTCGCGGGGTGACGCTGACGGCGGCGACGGTCGCGGGGCTGGTGGTCGCCGGTGCGGTCTGGGCGGGGGTGTCGCCGACGTCGTTCTTCGTGATCGCGCACGAGGCGGCCGCCGTGGGGTTCTTCCTCCTCATCGCCGCCGTCGCCGCCCTCGCCGCGTGGCGCCCGCATCCGCGCTCGTCGCGCGGACGGGGGGTCCGCCTCGCGTACGGCGCGGTCGCCGCGGCCATCGTTCTGACGCTGGCGGTTCTCGTGGCGGCGCTGCTCGCGGGCGTCGACACGTCGGTCGTCCCGGTGATCCTGTGGGGGGAGGCCGTCGCCGTGGGGCTCTTCGCGGTGTTCTGGCTGGTGCAGACCATCGAGTTGTGGAACGAGGTCGATCCGACGTTGCGGTCGTGACCGGGAATACGCCGCGAGCAGCGGCGTTACCTTGATACGTCGACGCTCAAGTATCAAACTTGAGTCCGTTGCACTCACGTATCAGGAGACGGAATTGCCCGAGAATGTCACCCCCGGCGCCGCAGACGACGGCGCCCAGTCGTTCGACGAGTTCCTCGCGCGCTACCTGGCGGGCGAGCAGGCGCGTGCCGAACGCTCGATCGATCTGAGCCGCTTCCTCAGCGCCCGCACTCAAGACGCGCTGCAGGCCGCCGGCCGCTTCGCGCTCGGCCGCGGCCAGCGCGAGCTCGACGCCCTGCACGTGCTGCACGTCCTCGTGGGACGATCCCCCGCGAACGACGCCGTCGCGCGCCTGGGAGCCGACCCCGCCGCCATCGCCCGAGCGGCCGAGAGCCGTCTGCCGGCGGCCGGTCCCGCCGCCGACGTCGACGGGGCGGTCGTCGCGGGTTCGGTGCAGCGCGCGCTGTTCCACGCTTTCCAGGTCGCCCGCGCGGCCGGATCGACCTACGTCGACCCCGACCACCTCTTCTTCGCCCTCGTCCTCGCCCAAGACGCCCCCGCCGGCCAGATCCTCGCCCAGGCCGGCGTCACCGCCGAAGCCCTGACCCAGGGCGTGCGCGAGACCGTCGTCGGCGGCGACGAGGTCGACGCGCCCGCCGAGTCGGCATCCGTCACCCCGAACCTCGACCGCTTCGGCACCGATCTCACGGCGCGCGCGGCCGCGGGCGCACTCGACCCCGTGATCGGGCGCTCCGACGAGATCGAGCAGACCCTCGAGATCCTCAGCCGTCGCACGAAGAACAACCCCGTGCTCATCGGCGAGGCCGGCGTCGGAAAGACCGCCGTCGTCGAGGGACTCGCGCGGGCGATCGTCGCCGGCGACGTGCCCGAGCAGCTGCGCGACACGCGCGTGGTCTCGATCGATCTCGCCGCCATGCTCGCCGGAGCGCGGTACCGCGGCGACTTCGAAGAGCGCCTCACCCAGACGCTCGACGAGATCGCGGCATCCGACAAGCTCGTGGTCTTCATCGACGAGGTGCACACGCTCGTCGGTGCGGGCGGCAGCGGCGACGGGTCGATGGATGCCGGCAACATCCTCAAGCCCCGCCTGGCCCGCGGCGACGTGCACCTGATCGGCGCCACCACCCTGCGCGAGTACCGCACGATCGAGAAGGACCCCGCGCTCGAGCGCCGCCTGCAGCCCGTGCGCGTGGGGGAGCCGTCGATCCCGGATGCCGTGGAGATCCTGCACGGGCTCCGCGCGGCCTACGAGCAGCACCACGCCGTGTCCTACACCGACGACGCCCTCCGGGCCGCCGTCGAGTTGAGCGACCGGTACCTGCCCGACCGCGTGCTGCCCGACAAGGCCATCGACCTCATCGACCAGGCGGGCGCCCGTCTGCGGCTGAAGCTGGGCGTGCGCGTCGACACCACGGATCTGCTCGCCCGACTCGCGACCCTCGAGGCCGACAAGAACGCCGCCGTGTCGGCCGAGCACTACGAGGAAGCCTCACGTCTGCGAGACGAGATGGCCGACGTGCAGGCGCGGCTCGACGCGGCCACCACCCGGCCGCGATCGGCGGCGGTGGTGGACGAGCCCGAGATCGCCGCGGTGATCAGCCGGTCCACCGGGATTCCCGTCGCTCGCCTCACGGCCACCGAGCGCGGCCGCCTGTCGCAGTTGGAGGACGAACTGCACGCCCGGGTCATCGGGCAGGACGATGCCGTCGCGGCCGTCGCCAAGGCCGTGCGCCGCAACCGCACGGGCATGGGGGATGAGAGCCGTCCCGTCGGATCGTTCCTGTTCCTCGGCCCCACCGGCGTCGGGAAGACCGAACTGGCGAAGGCACTGGCGGGCTCGCTCTTCGACGACGACGCCGCCGTGATCCGATTCGACATGAGCGAGTTCGGCGAACGTCACACGGTGTCGCGGCTGATCGGTGCCCCTCCCGGATACGTCGGCTACGACGAGGCCGGCCAGCTCACCGAGCGCGTGCGTCGCGCTCCCTACTCGGTGGTTCTCTTCGACGAGATCGAGAAGGCCCACCCCGACGTCTTCACCCTGCTGCTGCAGGTGCTCGACGACGGTCGTCTCACCGACGGCCAGGGGCGCACGGTCGACTTCCGCAACACCGTGATCGTGATGACCTCCAACCTGGGCGCCGAGGTGCTGGCATCCCGTTCCGGGGCGATCGGTTTCACCACGACCGGCCGCGAGTTCGCCGACGACGATCTGCGCGATCGCGTGATGGGAAAGCTCCGCGAGGCCATGCGGCCCGAGTTCCTCAACCGCATCGACGACATCGTGCTGTTCCGCAAGCTCGAGAAGACGCAGCTGCGCCGGATCGTGCGCCTGCTGCTCGACGCGACCTCGCGGCGGCTCTCGGCACGGGGCGTCGCGCTCGACGTCACCGACGCGGCTGTCGACCGGCTGGCCGAGGTGGGCTACGAGCCCGAGTACGGTGCCCGGCCCCTGCGCCGCGTCATCCAGCGCGAGGTCGACGATCGCGTCGCCGACCTGTTCGTGTCGGGAGAGCTGGTCGACGGCGGAGCGGTGACGGTGGACGCCACCCCCACGGGCTTCGTGGTCGGGGCGGCCGCACAGGCGCTCGCGGCGTAAGACAGGACGAACGCCCCGGGACGTCGGTCCCGGGGCGTTCGTCGTCCGTGCGTGCGCCGCAAGGGTGGTCCCTCGGATGGCCCGGCCCGTGAAGGACCCAGCCGGATCGGCACGACGCGCGCCACCCCCTCGCCCGATGTCGGAGGGGCCCGGCAGAGTAGACGCATGAGTCGTATCGGCACGATCTTCAGCCCGTACCCGCACCCGCCCGAGAAACTGCGTGACGCTGCGCGCGCGGCCGAAGACGCGGGGATCGACGAGCTGTGGCTCTGGGAGGACTGCTTCCGCTCGTCGGCGTGGGCGGCCGCCGCCGCGGCGCTCGCCGTCACCGATCACCTGCGCATCGGCATCGGCATCGCCCCCCTGCCGTTGCGCAACGTCGCCGCCTCGGCGATGGAGGTCGCCACGATCGAGCGCATGTTCCCCGGGCGACTGCTGCCCGGCTTCGGCCACGGGGTGCAGGACTGGATGCGACAGGTCGGGGCGAAGGCCGCCTCGCCCCTGACGCTCATGCAGGAGCACCTGCCGGCCCTGCGGTCTCTGCTGGCGGGCGAGACGGTGAGCACCGAGGGACGCTACGTGAAGCTGCGCGACGTCGCTCTCGACTGGCCGCCCGCTCAGGCGCCGCTCGTGTACGCCGCGGCCGAGGGGCCCAAGACACTGGCGCTCGCGGGTGCCGTGGCCGACGGGGTGGTGCTCGACAGCAGGCACACCGTCGCCGAAATCGCCTCCGCGGTCGCGACCGTGCAGGCAGGGCGGGCCGAGGCCGGCCGCGAGGGTCGGGCCGACATCGTGGCCTACGTGCTCACCGCCTTCGGTCCCGACGCCCGCGCTCGTGCCACCGCGGTGCTCGCCGATCGCGACGATGCCGCCGACCGGGTCCTCGCCGGCTCGGTGTCCGAGGTCGCCGAGGGGGTCGCGCGCTTCCAAGCGGCCGGCGTGGACGACGTCGTGCTCCTGCCGACCGACGACGTCGACCTGGCGGCGTTCTTCTCGGCGGTGGGCCAGGTCGCGGTGGCCGTCCCCCGCGCCGGAGGCGTCTCGTGACGCGGGGTGCCGTCTCTCTCGGTCTCGCCGGCTCGCTGGGCCCCGAGGCCATCGCCGAGATCGCGCCTGCGGTCGAGAGCGCCGGCTTCGACACGCTCTGGATCAACGACACCCCCGACGGCGATGCCCTCGCCGCCCTCGCGGCCGCGGCCCGCGTGACCGAACGCCTGCGTCTGGCCACGGGCGTCGTTCCCGTCGACCGGCGCCCCGCCGACGAGATCGCCGCCGCGGTGGCATCGCTCGGTCTTCCGCTGGACCGCCTGACCCTCGGCATCGGCTCGGGGATGGCGAAGCAGGGCGCGCTCGCGCGGGTGCGCGGGGCCATCGAGGTGCTGCGCGCCGCGGGTATCCCACGGGTGCTCGTCGGGGCGCTGGGCCCGAAGATGCGTCGCACGGGCGCCGAGCACGCCGAGGGCGTGCTGCTGAACTGGGTGCCGCCCACCGAGGCGCACGCGCAGTCCGAGGCGCTGCACACGGTCGCTCCCTCCGCGCACGTCGCGGTCTACGTGCGCACGGCGATCGACTCGGCCGCGCGCGAGCGTCTCGACGTCGAGACGGCCCGTTACGCCTCGTTCCCGAACTACGCGGCCAACTTCGCACGGATGGGGGTGGATGCCGTCGACACGACGATCCGCGATGCCGCCGAGCTGGGTGACGCGCTCGCGGCGTACACGGCGGCCGCCGACGAGGTCGTGCTGCGCGCGATCGTGCCCGAAGACACCGTCGAGGCGTACGTCGACTTCGCCCGGCGCGTGGCCCCTGGCCCCGGCTGAGCGATCCGGCGCGCCGGAGGGCGGGCAGGTGCCACCGCGTACTCCCGGCGGGCGCCGCCGTCACGGAGCGCACCTCGGCTGTGGCAACGGATCGCGCGGTCGAGTCACCGGACGGGCTCCGGAACGGAAACAGTCCGTCACGGAATTTCTCGCGACGGGCGCGGCGTTGTGAGACTGATGATGATGTCCTCCTCGCCCCCCACCTCCTCGAACGACACGGCTCCGGCCGCCCACGCCCAGTGGATCTCCGCGCGCCACGCCGCCGTCACCGCCCCGCAGGGGCCGCTCGCTCTCGTGCTGACCCACTGGTCGCCCGCCGGCACCCCGGCCGTCGACGACGCCGCCGCCCGCGCGGGTCATCCCGACGACGCGCTGCTCACCCGCCTGCAGCGCGCCGACATCGACTCGGGCGAGACGCAGCAGGGGTACCGCATCTGGCGGCGCGATTCCCCCGCCAACCAGGCGTTCGAGGTGATCGAGACCTACGACTACGACCCGTCGTGGGTTCTGCGGGGACGTTTCGAGCTCGTCGACGAAGAGCGCGTGGTTCCGTTCGAGCACATTCGCGACGACGGTGCGACGCGCGCCCTCCCCGTCTCGGGCGACCTGGTCTTCGAGGTCGACGGTCGCGAGTTCCGCCTGGCCGCCTTCGACACGACCTACGCGGGCACGGCCAAGCTGCAGCTGGTCTTCGGCGACACGACCAATGGCGTGGAGAGCTACGGCGCCGGGCGTTTCCTCTTCCTCGACCGCCCGGCATCCGACCGCCCCCTGGCCGCGGGGGAGAGCGTCGAGATCGACGTCGACTTCAACCGCGCCATCGTCCCGCCGTGCGGCTTCTCCAGCCAGATGAACTGCCCGCTTCCGCCCGCGCAGAACCGTCTGCCGTTCCCCGTTCGCGCGGGCGAGAAGCGCGTGCGCTTCGAGGGCGACTTCCACCCGTGACCCGATCCGGATGCCGGTAGCCCCTGGCATCGCTCACCCCGCTCCACCCGCGCCCACAGCACTCGGCGCGTCCCCGCCCCTCACCACCAGAAGGAATCGACGTGTCCTCACGCTTCCGCTCCACCCGCCTCGGCGCCGCCATCGCGGTCGCCACCGCCGGACTGCTCGTGCTCGCCGGATGCGCCGCCGGAGGCGGCTCCGCCTCGGGCGACGGCTCCGCCTCGGGCGGTGCGTCCGACCCGCAGGCCGAGATCGTCGTCGGCTCGCAGAACGAGCCCACCAACCTCGACCAGATCTTCGGCGGGTCGTCGGGCGTCACCGAGGTGTTCACCGGCAACGTCTACGAGGGTCTGTTCAAGATCACCGACGACGCCGAGGTCGAGCCCCTGCTCGCGGCCGAGACCGCGGTGTCGGATGACGGCCTGACCTACACGTTCACGCTGCGCGACGCCACCTTCCACTCGGGCAAGGCCCTCACCGCCGCCGACGTGGTCTACAGCCTGGAGCGCTTCATCGGCGACGACTCCATCGCCGCGCGCAAGCGTCAGCTGAGCGTCATCGACACCGCGACCGCGGTGGACGATTCGACGGTCGAGGTGACGTTGAAGCAGCCGTCGATCAGCTTCACCTACAACCTCGGCTACGTCTGGATCGTCAACTCCGAGGCGGGCGACCTCACCGCCACCGCCGACGGCACCGGCCCCTACGAGCTGGCCGACTACCGCAAGGGCGACTCGATCAGCCTCGACGTGTTCCCCGACTACTGGGCGGACGCGCCCGCCAACGGAGGCGTCGTCTACCAGTACTACGCCGACCCCACCGCGCTGAACAACGCGCTGCTCACCGGCGCCGTCGACCTCGTCACGAGCCAGGCCAACCCCGACAGCCTGGCCGAGTTCGAGGCGGCGGGTTTCCAGATCATCGAGGGCACCTCCACCACCAAGGAGCTGCTCGCCTTCAACGACCGCATCGAGCCGTTCAACGACGTGAAGGTGCGCAAGGCGATCTACTCGGCGATCGACCGGCAGAAGCTGCTGGATGCCATCTGGGACGGCCGCGGCCAGCTCATCGGTTCGATGGTCCCGCCGTCGGAGCCGTGGTACATCGACCTCGCCGACAACAACCCCTACGACCCGGCCCTCAGCGCGCAGCTGCTCACCGAGGCGGGGTACGCGGGCGGGTTCACGTTCTCGATCAAGACGCCCGACTCGGGCGTGCACTCCACGGTCGCCGAGTTCCTGAAGTCGGAGCTGGCCAAGGTCGGCATCACGGTCGACATCGAGATCATCACCGACGACCAGTGGTACCAGCAGGTCTACACCGACAAGGACTTCCAGGCGACGCTCCAGGGCCACGTCAACGACCGCGACATCAACTTCTACGGCAACCCCGACTTCTACTGGGGCTACGACAACGCCGATGTGCAGCGGTGGCTGGCGGAGTCCGAGGCGGCCGGCAGCGTCGAGGAGCAGACCGCGCTCATCCGTCAGGTCAACCAGCAGATCTCCGACGATGCCGCGAGCGTCTGGCTGTACCTCAACCCGCAGCTGCGCGTGGCCGCGCCCGGCGTGACGGGCGTGCCCGAGAACGGCCTGAACTCGCTGTTCTACGTCTACGGCATCCAGAAGGCCTGATCATCGGGCGATATCTGATTCGACGGACAGGATTGCTGCTGCTGGCGTTCGCGCTGGCCGTGGTGATCCTGTTCGTCGTGCTGCGCGTGCTCGGCAATCCCGTCTTCGCTCTCATCTCGGTGGGGGCGACGGATGCCGAGATCCAGGCGGCGGCAGCCCGGTTGGGCGTCGACCGGCCGATCTGGGTGCAGTTCGCCGACTACGTCGGCCAGCTCGCGACACTCGATCTGGGGCAGAGCTTCACCAACCGACTGTCGGTGGGAGACGAGATCCTCCGCCGGCTCAACGTCACCCTGCCGTTGACGCTGCTGTCGTTCGCGCTGTCGGTCATCATCGCGGTACCGGTCGGGTTCCTCGCGGCGTGGAAGTCGCGCACCTGGTACGGCACCACGTTCTCGGCCTTGTCGCAGCTGGGCGGAGCCGTGCCGGTGTTCTGGGTCGGCATCCTGCTCGTGGGCGTGCTCTCGCTGAACTGGCGGCTATTCCCCGCCGGTGGCTTCCCCCGTCGCGACTGGGAGGATCCGGGAGCCGCTCTGTTCGCCCTGACCCTTCCCGTGCTGACCATCGCCATCGTCGCCGGCAGCGACCTGGCCCGCTACGTGCGCAGCGCGACGCTCGACGTGCTCGGCCAGCAGTACCTGCGCGCCGCCCGGGCCACGGGGCAGAGCTTCTCGACGGCGCTGTGGCGACACGGCATCCGCAACGGGGTCGTGCCGGTGATCTCGATCCTCGCCATCCAACTGTCGACGACGTTCGTCGGCGCGGTCATCATCGAGCGCGTGTTCGCCCTCCCCGGACTCGGGGATATGCTCCTCGTCGCCATTCGCGAGCAGGACTTCCCCAGCGTGCAGGGAGTGATCCTGTTCTCGACCGCCCTCGTGCTGCTGCTGGGCTTCGTCGCCGACGTCGCTCAACGTCTCATCGACCCGCGCCTGCGGGGGACGCTGTCGGGCAACCGCCGGGCGAAGGCCGTCGCATGAGCGCCGTTCCCCCCGTCGTCATCGTGGCGCAGCGCCCCGCCCCCCGGCGTCGCCGCTCGCTCAACCTGACCATCGGCGCCGTCTTGTTCGGCGCGATCGCGGTCATCGCGATCGTCTCGTCGTTCTGGACCCCGTTCGCCCCCGAAGACACCGGCGGTGGCCGTCTGCTCCCACCGGGCGCGGAGCACTGGGCGGGCACCGACCGGCTCGGTCGCGACCTCTTCTCTCAGCTGATGATCGGCGCGCGCCTGGCGATGCTCGTGGGCGTCGGGTCCGTCGTGATCGCCGCGGTCGTCGGTATCGTCGTCGGCCTCGTCGCCGCGGTGACCGGTCGCGTGATCGACGACGCGATCTCGAGCCTTCTCGACATCGCGATCGCCTTCCCCACCCTGCTGCTGGCCATGCTCATCGTCGCGTGGCGCGGAGCGTCGGTGGAGTCGGCGATCCTCGCGATAGGGCTCGCCGGATCCGCCGTGATCGCGCGGCTGACCCGCGTCACGGCCGTTCGGGTGCTCGGGCGGGATTTCGTCACGGCAGCCCGCACGTCCGGCACCGGCACCTTCGGCATCGTCTGGCGGCACGTGCTTCCGAACGTCTGGCCGACGCTGATCGTGCCGCTGGCCCTCCAGTTCGGCGGCGCCGTGATCGCCGAGGCGTCCCTGTCGTACCTCGGCCTGGGCTCGCCGCCGCCGAACGCGTCCTGGGGCCGCATGCTGCAGGAGGCCCAGAGCACCGTGACGATCGCTCCGACGGCGGCGCTGCTCCCCGGCATCCTGCTCGTCGCCACGATCGTCGGCATCAACCTGCTCGCCGACGGCGTGCGCGATGTCGCCGACCCCGCCTCGAGGAGCATCCGATGACCGCGCCCCTGCTCGAGTTCGATGACCTCGGCGTCGATCTCGACGACCGCGCCCTCGTCGAATCCATCTCGCTCTCGGTCACCCCGGGCGAGCGGGTCGGCATCATCGGCGAGTCCGGGTCGGGCAAGTCGCTCACCGCCCTCGCCGCGCTGGGCCTGCTCGCCCATCCGCTCCGTGCCCGCGGAGCGGTTCGCGTCCGCTCGTCGGAGGGCGTCGTGGATGCCGTGACGGCATCGCAGCGCACGCTCGACGGCGTCCGGGGCACGGTCCTCGGCGCGGTGTTCCAGGAGCCGTTGGCCTCGCTCGATCCGCTCATGCGCGTGGGCGGACAGCTCGCCTGGCCCCTGCGCCGGCACCGGGGACTGCGCGGCGATGAACTGAAGCGCGCCGTCCTCGACGCGCTCGCCGACGTGAAGCTCGCCGAGCCCGAGCGCGTCGCGCGGTCGTACATCCACGAGATCTCGGGCGGCCAACGCCAGCGCGTCGCGATCGCCCTCGCCCTGGCGGGCTCTCCCGACCTGCTCATCGCCGACGAGCCGACGACCGCCCTCGACGTGACGGTGCAGGCCGGCGTCCTCGATCTGCTGCAGCGCGAGGTCACCGAACGCGGCATGGCGCTGTTGTTCATCAGCCACGACCTCCCCGTGGTCACCAGGATGACCGACCGGGTGCTCGTGATGAAGGGCGGGCGACAGATCGAGGTCGCCGACACCGCGACGCTCGTCTCGGCGCCGGTCGAGCCCTACACGCGCGAGCTCGTCGCCGCATCCCGCGCCCTCGACGATCTGCTGCCGAAGGAGACGCGATGACGGTCCCCATCCTGTCGCTCGATCACGTCGACTTCGCGTACCGGGCCGACCGCCCCGTGCTGACAGACGTGTCGTTGGCGATCGCCCCCGGCGAGAGCGTCGGCCTGGTGGGGGAGTCGGGAGCCGGCAAATCGTCGCTGCTGCAGCTCGCGCTCGGACTCCGCGCGCCCACGAGAGGCGCCGTCCACTTCGAGGGCGCGCCGCTGCCCGCTCGCCGCGTGGCGCTGCGGGCCTTCCGCCGGGCCGTGCAACCGATCTACCAAGACCCCTTCTCGTCGCTCGACCCGCGCATGAAGGTCGGCGACGCCATCGCCGAACCGCTGCGATCGCTCGGCATCGAGGGCGACCGGCGCGCCCGGGTGGCGGGCCTGCTCGCCGACGTGGGTCTGCCCGCCGACGCGGCCGAGCGCTACCCCGACGCGTTCTCGGGCGGCCAGCGGCAGCGGATCGCCATCGCCCGCGCGCTCGCCCCGTCGCCGCGGTTGCTGCTGGCCGACGAGCCCGTCAGCGCCCTCGACACCAGCGTGCGCATGCAGGTGATCGACCTGCTCCGCTCGCTCGCCCGCGAGCGCGGCATCGGCATGCTGCTCGTCTCGCACGACCTCACGATCGTGTCGGCCCTGTGCGCGCGGATCGCCGTGCTCGAGGGCGGCCGGATCGTCGAGGTGGGCGAGACGGCCGAGGTGCTCTCGCGCCCGCAGCATCCCTACACGGCCAGACTGCTGGCCTCGGTACCGAGGCTTCCCCTCTGAGCCGAACGGCCCGGAGCGGCGGCGTCGGGCGCGCGGGGCGCACGGCGACGGGCGTCTCGGCGACAGGGGCGGCCGTCACCGCCGGTCGGCGAACGGCGCCAGTACGGCGGCGATGATCCGCCGCGCGCGGTCGCGCGCCATGCGGTCATCGCCCTCCGCGCCCCGCGCGACGGCGATGCCGTCGAGGGTGGCGAGCAGCAATGCGGCGTCGTCGGGTGTGATGCCGGCGTCGGGATAGGCCTCCGTCAACAGGGTCTGGACGAAACCCTCGGCCGCTCGCCAGCCCTGCACGTGGATGTCGCGCACCCGGGGGTCCGTTCCGGCGCGCGAGGCGAAGGCCGTCCAGACGATGGCGTCGCGCGGACCGGCGTCGCCGAGGCAGGCCAGCTCTTCGCACACGGTGGAGAGGCGTTCCCGCGCGGTGGCCGCCTCGGCCAGTGCGGAGCGGATACGCGCGCGGAACAGGGCGTTCACGGCATCCATCGCCCCGATGATCAGCGCGGCGCGCGTGGGGAAGTGGTGCTGCACCGCCCCGACCGAGACGCCCGCCTCGGCGGCGACCTTGCGCACGCTCAGGTCGTCGGCCCCGCCCGTCGAGAGCACGCGCAGCACCGCCTCGGCGATGGCGTCTTTTCCTCCGCGCGCAGAAGAGGGGGCTGATTCGTCCACCGTCGTAGGCTACGGTGAAGCCGTGAACAATACGAACGTATTGCCAAATCGTGGCCGTCTCGCCGCCCTCGACGTCGTGCGCGGAATCGCCATCGTCGGCACGCTCGCCACCAACGTCTGGGTCTTCTCGCACCCCTGGGGCCTGCTCGGCATGCTCAGTGCGCCGGTGCTGTCGAGCGAATCCTCCGCGGCGGCGACGACGCAGCTGGCCCTCATGGCGTTGGCGCAGGGCAAGTTCCTCGCCCTGCTCTCGCTGACCTTCGGGGTCGGACTCGCGATCCAGCACCGCTCGGCCGTGCGGCAGCAGCGACGATGGCCCGGGCGCTATCTGTGGCGCGCCGCGCTGCTCTTCGTCGACGGCGTCGTGAACTACATCCTCATCGCCGAGTTCGACGTGCTGATGGGGTACGCCGTCACCGCCGCGGTCGTGTCGTTCCTGCTCCTGACGCGCCCGCGGGCCCAACGAGCCCTCATCGTCGTCTTCGGCGGCATCCACCTCGCGGTCATGTCGCTCCTCGTCGTGGTGCTGACGGTTCTTCCCGGGGCGGATGCCGACCTCCCGCTGCCGTCCGAGCCCAGCCCCTACGCCGACGCGTCGTTCCTGGGTCTCGCCGCGTTCCGCCTCGACAACGCGGCGGTCTTCCGCGCCGAACCCGTGCTCATCGGCTTCCTCTCGCTGGCGATGTTCCTCGCCGGCGCCGCACTTCTGCGGGCGGGGGTGTTCTCGGCCGAGGGCGCTCGACTGCGCCGCCGACTCATGATCGTCGGGCTCTTCGCGGCTCCCGTCGACCTCGTCCTCGCGCTGTCGGCGACCTCCGCCGGGCTGCTGCTCGAGCGGTACGTGGTCGCCCCGGTCGTGGCTCTCGGCATCCTGGGGCTCGTGGTCGAGCTCTGCGTGCGTCGGGGCACCGGCGGGTGGTTCGCCCGCCGCGCCACCGAGATCGGCCGGGTCGCGCTCAGCGCCTACCTGCTGCAGAACCTCCTCGGCGGGGCGCTCTTCTACGGCTGGGGCTTCGGGCTCGCGTCCACCCTCGCGCCCTGGCGCGTGCCGGTGACGGTGGCGGCCTTCCTCGTGATCACCGCGATCGTCGCCGCCGCGGCGCACCTGTGGCTTCGGCGGTTCTCGGCCGGTCCGGTCGAGTGGTTGTGGCGCGCGGCGGCCGACCTCGGCACGCGACCCCGCCGCGGCGGAGCGTCGGCGACGTCGAGCGAGCGCACCGATAGGGTGCCGTCGTGACCCTCTCTCTCCCCGGCCTTCCCGCCCTGCACTGGACCGGCGTCGACGGCGACGCCGAGTACGACGAGACCGCGCGCGCGCTGACCCTGCGGTCGGCCGGTGGCGTCGATTGGACCAACGACTCGGCGGGCGGTGCGGCCCAGCACGGCGCGACGGCGCTCGCCTTCGCCGCACCGCGGACCGACTTCGTCCTCTCGGCGCGTGTGCGCGTGGTCGGCGCGCGTTCGACCTTCGACGCGGGAGCACTCGCGCTCTGGTCCGATCCCGACCGGTGGGCGAAGCTCTGCAACGAGTACTCGCCGCAGGGGGAGGCCATGGTCGTCAGCGTCGTGACCGACGGATTCTCCGACGATGCGAACGGGCCGGTCTTCACGACCGACGCGGTGTGGCTGCGTGTCGCGCGCACCGGCCCGGCCTTCGTCTTCCACTTCTCGCTCGACGGGGTGTCGTGGCACTTCGTGCGGGTGTTCCGCCTGGGTGCCGAGCCGACGGCGGTCGCGGTGGGCTTTCTCGCGCAGGCGCCGATGGGGCCCGGCGCGACGGCGGTGTTCGACGAGATCGCCTTCGCGTCTCGCTCGCTGACCGACCTGCGCGACCTGAGCTGAGCCGCGACCCGCGCGGCGACCCCGCGCCCCGGCACGGATGGCAGACTGACCCGATGGCACGACGTCGAGGTCTCACCATCCGCTCCGTCGCCCGCGGCGGCCTGGCTCTGCTGCTCGTCGGCGCCGGCGTCAGCCACGTGACGTGGGGGCGCCGGGGCTATCGCATCGTCGTGCCGGGGTGGGCCACCCGCCTGCTGCACCTCGACAAGGACGCCATCGTCGTGGCATCCGGGGCCGTCGAAGTGCTGCTCGGCACCGCACTTGTCGCCCTGCCGGGCGAGCGCGGCCGCATCGGAGCCGCGATCGCCGCGTTCTTCGTCGCCGTGTTCCCGGGGAACGTGCACCAGTGGCGCACCGGGCGCTCGGCGCCGGGTCTGAACACCGACCGTGCCCGCTTCGCGCGGCTGTTCCTGCAAATACCGCTCGTGGCGTGGGCGTGGTGGTCGACGCGAGCTCGGTGACCCCGCGCCGCGTCCGGAGCCTGTCCTCGTCGCGGTGAGTCCCGCGCTGAGCCCAGGGCGGTGTCACCGCCGCGGTGCGTCCCGCGCGCGGTTTCGCCGCGGAGGAGGACCCGCCGCGACTACGCCGCCTCGCCGAGTTCGAGGATGCCGCGCTCGAACGCCGCGCGAGCGAGAACCTTGTAGCCGTGGTCGGCGAAGAACACCGTCAGCCGGTCGTCTTCGATCGCCATGACCGTGCCCACGCCGAACTCGCCGTGCTCGACCGTGGAGTCGATGCGGATGCCGTCGGCGTCGGCCGCGGCGGCCGGTTCGTCGATCGGCGCGGCGGCTCCGGTGTCGCAGCGGTCGCACGATCCGCAGTGGCTCGGGGTCTCGACGCCGAAGTACTCGAGCAGGGCTCGGCGTCGGCAATGGACCGTCTCGGCGTAGCCGCGCATGATCTCGATGCGCGACGCGCGGATGCGTTCCTCGGCCTCGTCGCGCTCACGCACGGCGCTCACCGCGTCGCCGGCCGACACCTTCGCCAGGATCGACACGCCCTCGGCTCCCGATACGGCCAGATCGCACGCGACCAGGTGGTTCAGCACCCGGCCGATGGCGCGCACGGAACGACCGCCCTCATCGGCGATGTCCTTCGCGCGCATCGGCCTGTCGGCGCGCTGCAGCACGTCCCAGACGCCCGCGATGTCGGCGCGCTTGGTGTGGCCGCCCGCGAAGAACGACCGGAGCGAGAAGTCCTCGGCGCGGTAGTGCAGGATCGCCCGCGCCGGCTGACCGTCGCGCGCCGCCCGGCCGATCTCTTGCGCGTACGAGTCGAGCGACTCGGTGACGTCGGCGTGCACGACCAGGCGCACGTCGCTCTTGTCGACGCCCATGCCGAACGCCGAGGTCGCCACGACCACGTCGAGCTCGCCCGCGCTCCACGCCGTGTGCACCTCGTCGCGCCGCTTCTGCGCCATGGCCCCGTGGTAGGCCGCCGCCCGCAGACCGAGAGCGCCCAGCTCGTCGGCGTAGGTCTCGGTTCCCTTGCGGGTCGCCACGTACAGCAGCGCAGGGCCGCCGGCATCCTGCACGTCAGCGAGGACGGCGCGACGCTTGTCGGCGTCGTGCTCGTGTCGCCGCACGGCCATGTGGATCTCGGGGCGGTCCATGCCCCGCACCTCGAGGTGCGGCTCGCGCATGCGCAGGCTGGCGACGATGTCGTCACGGACGGGGGCGGATGCCGTGGCCGTCAACGCCAGCACGGGAGGGTGGCCGAGTGCGTCGACGACGTCGCCGATCCGCGCGTAGTCGGGGCGGAAGTCGTGCCCCCATGCCGAGACGCAGTGCGCTTCGTCGACGACGATGAGCCGCACGTCGGCGTTCGCGAGGCGGTCGAACACCTCGGGGTTCGCGAGCTGCTCGGGGGCCAGGAAGGCGTAGACCGCGTCGTCGCCCTCGATGGCCGCCCACGCCGTGGCGCGTGCGGCGGCACCGGCACGGGAGTTCAGGGCGACGGCGGCGGGGGCGTCGGGAGCCGCGTCGATGGAGTCGATCTGGTCGCGCTGGAGGGCCAGCAGGGGTGAGATGACGACCGTGACCCCGCCGAGCTCGCACCCGGCGATCTGGTACACGGCCGACTTGCCGGCACCGGTGGGGAAGACCACCAGGGTGTCGCGGCCGCTCACGACCGCGTCGATCGCCTCGGCCTGGCCCGGCAGCAGGTCGTCCCAGCCGAAGACGTCGCGGGCGGTGCGGGCGGACTGTTCGAGGGTTGCGGGAGCGTTCACGGGGCCTCATTCCTGGGGGAGGCGTCCAGCACACCCCGAACCTCCGACATCGAGTCGGGGGTTGCGAGCAGGGGCCACATGTGATGAGCGGTGTCGCGGGGCCCACTCATCAGGGCGGGCGTGCGGGGGCCGGCACGATCGGCCGCGCTCTCGACGAGACCGCGCGCCCCGGCCACCCCCGGGGAACCCGATGCCACGACCGCCCCGCCCGCGCAAGCCGACGGGCGATGTCGGAGGGGGATGCCAGGATGCCGACATGCTCCTCGGCGATATCGACACGGCCCTCACGACGGTCACGGGTACCCGATCCCGCCTGGCCAAGGTCGACGCGCTCGCCGCGGTGCTGCGCGCGCTCGCCCCCGACGAGATCGAGCCCGCCGTGGGACTGCTGACCGCGTCTCCGCGCCAGGGTCGCCTGGGTGTCGGGTGGCGCACGCTCTCGGCACACGGCGGTGAGCACGCCGACACCTCGACGCTCACCGTCGGCGACGTCGACGACGCCTTCTCGCGCCTGGCCGAGGTCGGGGGAGCGGGGTCGGCGGCGGTCCGTACGGGGCTGCTCGACGATCTCGCCTCGCGGGCCACCGCGAACGAGTGGCGTCTGCTCATCCGCATCATGACGGGCGAGCTGCGCACCGGAGCGCTCGAGGGCGTGCTCGTGGATGCCATCGCCCGGGCCGGTGACCGCGACGGCGCGCTCGTGCGTCGGGCCGCCATGCTGTCGGGCGACCTCGGCGAGACGGCTCGCGTCGCGCTCACCGGGTCGGTCGACGATCTGAGCGCCGTGGGCCTCGTGGTCGGTCGCGGCGTGCAGCCCATGCTCGCCTCGACCGCGGCGACCGTGGCCGAGGCGCTGCAGACGGCCGGTCGCGCCTCGGTGGAGTACAAGCTCGACGGTGCGCGGGTGCAGGTGCACCGACACGGCGACGAGGTCACGGTCTACACGCGCACGCTCGCCGACGTCACGCACCGCGTGCCCGAGATCGTCGAGGTCGCGCGCGCGCTGCCGGTCGACGACGTGATCCTCGACGGCGAGACGCTGTCGCTCGACGACGACGGTGCCCCGCGCCCGTTCCAAGACACGATGGCGCGTTTCGGGGCCGAGACGGCACGCGAGATCGCCCTGCGCCCCTGGTTCTTCGACATCCTGCACGTCGACGGGCGCGACCTGATCGACGACCCCCTCGAGGCCCGCCTCGACGAGCTGGAGCGCGTGGCCGGCGCCTACCGCATCCCCGCCCTGCTGACCGACGACGCCGACGCGGCAGACTCCTTCGCCCGCGCCGCTCTCGACGCGGGGCACGAGGGCGTGATGGTGAAGGGCCTCGACGCGAGCTATTCCGCGGGTCGACGCGGCAAGAGCTGGCTCAAGGTCAAACCCGTGCACACGTTCGACCTGGTCGTGCTGGGCGTCGAACGCGGTTCGGGGCGACGCGCGGAGTGGTTCTCGAACCTGCACCTGGGGGCGCGCGATCCCGAGGGCCGTTTCGGCGAACCCGGCGGTTTCGTCATGGTCGGCAAGACCTTCAAGGGCCTGACCGACGAGACCCTGCGGTGGCAGACCGCGCACTTCGCCGAGCGCGAGACGGGAGCGGTGCCGGGCGGCATCCGGGTCGTCGCCGATACGGTCGTCGAGATCGCGATCGACGGGGTGCAGCGATCGGTGCGGTATCCGGGCGGCGTGGCGCTGCGCTTCGCCCGGGTGAAGGCATACCGTCCCGACAAGACGGCGGTCGACGCCGACACGATCGACACTCTCCGGGCGATGCTCCCCGCGGGCGCGGGCGGTAGTGACGGGGCGGGCGCGGGCAGCAGTGGGAGCGCCGCCGACGCGACCGTCGAGTGACGATGCTCGACCGACGATGCTCGGCCGACGGCCGGATGACCGACGAGCCGACCGCCCCGATGACTCCTCCCCGCCGGGGACGACACGACAGCACGACGAAAGGACCCCTCGATGAGTCTGGCCCCCTGGCTCGACGGTGAGCTCGGCTACCGCAGCTTCGGTACTCCCGGAGCTCCGCGCGCGGTGTTCGTGCTGCGCACCGGCGACGTCTCCACGACCGACCCCGACTCGCGGGTGACCTCGGGCTACGACGTGCGCATCATCGCAGTCGGTCTCGACGCCCCCGAATTGGAAGACCCGCCGGTCTTCGGCGGGCAGACCCCCGCCGCGCTCACCGTCGACGCCCTGCGCGAGCTCGTCGAGCGGGAGGCCCCGGGAGTCCCCGTCGGCCTGGTGGGGGAGCGGGCGGCGGGAGCGATCGCGATCTACCTGGCCGCGGCGATGGGTCCCGTCGTCGATCGCCTGGCGATCGTGGGGGTCGAGAGCCCGTCCGACCCGCTCAGCCGCGACCTGCGCACGCCCCTGCTCGACCATCTCGACGCGGAGGCGCTCGTGATCGTCGGCGGCGACGGTCCCGCGGCCACCGGCGATGCCGAGTGGTACGTCGAGCGGATGCGGTCGGCCGAGATGCAGATCGTGCCCGACGACGAGATCGGATCGGTCAACGGCCACGTGACGCTGACGTCGGTCTGGGACCGCGTGCTCGCCCACGTCGCCCCGGGCGCCGAGAGGCGCTGAGGCCCCCGCGCGCGGAGCCCCGGCGTCGGCGCGTCGGGCGCGCCGTCGCCGCGATCCCCGTCGCCGGGCTTCCCGTCGACGGGGTCCCGGTCGCGGGAATCCCCGCCGCCGGAACCTCGGCCGACGAGATCCCCCGTCGCCCGGGTCAGCTCCGCGTGACGGCCTTCACCTGCACCACGTTCGACTCCTCGTCGACCTCGACGTGGGCGGTCTGCGCCTTCAAGAAGTCCGAGAAGCTGCGGAACCCGAGGGCCTTCTCGCTGAACGAGGGGTCGAGACGCTTCATGAGGTCCTTCACCGCCGACGCGTGCAGCCACTCGCCGTCGGCGCGCTCGGCTTCGAGCTGCATGGCGCGCTCGAGCAGGTCGACCGCGGGATCCTTCGAACGACTCCGGGTGCGCGGCCGCGAGGGAGCGGCGTCCTTGTCCTTCTTCGTCTCGGCCAGCTTCGGAATGCCGGGCAGCGAGTCGTAGGCGTCGAAGCGATCGCACGCGGCCGCGAGCGACTTCGCGGTCGACCCCGCCACGCCGACGCCGACGACGTAGCGTCCGAGCCGCTTGCAGCGCTGGGCGAGGGGAACGTAGTCGCTGTCACCGGCGACGATGACGACGTGGGTCAGGTCGGGGAGGCGGAACATGTCCTCCACGGCATCCACCGCGAGGCGGATGTCGGCGCCGTTCTTGGCGTACGCCGCGGCGGGGAACAGCTGAACGAGGTCGACTGCGCGCGCAACCAGCTGCGAGCGGTACTCGGCGTTCACGGGCGCCGACCAGTCGGCGTAGGCGCGCGTGAGCACAAGGGTGCCGAACGACGCCGCGTAGTCGATGACCGCGCCCACGTCGATCGTCGCCTTGGTGAGACGCTCGGCGATCTCGGGATCCATGGGGTTCTCGGCGATCTTCTGCCGATCACGCGAGTAGGCGTTGCGCCCGTGCACGCGGTCGTACCAGGACATCACGATGTTGTCGAAGTCGAGGTAGACGGCGACGCGGGCGGTCTGCGTATCGGGCATACCGTCCAGTCTGACCCGTCCCCGCGGTCCATGGGTAGTCGGCACCCCTGTCGGCGTGCCGCCCGCGCGTGCCGCCCCGCGCGTGCACGGACCGTGAGGCGGGCTCAGCGCTCCCCGGGGTAGACCACGCCGATCTGCCGGCGCACCTCGTCGAGCACGCCCATGATCGCCACGGTCTCATCGATCGGCTGCACGTCGCTCGACGTGGCGCCCGCGGCGATCAGACGCTCGGCCGCGAGTGCCTGATACTGCATGCCGCGTCCCTCGACCTCGCTCGTGAACTGCTCGGCCACCGCGTTGTCGGGCGTGACGACGCGGAACGACGTCGGGGTGTACCAGACCCGATCGATCTCGATGCGGGCCTCGGTGCCGACGATCTGCGCCGAGTTGGTGCCGGCGCCCCGTGACGACGACACGGTGGTCGACACCGCGCCGCCGGCGTGAGCGAACACCGTGGCGACCTCGGCGTCGCTCCCGGCATCCGACAGGCGCGCCAGCGCGGTGATGCGTTCGGGAAGACCGAGCACGTCGACGGCGAACGAGATCGGGTAGATGCCGAGGTCGAGCAGCGCACCGCCGCCGAGCTCGAGCGCGTTGAGGCGGTGCGCGGGGTCGGTGGAGATCTTCTGCGTGTGATCGGCCGACACCACGCGGATCTCGCCGAGCGTTCCCGCGGCGAGGATCTCGCGGATGCGCACCATGTGCGGCAGGTAGCGCGTCCACATCGCCTCCATGGCGAGCAGACCCTTCTCGGCGGCCTTGTCGCGGATGGCGGCGGCTTCGACCTCGTTGAGCGTGAACGGCTTCTCGACCAGCACGTGCTTGCCGTGGTCGAGGGCGAGCAGCGCCGTGTCGACGTGGCCGGGGTGCGGGGTGGCGATGTACACGATGTCGACCGTGGGGTCGGCGACGAGGTCGTCGTACGAGCCGTGCGCGTTCGGGATGCCGTAGGTCTCGGCGAACTCTCGGGCGCTCTCGATGCGGCGTGAGCCGACGGCGGCGACGTGGAGACCCGCGGTACGCAGGTCGGAGGTGAAGGCGTGCGCAATGCCGCCCGTGGCGAGGATGCCCCAGTGCAGTCCGGTCATACCCCCACCGTATCGGCGCGCAACCCTCCGGGGGCCCGCCGGGCCGCACGGCGACAGGAGCGGCCGTCTAGGCTCGTCACATGACGCCCGTCGAGCGCTTCCGCGAGCTCCTGGCCATCGCGACGGTGTCGCGGTTCGACCCCGCCGACGTCGATGACGAGGCCTTCGCCGCGTTCCACGCCGCACTCGAACGTCTCTACCCGCTCGTCCACACCCGACTCGAGCGCGAGGTCGTCGCGGGGCGGTCGCTGCTCTACCGCTGGGCGGGAACGACCGACGCCGCGCCCCTGGTGCTCCTCGCGCACCAGGACGTCGTCCCTGTCGAGGGGCAGCAGTGGCGGCATCCGCCGTTCTCGGCCGAGATCGTGGGCGAGGGAGCAGACCGCACGATCCACGCCCGGGGGGCGATCGACGACAAGGGCGCCCTCGTCGCCATCTTCGAGGCGGTAGAGCAGGCCCTGGCCGACGGGGTCGTCCCGCGCACCGACATCTGGCTCGCCCTCGGCCACGACGAAGAGACCCGCGGCACGGGGGCGCAGGCGATGGCCGCGCTGCTCGCCGCGCGGGGAGTGCGTCCGGCCCTGGTTCTCGACGAGGGGGGAGCGGTGGTGGAGGGAGCCGTCCCCGGCGTCGCCGCGCCCACCGCCATGATCGGCGTCGCCGAACGGGGAGTCGCGACGTTCGACCTCGTGACGCGCGAGGCCGGCGGACACGCCTCGACACCCCCGGCCATGCCCGCGACGGCCCGTCTCGCCCGGGCCGTCGATCGCCTACGTCGCCGCCCGTTCCCGCTGCGCCTCGCCCCACCCGTGCGGGCCATGCTCGCGACGGCGGCGGCCCACGCCGCGCCCCCGCTGGGCACGGTGTTCCGGCACGGCCGCGTGACGGCACCCCTGCTGACGAGGGCACTGGCGCGGGCCGGTGCCGAAACGAACGCGCTCGTGCGCACCACCGCCGTCGTCACCCGTCTCGAGGGGGCGGCGGGCGACAACGTGCTGGCCACGGTCGCCCGCGCCGGGGTCAACGTCCGCCTGCTCACCGGCGATACCCTCGCCGATGTGGCGATCCACCTCCGCCGCGCGGTTGCCGACCCGCTCGTCGACATCGAGCTGCGCCACGGCGGGGAACCCTCGCCGGTGTCGCCGTGGCGGGGCGAGGCCTGGCGGCGGCTGTCGGCGACGGTGTCGGCGATCCTCGGCGACGACGTGATCGCGCTGCCCTATCTGCAGCTCGGCGCCAGCGACAGCCGCTTCTACACCGGTCTCACCGACGCCGTGTACCGCTTCGCGCCGTTCCACCTCACCCGCGCAGAGCGTGACGCGCTGCACGCTCCCGACGAGCGCATCCGCGTGGACGTGTGGCTCCGCGGCATCCGGTTCTACCGCGCTCTGCTGGAGTCCTGACGCCCCGTGGACGGGGGGAAACCTCGGCCGACGGGGGAGGCGCGCGCGTCGGTTAGTCTCGTGTGACCGGTCACGCAACAGCGCGCGACCCGCGACGAGGCGGACCATGAGCGACACCGACACCCCGGAAGCACCGGGCCGCGCCCCGAGCATCCGTGACGTCGCCCGTCTGGCGGGAGTGTCGTATCAGACGGTCTCGCGTGTCATCAACAACAGCCCGCAGCTGCGACCCGAGACGGCCGCGAAGGTGCGCTCCGCGATCGCCGAGCTGAAGTTCGTGCCGAACCAGGCGGCCCGCGCCCTCGCCACCAGTCGCTCCCGGTTGATCGGCGTCCTCGGCCCGCGCACCACGACGTTCGGCGTCGCGACCATGATCCAGGCCGTGGAGTCGGCCGCGCGCGCGGCCGGATACCGCCTGACGGTGACCAACCTCGCCACCAGCGCTCCCGACGACGTGCGCGCCTCGATCGACCACCTCATGCAGCAGTCGGTGGAGGGGCTCATCGCCGTCGCCCCCCAGACGCGGGTGCTGCCGATCCTCGACGAGCTGCAGCTCCCGGTGCCCGTGCAGATCGTGTCGTCGACGGGCACGACCTCGTCGCACAACCACCAGACCGCCGGCGCGCGGGCGGCGGTGCGTCATCTCATCGAGTTGGGACACACCCGCATCCTGCACATCGCCGGGCCCCGCGACTGGGTCGAGGCCGATCACCGGATGCGCGGGTACCTCGCCGAGATGGACGCCCACGATCTCTCCCCCCGGCCCCCGGTGCTGGGGGACTGGAGCGCGCAGTTCGGCTTCGAGGCGGGGCTCGAGCTGTTGCGCACCGAGGATGCCACCGCGGTCTTCGCCGGCAACGACCATATGGCCCTGGGGTTCATGCATGCCGTTCGCGCCATAGGTCGCTCGGTGCCCGAGGACATCTCGGTGGTCGGTTTCGACGACGTTCCCGAATCGGCGCACCTGTGGCCGCCGTTGACGACGGTGCGGCAGGATTTCGCCGGCATCGGCACGCGCGCCGTGATCGATCTGCTCACCGCCCTCGGGGTCGACGTGGAGGACATCGCCGCGGGCGAGCCCGATCACCTGCGGTTGATCGTGCGCTCGTCGACGGCTCCGCCGTCGTGGTGACTTTCGTCACGTTTCGGCAACGGCTGGACCGCGAACGCATCGGGACTTGACAGCCACTGCTCAGCGCGAGGTAGCATCACTCACACAATGTGAACGGTCACATGACCGGGTCACACGGCCGACGGGACTCGCTGCGGAGCGGATCCGTCGAGACGAAGACGTTTCGAACGACGCGGGTGACCCGCCTCATCGACCGCCTCCGTTTCGCCCCGCCGACCGTGCGCCCGACGTGCGTCGTCAGCACTGCCCGCGATGGGCTCCTCGGGAGACATCGCGACAAACACCCAACGGAGGGAACCAGAGTGAAGAAGCACAGCATGCTCAAGGCGATCGCAGGAGCGGGCGTCCTCGCGCTCGGCATCGGCCTGGCCGGTTGCGCGGGCGACCGCACCGGCGCCGGCAGCGGCGACTCGGCAGAAGCCGGCGGCATCATCGGCGTCGCCATGCCGACCCAGCAGTCGGAGCGTTGGATCGCCGACGGCAACAACGTCAAGTCGCAGCTCGAAGAGCTCGGCTACCAGGTCGACCTGCAGTACGCCAACGACGACATCCCCACGCAGGTCTCGCAGATCGAGAACATGATCACCTCGGGCGCCAAGGCGCTCATCGTCGCCTCGATCGACGGCACCACGCTCACCGACGTGCTGCAGCAGGCCAAGGACGCCGACATCCCCGTCATCGCGTACGACCGCCTGATCAACGGCACCGAGAACGTCGACTACTACACGACGTTCGACAACTACAAGGTCGGCGTCCAGCAGGCCACGTCGCTCCTGACCGGCCTCGGCGTGCTCGACGCGTCGGGCGCCGAGACCGGCGCCGCCGGCCCGTTCAACGTGGAGCTGTTCGCCGGGAGCCCCGACGACAACAACGCCACGTACTTCTGGAACGGCGCCATGGACACCCTCAAGCCCTACATGGACAAGGGTGTGCTGACGGTTCCCTCCGGCCAGACCGAGTTCGGCCAGGCGGCCATCCTCCGCTGGCTGCCCGAGACGGCGCAGAAGCGCATGGAGAACATCCTCACCGTCATCGGCGGCACCAAGCTCGACGGCGTGCTCTCGCCCTACGACGGCCTGTCGATCGGCATCATCTCGGCCCTCACCTCGGGCGGCTACGCGGCGAACGCGCTGCCGGTCATCACGGGTCAGGACGCCGAGGCCGGCTCGATCAAGTCGATCATCGCCGGTGAGCAGTACTCGACGATCTTCAAGGACACGCGCGAGCTCGCGAAGCAGGCCGTGACCATGGTCGACGACATCCGCAAGGGCGAGACCCCCGAGGTCAACGACGAGAAGACCTACGACAACGGCAAGAAGGTCGTCCCCTCGTACCTCCTCGAGTCGACGATCGTCACGAAGGACAACTACAAGGAACTCCTGATCGACAGCGGTTACTACACCGAGGCCGACCTGGGTTGATCCCCCGGGAGGGTTCCGACCCTCCCACCCCGCCTCCGCCGCGGCCCGACCGGGTCGCGGCGGAGGCTCCTGCGGGTCGGCGCGCAGCGCCCCCGCCCCATCATCCCGACCGGCCACGAGCCGGTTCTGCAAGGAGGACCTCGTGAGCACCATCCTCGAGATGCGCTCGATCACCAAGGAGTTCCCCGGCGTCATCGCGCTCGCCGACGTGTCGTTGACCGTCGCGCGCGGGACGGTTCACGCCATCTGCGGCGAGAACGGCGCCGGCAAATCGACCCTCATGAAGGTGCTCAGCGGTGTGTACCCCGCGGGCGACTACCGCGGCGAGATCGTCTTCGACGGCAACACCGTCGAGTTCAAGGACATCCGCGACAGCGAGGCCGCCGGCATCGTCATCATCCACCAGGAGCTGGCCCTCAGCCCCTACCTGTCCATCGCCGAGAACATCTTCCTCGGCAACGAGATCACGCACCGCGGTCTCATCGACTGGGATGCCACGAACCGCGAGGCCTCGAAGCTCCTCGCCCGTGTGGGTTTGGGCGACAGCCCTGACGTGCCCGTCAACGAGATCGGTGTCGGCAAGCAGCAGCTCGTCGAGATCGCGAAGGCGCTGTCGAAGGACGTCAAGCTCCTCATCCTCGACGAGCCCACCGCCGCGCTCAACGACGACGACTCCGAGCACCTGCTCGACCTGATCCGTCACCTGCGCGGGCAGGGCATCACCTGCATCATCATCAGCCACAAGCTCAACGAGATCCGCGCGATCGCCGACGAGGTCACGATCATCCGCGACGGTCGCACGATCGAGACGTTGGATGTCGCCACCGGCGGCACGAGCGAGGACCGGATCATCCGCGGGATGGTCGGCCGCGAGCTCGAGAACCGCTACCCCGACCGCGACGTCGAGATCGGCGACGAGGTGCTGCGCATCGAGGACTGGAACGTCAGTCACCCGACCGACGCCAACCGCGTCGTCATCCACGAGGCCAACCTGACGGTGCGCGCCGGCGAGGTCGTCGGGATCGCGGGCTTGATGGGCGCCGGTCGCACGGAGCTGGCGATGAGCGTGTTCGGCAAGAGCTTCGGTTCGCGCATCTCGGGCACCGTCTACATCAACGGCAAGAAGGCCGACACCTCGACGGTTCCCGCCGCCATCCGCAGCGGGCTCGCGTACGTCACGGAAGACCGCAAGGGCGCCGGCCTCAACCTCATCGACACCATCAAGCGCAACATCTCGCTCGCCGGGATGCGCAAGCTGGTCAAGGGCGGGTTCGTGGACGGCGACGAGGAGTACCTGGTCGCGAACCGCTACCGCAAGTCGATGAACATCAAGGCGCCCAGCGTCGACGTGGTGGTCGGAAAGCTCTCCGGCGGCAACCAGCAGAAGGTCGTGCTGTCGCAGTGGCTGTTCTCCGACCCCGAGGTGCTCATCCTCGACGAGCCCACCCGCGGCATCGACGTGGGCGCGAAGTACGAGATCTACACGATCATCAACTCCCTCGCGGCGCAGGGGAAGGGGGTGCTCGTCATCTCTTCGGAGCTGCCCGAGCTCCTCGGCATCTGCGACCGCATCTACACCCTCAGCGAAGGCCACATCACCGGCCAGCTGCCCATCGAAGAGGCCACTCCCGAGGCCCTCATGGTGCTCATGACCAAGGAAAAGGAAGCCGACCATGTCAGCGCTTGACAACACCGTGACCCCCCAGGGTCCCGCCACGCCGAAGGGTCCCGTCGGCGGCGGCACCGGCAGCGGTGCCGGCGGCATGCTGCAGTTCTTCACCTCTCGGCTGCGCGAGATCGGCATCTTCATCGCGCTGATCGTCATCGTCCTGCTGTTCCAGGCGTTGACCGGCGGTCGTCTGCTCACCGCGGGCAACGTGTCGAACATCATCGTCCAGAACAGCTACATCCTGATCCTCGCCATCGGCATGGTGATGATCATCATCGCCGGGCACATCGACCTGTCGGTCGGTTCCGTCGCGGCCTTCGTCGGTGCCGTCTCGGGTGTGCTCATCGTGCAGTGGGGCCTGCCCTGGTGGCTCGGCATCCTGCTGTCGCTGCTCCTGGGTGCCGTGGTCGGCATGTGGCAGGGCTTCTGGGTGGCGTATATCGGCATCCCGGCGTTCATCGTGACGTTGGCGGGCATGCTGCTGTTCCGCGGCCTCACGCAGATGACGCTGGGCAACACGCAGATCACGCCCTTCCCGACCGAGTACCGCCAGCTCGGCGGTGGCTACCTCTTCCCCGACCTGTTCCCGGCCGCCAGCTCGCCCGCCGAGTGGATCACCGTCGCCCTCGGCGTGCTGACCCTGGTCATGTTCGTCGTGTCGCAGGTGCGCCAGCGCGCCAAGCGCGCCGCGCTCGAGCTGCAGAACGAGCCGCAGCTGTGGTTCATCCTCAAGATCGTCGGTGGCGGCGCGCTCATCGCGTACCTGACCTACCTGCTGGGTGTCGCTCCCGGCTCGCGCGGGACCCCGATCGTTCTCGTCGTGCTCGCCGTGCTGGTCATCGGCTACTCGACGGTCATGAGCCGGAGCGTCTTCGGTCGCCACATCTACGCGATCGGCGGCAACCGCACCGCGGCGAAGCTGTCGGGCATCAACACCCGTCGCGTCGACTTCATGCTGTTCGTGAACATGGGCGTGCTCGCGGCCCTCGCCGGCATCGTTTTCACGGGTCGCCTGAACTCGGCCGGCCCCGGCGCCGGAAACCTGTTCGAACTGGATGCCATCGCCGCATCGTTCATCGGTGGTGCCGCCGTCCAGGGTGGTGTCGGCCGCGTGGTCGGCGCGATCGCCGGTGGTCTCGTCATGGGTGTGCTCAACAACGGCATGTCGCTCATGGGTATCTCGACCGACGTGCAGCAGTTCATCAAGGGTCTCGTGCTGCTGCTGGCCGTGGCCTTCGACGTGTGGAACAAGAACCGCACCCGCGGGTGATCCACGCTCGTCCCGGAACGCCCCGTCGCCTCGCGCGACGGGGCGTTTCCCGTGTGTGGGGCAGGATGGAGCGGGTGACCCCCCGCACGCCGCTCCGTGCCGCCGCCGCCCTCATGGCCGTCCTCGCCCTGGCCCTGGCCGGCTGCACGTCCACGACCGCGCGCACCACGGGGACGAGCGACGGTGCCGGGGTGATCGGTATCGCTCTTCCCTCGACCGCCGACGCCGAGTGGATGCGGGCCGGCGACGCCCTGTCCGCGGCTCTGCGCGACCGCGGCTATCGCGTCGACCTGCAGTTCGCGGCCGACGACGCCCGCACGCAGGTCGCTCAGGTGCAGAACATGCGCACGAAGGGTGCGGATGCCGTGATCGTGGCGCCCCTGCCGGGTGACGTCTCCGCGGCGGCGCCCCCGTCCGAGGGGACTGACCCCGTCGTGCTCTTCGGGCGGACCTCCACCGCCTACGCCGTCGCCTTCACCGCGGTCGTCGAGCCGGAGGAGCTGGGTCGCGCGCAGGCCGAGGCTCTGCTCGCGGAGCTGCCCGAGGCGACCCCGGATGCCGGGTCCGACGCCGGGGCGACGATCGAGCCCGACGCCGGCCCCGACCCGGACGAGAGCACCGGGCCCGACGCGGGGACGAGCCCCGACGATTCCGCTCCGGTCGTCGCGCCCGCCCGAGTCGCGGTGCTCGCGGCGACGGCCGACGACGCGTGGGAACGGCGTCGGTACGACGCTGCCGTGGCGACCCTTGCTCCGGCCGCCGCCGACGGGCGTCTCACCCTCGTGGCGGGAGCGACGTGGGACGAGGCGGCGGTCGCCGACGATCCCCTCGACGTCGCCGACGCGGCCGAGGACCGTGCTCGCGCGCTCGGCCGCTCCGACCCGGCCCCCACCGCGCTGCTGGCCCTGGGCGATGCCGTCACACGCGGCGTCGTGACCGCGGTGACCACCGACCCGCCGGCCGACGACGACGCCTCGCCGTCTCCCACCCCCGTTCCCTCGTCGACGGCTGCTCCTGCGCCGGCCCCGCTCGTGGTCGGTTCGGGCGCCGACACCGTCACGGCGCGGGCGCTCCACGACGGCGCGATCGCCGCGACCGTCTTCGCCGACCCGCGGGCCCTGGTACCGGCGACCGTCGATGCGATCGACGCCCTCCTCGCCCGCCGCGCGCCGGAGGCCGGCGTGACGAGCGGGTCGCCCGAGATCCTCCGGACCGACGACGTCGACACCGCCCTGGTCGATACCGGCTGGCTGCGCGCCGACGACCTTTCGGGATAACCCGAACGCGCACGGGGGCTGGCCGGGCGGTGCCCCCGCGGGGCTCACCCCTAGCGTGGAACCCATGACCACGGCATCCGTCCTTCCGCCTCCTCCGCCGGCGCCCTCGGGCACCGACCCCGCCGCGAGCACGACCGCGCCCGCGTCGGCACCCGCGGCCGTCACGGCTGCGCCGACCCCGCCGCGCATCCGCGTCGCCTCTCCCGGCCGGGTGGCCGGTGCCGCCGCGCACCTCGCCGCGCTCGGCCTCATCGGCCCCGCCGTCTTCAGCGCCCTGTTCGGCATGCTGGGCGCCGGTCTCGGACTGCTCGCCGCCCTCTTCGTCGGCGTCATCGTGCTCGTCGCCTTCGTCTACGTCCTCTTCGCCATCGCCTGGTTCGAGCGCGCGCGTCTCGACGGCCTCTACGGCTTCGGGCTGCCGCCGCTGCGTCCGCGGCGGAGCCCCCGCCCCGGATTCGTCGGCGTCCTCGACACGATCTGGCTGCAGGCGAAAGACCCCGGGCAGTGGCGCGCGGTGGCCTCGTTCACCATCGCGACGCTGCTGGGAATCATCACGCTCGCCGTCGCCGGCCTCGCCGCCTGGGGCCTGGCGTTGATGATCAGCCCGATCTTCGGGTGGTCGAACACGCGGCTGCTCGGCTTCGTCCCCCTCGAGGGGGTCGCCGCCCCGCTCGTGGGACTCCTCGTCTTCGTGGCGTCGCTCGCCGCGATCGTCGGCCTGGCGGTGCTGCACGGGGTCATCGCCCGAGCCATCCTCGTCCCCTCCCGCGAGGCACAGCTCGAGGAGCAGGCACGGACGTCCGATACCCGCCGTGCCGGAGCCGTCCGCGCCGCCGAGGTGGAGCGCACGCGCATCGAACGCGACCTGCACGACGGCGTCCAGCCGCGCCTCGTCTCGATCGGCATGACGCTGGGCCTGGCCCAGACCAAGATCGACGACGACCCCGAGGCCGCGAAGGCGCTCGTCGCCGAAGCGCACGCCTCGACCAAGTCGGCCATCACCGAACTGCGCCAGCTCGCCCGCGGCATCCACGCCTCGGTGCTCGACGATCGCGGACTGGATGCCGCCCTCTCGGCGCTCGCCTCGCGCTCGCACATCCCGGTCACCCTCGACGTGCGCCTGTCGCGCCGCTGCAGCCGTCCGGCCGAGGCGGCCGTGTACTTCTCGATCGCCGAGGCGCTGACCAACGCCGCCAAGCACTCCCGGGCGACCGGATGCCGCGTGCACGTGCGCCTGCGCGAAGACGGGACCCTGTGGGCCCGGGTCGAGGACGACGGGCTGGGCGGTGCGCGCATCGTCCCCGGCGGGGGCCTGGACGGCATCGTCAACCGCGTCACCGCCGCCGGCGGCACGGCCCGCATCGACAGCCCCCAGGGCGGTCCGACGACGGTGGAGGTGAACGTACCGTGCGCATCCTGATCTGCGAAGACAGCGTGCTGCTGCGCGAGGGGCTCGTGCGCGTGCTCGCCGACGACGGCCACGAGGTGGTCGCCGCCCTCGCCGACGCCGACGGCCTCGAGGCCGCGGTCGCCGAGACCGCACCCGAACTCTGCATCCTCGACGTGCGGCTGCCGCCGACCTGGACCGACGAGGGCATCCGCGCCGCGATCGCGCTGAGGTCGCGGCATCCGGGACTCCCCGTGCTGGTGCTGTCGCAGTACGTCGAGGAGCAGTACGCCAGTGACCTCATCGCCGACGGGCAGGGGGCGCTCGGCTACCTGCTGAAGGATCGGGTCGCCGACGTGCGGGACTTCCTCGACGCGCTCGTCCGCATCGCCGGCGGGGCGACGGTGCTCGACCCCGAGGTCGTGGGGCAGCTGCTGGCGCGGCGTCGCCGCGACGAGCGGTTGCAGAGCCTCACCGAGCGCGAGCGTTCCGTGCTCGCCCTGATCGCCGAGGGGCGCTCGAACCAGTCGATCGCGCAGGCGCTGTTCGTCTCCGAGGCCAGCGTCGAGAAGTACATCACCGCCATCTTCACCAAGCTCGGCCTCGAGCAGGGCGAGACGGGCAACCGCCGCGTCATCGCCGCCCTCGTCCACCTGGGCCACGACCACACTGGAGCTTCCTCATGACCGTTCAGCCCCCGCTCGATCCCACCCCGCCCGCCCCTCCCCGCCGCCGCGGCGCGGCCCTCGCCGTCTCGATCGCGACCATCGTCGTGGGCGGATGCGTGCTCCTCGGCGCGGTCGTCGGCACGGGCGTGTCTGCGGCGGCGACCTTCCGCGACAGCGGCACCGCCTTCGACGCGGGCGAGACCTCGACGAACGGTCTCACCGACCTCGACGTGGAGGTGGCCGGTGGGGCGCTCACCATCGAGTACGGAGACGTCGCCGACGCCCGGCTCGACACGAACGGGCGCGACTCGAGCGGGTGGACGTTCGAGCGCGACGGCGACACGCTGCGGGTGAGCTCGCCCCGGGCGGGACTCGTCGGATGGGCCGGCGACGCCACCTCGGCCACCCTCACCCTGCCCCGCACGTCGGCGACCACCGATCTCGACGCTCGTATCGACGTGGCCGGCGGTGCGCTCGATCTCGACATCGACCTGGCGTCGCTGACCGTGGAACTGGCCGGAGGCACGGTCGATCTGTCGGGCAGCGCGCGCACCCTCGACGTCTCGGTGGCGGGGGGTGCCGCGTCGACGACGCTCACCGGGGTCGACACCGCGACGTTCGAGGTGGCCGGGGGAAACCTGTCGGCCACCCTCGACGGGGGCGCGCCCGCCCGCACCACGGTGAAGGTCACCGCGGGCTCGGCCGACGTCACCCTGCCCGACGACGCGTACGACGTGACGATCGACGGCGGCCTCGGCAACGTCGACAACCGCCTGCGCACCTCACCGTCGGCGACGTCGGTCGTCGACGTCGAGGCCGAGCTGGGGCAGGTGTCCCTGACGTCCTGAACCGCGTGAGTCGCCGGTATTCGTCGCCCCGCTCGGCTCGCGGGCGACGAACACCGGCGACTCACGTGCGGGTGCGGGCGGGGCGCGAGGCGGCGATGGCGGCCAGCACGAGGACGATCCCGGCGATCTGCGCGACCGCGAGCGACTCGCCACCGACCATGACGCCGAGCAGCACCCCGGTCACGGGATTGAGCAGTCCGATCAGTCCCACCGTGCCGGCGGGCAGGTGACGCAGGCCCGTGAAGTAGCAGACGAAGGCGAGCGCGGTCGCGACGACGGCGATGCCCGCGTAGGCGGCGATCCCCGCGGCATCCACCCGGGGCGGTGCGCCTTCGACCGCGACGGCCGCCACCGTCAGGGCCAGTCCGCCCGCGATCAGCTGCCACGAGGTGGTCGCGAGCAGCGGCACCTCGTCGCTCCAGCGGGTGGCCAGGATGCCGCCGAGCGAGAACACCAGCAGCGCGGTGGCCGAGATCACCACCCCGAGCGCCGGCACCACTCCGGTGCTCCAGCCCACCACGAGCACGACACCCATGACGCCGAGCAGGGTTCCCGCGGCCCAGCGCAGGGTCGGGCGCTGACCGAGCAGGGGCCAGGCGAGACCCGCGAGGGTGAGCGGCGAGAGCGCCATCACCGACGAGGCGATCGAGGAGGGCAGCAGCTGCGCGGCGAGGTAGACGAGGACGAAGAACGCGCCGAAGTTGAGCAGCCCCAGCACCGGCGCCTTCCACCACCAGCTGCCGCGCGGCCGGCGGCGGGCGAGGGCCCACAGCAGCAGACCGGCGGGGAGGGCGCGGAGCGCCGCGCCCCAGAGCGGGGCATCGGCCGGCAGAAGATGTCGCGTGACCACGTAGGTCGCTCCCCAGGCGATGGGGGCGACCGCGGTGACGGCGACGAGACGTCATTTGTCTTCCATGGAAGGCACTATAGCTTCCGCGGAAGATATAGTGGGAGCATGGATGCCGACCACGTCGACCGGATCGTCGAGCAATGGGCCGCCGAACGCCCCGACGTCGACGCCTCACCGATGCAGATCTTCGGGCGCCTCAGCCGCATCACCGATCACCTCGAGGCCGAGTTGCTCGGCGTCTTCCGACGCTTCGGTCTGGGCGAGGGTGAGTTCGACATCCTGGCCGCCCTGCGCCGCGGCGGGGAGCCCTACGCCTGCGCCCCGGGTGAGCTCGCGCGCCACACGATGGTGACCACCGGCGCGGTGACGAAACGCGTCGATCGGCTCCTGGCATCCGGTCTCGTCTCGCGCAGCGCGAGCGACGGCGACGGTCGCGGTCGCGTGGTCTCGCTCACCGCCGAGGGCCGCCGGGTGATCGATGAGGCCGTGGTCGCGCACGCGGCGAACGAGCAGCGCCTGCTCGCGTCGTTGACTCCCGCCCAGCGCCGCGCCCTGGAGTCGCTGCTGCGCGAGTGGGGGAGCGCTCTGGGCGTCTGAGCCCCCGTGCCTCCCGCGCCGCGGGCCGGGCCGGGTCGGGTCGGCGGGGACTAGGACTTCAGGGCTTTGGCGATGCGCTGGGGCGACACGGGCTCGGCCGTGCCGAGGCGCTGGGCGAAGAGGCTCACGCGCAGTTCCTCGAGAAGCCAGCGGGTCTGCACGAGGTTCGCCGGCGCGTCCGCCGGGAGGGGCATGGCACCCCCCGCCTCGACGAAGCCGGCGGCGGTCCGCTCGTACTCGGTCATGCGCTGGCGGTCGCGGCCGGGGTTGTCCGACAGGGTCTTCACCCGGTCGAGAGCACCCGCGAGGTAGCGCGGGTAGTGCTGCAGTCGGGGCAGGCCCGCGCGCGAGAGGAACCCCGAGAACAGCAGGCCCTTCAGCTGCCCCCGCACGTCGTTGAGGGCTCCGAGCAGGGTGATGGACGCGGCATCCTTCATCGCCCGCTCCACCTCGCGCTGGCCGAGCAGGATCTTCGCCGCGAGCGAGACCGTCTGGAACGTGCGGTCCACCGACGCCGCCGAGAACGCGTCGCGCACCCGCTCGAAGTCGGCCCGGGTGCGCACCAGGCCCGAGGGGGCCTCGCGCCGCAGGACGTCGTCGGCCAGGGCCACGCGCGCATCCTCGATCAACGCTTTCGCGTTCTGATACGGGGATGCCGCGAGCGCGAGCTTCTCGTTCGCGGTGAGGTGATCGAGAACGTACGTCGCGGGGGAGGGCACGGCGAGCAGCATCAACCGGCGGATGCCGGCGCGGGTGTTCCGCGCGGCGTCCTCGGGGGTCGCCTCGACGCGGAGCGCCACGCTGTCGCCCTCGTCGACGAGAGCCGGGTAGCCGCGCACGACGCCGCCGGCGACCGGGGTGTCGACGACCTCGGTCAGCTCGTCGAGGTCCCAGGTCGTGAGCTTCGCGCGCGAAGCGAACGCGGGCGAGGCCTCGGCGACGCGCGCCGACGCGCGGGTCGAGGGGCGCGCGATGGTCGACTCGACGCTCGAGCGCGCCTTGTCGGCCAGGCGGCGCTGCAGGGCGCCGAGGTCGCGGTCGCTGCCGATCGCGCGGCCGCGGGTGTCGACCGCGCGGAACGACACCATCAGGTGACCGGGTACGCGCTCGAGCTCGAAGTCGGCGGCGCTCACGCGCTGGTTGGCGACGCGCTGCACGAGCGCGGCGAGCGAGTCGACGAGCGTGGTGCGGGGCAGGCCGTTGGCCTGCTCGGGCCCCTTCTCCGCCAGCTCGGCGCTGAACTTCTCGGCCCAGTCGGCGGCCGGCACGACGTTGCGGCGGATGGTCTTGGGCAGGGCGCGCAGCAGCGCCGTGACGAGCTCGTCGCGCATGCCCGGCACCTGCCAGTCGAAGCCGTCGGGCCGCAGCTGCGCGAGCAACGGCAGGGGGACGACGACCGTCACGCCGTCGTCGGGGGCGCCGGGTTCGAAACGGTAGGCGAGGTTCAGCGTCTGGTCGCCCTGCTGCCACCGGGCGGGGAAAGCCCGGTCATCGCCCTGCGCGCGGTCGCCGGTGAGGTCGGATTCGCGCAGGTCGAGCAGGTGCGGCGTGCGGTTCGAGGCGTCTTTCCACCAGGCCTCGAACGAGCGCACGTCGCTGACGTCGGCGGGGATCCGCGAGTTGTAGAACGCGAAGACCGCTTCGTCGCCGATGAGGATGTCGCGGCGGCGCTCGCGCTCCTCGATCTTCTCGAGCAGGCGGCGTTGTTCCTGGTTGCGACGCAGGAACGCGGTGAGCCGCTTGTCGAGCACCGAGGGGTCCCACTCGCCCTCGACGAGGGCGTGCCGCACGAACATCTCGCGCGCGAGCGGACGATCGAAGCGCGCGAGCTGCACCCGGCGCCGGCCGACGAGCTCGACCCCGAAGAGCGTCACCTTCTCGTAGGCCGCGGCGGCCCCGGCATCCTTCGACCAGTGCGGCTCGCTCAGCGACCGCTTCACCAGGTCGGGGGCGAGTTCCTCCGCCCACGCCGGGTCGACGGCGGCGACCGTGCGCGCGAACAGCCGCGAGGTCTCGACGAGCTCGGCGGCCATGACCGCAGACGGACGCCGCTTCTTCAGCCCGGAGCCCGGGAAGACCGCGAATCGCGCACCGCGCGCGCCGATGTACTCGCCCTTGGTGGGGCGGGTCTCTCCCGGTGCCTTGCGATCCTTGGCCTGCGCGACGGTGCGCGGATCCAGGATGCCGAGATGCGACAGCAGCCCCGACAGGATGGCGCGGTGGATGGCATCGCCGGCGGCGTGGCCCTCGGGGGCGGAGGCGTGCTGCTGGGGGCCGCGGTGCGAACCTCGTCCCGATTCGTGCGAGCCGTGTCCCGAATCATGCGGCCTGGAGGGGTCTGAGACAGCCGAAAGTGGGACGGGGTTCCGCCCGCCGCGCCCGCGCCCGCCCTCACCGCCGCGCCCGCCGTCGTTGGAGCCGCGCTCGCCGCCCAACGATCGCAGCTGCCGGTGCACGTCGACCCACTCGCGCACGCGCACGTAGTTGAGGTGCTCGCTACGGCAGAGGCGTCGGAAGGCGCTCGAGCCGAGCTCGGCCTGCTTCTCCTGCAGGTACTCCCACAGGTTCAGCAGCGAGAGGAAGTCGCTGGTGGGGTCGGTGAAACGTGCGTGGAACCGGTCTGCCTCGTCGCGGCGCTCCTCGGGGCGCTCGCGCACGTCTTGGATCGACATGCCCGACACGATCGCCAGCACCTCGGACTGCACGTCGTTGCGGCGCGCCTCGATGAGCATGCGGGCGAAGCGGGGATCGATCGGCAGGCGCGAGATCTCGCGGCCGATCTCGGTCAGACGGGGCGTTCCCGACTCCCCGCGGGCGGGCAGCTTCACCGCGCCGAGCTCGACGAGCAGGTCGAACGCCGCCTTGACTCCGCGCGAATCGGGCGGGGTCAGGAACGGGAAGGCCTGGATGTCGCCGAAACCGAGCGAGAGCATCTGCAGGATGACGGATGCCAGGGAGGTGCGCAGGATCTCGGGTTCGGTGTACTCCGGACGCCGGGTGAAGTCCTCTTCGGAATACAGGCGGATCGCGATGCCCGGCGACGTGCGTCCCGCGCGGCCCGAACGCTGCTGCGCCGAGGCCTGCGACACGGCCTCGATCGGCAGGCGCTGGATCTTCGAGCGGTTGCTGTAGCGCGAGATGCGCGCGGTGCCGGTGTCGACGACGTACCGGATGCCGGGAACGGTGAGGCTCGTCTCGGCGACGTTGGTGGCCAGGATGACGCGGCGGCGCACACCGGCGACGCTCGAACGCTCGAACACGCGGTGCTGTTCGGCGGCGGAGAGGCGTCCGTACAGCGGCAGCACCTCGGTGGGCGCGGCGTCGTTCCGGTACGCCCCGCGGATGGCATCCGCCGCATCGCGGATCTCGGCCTCGCCGGGGAAGAAGACGAGCACGTCGCCCGACGACTCCCGGTCGAGTTCGCGCAGAGCCGCCACCACGGCTCCGACCTCGTCGATGTCGTCGGCGTCGCGCCCGGGCTTGGCGGCGGGCCGGGCCGAACTCCTGACTTTCTGCGGGCCGGATGCTTCGCGGCGGCGGGATGACGCGGCGTCCGTGCCGTCGGCATCCCCATCCTCAGGAGTTTCGCCCGCACCCTCGACGATCTCGGCCCCACCGGCCGGTCGATAGCGGATCTCGACCGGATACGTGCGGCCCGACACCTCGATCACCGGCGCGAGAACCGGATCGCCGCCGGGCTCGGCCGGGGGAGCGGCGAAGTGGCGCGCGAAGCTCTCGGGGTCGATGGTGGCCGAGGTGACGATGACCTTGAGGTCGGGGCGCTTCGGCAGGATGCGGCGCAGGTACCCGAGCAGGAAGTCGATGTTCAGCGAGCGCTCGTGCGCCTCGTCGACGATGATCGTGTCGTAGCGGCGCAGAAGGCGGTCGCGGTGGATCTCGTTGAGCAGGATGCCGTCGGTCACCAGCGCGACGCGCGTGTCGGCCGACACCTTGTCGGTGAAGCGCACCTTGTACCCGACGGTGGAGCCCAGCGGCACCTGCATCTCTTCGGCGATGCGCTCGGCGATCGTGCGCGCGGCGATGCGGCGGGGCTGCGTGTGCGCGATCGAGGTGCGCCCGAGCTCGAGGCAGATCTTGGGCAGCTGCGTGGTCTTGCCCGAGCCCGTCGCCCCGGCCACGATCACGACCTGGTGGTCGCGGATGGCGCGCGCGATCTCGTCCCGCGCGGCGCTGACGGGCAGCTCGGGCGGGTAGACGATGACGGGTTCGACAGACACAGCCTTCGAGCCTATCGCGGTGTCCGCCGTCGGGTGCCGTGCGTGCCCCCCGATGCGGGCGGAGCGCCGAGACCCGTCAGGGCATCGACGCCTTCTGCGCGAGGATGCGGGAGGCCGCGGCGTCCACCTTGGCCGCGAACGCGCTGTCGGCCTGCGCCCGGGCGAGCACCGCCTGTCGCATCTCGGGGTAGACCGACGAGTCGGCCGACACCAGCAGCAGGTCGATCCCCGCCTCGACGGCGAGGGTCGCCCGGTCGGCCGGCGACCACGCCTGCACCTGCTGGGCGGCCGAGAGGTCGTCGGTCGTCACGACGCCGTCGAACCCCACCGTGTCGCGCAGCACACCCACCACGGTGGGCGAGAAGGCGGCGGGGGCGTTCGGGTCGATCTTGGCGTAGACCGCGGTCGAGAGCATGACCACCGCGGGACCCGCGGGCAGCACCGTCGAGTACACGCCCACGTCGGCGCCGTCGGCGGTGACGAAGTCGTCGGTGACGCCGGCCGTGGTGTCGGTGTTCTCGCCCACGTGACCGAGGCCCGGGAAGTGCTTGAACGTCGGCAGCACGCCGCCGTCGCGCATCCCGTCGGCGAAGGCACCGGCCTTCGCGGCGACGATGGCGCCGTCGTAGCCGTACTCGCGCGCGAGCTCGCCGATCGGGGGATTGGATGCCGCCGTCTCGGGGCTCGTGACGATGTCGGCGACGGGGGCGAGGTTCATGTTCACGCCCGCCTGCGCGAGCTGCGCGCCCCAGGTCGCCGCGTTCGCCCGCAGCGTGGCGTCGTCCTGCCCGCCCTGGTCGACGGCGGAGGGGATCTCGTCGAACCCCGGGCCCGAGAGCACCTGCACGGTCCCGCCCTCCTGATCGGTGGCGACCCACAGCTCGGGGTCGCCCGCGGCGACGGCCGAGGTGAATCCGTCGACGAGCGCGGCGGTCGCCTGCGTTCCGGCATCCGATCGTCCGTGCAGGAAGATCCCGCCGATGTGATCGTCGGTCACGGCGGCGAGGGTGGTCGGATCGGCTCCGTCGACCGAGGTGCCGACCATGAACATCTGACCCACCTTGTCTTCCAGGCTGAGAGCCGCCGCCGGGTCGGGCGTGGCCGTCGGCGTCGGTGTGACCGTCGGCGTCGGCGTCGGTGACGGTGATGCCGTCGGACTCGGCGCCGGAGCCGGTGGCGGCACGCAACCGGTCAACGTCAGGGCGGTGAGCACGAGCAGGACCGCGGAGCGCGAGGCGTTCTTCACCCCCCGATCGTCTCGCATCGAGGACGCCCCCGTCTGCTCCGCCCGGGAATCAGCCGTTTCCGACGGAGCACGTGGACTGGTCGGCCTTCGACCCGCTGACGTTGCCCGGCAGCTCGACGACCTCCGGCGCCGGCGTCGCCGTCGTGGCATCCGGTGCCGGCGTCGTCTCGACGGGTGCCGGCTGCGGCTGCGACGGATCGATCTCGACGCCGCCGTTGGCTCCCGCCTCACCGGTGAGGGCGAGGGGAGCGTTCCGGGCGAGGGCATCCCAGAGCACGGCCGCCGCCGCGTCGTCGGGGATCACGCGGTTGGTGTCGGACGGGTCGTCGACCACGGGGTACTGCACGAAGGTGACGTCGCCGAGGGGCACGTCTTTCAGCGTGTAGCCGAGCTGCGCGAGGCGCAGCGGGTCGGCCAGGCTCTCGCTCGGGGTGATGTTGTCGACGGCGGTGTTGGCCAGGCCGATCAAGGTCGCCGGGTTCGAGAGCACCTCGTCGCTGCGCAGCTTGTTGAGAAGCCGCGAGAGGTACTGCTGCTGGTTGCCGATGCGCGCGAGGTCGCTGCCGTCGCCGATGCCCTTGCGGGTGCGCAGGAACGCCAGGGCGTCGTACCCCTTCACCACGCGCAGCCCGGGCTCCCACGCGATGCCCGCGTCGTAGTCGTCGATGCCGTCGCCGCCGATGCACACCTCGACCCCACCGACGGCGTCGGTGATGTTCACGACGTTGCCGAAGCTGACCTTCGCGGCGAACGGGATCGGCTGGCCCGACAGATCCGACACCGTGTCGGCGACGCAGGTCAGGCCGCCCGCTTCGTACGCGGTGTTGATCGAGGCCTTCCACACGCCCGACGAGACCGAGCCGTCTTCGCGCGTGCAGTCCGGGATCGCGACCTGCAGGTCGCGGGGGAACGACACCACCGTCACGCGCCGCGGGTTCGTCGAGACGTGCACGAGCAGGTTGACGTCGTTGCGGTTGCCCTCGGCGCCGGGGTCGGTGCAGCGCTCGCCGAAGGCGTCTTTGACCTGATCGTCGCACTCGTCGGTGCCCACGACCAGGAGCGAGAACGGCTCGTCGTAGGTGCTGAGCGACGGAGCCTGAGAGGGCGCGTCGTTGAGGGGCACCGCGGCATCCTGAAGCCTCTGCGACAGCGACCACGCCGTGTAGCCGCCCACGACCAGCGCGGCCAGGACGACGACGGCGACCGTGAGGGCGATGATTCTGATCCACCGCCGACGAGGCGATGCCGGGCGGACCCGCGAGCGCTGGGCGGGGGGCGAGCTCTGCATCGGGTCAGTCAACCACGCTGACCCGCGCCCACCTGTGCGCGGCGCGTCGGGGCGAACCCGTGAGAACGGCCCGGCCGCGGGCGGGGCCGCACGCCGTCACGCACGCCGACGGGGCGACCGGTGACCCGGCCGCCCCGTCGGTGGGGTCCTACTGACCGCCCTCGGTGAGCGTCACCTCGATCGGCGTGTAGTCGCCGTCGACGGTGACACCCTCGTCCTTCAGCTCCGACAGGGCCGCCTCGATGTACTCGTTGGAGTGGGCCGTGTCGGCGGGCTCGGTGGTGATGAGGTTCAGACCGTCCTGGTTGACGGCCTTCATCGCTCCGGCGACCGTCTTGTCCCAGGCTGCGGTGTCGATCATGCCGAAGTCGCCGCCGGTCCAGATGAGCTTGTTGACCTCGTTCATCTGCCACAGCTGGTGGGTGGGGCCCACGGGGAACGCGTCGACGCCCGGCGCTGTCGCTGCCGCGTACGTGATGTCCGCGGCCTCGGTGGGGTTGTCGCGGGCGTACACCCAGCCCTTGACGACGGCCTTGAGGAAGCGCTTCGCGGCGTCGGCGTAGGCGGGGTCGTCGGCCAGTCGCTGCGTGTCGGCCCAGAGGGCATCCTGCAGCATGGCCCCGGCGGTGTCCTCGTACGAGATCACGTCGATGTCGTCCATCGTGTAGAGCTTCCCGGTGGCGGGGTTGACCGTCTCGAGCAGCTGTGCGAGCTCGTTGTAGGTCATCGCCTGGGCGGCATCCACGTCTTTGTCGAGCAGGGCGTTCATCGAGAAGTCCTGCGTCGTGATCTGCACGGTCGAGGCGTCGAGGCCCTTGTCGGCCATCGCGGCGAAGATCTCCCACTCGTTGCCGAAGCCCCACGAGCCGATGCGCTTGCCCTCGAAGTCGTCGACGCTCGTGATGCCCGAGCCCTTCCACGACACCTGGGTGGTTCCCGACTTCTGGAACACCTGCGCGATGTCGGTGAGTTCGACCCCCTGGTTCTCCATCGTGCCGAGCACCTTCGGCACCCAGGCGACGGCGAAGTCGACATCGCCCGCGACGAGCGCGTCCTGCGGCACGATGTCGCCGCCCGAGGGCAGCACCTCGACGTCGTCGAAGCCTTCCTCCTGGAAGTAGCCCTGGTCGAGGGCGACGTAGTAGCCCGCGAACTGCGCCTGCGGCAGCCACTGCAGCTGCAGCTTCACCGAGGTCAGGGGCGTGAAGTCGCCCTCGGATGCCGCGGGTTCGGAGCCTCCGCCCGAACAGGCCGACAGTGTGAGGGCCGCGACGGCGACCCCGGCGACCGCGCCGAGGGCGCGACGGGTGCTGTGTCTCATGGATGGTCCTTCCGGTTCGGGTGGAGCGTGTCGTGGTGGTGCAGGCTCTGTGAGGACCGGGATGCCGGTCAGCCGGGCGGGCGTAGCGCGCCGAGGCGTCGCGCGACGACGCGTTCGAGCAGCGCGGTCACGGCGAAGAAGATGAGACCGATCGCGATACCGCCGCCCACGAACGCCCACGCCAGGGCCGCGCGGCCCGACTTGGCGTAGGTCGCGATGGCGGTGCCGATGCCGTCGGCGGGACCGCCGAAGTACTCGGCGACCAGGGCGGAGATGACGGCGAGCGATGCCGCGACCCGCACGCCCGTGAGCAGGTAGGGCAGCGCGGTGGGCAGGGTCAGACGCAGGAAGGTCTGTCCGCCGGTGGCGGCGGTCGCGCGGAACAGGTCGCGCTGCACGGGCCGGGTCTGGCGCAGGCCCCTCAGCGTGTTCACGAACACCGGCACGAACGCCGCGATCCCGGCCACGGCCTGCCGGCCGAACTGACTGGAGGCCCCGAACATCGTGTTGAGGATGGGGGTGAGCGCGACGATCGGCACCACCGCGAGGGCCGCGACCAGCGGGGCGGTCATGCCGTCGACCGGTCGCCAGGTCGCGGCGAGGGCGGCGATCAGCACGGCGACGACGGTTCCGGCGAGGAGTCCCACGAGGGCATTGGTGCCGGTGATGCCGGCGGCTTCCCCCACCAGGGGGAAGCGCGCGACGAGCTCGGTCGCGACGGCGAACGGGTCGGGCAGCATGCGGGGCGCGCTGCCCGAGGCGACGAACGCGTACCAGGCGAGCAACCCCGCGAGACCCACGACGACGGGGGCGGCGAGGCGCGCCCAGCCCGGCAGGGGAGTGGCGTTCATCGACCACCTCCGGCGGGAAGGGAGGCCACGGTGCGCCGGGTCATGGCCTCCGATGCGCTGATCGAGACCCCGGATGCCACGCACGTCCGCGCCACGAGGCGCACCCCGCTCATCGCTCGTTGGCCCGGTGGACGGGGGTGCCGTGCAACGCTTCGCGCACGGCGGTGACGCGGGCGAAGAACTCCGGCGACTCGCGCAGGTCGTCGTCGCGCTCGCGGCCGGGGCGGGTGTCGATGACGTCGGTGATCCGTCCGGGTCGAGGGCTCATGACGACCACGCGGTCCGAGAGGAACACCGCCTCGGGGATGGAGTGCGTCACGAACACCACGGCCGCTCCGGTCTCGGCGGCGATGCGCGCGAGCTCGGACTGCAACCGTTCGCGGGTCATCTCGTCGAGTGCGCCGAACGGCTCGTCCATCAGCAGCAGTCGGGGCTGGGCGGCGAGGGAGCGGGCGATCGCGACGCGCTGCTGCATGCCGCCCGAGAGCTGGTCGGGGTAGCGGCCGACGAAGTCGGTGAGTCCGACGAGTTCGGCGAGCTCCGCCACACGGGCGTCGCGGCGGGCACGGGGCCACTTGTGCAGGTCGAGGGGAAGAGCGATGTTCGCGGCCACCGTCAGCCACGGCAGCAGCGCGGCCTGCTGGAAGGCGATGCCGTAGTCCTGGTCGAGTCGCGCCTGGCGCGCCGACTTCCCGTACAGCGTCAGCTCGCCGCCGGTCGGACTGTCGAGGTCGGCGATGAGGCGCAGCAGCGTCGACTTGCCGCAGCCGGAGGGTCCGATGAGCGAGACGAACTCGCCGGCGGCGACGGTGAGGTCGACGCCGGTGAGCGCGGTCACCTCGCCCCCGGCGCTGGGGAACACCTTGCCGACGCCCGCGGCGCGGACGGCGAGGTCGGTGGCGGTCTGAGCGGTCATGCGGTGTCCTCCCCGCGACGGAAGCGGTGTAGAGCGACGCCGACGAGGGCGACGCCGAAGGCCGCGACGAGTCCCATCACGACGGTGCCGAAGGTGGGGGCCCAGGGGGCCGCCGGGTCGGATGAGGCTTGGCCGGCGAGCTGGATGAGCATGCGCCCGATGCCGCCCCGCAGGCCGATCGAGACTTCGGCGACGACCGCGCCGACGACCGCCGACGCGGCGGCGAGGCGCAGCGCCGGCAGCAGGTGGGGAACGGCCGCGGGCAGCCGCAGGCGCACCAGCGTCTGCCACCACCCGGCGGAGCTCGCCCGCATGAGGTCGAGGTGCATCGCATCCGGGGCCGAGAGGCCTCGCAACATGCCGACGGCGACGGGGAAGAACGCCAGGTACGACGCGATCAGGGCCACCGAGAGCCACGGCGGCCAGGGAAATCCGGAGCGGTCGACCTGCGTGCCGATGGCGTTGACCACCGGAGCGAAAGCGATGAGCGGCACGATCTGGCTCACGACGATCCAGGGGAGCAGCCCCGCCTCGACGAGACGCCACCGCTGCATCGCCACGCCCAGGAGCGAGCCGACCACGACGCCGATCACCCAGCCGAGGGCGGCGAGGCCCAGCGTCATGCCGGCGGCTCCCGCGACCGACACGATCAGCGGCGGGGTGTCTCCTCCGCTCGTGGGCGCGAACATGCGCACCACCATGTCTCCCACGTGCGGCATGGCGCGATCGTGGCTGCGCGGCAGCAGGATGACGCCCGATCCGGCCGATCCGTCACTTCCGACGGTCACGCCGTCGGCGGGGCCGAGCAGCTTGTAGAGCTCCCACACCGCCACGACCGCGGCGATCCCGAGCACTCCCCAGCCGACGCGGATCGCCGTGGCGCGCCCGCGCGAGGAACGGCCGCCCCGCGGCATCCGCTCCTCGGGGACGACCGCGGTGGTCGTCCCCGGCGCGAGCACCTGGTCGGTCACCGCTTCGCCGTCACCGGGGGAGTGAGCGCCGGAATGACCGTCTCGCCGTAGACGCGCATCGTCTCCTCCTTGTTGTCGTGCTGGAGGTACCCGGCGAACTGCGTCACCCCGAGGGCGCGGAGCTTCTCGAGCTTGGCGATGTGCTCCTCGGCGGTGCCGAGCACGCAGAAGCGCTCCACGATCTCGTCGGGCACGAAGTCGACGTGGTCGTTGTTGCTCTTTCCGTGCGAGTTGTAGTCGTACCCGGTGCGCCCCGCGATGTAGTCGGTCAGCGCGGCGGGCACCGACGAGTCGCCGCCGTACTTCGCCACGATGTCGGCGACGTGGTTGCCGACCATGCCGCCGAACCAGCGGCACTGCTCGATCATGTGCGCGCGGGATTCGGGGGTGTCGTCTCCGATGTACATGGGGGCGGCGACGCAGAACGAGATCTCGTCGGGGTCGCGCCCGGCGTCTCCGGCCGCGCGGCGGACGGTGCGGATCATCCACTCGGCGATGTCGAGGTCGGCCAGCTGCAGGATGAAGCCGTCGCCCACCTCGCCGGTCAGCTTCAACGCGAGCGGTCCGTAGGCGGCGACCCACACCTCGAGCTCCGACCCGCGGCTCCAGGGGAACTGCAGCGTCGCGCCGTTGTACTCCACGGCGCGGGAGTTGCCGAGTTCGCGGATGACGTGGATCGACTCCCGCAGGGCCTTCAGCGTGGTGGGCCGACCGTTGGTCACGCGCACGGCGGAGTCGCCGCGGCCGATGCCGCAGATCGTGCGGTTGCCGTACATCTCGTTGAGGGTCGCGAAGGTGGAGGCCGTGACCGTCCAGTCGCGGGTGGCGGGGTTGGTCACGAACGGGCCGACGGTGACCCGGCGGGTGGCGGCGAGGATGGCGGAGTGGATGACGTACGGCTCCTGCCACAGCAGGTGCGAGTCGAAGGTCCACACGTGGCTGAAGCCGTGCGCCTCGGCCAGCTGCGACAGCTGCACCGTGCGTGCCGCGGGGGGATTGGTCTGCAGGACGACACCGAAATCCATGGGGTTCCTCTCAGACCAGGTACTGGCTCAGGCCGCGCTTGACGAATCGCCCGTCGCCGGGGGATCCGAGGTACGCGCCGTCGTCGACGACGATCTTGCCGCGCGAGATGACGGTGTCGACGTGGCCGTCGATCTCGTAGCCCTCCCACGCGGAGTGGTCCATGTTCATGTGATGGGTCTTGCCGACGCCGATCGAGGTGTGCCCGGCCGGGTCGTAGACGACGACGTCGGCGTCGGCACCGGGCGCGATGACGCCCTTCTTGCCGTACATGCCGAACATGCGCGCGGGAGTGGTGCTGGTCAGCTCCACCCAGCGCTCGAGGGTGATCTGTCCCGTGACGACGCCCTGGTACATGAGGTCCATCCGGTGCTCGACCGAGCCGATGCCGTTGGGGATCGCGCGGAAGTCGCCCTGGCCGAGCGTCTTCTGGTCCTTCATGCAGAAGGGGCAGTGGTCGGTGGAGACCATCTGGATGTCGTTCGTCCGCAGCGCCTGCCACATGTGGTGCTGGTGGCCCTCGTCCTTCGAACGCAGGGGGGTGGAGCACACCCACTTGGCGCCCTCGAAGTCGCCCCACTGCTCGCTGTTCGCGCCGAGCTGGTCTTCGAGCGACAGGTAGAGGTACTGGGGGCACGTCTCGCCGAAGACGTTCTGGCCGTTGTCGCGCGCCCAGGCGAGCTGCTCCACCGCCTGCTTGGCGCTGACGTGCACGACGTACAGCGGCGCGCCGGTCAGGTGCGACAGCATGATGGCGCGGTGGGTCGCCTCCTCCTCCATCTGCCAGGCGCGGGCGACGCCGTGGAAGTACGGCGAGGTCTTGCCCTTGGCGATGAGCTGTTCGGCGAGCACGTCGATGACGGGACCGTTCTCGGCGTGCATCATCGTGAGCAGTCCGGTGTCGGCGGCGACCTGCATCGCCCGCAGGATCTGGGCGTCGTCGGCGTAGAAGACGCCGGGGTAGGCCATGAACATCTTGAAGCTCGAGATGCCCTCGTCGATCAGGCCCGGCAGTGCGGCGAGAGAGTCGGCATCCACTCCGCCCACGATCTGATGGAAGCCGTAGTCGATCGCGCAGTTGCCGGCGGCGAGTTCGTGCCAGTGCGCCAGGCCGTCCTGCACGCGCTCGCCGGCGCGCTGCACGGCGAAGTCGACGATGGTCGTCGTGCCGCCCCACGCGGCGGCGCGGGTGCCCGTCTCGAACGTGTCGGAGGCGCTCGTGCCGCCGAAGGGCAGCTGCATGTGCGTGTGAGCGTCGATCCCGCCCGGGATGACGTACTTGCCGGTGGCGTCGATGACGGCGTCGACGGATGCCGCGAGGTCGTGGCCGAGCAGGGTCGACCCGGGCGACAGCACGGCGGCGATCGTCTCGCCGTTCAGGAGCACGTCGGCGGCGGTGCGCCCGGTCGCCGAGACCACCGTGCCGCCCGTGATCAGGGTGGTGGCCATGTCAGGCCTCCACGATCTCGCCGTAGGTGTCGGGACGACGGTCGCGGTAGAACTGCCAGTCGTCGCGCATCTGCTGAACGAGGTCCATGTCGAGGTCGCGGATGAGCAGCTCTTCGTGCTCGGCCGAGCCGATCGCGCCGACGTGGTTGCCGCGGGGGTCGATCACCTGGCTGCTGCCGTAGAACGACACCGCCTCGTCGCCGTACTCGTTGTCTTCGCGTCCGACGCGGTTGGGCTGCAGCACGAAGTAACCGTTGGCGACCGCGGCGCACGGCCCCTCGACCTCCCACAGGCGGTTCGACAGCCCGGGCTTGGTGGCGTTGGGGTTGAACACCATGTGCGCGCCGTTCAGGCCCAGCTCTCGCCAGCCCTCGGGGAAGTGGCGGTCGTAGCAGATGTACATGCCGACCTTGCCCACGGCGGTCTCGAACACGGGGTAGCCGAGGTTGCCGGGGCGGAAGTAGAACTTCTCCCAGAACTTCTCGAGGTGGGGGATGTGGTTCTTGCGGTAGCTGCCGAGCACGGTGCCGTCGGCGTCGACGAGCACGGAGGTGTTGTAGTACACCCCGGTCTGCGCCTCTTCGTAGATGGGGAGCACGCTGACCAGTCCCAGCTCCTTGGCCAGGGCGGCGAAGCGCTGCACGATCGGCCCGTCGACGGGCTCGGCGTAGCGGTAGTACTTCTGGTCCTGCGTGATGCCGAAGTAGGGACCGTAGAAGAGTTCCTGGAAGCACACGATCTCGGCGCCGCGGGCTGCGGCGTCGCGGGCGAACTGCTCGTGCTTGTCGAGCATCGATTCCTTGTCACCGGTCCACGTGGTCTGCGTGATGGCCGCTCGCACCGTCGTCATGGGTCCTCCTCGGTCTCTGCCCCGCCGGGGAGTGCGAGTGGTCGCATTCGTGCGGGTCGTTCTGTTACTGTCGCGCCTGAACATTTCCCGACGATTTCGTCGGGTGACTTCGTCGTTAATTGGAGCCGCATGCTCTCGCCCCGCGCCCTCGAGTCCCGCTCCGCCGCGGGGCTCGCGGCCGAGATCGCCCGCCTCGTCACCGACGGCACGCTCGGGCCGGGGGAGCGCCTTCCCACCGTCCGGCAGATGGCGGCCGACCTGGGGCTGTCCACCGGAACGGTCGCCGCGGCCTGGCGCGCGCTCGCCCAGGCGGGAGTCGTCACCTCTCACGGTCGCTCGGGCACCTTCGTGCGCTCCGAGCGTCGCGAGTGGCTGAGCCCACGGGTGCGCGGAATGTCCTCGAGCGAGCGGGCGATGCCACCGACACCCACCCCGAGCGGACTCGGCGGACGGGGCGCGCACGGCATCCGTCTCGATCTGTCGCTCGGCACGCCGGATCCGGCGATGCTCCCCTCGATCGAGCGGGCGCTCTCGCGCGCGCGACCTCGCGCCGACACCGGCCGCTATCACGACCTGCCCGTGCTCCCCGAACTGCACGACGTGCTCGCCGAGGAGTGGCCGGTGCGCACGGTCGAGGCGTTGACCGTCGTCGACGGGGCCCTCGACGGCATCTCCCGCACGGTCGAGCAGGTGGTGCGCTTCGGCGACCGGGTCGCGGTGGAGTCACCGGGCTTCCCGTACATCTTCGACCTGGTCGATGCCACCGGCGGCGTCGTGATCCCGCTCGAGAGCGATGCCGACGGCATCCTGCCCGCCTCCCTGGCCCGCGTGCTCGCGCAGCGTCCGTCGACGCTGGTGCTGCAGACCCGGGCGCAGAACCCCACCGGGGTGTCGATGTCGGCGGAGCGGGCGCGACGCCTGGCAGACGTGCTGCTCACCGTTCCCGGAGGACGCGCGGTGACGGTCATCGAAGACGACCACTCCGCTCTCATCGCCACCGCCCCGGCGGTCACCCTCGCGCGGTGGATCCCCGCCCAGGTCGTGCACGTGCGCGGGTTCTCGAAGTCGCACGGCCCCGATCTGCGCATCGCCGCGCTGGGCGGACCCGCCCACATCGTCGAGCGGATCGTGCGCCGTCGCATGCTGGGACCCGGGTGGACGTCGCGGCTGCTGCAGTCGGTGCTGCTCGAACTGCTCATCGACCCGCGCTCCGTCGCGCCGGTCCGCACGGCCCGCCTCATCTACCGTGATCGGCTCGATCGCATGGCCGCGGCCCTGCGACGTCTCGGCATCGACGTGGGCGCACCCGACGGGATCAACCTGTGGCTGCCTGTCCGCGACGAGCGCGCCGCCCTCGTCTACCTCGCCGCAGAGGGCATCGCGGTCGCCGCGGGCGGGCCGTTCCTCGCCGACGCCTCGGCGCAGCAGCGGGTGCGGGTGACGGCGGGATCGGTCACCGAGAACGTTCGGCTCGTCGCCGACGCGCTCGCCCGGGCGGCCTCGGCTCCCCCGCTGTCGTAGGGGCCGTCAACCCCCGGATCCGATGTCGGAGGCGCCTCCTAGGGTGGATGCCATGACCGTTCCCTCTGTGCAGCTCAATGACGGAAACTCCATCCCCCAGCTCGGCTACGGCGTGTTCCTCGTCCCCGCCGACGACGCCGAACGCGCGGTGACCGAGGCCCTCGAGGTCGGCTACCGCCACATCGACACCGCGGCGATCTACAAGAACGAAGAGGGCGTCGGTGCGGCCATCGCCGCCAGCGGCATCCCGCGCGACGAGCTCTTCGTCACCACCAAGCTCTGGAACTCGCGCCACGACGGCGACGACCCGCACGCCGCGATCGACGAGAGCCTTCAGAAGCTGGGACTCGACGCGGTCGACCTGTACCTCGTGCACTGGCCGACCCCGCAGGCCGACAACTACCTCAACGCGTGGCAGAAGCTCATCGAGATCCGCGAGGCGGGCAAGACCCGCTCGATCGGCGTCTCGAACTTCCTGGTGCCGCACCTCGACCGCATCGTCGCCGAGACCGGTGTCACCCCCGTGGTGAACCAGATCGAGCTGCACCCCGCCCTCAGCCAGCGCGAGATCGCCGCGTGGGGCGCCGAGCACGACATGCACATCGAGTCGTGGGGCCCCCTCGGCCAGGGCAAGTACGACCTGTTCGAGCTGCCCGCGGTCAAGAATGCCGCCGAAGCCCACGGAAAGTCGCCCGCCCAGGCGGTGCTGCGCTGGCACATCCAGCACGGCTTCATCGTGTTCCCCAAGTCGGTGCGCCGCGAGCGTCTTGAAGAGAACTTCGACCTGTTCGACTTCGAGCTCACCGCCGACGAGATGGCCGCGATCGACCAGGTCGACCCGGGCGACGGCTCGGGCCGCGTGGGCTCGCACCCCGATGAGGTGAACTGACCTGAACCGCCTGGCGAACGCCTCGAGCCCGTATCTGCGGGCCCATGCCGACAATCCCGTCTCGTGGTTCCCCTGGGGGCCCGAGGCGTTCGCCGAGGCTGCGCGCCGCGACGTGCCCGTGATGATCTCGATCGGGTACAGCACCTGTCACTGGTGCCACGTCATGGCGCGCGAGTCTTTTCAGGATGCCGAGACCGCTGCCGTCCTCGATGACGGCTTCGTCTCGATCAAGGTCGACCGCGAGGAGCATCCCGACGTCGACGCCGCCTACCTCGACGCCGCCTCCGCCTTCACTCCCCATCTGGGGTGGCCGTTGACGGTGTTCGCCTCCCCCGAGGGGCGCGTCTTCTACGCCGGCACGTACTTCCCTCCCGTTCCCCGCCCCCCGCAGCCGTCGTTCCGCCAGGTGCTCGCCGCGGTGCGCGAAGCGTGGACCCTGCGGCGAGACGAGGTGGATGCCACCGGCTCCTCGCTGCGTGACGCGCTCGCCGCCGCGGCGACCGATGCCGCAGACGCGCCGCCCACGCTCGACCAGCTCGCGGCGGCAGCCCGCACCGTCGCCGCACGCGAGGACCGCGAGTACTCCGGTTTCGCAGCGGGCCCGGCGTTCGAGACGCCGAAGTTCCCCAACACCCCGGTGCTGCGATTCCTGCAGCACCCCGCGCTCGTCGATGCCGCCCCCGAGGCCGCACCGGTGGCATCCCGTGCCCTGGCGGCGATGCGCGACTCCGAGCTGCACGACACCGTCGACGGCGGCTTTTTCCGCTACGCCACGCGCCGCGACTGGAGCGTGCCCCACTTCGAGCGCATGCTCACCGACAACGCGGGCCTCGTCGAGGTCGCGCTCGCCGCGCGAGACGAGGTCACCGCCACCGACGCCGCGCGCTTCCTGGTCGACGTGCTCCAGCTCCCCTCCGGAGGGATCGCCGCGGCCCAGGACTCCGAGTCGATCATCGACGGCGCGCGCAACGAGGGCGGCTACTACCGCGCGTCCGCAGAACAGCGGGCGGGGCTGGCTCCGCCGGCTCTGGATGCCAAGGTCGTCACCGGCTGGAACGGCCACGCCATCGCCGCGCTCGCCGCCGCGGGCACGCGCACCGACCCCCGTTTCGTCGAGGCCGCCCGCTGGGCCGCCGACGCCGTGCTCGAGAACAACGTCGCCGACGACGGGACGCTCCGCCGCGCCTCGCTCGACGAGATCCGCTCCGCCGCGCCCGCGACGCTCGAGGACTACGGCGGCTTCGCCCGCGGTCTGCTCGCCCTCGCCCGCGCGACCGGCGAGGTGGCCTACGCCGAGCGGGCCCGGGCGTTGATCGATCTGTGCCTCGGCGACGACGGCATCGCTCCCCCCGGCGGCGGGGATCCCGTGCTGACCGCGCAGGGGATGCAGCCGCGCGGGGTGCCCAGCGACGGAGCCGCTCCCTCGGGCCCGTCCGTGTTCGCCGCCGCCGCTCTCGACCTGTGGCGTCTGGGCGCGGGGGAGCGCTATCGCGAAGCCGCCGACACGCTGGTGCGCGTGGCCGCCGACGCGGCTCTCGCCGCGCCGCTCGCGCACGGCGCGATCCTCGAGGTGGCCCTCGGACTCGCCGCCGCCCCGCGCCAGGTGGTCGTGGTCGGAGACTCGGATGCCGAGATCGCCGACGCGGCGCGCCGCGTCGCCGCCGACGTGGTGGTCGTCGCGTCGCCGGCACAGGCCCAGGCGTTCGCCGCGGCGGGCTTCGAGCTGTTCATAGGCAAGAGCGCCCTGGCCGGCGAGGCGACGGCGTACGACTGCCGCGCGTTCACGTGCGCGTTGCCGACGACGGATCCGGCGCGACTGGTCTGAGGCGGGTCCGCCCTCTCCGCGCGTTTCCCCGCTGCGCGCGGCCGGTGCGTTCCGACCCCCGCGCGGTGGTCCGCGGACCGTCCGACGCCGGGTGAGAGCCCGGATGAACAGCGCCCGCGCGGTCCTTCGCCTCCGGGGGCGACTACCGCGGCAACGGGCGGGTATGACCTTCTTCACCCGGGACGTTCGGCGCGGGCACGCCCGCGGAGGCCGACGCGGTGGGCGCAGGATCTCGACGGTGCGCCCTGTCCGGCGCCCCCGATCCGGCAGAAGAGGACCCGCCCATGACCACGAACACGCCGCCCCGAGCTCTCATCACCGGAGTGACGGGTCAAGACGGGGGACACCTGACCGAGCTGCTCCTGCAGAAGGGGTACGACGTCTTCGGTCTCGTCCGTGGGCAGCGCAACCCGCGTCGCGACGCGTTCGCGCTCGAGTTCCCCGCCGTCACCCTCATCGAGGGCGACCTCACCGACCTCACGTCCCTCATCCGCGCCGTCGAGGTGAGCCAGCCCGACGAGCTGTACAACCTCGGTGCCGTGAGCCACGTCGGGTACTCCTTCCACAACCCGCTCCTCACCGCCGAGGTCACGGGCAAGGGTGTGCTCCACGTGCTCGAGGCGGTGCGCCTGGCGGGACGTGCGGGGTCGACGCGCGTCTATCAGGCGTCCACCTCCGAGATGTTCGGCGGTCTCGACTACAACCGCCCCGCGACCGGATACACCGAGCAGTCGACCTTCCACCCCCGGAGCCCCTACGGCGTCGCCAAGCTGTTCGGCCACTGGGCGGCGACGAACTACCGCGAGAGCTACGGGATGTTCGTCTCGTGCGGCATCCTGTTCAACCACGAGGGCGAGCGACGGGGCGTCGAGTTCGTCACCCGCAAGATCACCGACGCCGTCGCGGGCATCGTGACCGGCCGCCAGTCCCACCTCGAACTCGGTGACCTCACGCCGCGGCGCGACTGGGGATACGCGGGCGACTTCGTCGAAGGCATGTGGCGCATGCTGCAGCACGACCAGCCCGACGACTTCGTGCTCGCCACGGGCGAGACCCATTCGATCGAGGACTTCCTCACGCTGGCGTTTGCCGCGGCGGGCATCGACGAGTGGCGCCCCTACGTCGTTCAGAACCCGGCGTTTTTCCGACCCGCAGAGGTCGACGTGCTGCTCGGCGACCCGGCCAAGGCCGAGAGCGTGCTCAACTGGCGTCGCCGCGTAGACCTCCCCGAGATGACGCGTCGCATGGTCGCGCACGACCTGGCCCTCAGCGCCGCGCCGGTCGCCGCGGGATGAAACGCCTCGTCATCACGGGCGTCGGCGGTTTCGTCGGCGGTCACCTGGCGAGAGCGGCCGCCGAGGCCGGATGGTCGGTGTTCGGTATCGGCCGCACCGAGCGGGCGGCATCCGGGATCGAGCAGGCGCTCGACGGCTATGCGGGGGTCGACCTGCGGCACGAGTGGCCGGCGTCGGCGCCGTCGGACGCCGCCATCGTCCACTTGGCCGGTCTCGCCGCCGTCGGTGCGTCGTTCGACCGGCCGCAGCAGTACATCGCCGACAACAGCGCGATGACGACCGTGCTCTGCGAGGCGGCGCTGCGTTCCGGCGGCGGTGGGCGCATCGTGGCCGTCAGCTCCGGCGCGGTCTACGCGGCCTCCGCCGGCGAGTCGGTGCGCGACGAGTCCTCGCCGATCGGATTCTCATCGCCGTATGTCGTCAGCAAGATCCTCGTCGAGAACCAGATCGCGTTCTATCGCGCGCGCGGACTCGACGCGGTGGTGGCGCGACCGTTCAACCACTTCGGTCCCGGGCAGGGTCCCGGCTTCCTGGTGCCCGACCTGGCGCGCCAGCTCACGGCATCCGCCCCTGGTGAGCCGCTGACCGTCGGTAACCTCGATACTCGCCGTGACTACTCCGACGTCCGCGACGTCGCCCGCGCCTATCTCGCTCTCGCCGACGCGCCGGCCTTGACCCATTCGCTGTACAACGTCGCCTCGGGTGTGGCTCGTTCCGGCCGCGACGTCGTCGACGCGATCTGCGCCGCCGTGGGGCGCGAGATCCCCCCGCTGCGCGTCGATCCCGATCGCATCCGTCCCTCCGACCCGGCATCGATCCGCGGTGACGCGTCTCGGTTGCGCGCCGAGACCGGATGGCAACCGCTCTTCGCCTTCGAGACGAGCATCGCCGACGCCGTCGTGAGCCTCGATGGGGCGGGCGCAGCGTGGCCGCCGTCCGACGCATCGGCGCTGCGGAGCGCCTGAGCCGGACTGCACGTCGGCGGGCGTCGGACGCCGTGGGGCCGGCGGCCTCTCTTCGCGCGGCGGGCCGTTCCTGTGTCCGCCGCGGGGGAAGAGCGGGCGAGCGAAGAATGCCGATCTCCCGTCGCGCGGGTGAAGTGCGGTTGTTCGAGCCGCGGAATGACGCGGAAGAAGCGCGAACCTGACAAAGCCTGATGCCTAACCTCGGCGCAACCTGAGTACTCGGGTGACGTTCACCGCCACGTCGGCGGCACCTTCGGGGGTGGCGCTCGGTGGTCTCGTACGACTACGGACACCTGCCCGGGCAGTTCATCGTGGCCGCCAACATGGCGGTGGGATACGACGGTCAGGGTACGACGTCGTGGCAGCAGGGATGGGTTCAGCATGCGAGCGGCTTCTCGTACAACGCGATGGGATCCCACCTCGGTTATTTCAACCTGGCGACCGACTGGGCTGAGGTCGAGGGCGACGGTATCGTGGCCCGGCTCGCGAGCAACCTGCGCATCGGAGACCGCCCGGCGTTCATGATCGGCGGCTGGGAAGGCTCGTCGTACTCGCTGAAGCGTGTGCAGTCCGCCCTGTGGGTGGAGTCGTGGAACTACCCGTCCGTCGGCGGCTGGGGTCCCGCCGACGGGGGTGGCGGCGTATCGCTGACGCCGGTGCTCGGCCTGAACGCGTACAACCCCGGCAACCGCACGCAGCAGTACGCTTTCGAGCTCGCCACCGACCCGGGTATGACGAAACTCGTCGCCGGGCGCGGGTGGGAGGGTGGTACGCAGTATCAAGTGCCCTCTGGTGTCTTGCGCACGGGCACGACGTACTACTGGCGCGTCTCGGTCGTCGACGATCTCAACGGTCTGTGGGGCCAATCGACGCAACGCCAATCGCCCGTATACAGCTTCACGACGAACAACGTGCCGCTTCCGGATGCCGGGACGGCGGCGCCGGGCAGCGCGGTCACCGAGACGCCGGCCACGGTGACGACGGTGACCCCGAGCCTGCGCGTCGGAGCCGTCGCCGACACCGACGGGGTCGGCGGCTCGATGAGGTATCAGTTCAAGATCGCGACGGGTCAGGACGCGCGATCGGGAGCCGTGGTGACGTCCGGCTGGATCACGGCCGAGAACGGGATCGCCTCGTGGACCGTCCCGCCGGGGACGCTGCAAGACGGCGGCGTGTACTCGTGGACGGTCACCACCAACGATGGACAGGACACGAACACCGAGAACGGCTGGGCGCGTCGGCTGCGCACCGACCTCCGCCTCGGCGCGTCGGGGCCGTCTCCGTACGACTCCGCCGGCGCGGTGACGACGAACCTCGCCAACGGCAACGTGAACGTCTCGTTCGCGTCCCCGACCGTGCAGACCCTCGGGGGTGCGATGGGGATGTCGTTCACGTACAACTCGCAAGAGGTCCCGGGCGCCAACCGGGGTCTCGTCGGCGAATACTTCGATGCCCGTACGGGAGGGGCGCCACCGACAGCATCGAACGGGTACACCTTCACCGACAAGACGGCGATCATGGTGCGAACCGATCCCGCCGTGTCGTTCCGGTGGGGTCTGGGGGCACCGGCAGAGGCCGTCCCGGCGGATCACTTCTTGGCCCGGTGGACGGGGTTTCTCACGGTGCCGTCGGAGTTGGTGGGGAAGTCTCTTCGTTTCGGTGCCTCTCACGACGACGGCGTTCGAGTCACGTACGACGGGCGACGGGTGATCGACCGGTGGGACGGCGGCACCATGACGACGGCGAGCGGGTCGCCGGTCACCGCGGCCGGAGGAGCGAAGCCGATTCAGGTCGAGTACTACGAGCAGGTGGGGCTGTCGCAGGTCGACCTGTGGGTCGAGTACACGCCCGACGGCGCGTCTTCGCCCATGCGGATGACCGTCCCGCCCGACTGGTTCACGAAGCGCGTCTCGACCCTTCCGCAGGGGTGGGGCGCCTCGGTGCCCTTGGCGGGTGTTGCCTCGTCGTGGGTTTTGGCGCAGCTCACCGATGCCTCGGTCGTGCTGACCGACGTCACGGGCAAGACGCACACGTACGTCAAGATCGCCGCGGGGGGATACAAGGCTCCCGACGGCGAGTACGGCGTGCTCTCGTTGGACGGCAACGGCTGGGTCGTGCTCACCGACGAAGACGGCACGGTCTATCACTTCACCAAAGAGGGGCGCGTGGCCTCGGCCACGCCGCCCGAAGACGTTCGCAAGGCCGCCGCACCGCAGTCGATTCTCGATGCCAACGGGGTGACGACCGAGGTGGTCGACCCGGTGTCGCAGAGCGGCGATCAGTACACGCGCAAGGTCGTGTTCGGCTATCAGAACGGGGACCGCTCGTCGTGCTCCGAGCGATCGAGCGCGGGCTACGCGAAGGCGCCGGTTGACATGCTGTGCCGGATCTCGTACCCCGACGGGTCGCAGTCGCAGCTGTTCTACAACGTCAACGGACAGCTCGCGGCCATCCTCGATCCCGGCGACGAGCTGACGCTGTTCGGATACGACACTGCCGGCGGCTTGTTGAGCCAGATTCGGGATGCCACGGCCAATGACAGCATCCCCGTCCCTGCCGCGGCGGGGGTGAACGATCCCGCGTCGACGTCGATCATCTACGACGGCACGCGCGCCACGGGGGTGACGCTCCCGGCGCCGGATGGCGTCACGGCAGCCGAGCGCCCGGCGCGAACGTATTCGTACGGTGACGGACGCACGACGGTGTCTGTGTCGGGTCTGGTCGGGGTCTCTCAGACGGCCACCTATGACGCGGCGTGGCGCCAGACGGCATCCACGAGCGCGATGGGGGTGTCGTCGAGCCAGGAATGGGATGCCGCGAAAGACCTCGTCAGGCGCCTCACCGATGCCACGGGCCTGGTGTCGACGAAGGTGTATGACCGCACCGATCGGGTGGTCGCAGCCTACGGCGCGGCGCCCGCGGCATGCTTCCGCACTGATGGGCGGCCGGTCGACCGGCCGGCGGAGGCGGCGGGCTGCGGTGTCGTGCCGTCGTCGACCGGAACCGTGTACGACGGCGGGCTGAACGGTCTGCAGGTCGCGTACTACTCGAACACGCGCAAGCTCTCGGGCAAACCCGACGCGTATGCCCTAGGTGTGGGTCCGGCGGACGGGACGTTCGAGAAGGACTGGGGTGGGGGCTCGCCGATCGCGGGGACGGTCTCTCAGGACAACTTTTCTCTGCGTGCGACCGGTCTGATCACCTTCCCTCAGGCCGGGACGTATCAGCTGCGGACCAGCACCGACGACGGCTCGCGTGTCTGGCTCGACGACGTCCTGATGATCGACCGCTGGGTGGATCAAGGGCCGACGGCCGCCGACAGCGTCGCGTTCACGGTGGGCGAGGGGGACGTGCGCCGGGTGCGGGTGGAGTACTACGAGAACGCGGGCGGTGCGCGCGCCGATCTGCAGTGGAAGCCGCCGGGGGCGGGGTCGTTCCAGGCCGTGCCCGGAAGTCAACTGCGCCCCGACTACGGACTCGTGACCCGCTCGACGGTGGACGATTCCACGTCGGTCGCGGGGGCTGCGGCCCCGTCTATCGTGACCGAGACGACGTATCAAGACCCCATCGTCGGACAGGTGTCGGCCTCCACGGTCGACCCCGGCGGTCTGGCGTTGAAGAGCACTGCGGTGTCCGAGACGGTGAACGGCGCCGGATGGCTGCGTCAGAGATCGAAGGCACTGCCGGCCGCGGCGGCGTCCGGTTCGATCACGGATGCGAAGAGCACCACGCGCGCCTACTACGGCGACGCCGAGCAGCTGTCGGAAGACACGTGCGGCGTTTCCGCGGGCACGCGTCAGTTCGGGATGTTGAAGTCCTCGACGGGGCCGACGCCCGCCAGCGGCCCGGCGATCGTGACGTCGTACGTGTACGACGTGATGGGTCGCGCCGCCGGCACGCGGGTGACCGGCGATGAGGCGTGGTCGTGCACGACGGTCGACGCCCGTGGGCGCACGGTGAAGGAGGTCTCGGTGGGCGGGGAGGGTGTCGCATCCGACACGGTCACGACGGTCTACTCGCCGACTCCCGCGGGAGTCTCGGTCACGGTGACCGGAACCCCCGTGCCCGGGTCGCTCACGTCGGCGACGACGACAACCACCGACCTGCTTGGGCGCGTCGTCTCGTACACCGATGTGTGGGGTGTCGTCACGACGCCGGTCTACGAATCGCTCACCGGCCGCGTGCTGCACGTGACGACAGCCGGTCCCGGCATTGCCTCGTCGACGACGGCCTTCGCCTACGACCGCGACGGTAAGACGCTGACGGTGACGTTCAACGGGCAGATGTATGCGGCGTCGTCGTTCGACGCGAAGCAACGCCTCGCACAGGTGTCATACCTCGGTGGGTCGGCGCTGGGCGTGTCGTGGGACGACACGCGCGGCACGATCGGATCACAGACGTGGTCGTTCCCCTCAGCGGCGTCGATCACCGATAAGGTGACCCGGTCGGTCGCCGGTCGAATCGTGCGCGAAAGCATCTCGCAAGACGGGCAGTCGTTCGACTCCACCTACGGATACGACTCGGCCGGACGCCTCGTCTCCGCGAACATTCCCGGTCATGAGCTGTCGTACGAGTTCGCATCGTCGGGAGGGTGCGGCCCGAACGCGTCGGCGGGTGCATCGGGTAACCGCACGCGATACGTCGATCGGTATACGGCGCCGGGGTCGTCGCAGACGGCTGTGATGACGGCGGAGTACTGCTACGACTGGGCCGACCGCCTGTTGTCGAACCCGGTGTGGGGTGCGGGCCCTGGGGCGTCGCAGATCGCTGACGGATTCAACGCCGACGAGATCACGTACGACCTCCGCGGCAACACGACGCGTCTGTCGAATCTGTTGTTCTCGTACGACGCCGACAACCGTCATGTCGGGACGAGGACGTATGCCGGGTCGGCGGTGTCGTTGGTGCGGGATGCGTCGGGCCGGGTGGTGTCGCGGTCGGTGGATCCGGCGGGCGATGCGCCGAAGGTGACGACGCGGTTCGTGTACGCGGGTGCGGGGGACAGTCCGTGGGCGGTGGTGTCGGGGAATGCCGCGCCGGTGGTGTTCCTGTCACTGCCGGGCGGGGTGACGGTCGACGTTCCCGGGTCGGGGCCGGCGACGTGGTCGTATCCGTCGCTGCAGGGACACACGGTCACGACCGGCGATGGGTCGTCGGCGTCGGGTGTCCAGCTGTACGACCCGTTCGGCCAGCCCCTCGCCCCGGACACGCTTGCGCTGGGTACGGGGGTGGCGAATGAGTCGGGTGCGGTGAACGGCACGACGGGGTGGCATCAGGGGGCGCAGAAGATCGTCGACACGACGGAGTCGACGCTGATCATCGAGATGGGCGCACGCCTGTATGTACCGGCGTTGGGTCGGTTCTTGCAGGTGGACCCGGTGGAGGGTGGCGTCGACAACGACTACGTCTGGCCGACCGACCCGATCGGCAAAAACGACCTCAGCGGCAATGCGGAAGAGTGGCGTGGGTGGCTGGAGGCAGCGGCTGTCGTCGGCGGGGTGGTTGCTGCGGTTGCGTGCGCTGCGAGCGTTGTTTGCGGAGTCGTTGGCGCGGTTGCAATTGGCGTCGCTGCGGGCGCGGCGGCGTACATTGCCCGTGATGGATTCTCCAGCAGGTTCAGCGGCGGTGGTCTTGCTGTAAGCATGGCGCTGGGCGCAATACCGGGAGGCGGTCTGAAGGCGGGCATGCAAGCAGTTGGCGCGCGAGCGGTCGCAAGAGCTATCCCAGCGGGAAGTGCGGCCTGGAAGAGGGACGGGTTTCATCGCGTCGGTGCTTGGGCAGAGGGCCAGATTCGACGAAGCGCTGGTGTGCGCGTCACGCGCGTCAACTACACGAGATCCTGGGGCCTGAGCGTGACCGTACGGGCTGCCGCAAATGGTCGCGCCGGCACACAGAACTGGGTCGTTGGACGCGGTTACTTAGTGCATTCGAACTTTCGATATCGGCGATGACATGACCGAAGAAATGCAGGAATTTCGAGCCTGGGTCGGGGCCGTCCGGAACTCACTCGCGCCCCTCGAGGGAAGAAGCGTTCGAGTTGGGAATCCAGGCGTCCCCGACTGGATGTGGCGAGATTCGCAGCCTCTCGGTTGGGCGCTCGGCCTCACGAGGGTTACTCCCTGCTGCGATGAAAGCGCGGTTGGTGAATGCACGGGGTCGGAAGATTCAGCGATCAACGCTCTCCTCGCTACGGCCGACCCTACTCGCCTGGCTCGTGCAAGGCAGATCTGGCTTCGGGTGATTCTGCAACTTTTCGTAGAAGTTTGGGAACGCGGAGACGGGGATCCGGTACTGGATATAGAGGAACTAGCTCAGTCTTGGGGGGATGAGGCTGAGACTATCGCTTATCATCTACGAAAGAGATTGTCCTTCATCGATTTCGGAGTGCGCGCCCATTACATCAGGCGAGTTCGAAGGCTCCTCAATCGGGCGCTCAATTGAGCCGCGAGAAGGTTCCTCCGGATCGTCTCAATCCAGTTTTCTAGCCATCATGCTAATCATGGGAAAGCTCAAGGCGGAGGTGCCTCCTCCATCCGTGCGCGCGGGTGGAGAATCGCATGGTAGCTAACGGGGGAGAAGGGGAGTGGGCATCGTGGCCGATTTTTTCCGCGTGGGTTGGGACTATGAGAGTTTTGTGCGACGCGTTCGCTCTGGGGAGCTGCCAAGAGTAGGTCGTGTCATCACCGATTCCGGAATCTCGCTGCACGACGACTTTGTTCGTGAGCTCCGTGTCGCCGACGATGTCCCAACTGCTCTCTACCTTTTAGGTGCGCACATGTGGGCCGAGTCCGGTGGGGAGCTCGAGGCGATCGGGGTTTTCGAAGCAGCCGTGGCGCGGGGTTCCGTCGAAGCTACGCGCGCTCTCGGAATGTCACTGAACTGGATGGGCCTTCACGAACGGGCGGTCGATGTCTTGGCTCGGGCGATCGAAGATGACCCGGAAGATGCAGAATTGCATGGTCTCCTCGGCCTGTCGATGTCACAGCAGATGCTCGATGATAGCGCCGAACCGCACCTACGTCTCGGTCTAAGCCGAGACCCCTCACTCGCCATTCCGCTGGCAGAGATAAGGCGGCGGGCTGGAGATGAGCGAGAGTATCGAGAGCTCGTTCTGGAGGCCGCGCGGTGCGACGTGTACGGCTCTCACATTATCGCCGGGAACTACTTTGCCGAAAATAATGACGTCGAATCCGCTGAGAAGATGTACAGGAGTGGAATAGCCTCTGGCGACGCGCATTCGGCTTACAATCTAGGCAGACTTTTTTATTCTTCTGGGTGAATTGAAGACGCGTCGGGCATGTTCTCCCTAGCGCGAATCATGGGCGACACTCGCATATCTCCGTTTGAGATTGCGGAGTGATGATGGGGGTGAGGGATGCGTCGTGTGGTGTCGCGGTCGGTGGATCCGACGGGCGATGCGCCGAAGGTGACGACGCGGTACCTGTACGCGGGCGCGGCGGACAGTCCTAGGGCGGTGGTGTCGGGGGATGCCGAGCCGGTGGTGTTCCTGTCGCTTCCGGGCGGGGCGACGATCGATGTTCCCGGGTCGAGGGCGGCGACGTGGTCGTATCCGCCGTTGCGGGGTCACACGGTGACGACGGGGATGGTTCGTCGGCGTCGGGTGTGCAGCTGTGACCCGTTCGGTCGGCCCCTTGAGTCAGGGACGCTCGCGCTCGGCACCGGCATAGCGAACGAGTCGGGTGCGGTGAGCGGCACGACTGGCTGGCACCAGGGAGCGCAGAAGCTGACCGAGGCGTTGGAGTCGGCGCGGTGATTGGCTTCGACACCTTCTCATGCGCCGTGTTGCGCGTAGTCGATGCGGTTACTGCCGATTGCTCGCCGTGAGCCGGCCGGGAGGAGGCGCGGCGGTTGCCAGTGAGGTGTCGCCCCGATCCCGGTTTGCGGCTCGTATGACCTTGCGGACGATGGATCCGGCTTGCGATGCGCCCGCGGTGACGCCACGGTACGTGGCGCCGCTGCAGTTCTCCGACGCCGGTGCCGCGCACCAAGATGAGTCTGAGGGTGAATCAGGCGCGTGCTTGTCCCGTGATTCCACACCCGAGGGCCGTCCCCGAACGGACCCACGCGCATGATCGAAGTTGTCTGAGTCCAGGCGACGTCGACCGCCGCGCCGGCGGGTCCCGGGGGTGCGCGTGCTCTCTGTCCTTCGTCTCGTTGCCTTGTCCGTCGCGACCACGTTCACCCTCGTGGTCGGACCCGCGGTCCCGACTGACGTTGCGCACGCCGAGACACCGCCGACGGGTGGCGTAGCCTGGCGTGCCGACGATCCGGCCCTCCCGGCGAACGACGAGGCATCCACCGAGCCTCAGGTGCCCGAGGGATCGTTCGATATCCCGTCTGACGTCTGGGTGGAGCCGGCTCCGCCGGTGGAACCGATCGGCCCGGCGCCGATCGGCGATGCCGTGGCAACGTGGAAGGGTGATTCGATGTCGCCCGCGGATCGCAAGGCTCTCCTCGAGTCCGTGACATCGACGTCGAAAAGCTCCCCGTCGAGCGGCGGGATCGCCGGCGTCACGACGGAGCCCCCGCGCATGGGCGTGGGCGGTGGCGCGTCGCCGGTCACCAAGACGTACGTCAAGCGCGCGCCGTCCGTGCGGCAGATCGGCGGATTCGTCCGCGGCGGATGCGTGGCGAGTGGAGTTCCGACGAAGGCCGGACAACTCCGTAGCCGCGCTTGTTGCTCCGACGTCCGCCGGTCGTCCTGCGTCATGACCAGAGGCAATCTCCGCCTGGGATGACGCCGACGCTCATCGACTGAGCGTATCGGGTGTCCGCCAGAGGCCTGCCTCGTGGGGTATCGGGGCTGAACCCACTCGTTCACTCCAGCAAATGCCGCAGATACCGTCCCGGCGCGTCCAGAAACCCCCGGTGCAATCGCACCAGCTCCAGGTCTTCCCACGCGCTCTCGCGAATGCCCCACTCGCCGAGCTCGAGGATCGTCGCCCCCGGCAGGGCGGCGAGCACGGGGGAGTGGGTGGCGCAGATGACCTGCGTTCCGCGTGAGCGCATGCGGTCGAGCGACGCCAGCCAGCGCAGCGTGGACGAGAACGACAGGGCCGCCTCGGGCTCGTCGAGGCACGCGAGGCCCGCAACGTAGTGCTCGTGGTCGAGGGCTTCGTCGAGCAGGGCGTTGAACGACTCGCCGTGGCTCATCTCGTGCAGGCTCGGCGCCGGGCCGCCCAGTTCTTCCCGCCACGAGTAGTAGCCGTGCATCGTCTCGGCGCGTAAGAAGAAGCCCCAGCGCGGCGCGCGGGGACTGCGCTCGATACGCAGCCACTCGCCGAGGGCGCTTTCACTGCGGCGGGTCTCGGTGCCGCCGTTCGTCGAGCCCCCCTCGGCGGGAAGCCCGGCGGCCTCGGCGATGCCCTCGATGAGGGTGGACTTGCCCGAACCGTTCTCGCCGACGAGAAAAGTGACGCCGGGACCGAACTCCCACCCGTCGCCCGCCGCGACCTCGAGAAACTGCGCCACCGCCGGCACGGTCGCCGGCCACGCGGCGTGGTCGACGGGGGCATCGCGGAACAGCTTCACCCGCTGCACCGGCCGCGGGTCGTGCAGCCACTCGTCGCCGCGGCTCACGTCAGATCCAGGTGGGCAGCCAGTTGTGCAGGCGCCAGAACTCGTACGGCACCGGCAGCCCCGCCCACACGGGGTACCAGAACGCCGAGATCCCCACGCACACCACCACGAAGACGAGCACGACACCCTGACCGCTCGCGCGCGACATGCCGCGCGTCCCCTGGGCGATGTCGCGCAGGGCGAACGCGAGCGCGAGGACCAGGAACGGCAGCATCGCCACCGTGTAGAACTGGAAGATCGTGCGCTCGGGGTACAGCAGCCACGGCACGTAGGTGGCGGCGAGCCCCGTCAGCACCAGCGCGTGGCGCCAGTCCCGCACGATGACGAACCGCACGAGCAGATACACGGATGCCGCGACCCCGGCCCACCAGATGAGCGGGTTCGCGAGGCTCGAGATCGCCTCGGTGCAGCCGTCCGGCAGGGCGCAGCCGTTCACCCCGAAGTCGTCTTGGTGCCAATACATCGACGTCGGGCGAATGAGCAACGGCCACTGCCAGGCGGGGCTGGAGTAGCTGTGCGGGGTGACGAGCCCGACGTGAAAGTTGTACATCGCCAGGTGATAGGCCCACAGGTTCTGCAGGGGCTGCGGCACCCACGACCAGAACCCGCTCGCCGACGCGGCGAGGCCGCGCATGTACCCGCCCGAGGTGAACAGCCAGCCCGACCAGCTCGCGAGGTACACGACGGCGGCGACCGGCACGAGCAGCACGAACGAGGCGAGGCCCTGGCGCACGGCATCCATCGGCCACTGCACGACACCCGCGCGGCGGCGCGCGAGCGCGTCGATGACGACGGCGTAGATGCCGACCCCGGCGAGCACGTACAGTCCCGACCACTTCACGCCGGTCGCGGCTCCTGCGGCGGCGCCCGCGGCGAGCAGCCACGGGCGGTTCCACAGGATCGGCCCCCACACGGGCGGATCGCCCTCGCGCGCCGCGACGAGACGGGCCAAACGATCGCCGGTGCGCCGGTGATCGAGGGCGACGAACCAGAACGTCAGCACGACGAAGAACGTGAGAAAGATGTCGAGCAGCGCGATGCGGCTCAGCACGATGCCGAGGCCGTCGATGGCGAAGAGACCGGATGCCACGGTCGCCAGCGGAATCGATCGCGTCAGCGTCCGCGCGAACAGGTAGATCAGCAGCACCGTGGCCGTGCCGAAGACCGCGGCCGACAGGCGCCATCCGGTCGCGGAGTCGGGGCCGAGCACCGCCATGCCGGCGCCGAGCAGGATGCGCCCGAGCGGGGGGTGCACGACGTAGCTGCCGATGCCGGTGAAGACGTCGGTGTCACCGGCGGCGAAGCTGGCGTCGGCGCCCTCGGGCCACGTCGAGGGATACCCGAGCACCCACTGGCTCCACGAGTCCTTCACGTAGTAGGTCTCGTCGAACACGAGCTGGTGCGGATTGCCGAGGTCGATCAGACGCAGCACGGCCGCCACGACGGTGACGAGGGCGGGAGCCAGCCATCGCCACACGCGCAGACCCCGGGGATCGAGGAGCATCGCGTCACGCCATCGGTCGAGTCGCGTTCGCTCGATCGGGGCCAGCAGAGGAGGGCCGACGGTGCTCACGGCCCCCAGCCTAAGGTGGAACGGTGATCATCCTCGCGGCGACGCCCATCGGCAACCTGGGTGACGCCTCGCGGCGTCTCATCGAAGCGCTCGAGAACGCCACCGTCGTGGCGGCGGAAGACACGCGCACCACCCAGCGGCTCATGGCCGGCCTCGGCGTCGAGAACCGTCCGCGCCTGATCGCCCTGCACGATCACAACGAGAAGGAGCGCGCCGCCGAACTCGTCGAGCTCGCGCGCGTCGACGACCTCCTCGTGTTGAGCGACGCGGGCATGCCCACCGTCAGCGACCCCGGTTTCGGTCTGGTCGCCGCGGCGGCCGCCGCCGGCGTCACGGTCACCGCCCTGCCCGGTCCGAGTGCGGTCGTCACCGCCCTCGCGGTGGCGGGACTCCCCACCGACCGCTTCGCCTTCGAGGGGTTCCCCCGCCGCAAGCCCGGCGACCGGCGTCGCGCCTTCGCGCAGCTGGCGTCAGAGGAACGCACCCTGGTGTTCTTCGAGTCGCCGTCGCGGCTGGCATCCACTCTCGACGACCTCGCCGCCACCTTCGGCGCGGATCGCCCCGCGGCAGTCTGCCGCGAGCTCACCAAGCTGTACGAAGAGGTCAAGCGCGGAACCCTCGCCGAATTGGCCGCTTGGGCGGCCGAGGGCGTGCGCGGAGAGATCGCGATCGTCGTGGGCGGCGCCAGTGCGCGCGAGGTCGCGTTCCCGGATGCCGTGACCCAGGTGCTCGAACTCGTGCGCGGCGGCACGCGACTCAAAGAGGCCGCGGCCGAGGTGGCGTCGTTGACCGGCCACTCCTCGCGCGAGCTGTACCAGGCGGGACTGGCCGTCAAACGCTGACGCGTCACGCGGTCGGGCGCGTCGGCGCGCCCCCGTAGAATCCTCAGGTGACTTCCGGCCGATCTTTCTACATCACGACGCCGATCTACTACCCCAGCGATCTGCCCCACATCGGGCACGGGTACACGACCGTCGCCGTCGACACGCTCGCGCGCTGGCACCGCCAGGCGGGCGACGACACCTGGATGCTCACGGGCACCGACGAGCACGGCCAGAAGATGCTGCGCGCGGCCGCCGCCAACGGCGTGACCCCGCAGGAGTGGGTCGACAAGCTCGTCACCGAGTCGTGGTTCCCGCTGCTCGAGACCCTCGACGTCGCCAACGACGACTTCATCCGCACGACGCAGCCCCGTCACGAGGAGCGCGTGCAGCAGTTCGTGCAGGCACTCTTCGACCGCGGCTACATCTACGCGGGCGAGTACGAGGCCCTGTACTGCGTGGGTTGCGAGGAGTTCAAGCCCGAGGCCGAGATCGTCGACGGGACCGGACCGTTCGAGGGGCTCAAGGTCTGCGCGATCCACTCCAAGCCGCTCGAGCTGTTGCAGGAGAAGAACTACTTCTTCAAGCTCAGCGAGTTCCAGGACCGCCTGCTCGAGCTGTACAAGACCGAGCCCGACTTCGTGCGCCCCGAGTCGGCGCGCAACGAGGTCGTGTCGTTCGTGCGCAGCGGTCTGAAAGACCTGTCGATCTCGCGCTCGGCCTTCGACTGGGGCATCACGGTTCCATGGGACCCCTCGCACGTCATCTACGTGTGGGTCGATGCGCTGCTCAACTACGCCACCGCCGTCGGCTACGGCACAGACCCGGTCACCGGAGAGGTCGCCGACGAGTTCGCCCGCCGCTGGCCCGCCTTCCACGTCGTCGGCAAAGACATCCTGCGCTTCCACGCCGTCATCTGGCCGGCGATGCTCATGGCCGCCGGCCTCGACGTGCCCCGCGGCGTCTTCGCGCACGGCTGGCTGCTCGTCGGCGGCGAGAAGATGTCGAAATCCAAGCTCACCGGCATCGCGCCCACCGAGATCACCGACGTCTTCGGCTCCGACGCGTACCGCTTCTACTTCCTCTCCGCGATCGCCTTCGGCCAGGACGGCTCGTTCTCGTGGGAGGACCTGTCGGCCCGCTATCAGGCCGAGCTCGCCAATGGCTTCGGCAACCTGGCATCCCGCACCATCGCGATGATCGAGAAGTACTTCGCAGGGATCGTGCCCCCGGCCGGCGAATACGCCGAGGGCGATCTCGCCATTCAGCGGATCGTGGCGGATGCCGCTGCCTCCGCCGACGCGGCCGTGGAGCGGTTCCGCATCGACGAGGCCATCCAGTCGATCTGGACGATCGTCGACGCGCTCAACGGCTACATCACCGAGAACGAGCCGTGGGCCCTGGCGAAGGACGAGACGAAGCGCGAGCGCCTCGGCACCGTGCTGTACACCGCCGCCGAGGGACTGCGCGCCCTCGCGGTGCTGTTGTCGCCCGTCATGCCCGTCGCGACCGAGAAGCTCTGGACCGCCCTCGGTGCCGCCGAGAGCCTGGGCGGCGTGCGCGATCAGCCCCTCCGCGAAGCGGGAGCCTGGGGCGTGCTGCGGGCGGGGACGTCGGTCGCCGGCCTCTCGCCGCTGTTTCCGCGCGTCGAGCAGGCGTGACGCCCGTGACCCCTGAGCCGGTCGAAGGGTCCGCCCCCGCCGGTTCCACGCCCGTCGAGCGCCCGCGCGGAACCATCGACGGCGTCGATCCCAGCCAGTACGTGCGCGAGCGATCGGTCGACGGGCGCCGCGACGTGAGCTACCCGCCCGCGCCTGAGCCGCTCGGCGTACCCGTCTACGACAACCACACGCACCTCGAGATCGAAGACGGCGACACCGGCCTGTCGCTCGACGAGCAGCTGGAGCGGGCCCTGGCGGTGGGGGTCCACGGCGTCGTGCAGGCCGGCGGCGACATCGACTCGTCGCGGTGGTCGGCGTGGGCGGCGCGCACGCACCCGCGTGTGCTCGCGGCCGTGGCCGTGCACCCCAACGAGGCCCCCGTGTACGAGCGGGCGGGGGAGTTGGATGCCGCGATCGCGGTCATCGACGAGCTCGCCGCCGAGCCGCGCGTGCGGGCGATCGGCGAGACGGGCCTGGACTTCTTCCGCACCGAGGCGGACGGCATCCCGGCGCAGATGCGGTCGTTCGAGGCGCACATCGCGCTGGCGAAGAAGCACGGCATCGCCATGCAGATCCACGACCGCGACGCCCACGAGGCCGTACTCGAGACGCTGGAGCGCGTCGGCGCTCCCGACAAGACGGTGTTCCACTGCTTCTCGGGCGACGCCGACATGGCGCGCATCGCGGCCGACCGCGGGTACTACCTGTCGTTCGCGGGCAACGTCACGTTCAAGAACGCGCAGAACCTGCGCGACGCGCTGGCCGTCACGCCGCGCGAGCGCATCCTCGTCGAGACCGACGCCCCGTTCCTCACCCCGGCGCCCTACCGCGGCCGCCCGAACGCGCCGTACCTCATCCCCGTGACGCTGCGGTTCCTGGCGGCCGAATTACAGATCGATGCCGACGAGCTCGCCGCGCAGGTCGCCGCGAACACGCTCGAGGTCTACGGGGAGTTCTAGGCCGGCGCAGGGTTCAGCGCTTCTCGTCGTCGAGTCGCGCCTCTTCGGCGCGCTCGAGACGGTCTTTCTCCTTCTGCGCCGCTTCGCGCTCTTCGCGGATCTCTTCGTGGGACTTCGAGTTGTTCGTCATGGAGGGATCCTGTCAGCTCTTCTGCGTCTTCGGCTTGCGTACGAACAACGTTTCGGTCTGCTCGAGTTCCATGCCCTTGGTCTCGGGGATCTTCCACAGCACGAAGACGAACGACAGCGCCGCGAAGAACGCGTAGGCGCCGTACGTGATCGTGAGCGACCAGTCGGCGAGCTGCGGGAAGGTCCACGACACGAGGAAGTTGGCCAGCCACTGCGCGCCGGCGGCGACGCCGAGGGCCTTGCCGCGGATGCGGCTGGGGAAGATCTCGCCGAGCAGCACCCACACGAGCGGTCCCCATGACGCGCCGAACCCGACGACGAAGAGGTTGGCGGCGACGAGCGCGACCGGACCCCAGGCACCCGGGAGCGAGACGTCCTGCCCCGAGCCCGTGGCGAACGAGAACGCCAGGGCCATCGTGCCGAGCGAGAGCGCCATCAGCGCCGAGCCCACCAGCAGCAGGGGCTTGCGGCCGACGCGGTCGACGAGCCAGATGGCGATCAGGGTCACGAGCACGTTCGTCACCGAGGTGATCACGCCGATGAGCAGCGAGTTGCTCTCGTCGAAGCCGACCGCCCGCCACAGGCTCGTGGAGTAGTAGAAGATCACGTTGATGCCGACGAACTGCTGGAACACCGACAGGATGATGCCGATCCAGACGATCGGCTGCAGTCCGAGGGCCTTGCCCGCGAGCGACGCGCTCTTGTTGCGGCGGTCGGCCTCGAGGCCGTTGGTGAGCTCGGTGAGGGTCTTCTCGAGGTCGGCCGGGGGAACGAGGCGGGCGAAGACGGCCCGCGCCTCGTCGGTGCGTCCGCGCGCGAGCAGGAAGCGCGGCGACTCGGGCATCGTGAAGGCCAGCAGACCGTAGACCGCTGCCGGCACCACACCGATGAGGAACATCCAACGCCAGGCTTCGAGCCCCCACCAGAGCTGGTTGTCGGCGGTGCCACCGGCGATGCCGACCAGGACGGCGTTGCTGAGCAGGGCGGCGAAGATGCCGAGCGTGATCGCCAGCTGCTGCAACGACGCCAGGCTGCCGCGGATCTGACGCGGGGCCACCTCGGCGATGTAGGCCGGAGCCACCACCGAGGCGATCCCGATGCCGAGCCCGCCGATCACGCGCCAGATGGTGAGGTCGAGCACGCTGAACGTCAGCGCCGACCCGATGGACGACGCGAAGAACAGCACGGCGCCGATCATCATGACCTTCAGACGACCGAAGCGGTCGGAGAGGGCGCCGGCGGCGATCGCGCCCACCGCGCAGCCGATCAACGCGATCGCGACGACGAAGCCGGTGAGGGTCGGAGCCTTCGTGTACTCGGTCTCGATGGACTGCACGGCGCCGTTGATGACGGAGGAGTCGAATCCGAAGAGGAAGCCGCCGACGGCCGCCGCGATCGAGAGCACCACGGCTCGTCGACCGAAGGGGCTGCGCAGGGTGAAAGCATTCGCGGGGATCGACTGGGTCTGACTCACCCGCACACGCTACTCCTGTCACCCGGAGCGCGCAGCGAGGCTGACTACAGTGGAACAATGCCCGTTTCCCTGCTCGGTGCCGCCGAGATCCGCCGGCTCGCCGCCGACCTCGACGTCACCCCCACCAAGAAGCTCGGGCAGAACTTCGTCGTCGACGCCAACACCGTGCGCAAGATCGTCCACGTCGCCGGGGTCTCGGCATCCGACCGTGTCGTCGAGATCGGTCCCGGGCTCGGTTCGCTCACCCTCGCGATCCTCGAGAGCGGTGCCTCGGTCGTGGCCGTCGAGATCGACCACCGCCTCGCCGAGCGTCTTCCCTCCACCGCCGCAGCGCACGACGTGCCCGCCGACCGATTGACGGTCATCGACGCCGACGCGCTGCGCGTGCAGTCGCTGCCGGGCGAGCCCGAGATCCTCGTGGCGAACCTGCCCTACAACGTCTCGGTGCCGGTGCTGCTGCACTTCCTCGAGACGTTCCCGTACCTGCGCAGCGGCGTCGTCATGGTGCAGGCCGAGGTGGGGGAGCGGCTCGCCGCCCCGCCCGGGTCGAAGGTGTACGGAGCGCCGAGCGTCAAGGCGGCCTGGTACGGACGGTGGCGGCTCGCCGGCACCGTGTCGCGCCAGGTGTTCTGGCCGGTACCGAACGTCGACAGCGTGCTCGTCGCGTTCGAGCGCGACGCCGACGTACGCGGCTCCGAGGAGCACCGGCGCCGCACGTTCCAGATCGTGGATGCCGCCTTCCAGCAGCGTCGCAAGATGCTGCGCCAGGCGCTGTCGGCCGTGCTGGGGGGAACCGCGGCCGAAGCATCGGCCCAGCTCGAGAGAGCCGGTGTCGACCCCACGCTGCGCGGCGAGCAGCTGACGGTCGAGGATTACGCCCGCATCGCCGCCCTCTGACGCGCGGCGGTTCCGCGTCGGGCGGCGGCGCTCGGCGCGGGGCACGGTCGGCCGGGTGGACGCCGATCCGCCCGAGGGGGCGCGGTCGTGCCGCGCTTCTCGCACCGAAATCGAGGGGCATCTGGGCGAATTCGCACCGTGTTCATCACGCGTTCGCGAAACATGCCGGTAACATTTCGAGCCAACCGGGAGCATCACGCCGGTGACGAGGTCGTACCCGACGGCCCGAGAGGAACGAGATGCGTTACGCCGAGTATCCCCGCGCTGAGCGAGTGCTCCTGCACCTGAGCGACACCCACCTGCGTGCGGGAGGAAGCCGGCTCTACGACAGAGTCGACGCCGAGGCGTATCTCGCCCGAGCCGTCGCGTCGATCGAGGCGTCCGGCATCCGGCCGCAGGCGCTCGTCTTCACGGGCGACCTCGCCGACTTCGGTGAGGCCGACGCGTACGACCGCGTCCGCGCGCTCGTCGACCCCCTCGCCGAGCGCCTCGACGCCCGCGTCGTCTGGGTGATGGGCAACCACGACGATCGCGCCACCTTCCGCTCGCACCTGCTGCCCGACGACGGCGCCGACCCTGCAGCCCCCGTCGACCGCGTCGACGAGTTCGACGGACTGCGCATCGTCACGCTGGACACCTCGGTTCCCGGCGCGCACCACGGCGAGGTCAGCACCGCACAGCTGGCCTGGCTCGCCGACGTCTTGGCGACCCCGGCCCCGCTGGGCACCGTGCTGGCGATGCACCACCCGCCCGTGCCGAGCGTGCTCGACCTCGCCGCCTCGGTCGAACTCCGCGATCAGCGGAGCCTCGCCGACGTGCTGCGCGGCACCGACGTGCGGGCGATCCTCGCCGGCCACCTGCACTACTCCACGTTCGCCACCTTCGCCGGCATCCCGGTGTCGGTCGCCTCGGCCACCTGCTACACGCAGGACCTCATGGTGCCCGCCGGGGGAACCCGGCCGCAGGACGCGGCGCAGGGCTTCAACACCGTGCACATCTACGACGAGACGATCGTGCACTCGGTCGTGCCGCTGGCGGCGACCGAGGCCCTGCAGTACGTCGACGCCGCCGAGTCGCAGCGACGCCTGCGCGACGCCGGGATCCTGGTCCCGAGCGCGCGGGAACTCAGCGGGCGGGTGTCGCCGCCGACGACGCCGCTGCCGATTCTGCGCTGACCGACGGCTTCTCCCACGGAGCGGCGACCGGGAAGTACCGCTCGAGGCAGGCGCGCAGGGCGGGAACGCGCACCTCTTCGGGGATCTCGGGCACGCTGCCGTCGTTGAGGCAGAACATGTCGGTGTCGCGCCGCGAGACCAGGCGTTCCATCGTGCGCAGCGAATCGAGCTGCGTGGTCTGCACGTACCGTGTCCGCGGCTGCGTGGTGATGACCGCGCGACCCGTCGCCAGCGCGTAGTGGTGGTACAGGCTGTTGGTCACCGAGATGTCGGTCGCCGAACGGAACCGGCTGGCGGCGGTGCGCGCGTAGTCCTCGGCGAACTCCTGCTCCAGCTCGAAGGCCACCGAGCGGCGCAGCGGCGTCGCGCAGTGCTCGAGGTCGAGCGTGATGACGCGGTTGAAGTGCTCCTTGAGCAGCGCGCGGTTCACCCGCAGGGCGTTGTCGTGTCCGGAGCGGTCGACGTGCGACGGGCCGCTGCCGATGCGGACTCCGCTCTCGACGAACCGGCTCACGCCCCCGCCGCTGAAGAACAGCTCGGGAGTGACCGGACGACCGAAGAACATGTCGTCGTTGCTGTAGAGGAAGTGCTCGGCGAGCCCGGGAATGCGGTGCAGCTGGGCTTCGACGGCGTGGGAGTTGTGCGTCGGAAGCACCGACGGATCGGCGAAGAACTCCTCGCTGCGCACGATGGTGACCTTGGGGTGGTCGGCGAGCCACTCGGGAGTGGGGGAGTCGGTCGCGATGAAGATGCGACGCACCCACGGGGCGTACATGTGCACGCTCCGCAGCGCATACCGAAGCTCGTCGACCTGGCGGTAGCGGGCGGCGTTGTCGTCGCCGTCGCCCACGACGTAGCCCTGCATGCGCGCGGCACGCTGACGCTGGAACTCGCTCGAGGAGCCGTCGACCCACGAGAAGACCATGTCGACGTCGGCGGTGAACTCGTTGGGGTGCGGATCGAACATGCCCGACACCGTCGTCCACGTGCGGCCGTACCGCTCGACCTCGACCAGGTCGAGATCGGCCGCGGCGAAGCGACGTCGGGTCAGGGCGCTGGGGCGGGGCGCTTCGATGGTCGTCTTGCCGAAACGCCACAGCTCCAAGCGGGGAGCCAGTGCCGCGCCGTAGCGGTACGAGCCCTCCGAAGAGGTGCGGGGGCGGAAGACGGCGTACGCCTGGACGGTCCCGGGTGCGGGCACGACGCTGTGCGCCGGGACGGGGTCTTCGCCGCGTGCCTTCAGATACACCGGACCGAGGTCGGGATCGCACAGGGCGGCGATCGCGGCGATCGCGTCGGCGGTGTCGACGACGAGCTTAGGGCGACGGTTGGCATCGCGAACGAGCATCACGCGCACGCCCGCGGCCTCGATGGCAGCGGCCGCGGTGAGCAGGTCTTCGCGTTCCGCGAGGGCGGGCGGGGCGGTGTCGTCGATCACGTGCAGGATGCCGTCGTGCATCCGGATATCGGACCGGGACAGCAGGGCGCGCCAGGGATCGGCGTCGATCGACAGGGGGACCATCGGGCGCATGCTGCCTCCTCGGAAGGGGTGGACGGGATTCGGACACCGTATGGTTCCGGCGTTTCGGTCGCGTTTCGGCGGCGGCGCCGATCGACACGGGGGGCGCGCTACTGTCGAAGAGTGACTCGAATCGCGCGTTCCGGCCCGGACCTTCCCGTGACCTCGCGTGAGCGACGGCGGGAAGCGGACCGACGTTCCAGTTTCGCACACGGCGACGCGGCCGGGCGAACGGGTATGCGAGCGGGGCGATGACCCCCGCGTCGTCCGAATCCGTCCGCGTGCGCGCGCCCGGGAAGATCAACGTCTTCCTCGAGGTCGGCGACGTTCAGGACGACGGATATCACGAGCTCGCGACGGCTTTCCAAGCCGTGTCGCTGTACGAGGAGATCGTCGCGACACCGGCCGACGACATCACGCTCGAGGTCGCCGCGCGCGGACCGGTCGACGTCGACGGCGTGCCGACCGACGGACGCAACCTGGCGGTGCGGGCGGCGCGCCTGCTCGCCCAGACGGCGGGGATCGATCGGGGCGTGCACCTCGCGGTGCGAAAGGCCGTCCCCGTCGCGGGAGGAATGGGCGGCGGGTCGGCAGACGCCGCGGCGGCACTGGTGGCGTGCGATGCGCTCTGGGGGCTCGGGATGCCGTCGAGCGAACTCGCGCGACTGGGCGCCCGCCTCGGGGCCGACGTCCCCTTCGCCCTGCTGGGTGGCACGGCGGTGGGAACGGGGCGTGGCGACGAACTGAGTCCCGCTCTCGCGCGCGGTCGTTTCGACTGGGTGCTCGTGCCCAACGAGGTCGGAATGTCGACGCCCGTCGTCTACGGCGAGCTCGACGCGCACCGCGAGCGCAACGCCGTCGACATCGGGCCCGCACCCCGCGATCCCGCGGTCGACCCCGACGTGCTGCACGCCCTGCGCCAGGGCGATGCCCGCATGCTCGCCGCCACCCTGCGCAACGACCTCCAGGCGCCCGCTCTGCACCTGCGTCCAGACCTGGCGCGCGTGCTGCAACGGGGCGAGAGCTCCGGGGCCCTCGCGGGGATCGTGTCGGGGTCGGGCCCCACGCTGGCCTTCCTCGCCGCCGACGAAGCCTCCGCCCTGGATCTTCAGATCACCCTGAGCGCGGCCGGCCTCGTCGCCCTCCACGTGCACGGTCCGGTCGCCGGAGCCCGCGTCGCCTGACCGGCGGGCACCATACCCGAGCGTGTCACACAGGGCAATCTGGCCTTGGCGTGATTTCCGCCTGGGTAACCTCGACCGAGGTGGATCGCCACCGCAGGGTGCCGTACCCGCGGGGTACCACGAAGGGGGACCCCATGAAGGCAGTACTCGACGGCGTCGTCATCGCCGAGGCCGACCGTGACGACCTGGCGTCCATCGAAGGCAACTGGTACTTCCCGCCGGCCGCGGTCCGCGAGGGCGCGCTCCAGCAGAGCCCCACGGCGTACACCTGCCCGTGGAAGGGTGCGGCCCAGTACTGGACCATCTCGCTCGACGGGGCCGAGCTCACCGACGGAGCGTGGTCGTACCCCGACCTTCGCCCCGGTGCCGTCGACCGCGTCGGCAAGGATTTCGCCGGCTACGTCGCATTCGACCGTAAGGTCGTGGTCTCCGACTGAGTCGGGCACGCAGATGATCGAATTCTCGACCGTTTCCAAGGTCTTTCCCGACGGCACGCGTGCCGTCGACGAGTTCAGTCTGGTGATCCCCTCGCGCAAGACGACGGTGTTCGTCGGATCGTCGGGGTGCGGCAAGACGACGCTGCTGCGCATGATCAACCGCATGGTCGAGCCCTCGTCGGGCGAGATCGCGATCGACGGCGACGACATCGGCGGCAAGCCCGCGGTGCAGTTGCGCCGCAGCATCGGCTACGTCATGCAGAACTCCGGTCTGCTGCCGCACTTCACGGTCGCCGACAACATCGCCACGGTGCCGGTCCTGCAGGGGCAGAGCCGCAAGGCAGCCCGTGCGCGCGCGCTCGAGCTGATGAAGACCGTCGGGCTCGACACCGCGATGGCCGACCGCTACCCCAGCCAGCTCTCGGGTGGGCAGCAGCAGCGTGTGGGCGTCGCCCGCGGGCTCGCCGCCGACCCCAACATCCTGCTCATGGACGAGCCGTTCGGTGCCGTCGACCCGATCGTCCGCGACGAACTGCAGCAGGAGCTGCTGCGCCTGCAGAGCGAGATCGGCAAGACCATCGTCTTCGTCACCCACGACATCGACGAAGCCTTCCTGCTCGGCGACCAGGTCGTCATCCTCGAGAAGGGTGCGAAGATCGCGCAGGTCGGAAGCCCGAGCGAGATCGTCGAGAATCCGGCATCCGACTTCGTCGCGAGCTTCATCGGCGCGGTCAAGGGCAAGCGGGCGCTCCACCTCAAGCAGACGGAGAACGGCACCGTCGTGGTGGATGCCTCGGGACGCACGCAGGGTGCGCTCAGAGACGAGCCGTTGTCGTGACGTGGCTCTGGGGCAACTTCCCCCTGGTCGTCGATCTGACCCTCAACCACATCCGGTTGAGCATCATCCCGATCGTGCTCGGGTTCCTCATCGCGATCCCGCTCGGACGGGTGACCCTCACGGGCCGCTTCGCCCGCGGCACGGTGATCACGGCCATGAGCCTGCTGTACACGATCCCGTCGCTGCCCCTGTTCGTCATCCTGCCCGCGATCCTCGGAACGCGCGTTCTGAGCGATACCAACCTCATCGTGGCGCTGACCATCTACGCCGTCGCGATCATGGTGCGTGCCACCTCCGACGCGTTCTTCTCGGTCTCGGCCGAGACGAAGCAGGCGGCGACCGCGATGGGCTTCTCGGCCTGGCGGCGGTTCTGGCAGGTGGAGTTCCCCCTGGCGGGCCCGGTCATGCTGGCGGGACTGCGCGTCGTCTCGGTCTCGACGATCGCTTTGGTCTCGGTGGGCGTGCTCATCGGCTCCGAGAACCTCGGCTACCTGTTCACCAACGGCAAGCAGCGCAACAACCTCGAGGAGGTCGGCGTCGGTATCGTCGCCACCCTGCTCATCGCGTTGCTGTTCGATCTCATCCTCGTCGCCGCGGGCAGGATCCTCATGCCCTGGGCGAGGGTGGACCGTGCCGCCCAGCGGCGTGGCAAGCGCGCCGTCGTGGCCGCCCCCCTTGCTGCCGGGGGCACCGAGCCCACCGCAGCGGCCGACGAAGTGTCTCCGAGGGGCCGCGCATGAATCTCTTCCTCGACGCGATCGCGTGGATCTTCGCGCCGCAGAATTGGCAGCCCGGCGGAGTGTCGCCCCTGCCCATCCAAGACCGACTCCTCGAGCACCTGCTGTACACGGTGGTCGCGGTGGTCATCGCCGCGGCGATCGCCCTTCCGCTCGGGTTCTACATCGGGCACACCGGTCGCGGCCGGCAGTTCGTCATCGGCTTCACGGGCGCCATGCGCGCGCTGCCGACCCTGGGCGTGCTGTTCTTCCTCACGATGGTGCTGGGCGCCCTGGTGAAGGGGAACTCCGGCATCTTCTGGGGAACGACCGTCGCCCTCGTGCTCCTGGCGATCCCCTCGATCCTCGCGGGTGCCTACGCCGGTCTCGAGTCGGTGTCGCGACCGGCCATCGACGCGGCGCGCTCGATCGGCATGACCGAGATGCAGATCCTCACGCGCGTCGAGATTCCGCTGGCCCTGCCGCTGATCATCGGCGGGCTCCGTGCGGGCACGCTGCAGGTGATCGCCACCGCGGTGATCGCGTCGTACGCCGGTCTCGGTGGGCTCGGCCGCATCATCAGCAGCGGCATCGGCCTCAACGATTACGACCGCATCCTGGGCGGAGCCATCCTGGTGACGGCCTTCGCGCTCGTGGTGGACGCGCTGTTCGCGATCGTGCAACGACTCACCCGCGGCCCCGGAGCAGTCTCCGGGGGTCGCGGCAACAGATTCCGTCGACGGGCGTCCCGTCCCGAGACGGTGGTGGAAACACCAACCCAAGAGAGGAATGTCACAGCATGAGCATTTTCAGTAGAGGCCGGGTCGCCTTCGGCGTCGTCGCGGTCGGGGCCGTCGTGGCCCTGGCAGGGTGTTCGCAGGCGGATCCCACCGCTCCCGAAACCGGTAATGCCGGAGGAGACTCCAGCACCATCGTCGTCGGCTCGTTCGCGTTCCCCGAGAGCGAGATCCTCGGCGAGATCTACGCGCAGGCCCTGAAGGCCAAGGGCTTCGACGTGCAGACGAAGTTCAACATCGGACCGCGCCAGCAGACGATCCCCGCCCTGCAGGACGGTTCGATCAACCTGATCCCCGAGTACAACGGCAACCTGCTGGCGTACTACGACACCGCTTTCACGCAGCGCACGACCGAAGACGTCGACGCCGCGCTGACGGATGCCGTGTCCAAGGACGACCTGACCGTCTACGCCTCCGCCGCCGCGGAGGACAAGGACGCCTACGTCGTCACCCAGTCGTACGCGCAGGCGAACGGTCTCACCTCGATCGGCGACCTCGCCAAGGTCCAGCCCTTCAGCCTGGGCGCCAACCCGCAGTTCGCGGAGCTGGGCTACGGCCTCCCGGGCCTCGCGTCGGTGTACGGCGTCAGCAACGTGACCTTCGTGCCCTACGAGGACTTCGGTGGCCCCGACACCGTCCGCGCCCTCGTCGACAACACGGTGCAGGTCGCCGACATCTACACGACGTCGCCGGCGCTGAAGGCCGAGAACCTGCTCGTGCTCGAGGACCCCGAGAACCTCATCGCCGCGCAGAACGTGCTTCCCCTGCTCAGCACGTCGATCGACACGCCGGAGCTGAAGGACGCGCTCGACGCCATCTCGGCCAAGCTCACGACCGACGATCTCATCGATCTGCGCGACCGCGTCGAGGGCAGCGAGCAGGCGTCGGCCAGCACCGCCGCCGCGGACTGGCTCTCGCAGGCCGGTCTCAGCTGAGGCCGCTCACCCCGAACATCGGAGGCCGTCCCCACTCGGGGGCGGCCTCCGTCGTTCCTCGCGCAGAGCGCGCGAGCCCGCGCACCGCGTAGCCTGGGACGGATATGGCACATCTGCTCGGGGGCGAAGCCCTGCACCTGGAATACCCGACCAAGGTCGTCTTCGACTCCGTCTCGCTCGGCGTCAACGAGGGCGACCGCATCGGCATCGTCGGTCGCAACGGCGACGGCAAGTCGAGCCTGCTCGGTATGCTCGCCGGCATCCGTGAGCCCGACGGCGGGCGCGTGACGGTGCGCGGCGGTGTGACCGTCGGCGTGCTCGATCAACAGGACACCCTCGACGACGACGAGACCATCGGCCACGCGGTCGTCGGCGAGCGCGCCGAGCACGAGTGGGCGGGCGATGCGCGCACGCGCGACGTCATCGCCGGACTCCTGGGCGACCTGCCGTGGGACGCGCGCCTCGGCGACCTCTCGGGCGGGCAGCGCCGTCGCGTGGCACTGGCCCAGCTGCTGTCGGGCGACTGGGACGTGCTCTTCCTCGACGAGCCGACGAACCACCTCGACGTCGAGGCCATCACCTGGCTGGCCGGGCACCTCCGGCGGCGGTGGGCGCCCTCGGCCGGCGGCCTGCTCGTCGTGACGCACGATCGGTGGTTCCTCGACGAGATCTGCACCGCCACCTGGGAGGTGCACGATCGCCTGGTCGAGCCCTTCGAGGGCGGGTACGCGGCCTACATCCTTCAGCGCGTCGAGCGCGACCGCCAGGCCGCGACGATCGAACAGCGTCGGCAGAACCTCGCGCGCAAAGAGCTCGCGTGGCTGCGCCGCGGTGCCCCCGCGCGCACGTCGAAGCCGAAGTTCCGCATCGATGCGGCCAACGAGCTCATCGCCGACGTGCCCGAGATCCGCGACCGCGTCGCGCTGCAGTCCCTCGCCGTCGCGCGCCTCGGCAAAGACGTCGTCGACCTTCTCGATGTCGGGGTGACGTACGGCGACCACACCGTACTGAAAGACATCGAGTGGCGCATCGCACCGGGGGAGCGCACCGGCATCCTGGGCGTCAACGGCGCCGGCAAGTCGACGCTGCTGAACCTGGTGACCGGCTCGCTCGAACCCACGAGCGGACGCGTGAAGCGCGGCAAGACCGTCAAGGTCGCCACCCTCACCCAGCGCCTCGACGAGCTCGAGCAGCACATGAACGATCCCGTCCGCGTGGTGATCGCGAATCTGCGCACGACGTACTCGTTCGGTACGGGCTCGAAGGCGAAGGAGCTCACCCCCGGAGAACTCCTCGAGCGCCTCGGCTTCTCGAGCGCCCAGCTCTCGACGCCCGTGAAAGACCTCTCGGGTGGTCAGAAGCGGCGCCTGCAGCTCCTGCTCGTCATCCTCGACCAGCCGAACGTGCTGATCCTCGACGAGCCCACCAACGACCTCGACACCGACATGCTCGCGGCCATGGAAGACCTGCTCGACTCCTGGTCGGGCACGCTCATCGTGGTCTCGCACGACCGCTACTTCCTCGAGCGGGTCACCGATCAGCAGTTCGCGGTCCTCGACGCCAAGCTCCGCCACCTTCCCGGGGGCGTCGACGAATACTTGCGGCTGCGCGCGCTCCAGGATGCCGAGCCCTCGCGGTCCGCGGCATCCGGCACCGTGGCGACGGCTCCGGGGCTGCAGGGCGCCGAGCTGCGCGCCGCGCAGAAAGAGGCCTCGGCCACCGAACGACGCATCGAGAAGCTGCAGCAGCAGATCGACAAGGCGAAGGCTGCTCTGGCCGACCACGACCAGGGCGACTACGTGGGCCTCGGTACGGAGATGCAGCGCATCTCGCAGCTCGAGAGCGAGCGCGACCAGCTCGAGATGACGTGGTTCGAGCTCACCGAAGCCATCGGCTGACTCCGGCCACCGGTCCCGCCACGTGCCGCGCGCGGCGGCGCGGGACTCAGTGGATGACGAGCTCGAGCAGCACGATGAAGATGCCGAGGCACGCCGTGGCGAAGCCCCCGAGCAGGCGGCCGAGCAGACCCGCGCCTCGGCGCCGGTAGGCGCTGTACCCGAGGAGCGCGAGCACGAGGAACGTGGTCCACCCGCAGAGCTCGGCCGCGTCGCTGACCGAGACGCCGGTGGCGCCGGCCCACACGAGCACGAGCATCGCGGGCACCGACGCGTAGAGCATGCCCGCGCCGTGACGCATGCCCTCGCGTGTGGCGTGGCGCAGGCCGTGCGTGGCGTGCTCGGTGAGCGTGTGCGCGAAGACGTGGGCGATGAAGAACACGAACAGCGAGCCCGTCGACGTCAGCAGCACCTCCCACACCGATTCGGCGTGGTCGTCGGCGATGGTGACGAAGGCGGCGAACACGATCAAGCCGTAGATGGCGGCGGGGGAGCGGAAGCGCACGTCGAACCACGCCTTCAGGCGCGTCCACGCCGACGGCGCCTCGACCGGGGCGCTCATGCGTCGAACCCCAGGCTGAGCTTGCGCAGCAGCGTCGCGAGGCGATCGCGGTCGCCGCGCGAGAGTCCCTCGAGCAGCAGGGCCTCGGCATCGACGAGCCGGGTGATCGCGGCATCCACGCGTACGCGTCCGTCTTCGGTCAGGGTCACCAGGATGCTCCGTCCGTCCTGCGGATCGGCCTCGCGGCGCACGAAACGGCGGGCGACGAGTCGGTCGATGCGATTGGTCATGGTGCCGCTCGAGACCAGGGTCTGCTGCAGCAATTGCTTGGGGCTCAGTTGATACGGCTCGCCGGCACGGCGCAACGCCGACAGCACGTCCCACTCCCATGACTCGATGTCGCTGCGCCGGAACGCCTCTTTGCGGGCGATGTCCAGGTGACGCGACAAGCGGGCGACGCGCGAGAGCACCTCGAGGGGGGAGAAATCGAGGTCGGGGCGCTGATGCATCCACGCATCGACGATGCGGTCGACCTCGTCGCTGTCCCGGCTCACCGTCTCATTATGTCGAGAGCCCGTCGCGGTCGCGTCGCGCCGCCCGTGCGAGACGGCGTCGTCTGGCAGACTTGACCGGTGCCCGCGGGCACGGTCCGCTGTGGTGTAACGGCAGCACGACAGCCTTTGGAGCTGTTAGGTCCAGGTTCGAATCCTGGCGGCGGAGCATGACATCACCGACCGAGCTCGCCGTCGTCGTCCTCGCCGCGGGTCAAGGTACCCGCATGCGGTCGCGCACCCCCAAGGTGCTGCATCCCGTCGGTGGTCGTCCGCTCGTCGGTCACGTGCTCGACACCGCGGCCTCCCTCGACCCGGCGCGCATCGTCGTGGTCGTGCGCCACGAGCGGCAGCTGGTCGCCGACACCGTCGCCGAGCTCGCCCCGGGTGTCGTCGTCGTCGACCAAGACGAGGTCCCGGGCACCGGCCGCGCGGTCGAGGCCGCGCTGGAGGCGCTCGGCGGGTTCGAGGGCGACGTGCTCGTGCTGAGCGCCGACGTGCCGCTGCTCGAGACCGGAACGCTCACCGAGCTGCTCGCCACTCACCGCACGGGAGGATCGGCGGTCACGCTCCTCAGCGCCCGCGTCGACCAGCCGTTCGGCTACGGCCGCATCATCCGCGACGACGCCGACGGCGTCCGCCGCATCGTCGAGCAGAAAGACGCCACGGCCGACGAGGCCGCGGTCACCGAGATCAACGTGGGCGTCTACGTCTTCCAGGCAGCGCCCCTGCGCGCGCAGTTGGCGCTCGTGGGGACCGCGAACGCCCAGGGCGAGAAGTACCTCACCGACGTGATCGGGCTCCTCCGCGACGCGCAGCTCGGGGTCGCGGCATCCGTCACCCCCGATGCCTCCGCGGCCCTCGGCGTCAACGACCGCGTGCAGCTGTCGGAGGCGGGGCGCACCCTCAACGCCCGCACCGTGCGCCGGTGGCAGCTCGAGGGCGTCACCGTCGTCGACCCGGCCACGACCTGGATCGACGTCACCGCGACGCTGGCCCCCGACGTCACGATCCTGCCCAACACGCACGTGCGCGGTGCCACCGTGATCGCCTCGGGCGCCACGATCGGACCCGACACCACCCTCGTCGACTGCGAGGTGGGCGAAGACGCCACCATCACGCGCACAGACGGAACGCTCGCGGTCGTCGAAGCGGGAGCCACCGTCGGCCCCTTCGCCTACCTGCGCGCGAATGCCCGCGTCGGCGTGAACGGCAAGGTCGGCACGTTCGTCGAGGTGAAGAACTCCTCCATCGGCGAGGGCAGCAAGGTGCCCCACCTGTCGTACATCGGCGACACCGACATCGGTCGCGGGGTCAACCTCGGCGCGGGAGCGATCACCGCGAACTACGACGATCTCACCAAGCACCGCACCGTGATCGGCGACGAGGTGCACAGCGGCTCGCACAACGTCTTCGTCGCGCCGGTTACGATTGGAGACGGCGCCAAGACGGGCGCCGGCGCCGTCATCCGCAAGGACGTCCCCGCCGGTGCGCTGGCGCTCAGCGTGGCACCCCAGCGCAACATCGAGGGGTGGGTCGAGAACAACCGACCGGGCACTGCGGCGGCCGACGTGGCCGCGCGGGCCCGGGCTGAACAGGAAGCGGCCGATGGCTCGTAAGAAGAATCGTGTAGATCTCGACCGCGACAACGGCATCGCCCCCGGCCTCGTCGCCAAGACGAAGAAGCGACTGGTCGTCGCATCCGGACGCTCGCACCTCGACCTCGCCGCACAGGTCACCCATCACCTGGGCACCGAACTGGCCCCCACCGAGCACCGCACCTTCGCCTCGGGCGAGATCTACACCCGCTTCGAGGTGTCGATCCGCGGGTGCGACGTCTTCGTCATCCAGTCCTTCGGGCCGCCGGTCAACGAGTGGCTCATGGAGCTGCTCATCATGCTCGACGCGCTCAAGCGCGCCTCGGCCAAGCGCATCACGGTCGTGGCTCCGTACTTCCCGTACTCGCGGCAAGACAAGAAGGGCCGCGGCCGTGAGCCGATCAGCGCCCGTCTCGTCGCCGACCTGCTGAAGACGGCCGGTGCCGACCGCATCATGAGCGTCGACCTGCACGCGGCGCAGATCCAGGGCTTCTTCGACGGCCCCGTCGACCACCTCTTCGCCAAGCCCGTGCTGCTCGAGCACTTCCAGCACACGCTCACCGGCGAAGACCGCGAGACCCTCACGGTCGTCTCGCCCGACATGGGCCGCGTGCGCGTGGCCGACACCTGGTCCGACAGCCTGGGCGCGCCGCTCGCGATCATCCACAAGCGCCGTGACCCGAAGGTCGCCAACCAGGTCTCGGTGCACGAGATCGTCGGTGACGTGAACGGCCGCACCTGCCTGCTGGTCGACGACATGATCGACACCGGCGGCACGATCCAGAAGGCCGCGCAGGCGCTCAAGGCCGCTGGTGCCCGCAAGGTCATCGTCGCCGCCACCCACGCGATCTTCAGTGACCCGGCCACCGAGCGACTGCAGGATGCCGCGATCGACGAGGTCGTCGTCACCGACACCGTCCCGCTGCCGCCCGAGCGCCGCTTCGACCGGCTCACTGTGCTGCCGATCGCGCCGCTGCTGGCCCGCGCGATCCACGAGGTCTTCGAGGACGGCTCGGTCACGAGCATGTTCGGCGGCGACGCGTAAGCGACCGTTCGAAAACCCCCGCCTGCGGTTCGAGGCGGGGGTTTTCGCGTCCTCGTTCACAGCCCGCACAAAGGTGTGAACCGGAACGCCACCAAGGTCGTGTCCCTACCGTGAGAACGAACGCGCCGCGAGGCACGACCGAAGGAGGACCCTCATGATCCGCACCACAGCCGTACCCCGTCCCGTCCGCATCGGCACCGCCCTGCTGGGCGTCGCCGGAATCGTCACCCTCGCCGGGTGCTCCGGCGGTACCACCACCACCGATGCCGCGGCCCCCGCCGAGACCAGCGCCGCGAGTGCTGCTCCCAGCGCCACCGCGAGCGCCGCCGCCGGCGGCTCGACGGCCGCGGGGACCTACACGGACGGCACGTACGAGGCCACCGGCCAGTACGCCACCCCCGAGAGCGTCGAGACCGTCGACGTCACCCTCGTCCTCGCCGGTGACACCGTCACCGACGTCACGGTGACGGGCGACCCGCAGGCGGCCGAATCGCAGCGCTACCAGGGCGAGTTCATCGGCGGGATCAAGGACGAGGTCGTCGGCAAGAAGCTCGACGAGATCTCGGTGAGCAAGGTGGCCGGTTCGTCGCTGACCAGCGGCGGATTCATGAAGGCCGTCGACACCATCAAGACCGAGGCGAAGGCCTGACCCTCGTGTCCACTCCGACCGCGACGGGCTCGACCTGGGTCTTTGACGCGATCGGCACGTCGTGGGCGATCGAGACGGCACACCCCCTGCCCTCGATCGCCCGCGACGCGGTGTCGGCCGTCGTCGAGCGTTTCGACCGGGAGTGGTCGCGATTCCGCGACGACTCGCTGGTGTCGGCCCTCGCCGAGGGCCGGGCGGCATCCGTGCCCGCCCCCGACGACGCGCACGCCATGCTCTCGATGTACGACGAGCTCGACGCCGCGACGGCCGGGGCGGTCAACCCGCTGGTCGGCGACTCGCTGGCCCGTCTGGGCTACGACGCGCGACTCACGCTCGCCCCCCGGGGTGAGCCGCAGCCCGCACCGTCGTGGCGCGACACCCTGACGTGGGGGAGAGATCAGCTCGCCCTGGGCACACCCGCGACGATCGACGTCGGTGCCCTCGGCAAGGGTCGGCTGGTCGACCTCGTGCACGAGACCGTGCGTCGTCACGTCGACGGCGACGTCGTGGTCGACGGCTCGGGAGACCTGGCCGTGAGCGGGGCCCCGATCCGCGTCGCCCTCGAGCACCCCTACGATTCGACGCGCGCGATCGGCGTGGCCACCGTGGTCGACGGCGCGCTGTGCGCCTCGGCGATCAACCGACGCGCGTGGGGAGACGGGCTCCATCACGTCCTCGACGCCCGCACGGGAGCGCCCGTGCGCGCCTTCGCGGCGACCTGGGCGCTCGCCGACACCGCGATGCGGGCCGACGCCCTCGCGACGGCACTGTTCTTCGACGGCGGGCCCGAGCTCGCCGCCACCTGGAAGGCGCACTGGGTGCGCATGCGTACCGACGGCCGCGTGGAGTGGTCGCCCGGATTCGACGGAGAGGTCTTCTCGTGACCACCACCCTCACCGCGGGTTCCACCCGCGTGCTCGGCCTGATCGGCCGGGTCTCGATGTACCGGCTCGTGATGTTCTCACTGGGCCTTCTGGCGCTGATCGCGCTCGTGCTGTCGTTCGCCGGCCAGGTCGGTCCGCAGCCGCTCGAGATCGTCGTCAGCGCGGTGGTCCTCGCGCTCGCGTGCGCCTTCACCGATCTCGCGGCGCAGAGCCTGCTCCGGATGCCGCGCCGGCTCGAGTCCTCGCTGATCACCGCCGCGATCCTGCTGTTCGTGCTGCGACCGACGCTGGAGCCGATCGGCCTCGCCGGTCTCGTGCTCGCGGGTGTCGTGGCATCCGCATCGAAGTACCTGCTCGCCTGGCGCGGTCGCCACATCTTCAACCCGGCCGCCACGGGAGCCGCCGTGCTGACCATCGTCAGCATCTGGGCGCCCGATCTGGGCTCCTCCGCCTGGTGGGTCGGCTCGCCGTGGATGGCGGCCCCCGTTCTCGTGCTGGGCGTCCTGCTGCTGGTGCGCACCGACAAGCTCCCCGTGGTCGTGACCTTCTGGCTCGTGGCCATGACGGTCGCTTTCGTGCGCACGACGGTGCAGTTCCAGTCGGCGGGATTCCCCGTCGATGTGCCGGCCGTGCTGCTTCAGGTCGCGTTCTCGTCGCCGTTCCTGTTCCTGGGGGCCTTCATGCTCTCGGAGCCCCTGACGCTGCCCCCGCGCCGCGCGCAGCAGTACGTCGTGGCGGTCGTGGTCGGCGTGCTGGCCGGCTGGCCGCTGGCGGTCGGCGCGATCACGCTCGGTCAGGAGCGCGCCCTGCTGATCGGAAACCTCGTGGCGTTCCTGTTCTGCCTGCGTGCCGCGGTGCGACTTCGGGTGGAGCGGCGGCGGGACCTCACTCCCACCGTGCGCGAACTGACGTTCCAGGCGGCGCGACCCTTCTCGTTCTCGCCCGGGCAGTACCTCGAGCTCGACGTGCCCCACCGTCGCCCCGACGGGCGCGGAACGCGCCGAGAGTTCTCGATCGCGTCGGCCCCCGAAGACCTGCCCGAGGTGCGCATCGCCTTCAAGGACGGTTCGCAGTCGTCGTACAAGAAGGCCCTCGCCGCGGTCGAGCCCGGCGGAACGCTCGCGGTGACCGGCGTGTGGGGCGACTTCGTGCTCCCCGCGCGCCCCACGGCGCCCGTGCTGATGGTGGCGGCCGGCATCGGTGTGACCCCGTTCGTGTCGCAGTTGCGGCACCTCGCCGCCACGGGTCAGCGTCGCGACGCGGTGCTCGCCTATGTCGTGTCGGGGTCGGACGAGCTCGCGTTCCGCGACGACATCGTCGCCAGCGGCATCCCGGTCGTGGTGTTCTCGCCCGACGAGCCGGTCGATCTGCCGACTGGGTGGGTCTGGGCGGGACCCGATCGGGTGGATGCCGAGGGGCTTCTGCGCGCCGTTCCCGACCTCGCGCAGCGTGCGGCCTACGTGTCGGGCCCGCCGCGATTGATCGCGGCTCTCGCACCCGCCCTGGGGAAGGCGAAGTCGCTCACGACCGACGCGTTCGCGGGGTACTGAGCGGCCGAGGTGGCGTATGCGGCGGCGGGCGGCGGGGGATCGACCGGCCGTCCGCCGGGCTCGGTCTACAGTGAACGCGTGCCCACTCCCGACTTCGTCCTCGAGCTGCGCCGCCACGTCGGCACCATGCCCCTGCCGCTCGTCGGCGTCACCGCGGTGATCGTCCGCGGCGACGACGTCTTGCTCGGCCGCCGCAGCGACTCGGGCCGGCTCACCCCGATCACCGGCATCGTCGACCCGGGCGAGGAGCCGGCCGACGCCGCGGCGCGCGAGGCCGAAGAAGAGGCCGGGGTGCGCATCGACGTCGACCGACTGGTCTGGGTGCACCAGATCCCGCGCGTGACGTACGACAACGGCGATCAGAGCGACTACCTCGACCTGGTCTTCGCCTGCACGTGGCGCTCGGGCGAGCCGGTGCCGGTCGACGGCGAGATGACCGAGGTCGGTTGGTTCGCCTTCGACGAGGTCGACGCCCTCCTCGACGCCGAGATGGCCGGGCGCGTGCGCGCCGCCCGCCAGACCGGCCCCGCGCGTTTCGAGCGCCGCGCCGACTGAGCGCGTCGGCTCACACGGGGTCGGCGGGCTTCGCGGGCAGGCGCACCTCGAAGGTCGTGTCGCCGGGCGTGCTCCGCACGCCGATCGTGCCGTTGTGCGCCTCGACGATCGCTCGGGCGATCGAGAGCCCCAGACCCGTCCCGCCGGTCTTGCGGTCGCGGGAGCGATCTCCGCGGGCGAAGCGCTCGAACAACTGCGCGGCGACCGAGGGATCGATGCCCGGGCCGTCGTCGTGCACGCGCAGTACGGCTTCGTCGCCCTCGTGGGCGACCGAGACCGAAACCACGGTGCCCGCCGGCGTGTGCGTGCGGGCGTTGGCGAGGAGGTTCGCGACGACCTGGTGCAGACGCGAGGAGTCGCCGGCGAGCTCGACCGGTTGGTCGGGCACGTCGATGGTCCAGGCGTGGTCGGGTCCGGCGGGACGCGCGTCGCCGACGGCCTCCACCGCGAGGCGGGTGAGGTCGACCGACCCGTAGACGAGCTCCTGGCCCTCGTCGAGGCGCGCCAGCAGCAGCAGGTCTTCGACGAGCGTCGTCATGCGCAGCGACTGCGCCTGGATGCGTTCGAGCGACTGCTCGGTGGTCTCGACGGCCAGCTCGATGCGTTGGCGGCTCTCGTCGTCGTGCGCTTGGCGCATGGCTCGCAGCGACAACTCCGAGAACCCGCGGATGGATGCCAGGGGCGTGCGCAGTTCGTGACTGGCATCCGCCACGAATCGGCGCATGAGCTCCTCATTGCGCTGGCGAGCCGTCAGCGAGGCGTCGACGGTGTCGAGGAGGGAGTTGAGGGCGAGGCCGACCTGACCGATCTCGGTGTGCTCGTCGACCTGGTCGGCGGGGACGCGCTCGGTGATCGACACGTCGCCCTGGTCCATGCGCAACGAGGCGACGCGGGTGGCGGTCTCGGCGACGGCGCGTAGCGGCTTGAGCCCCAGGCGGATGACGATGGCGATGACGACGGCGAGCAGCAGCAGGCCGCCGGCGGTCACGAGGGCGACGGTGGTGAGGATGGCCCCGATGTAGCCCGTGACGTTGGACAGGGGGAGCCCGACCAAGAAGGCGACCCCGCCGGGTGAGCTGTAGGAGCGCACGAGGTACTCGCCGAGGTTGGGCAGGTTCACCGTCTGCGCGGCGGGGTCGGTGGAGCGCAGGCTGTCGGCGATCTGCCCGAGGTCGTCGGTGGTCAGGGCCCGCGCGCCGCCCTCGCTGACCACGGCGCCGGTGAGGGCGTTGCGCGAGTTCATCACGAGCAGGGTGCCCGGGTCGCGGGGGCCCGCCTCGAGCACTTCTTCGGCCGTGCTCTGGAATCCGATCTGCGACTGCACCGACGAGGCGGCGTCGGTGACCGAGGCGTCGAGGTTGTAGAAGAGGATCTGGCTCAGGATCGCGCTGGTCGAGATGCCGATCATCACGAGGATGAAGGCCACCATGCCGATGACCGCCGTCATCAGGCGCGCCTGCAGGGTCCAGGGCCGGCGCAGGCGCGTGAACCTCTCACCCGCGGTCGCGGCGGGCGGCGCCGGCCGCGGGGGAATGCTCACTGGGGGGCTTTGATCATGTAGCCGACGCCGCGCACGGTGTGGATGAGCGGCTCATGGCCGGCGTCGATCTTCTTGCGCAGGTACGAGATGTACAGCTCCACGACGCTGGAGCGTCCGCCGAAGTCGTAGTTCCAGACGCGGTCGAGGATCTGCGCCTTCGACACCACCCGCCGCTGATTGCGCATGAGGAAGCGCAGCAGCTCGAACTCGGTCGCCGTCAGCTCGATCTCGTGGCCCCCGCGCACGACCTCGTGGCTGTCTTCGTTGAGCGACAGGTCGCCGACGCGCAGGATGGGCTCGGAGTCGCGGGTGAGTGCGGTGCCCGCGCGCCGCATGAGGCCCCGGAGCCGCGCCACGACCTCTTCGAGGCTGAACGGCTTGGTGACGTAGTCGTCGCCGCCCGCGGTGAGGCCGGCGACGCGGTCGGCCACCGCGTCCTTCGCGGTGAGGAAGAGCACGGGCACGTCGTTGCCCGAGTGACGCAGTCGCTGCAACACCGCCATGCCGTCGAGGTCGGGCATCATGATGTCGAGCACCATGGCATCGGGCTCGAAATCGCGGGCGGCCGACAGGGCGTCGAAGCCCGACCCGGCGGTGCGCACCTCCCAGCCCTCCATGCGCAGGGCCATCGAGAGCAGATCGGTGAGCATCTGCTCGTCGTCGACGACGAGCACCCGCAGGGCGCTCCCGTCGGGGCGGGTGAAGGCGGGGGCGGGGGCGGTCGCGGTCATGGAACTCATTGTGCTCGCGTATCTATGAGCTTTCTATGGCGTGGGTTATGGGAATCCTGAGAGCCGGGCAGCAGGCGCCTGAGAAGGACCAGCGCGACCACGCCGAAACCGGCCCCGAGGGTGTTCGCGACGACGTCGCGCGCATCGGCGACGCGCGTGGGAAGGAACACCAGCTGGGTGGTCTCGATCGCGATGCTCAGCAGCAGAGCGATCAGTAGGCCGTGCCACCAGCGCCCGCCCCAGCCGAGCACGAGCAGGCCCAGGGGGACGAACATCGCCACGTTCGAGGCGCACTCCACCACGTCGAACGTGACCCACGCGGTGGGCGGCCACGCCTCCAGCGCCCGCAGGACGGCGGTGAGGATGCCGCCCACACCGGCGTCGTAGATCGAGGGGCGCAGCGTCATCCACCAGAGACCGAACGCGTACAACGCCGAAGCGGCGACGAGCAGTGCTCGCCGCCGCTTCGAGAGGGCCTTGATCAGTGGGTGTCCTCGGCTTCGATCTCGGTGCGGTCGCCCGACCAGAGGGTGTGGAACGTGCCCTCTTTGTCGATGCGGCGGTACGTGTGCGCCCCGAAGAAGTCGCGCTGACCCTGGATGAGGGCGGCGGGCAGACGCTCGGCGCGCAGGCCGTCGTAGTACGCCAGCGACGAGCTGAACGCGGGGGCCGGGATGCCGCTGTCGGCCGACAGCGAGACGATGTGACGCCATGCGTCCTGCGCGCGGCCCAGGGCCTCGACGAAGTACGGAGCGGTCAGCAGCACGGGCAGCTCGGGGGCGGCGTCGTAGGCCTCGGCGATGCGGTTGAGGAACTGCGCGCGGATGATGCAGCCGCCGCGCCACAGCTTCGACACGGCACCCAGGTCGATGTTCCAGTCGTACTGGGCGGCACCGGCGCGGATCTCGTCGAAGCCCTGGCTGTACGCCACGATCTTCGAGGCGTACAGCGCCAGGCGCACCTGCTCGATGAACGCGTCGGCGTCGGCGCCCGCGAGCACGTCCGTGCCCGAGGGGCCGGGGAGCTCGCGCGAGACCTCGCGCTGCTCGGGGTGGCTCGACAGCGACCGGGCGAAGGTGGCCTCGGCGATGCCCGAGACGGGGACGCCCAGGTCGAGGGCGGTCTGCACCGTCCAGGCGCCGGTGCCCTTGGCGCCGGCCTGGTCGAGGATGACGTCGACCAGGGGCTTGCCGGTGTCGGCGTCGGTCTGGCGCAGGACCTCGGCGGTGATCTCGATGAGGTACGACTCGAGCTCCCCGCGGTTCCACTCGGCGAACACGTCGGCGATCTCGGCCGGGCTCTTGCCGGTGGCGCGACGGATGAGGTCGTACGCCTCGGCGATGAGCTGCATGTCGGCGTACTCGATGCCGTTGTGCACCATCTTCACGAAGTGGCCCGCGCCGTCGTGGCCGACGTGCGCCACGCACGGCTCGCCCTCGGCGACCGCGGCGATGGACTTCAGAATGGGGCCGAGGGTGGCCCAGGCCTCGTCGGAGCCGCCGGGCATGATCGAGGGGCCGAGCAGCGCGCCCTCTTCTCCGCCCGAGACGCCCATCCCGACGTAGTTGATGCCCGTGTCGCGCACGGCCTTCTCGCGGCGGATCGTGTCGGTGAACAGGGCGTTGCCCCCGTCGACGATGATGTCGCCCGGCTCGAACACCTTCACCAGCTCGTCGATGACGAAGTCGGTGGGGCGGCCGGCCTTGACCATGATGATCGCCGTGCGCGGAACCGACAGCGACGCCGCGAAGTCGGCGTACGAGAACGAGGGCACGAATTCGGCCTCGGGGTGCGCCTCGACGAGGTGCTCGGTCTTGTCGGCGCTGCGGTTGAACACCGCGACCGTGTTGCCCTCGCGGCTGGCGAGGTTGCGCGCGAGGTTCGAGCCCATCACGGCCAGGCCCACGACGCCGATGTTGGCGCGGCCGTCGCCCTCGCCCTGGGGGTGGGAGTCGGCCTCGACGGTGGGGCGGTCCACCTCTTCGATGCCGGGCGCACCCTCGTGCACCTGGGCGGCTTCGTGAGGGGCCTGATCCTGGTCGGTCGAAGGTCCGGTCGGGGAGGGGGTCGACGTCATTCGTTGCTCCGTATTCGGGTGCGAGAAAGGGGTGGGCGAGCGCACGCGGGCTGCCGCTGCCACTGTATCGGCTCGACCCGCGTGTCTCTCAGGGGGTGGCGAGGCGGAGCAGGGCGATGGCTTCGTCGACCTGCTCCTGGGGCGTCATGTCGAGGTCGATGCGGATCGCCTGCTCGTCGGCATCCGGGATCTCGAGGGTCTCGAACTGCGACGTCAGCAGCGACGGCGGCATGTAGTGGCCCTGGCGGCGCAGGAGACGTTCGAGCACGAGCTTCGGGTCGCCCATCAGCAGCACGAACGACACCTGCTCGCGCCGCAGCACGTCGCGGTAGCTGCGCTTGAGCGCCGAGCACGTGATGACACCGGGGCGTCCGGCGGCGATCTGCCCGTCGATCCAGCCGGCGACCCTGTCGAGCCAGGGCCAACGGTCGTCGTCGTTCAACGCGTGACCGGCAGCCATCTTGGCGACGTTCTCCTGCGGGTGCAGGTCGTCGCCCTCTTGGAAGTCCCAACCGAGGCGACCGGCGAGCATGCCGGCGACCGTGGACTTGCCGGTTCCAGCGGGTCCCATGAACACGAGCACGGGGGGAGCGGATGCCGACGACGCGGCGGCCCGTTCGGGGTCGACGTGTGCGGCAGAGGACGGTGTGGAGGTCATCTCGGGGTTCCCTTCGCTCGGGTCAGACGAACACGCTGATCACGAGGACGCCGGCCAGGCCCGTGACCGAGATCACGCACTCCAGCACGGTCCATGTTTTCAGGGTCATCGGGATGTCGAGACCGAAGTACTCCTTGATGAGCCAGAATCCGGCGTCGTTGACGTGGCTGAGGAACACCGATCCCGCCCCGATCGCCAGCACGAGCAGCGCGGTCATGGGGGCGTCGAGGGTCTCGGTGAGCGGCTGGAGGATGCCGGCGGCGGTGATGGTCGCCACCGTCGCCGAGCCGGTCGCCACGCGGATGACCACGGCGACGAGCCAGGCGAGCAGCAGGACCGACACGCTGGAACCGGCGACGAGGTCGGCGATCACCTTGCCGATGCCCGTGTCGACGAGGACCTGCTTGAAGCCTCCACCGGCGCCGACGATGAGGAGGATGCCGGCGATCGGACCGAGAGAGGAGCCGACGACGGTCGTGAGGCGGGCGCGATCGAAGCCGGCGCCGCGGCCGAGGACGACGAAGCCGACGAGCACGGCGAGCAGCAGCGCGATGACCGGCAGGCCCAGGAAGTCGATGACGACCTTCCACGCGTCGGTCGAGCCCGGCGCGACGATGTCGGCGACGGCCTTCAGCAGCATGAGGAAGACGGGCAGCAGGATGCTGGCGAGGGTGGCGGCGAACGAGGGGCGCCGCGCGGGCTCGTCCCCCTTCTCCTCGGCCGAGATGAAGAGGTCGGGGACGGGCACCGGGGCCCAACGGGCGGCGAGGGGCGCGAAGAGGGGACCGGCGATGATGACGGCGGGGATCGCCACGATGACGCCGAAGAAGAGGGTGAGACCGAGGTTGGCGCCGAGCGCGTCGATCGCGGCGAGGGGGCCGGGGTGCGGGGGCACGAGGCCGTGCATCGCCGACAGGCCGGCGAGGGTGGGGATCGCGATCTTCATCAGGGCGACACCCGAGCGGCGGGCCACGAGGATGATCACGGGAACCAGCAGCACGAGGCCGACCTCGAAGAACATCGGCAGTCCGATGATCGCGCCGATGAGCCCCATGACCCACGGCAGGCTGCGCGGGGAGGCGCGGGCGACGAGGGTGTCGACGATGCGGTCCGCTCCTCCGGAGTCGGCCAGGAGCTTGCCGTAGATGGCGCCGAGGGCGACGAGGATTCCGACCCCGCCCATGGTGGATCCGAAGCCTCCGGTGAAGCTCGTCACGGTGGTGGGGATCGCCATGCCGGCCACGACACCGGTGGTCAGGGCGCCGATGGTGAGAGCGAGGAAGGGGTGCAGCTTGCCCCACGTGATCAGCACCACGATGAGCGCGACGCCCACGAGAGCGGCGGTGATGAGCTGCCCGGCGGGCGCGGCGGGACCGCTGTCGGCGGCGGCGAGCACGAGCGCGGGGGAGAGGGATGTGATGGCCATGAGCGTCCTTGGTCCGGCGGGCGGCAGCGATGCCGCAGGTCTATTTGTCGTACATAAAAGCACAGGATGACGAATTCTGCACGACAAATGTGTCGGTCAGTCCGGATGACGTCTGTCATCATCGGGGGATGACGATGGACCGTCCGCCCGTGCCGACCCTGCACGACGCACTCGTGGACCGCGTCGGCTCCGCCATCGTGCGCGGCGAGATCGCCGCGGGGTCCCGCCTGGTCACGGGCGAACTCGCCGAGGGGTCGTCACGCGGGGCCGGACGCGAGGCGGTGCGCGTGCTGCAGTCGCTGGGGCTGGTGCGGGTGCGACGCAAGACCGGCGTCGAGGTGCTGCCGGCGACGGACTGGAACGTCTACGCCCCGGAGATCATCGCCTGGCGACTCGCCGGACCCGGTCGCGACGCGCACCTGCGCGAACTCGGTGAGCTGCGCGCGGCCATCGAGCCGCTCGCGGCGCACGGGGCGGCGGTCCACGCCGACGACGCGCAGCGTCGGGAGCTCGTCTCCGCCGTCATGGAGATGGCGCGTACCGAGAACCACGCCGACGGCGGGGAGTACCTCGCGGCCGACGTGCGGTTCCACCGGACGCTGCTCTCCGCTTCGGGCAACGCGATGTTCGCCGCGCTGGGCACGGTCGTCGAATCCGTGCTCGTCGGGCGCACGCTGCACGAACTCATGCCGCACGACGCCAACCCGCACGCGGTGCGCTGGCATCAGGACGTGGCGTTCGCCGTGACCGCCGGGCGCGCCGATGAGGCCGCCGACGCGATGCGGTGGATCGTCCGCGAAGCGGACGACGCCATGCGGGGCGTGGCCCGAGAGGACTGAACGGCGTCAGTGCTTCTTGTACGCCGCCGAGCGGCCCAGGGTGAAGAGGGCGCCGACCGTGCCGACCAGGCCGATCGCGGCGATGCCGCCGATGACCCAGAGCACGACGTGAGAGAAGAAGCCGCTGTCCATGATGATCCTCCGGGTCGATTGGCCTCTCGACTCTACCGTCGTGCCCACCGAACCGACGCCGTGCGCCTCCGCGGCTCCGCACCCCCGGCGGTGCCGCACGCATCGGTGAGGGTGGTCGGGGTGGTGGCCGCGGGAGCTCGTCGAGCCCGGAACGGGCGTCGAGGAGGCCCACCTCCGGGCGGGTCGTGCCGACGGTCGCGCGCTGGTAGACTTCCGGGGAACTTCGGCGAGGGAATGCCGCGCACCGTCAGGTGCACGCGGCATCCGTGATCGACGCGGTGATGCAGGCTTCCGGCTTTCCTCACGCGATCGCGTTCGAGTCGAATCCAGACCACACACGCGCGGACCCGGTCCGCTCACAAGCTGCGGGACACGTACCCGCGAGGAGAACATCATGTCGGAAGACAACAAGGTCGTCGCGGAACTCCGCGAGAACTTCGGCAAGGGCTTCGCCCGTCGCCTCCGCGCCGCGGGCAAGATCCCGGCCGTCATCTACGGTCACGGCACCGAGCCCCAGCACGTCGCGCTGCCCGGCCACCAGGTCGCGCTGCTCATCCGTCGCGCCAACGCGCTGCTCGACCTCGACATCGCCGGCAAGGGCCAGCTCGTCCTCGTCAAGGACGTGCAGAAGGACCCCGTGCGTCAGATCATCGAGCACATCGACCTGATCGTGATCAACAAGGGCGAGAAGGTCCAGGTCGACGTGCCCGTCACGGTCGTCGGCGAGCCCTTCTCCGGCACGGTCGCCAACCTCGAGAACACCACGGTGTCGCTCGAAGTCGAGGCCACCCACATCCCCCAGAACATCGAGGTCTCGGTCGAGGGCGCCGAGGACGGCACGCAGATCACCGCCGCCGACCTGACCCTCCCCGCCGGCGCGGTTCTGGTGACCGAGCCCGACACGCTGATCATCGGCGTCTCGGTCCCCCTCGACACGCTCGCTGCCGACGAAGAGATCGCCGAAGCCGACGCAGAGGTCGCCGAGGAGCAGTCCGAAGAGGCCGAGGGCGACCAGAACTGATCTCCGGCGGGCCGCGTCACGGCCTGCCGACCACGAGGGGGCGCGTTTTCGCGCCCCCTCGTTTTCTCTGTGCGGGGTCCGAGCGCGGACCCGGAAGGATGGATGCCATGGCAGACACCTGGCTGATCGTCGGTCTCGGCAACCCCGGCCCGCGGTACGAGGCGACCCGGCACAACATCGGTCAGATGGTCATGGATGAGCTGGCATCCCGCCGCCGCGAGGCTTTCCGCGCGCACAAGGCGAACGCGCGCGTCGTCGAGACCTGGCTGCGGCCGGGCGCGGCGAAGCTCGTGCTGGCCAAGCCCAACAGCTTCATGAACGTCTCGGGCGGGCCGGTGGCCGGCCTCGCCCGGTTCTACGGCACCGAGCCCGAGCGCGTGGTCGTCGTGCACGACGAGCTCGACATCCCCTACGACACGATCAAGCTGAAGACCGGCGGGGGCCACGGCGGCCATAACGGGGTGCGCGATATCGCGAAGGCACTGGCGACGCCCGAGTTCCCCCGGGTGCGAGTGGGCATCGGCCGGCCGGTGGGGCGGCAGGATCCCGCGGACTGGGTGCTCGATCCCTTCAGCGCGACCGAGCGTCAGACGCTCCCCATCCTCGTGTCCGATGCGGCGGACGCGGTGGAGATGCTCGTCGACGAGGGCCTGGTGGCCGCGCAGCAGCGCTTCCACGCCCCCCGCAGCTGACACCGCGACCCGCGCGGGTTCGAACGACGACGGCCCCGGTCTCGAGAGATCGGGGCCGTCGATGTGTCGGTGTCACATGCTGGGCGCCACTCCCAGGCCGACCCCGCCCACGAAGGCGACGATGACGGCGATGCCGCCGAGCACGGCGATGACCACGGCGGCGATTCCCCAGCCGCGTCCGCGGTTCTTGACCGCCGCGACGATGCCCTGGATGAAGCCCCAGAGGCCGAAGATGCCGTAGACCGCGAAGGCCGTCACGCTGAGGACGGCGATCAGGATGGCGGTCTGTTCGGTACCGGGCGGGAGGGTGCTCGGGTCGATCTCGCCGCTGGCGTCGGCGTACTGCGCCAGGGAACCGCTCTGCAGGCCCGCGATGAGGGCGCAGACGATGCCGACGACCACGCCGACCATCGACGCGAGGAACGCGATGAGGCCCAGGGTTCGCGAACCCTTCGCCCCTCGGGACGACGGCGGGGGAGCGTAGGCCGGTGCGGCGGGTGCGCCGTACGCGGGCTCCGCGGCGCCGGCGCGCGCGACGGGCGGGTCGTAGGGCTCGGGGGGCGGTGGGGTGACGCTGCTCACGGTGTCCTCCTCAGGTCGGAGACGGGCCGGATCCGCCCGTCGCTCCAGTGTAGGAACGACGGCGGGGTGACCGCCCGGGCTGGACGCGCCGCGCCGGAGCACGGTAGCGCGGGCTCAGACGACCGAGCCCCCGCCCGCCGGCATCGTCGCGACTCCACCGATGCCGGCGATCACGATGAACGCCGCGAACAGAAGGGGGCCGAGCACCGACACCACGATCGCCCCGATGCCGGCGCCGCGACCCGCGTCGCGGGCCGTGGCCACCACGCCCAGCACGAAGGCGATGAGGCCGATGACGGTGGCCGTCCAGAACGTGACCTCCGCGGCGAGGACCAGGTCGCGTACGGGCGAGAACACCCGCCAGTCGACCGTCGTCGAGTTCAGGAGGTCGGGGCCGACGCCCCGGGCGATGCGGAAGGCGAGGAACCCTCCGACGGCGGATGCCAGCACCGTGGCGATGAGCGACAGCAGCAGCGCCCAGGTTCCCAGGGGGCGTCCTCGACGTGCGACGGGCGGGGGAGTCAGCAGCGTGCCGGCCGGGGGCGCGACGTGCGGTGCGGCGAAGACCGGGCCGTTCGGGGCGCTCGGAGAGGACATGCGGCCACTCTACGAGAACGCCCGAGCGGACGGCGAGCCGGATCCGGGTGTCGATCACGGGCGACCACGACTGTCCAGCCGGGTCCGATGTCGGTACCCCCGCGTAGACTTCTGCGAGTGACAGTTCCCGGGATCGTGCGCGCCCTCGAGCAGGCTGAGTCGTACCGTGAGGCCGCTTCTGCGGCCTCCGCCGACCTGTCTCTCTCCCTCGTCGACGGACTCGACGCCCCCGTCATCGCGGGCCTCGTCGAACGACGCCGGGCGGCGGGTGAGCCGGGTGCCGTCCTCGTGATCACCCCGACCGGCCGACGCGCCGAGTCGCTCGGTCCGGCTCTCGAGGCCGTCCTTCCGGGTGCGCAGGTGCTCCATTTCCCCGCGTGGGAGACGCTGCCGCACGAGCGGCTCAGCCCGAGCCCCGAGACGGTCGGACGCCGCCTCGATGTGCTGCGGCGGATCGCGGCGTGGGATGGGCGGGCACCCCTCGTCGTCACGGCCTCGGTGCGCAGCGCCCTGCAGCCGCTGGCCCCCGGCCTCGGCGACATCGAGCCGATCGAACTCGTCGTGGGCGGACGCGGTCACGAGCTCGAGTCCGTCATCATGCGCCTGGTCGAGCTGGCCTACCACCGCGTCGACATGGTCTCGCGGCGCGGCGAGTTCGCCGTGCGCGGAGGCATCCTCGACGTGTTCCCCACCGTGGCCGACCACCCCTTCCGCGTCGAGTTCTTCGGCGACGAGGTCGATCAGATCCGGGCCTTCTCGGTCGCCGACCAGCGCTCTCTGCCGGGAGACGTGGCATCCGTGTCGCTCAACCCCAGCCGCGAACTCCTTCTCACCGCCGAGGTACGCTCCCGTGCCGCCGACCTGCGCGACGGCTACCCGGGTCTGCGTCAGCTGCTCGAGAAGATGGCCGAGGGCATCCCCGCAGAGGGCATGGAGTCCCTCATCCCGGTGCTGGTCGACGACCTCGTCACCCTCGTCCACTACCTCCCGGGCGGCAGTGCGGTGGCGCTGGTCGACCCCGAGCGCTCGACGGCGCGTGCCACCACGCTGGGTGACACCAACCGCGAGTTCCTCGAGGCCGCGTGGTCGGCGGCGACCGCCGGCGCCGACACCCCCGTCGACCTCGACTCGGGCGACTTCGTCACCCTGCACGACCTGCACGAGATCTCGAGCGGACGTGGCGGCGTGTGGTGGCAGCTGAGCGCGTTCGACTCGGGCGCAGCGGATGCCGAAGACGAGGGCCTCGTGGTCGGTGAGGAGTCCGCGTACCGGGTGAAGGCCGATCCCGTCCCCTCGTACCAGGGCAATGTCGACGGCGCGACGTCGCACGTCGGACAGCTCTTGGCCGACGGGTGGTCCGTGGTGGTCACCGCGTCGGGCCCCGGCATGGTCGATCGAGCGCGCGACGTGCTGGCCGAGCGCGGCATCGCGGCGCGACGCGTCGACGAGGTGCGCACGCCCCCCGAGCCGGGGGTCGCGCACGTCGTGTGCGCACCGCTGGAACGCGGATTCCACCTGCCCGAGGCGAAGTTCGCCGTCATCACCGAGACCGAGTTCTACGGTCGTTCGGTCAGCGGCGACAACCGCGGCCCGAAGAAGCTGGCGTCGCGCCGCCGCAACGTCGTCGACCCGCTGCAGCTGAAGCCGGGCGACGTGGTGGTGCACGCGACCCACGGCATCGGCAAGTTCCTCGAACTCACGCAGCGCGAGGTGTCGAGCGGCGGGCGCAACGCGGTCAAGACGACCAAGGAGTACCTCGTCCTGGAGTACGCCCCGGCCAAGCGCGGGTACCCGGGCGACAAGCTCTTCGTCCCCACCGACCAGCTCGACCTGCTGTCGAAGTACGTCGGCGGCGAGGCGCCCACGCTGTCGAAGATGGGCGGAGGCGACTGGGCCGCGGCGAAGGGGCGGGCACGCAAGGCGGTCCGTGACATCGCGGTCGAACTGGTGAAGCTGTATTCGGCGCGCATGGCGTCGAAGGGGTACGCCTTCGGACCCGACACCCCCTGGCAACGCGAGCTCGAAGAGGCCTTCCCGTTCGCCGAGACCCTCGACCAGCTGCAGACGATCGACGAGATCAAGGCCGACATGGAGAAGCCGATCCCCATGGATCGCCTGCTGTCGGGCGACGTGGGTTTCGGTAAGACCGAGGTCGCCGTGCGCGCCGCCTTCAAGGCGATCCAGGACGGCAAGCAGGTCGCCATGCTCGTGCCGACGACGCTGCTGGTCAAACAGCACCTCGAGACCTTCGCGGAGCGCTTCGCGGGCTTCCCGGTCACGGTTAGGCCGTTGTCGCGCTTCCAGAGCGACAAAGAGGCGAAGGCGACGCTGGCGGGGATCACCGACGGCACCGTCGACATGGTCATCGGAACGCACCGCATCCTCACCGAGAAGGTGCACTTCAAAGACCTCGGTCTCATGATCATCGACGAGGAGCAGCGGTTCGGCGTCGAGCACAAGGACTCTCTCAAGAAGCTCAAGACGAACGTCGACATCCTGGCCATGAGCGCCACGCCCATTCCGCGCACGCTCGAGATGGCGGTCACCGGCATTCGCGAGATGTCGACGCTGGCGACTCCGCCCGAGGACCGGCATCCGATCCTGTCGTACGTGGGTCCGCGTAACGACAAGCAGGTGGCGGCTGCCATCCGCCGCGAACTCCTGCGCGAGGGACAGATCTTCTACGTGCACAACCGCGTGTCGTCCATCCAGCGGGTCGCCGCTCATCTCTCCGAACTCGTCCCCGAGGCGCGCGTCGTGGTCGCGCACGGGCAGATGGGGGAGCACGCCCTCGAGCAGGTCGTCGACGACTTCTGGGAGCGCCGGGCCGACGTGCTCGTCTCGACGACGATCATCGAGACCGGCCTCGACATCTCGAACGCCAACACGATCATCATCGACCGGGCCGACAAGTACGGACTCTCGCAGTTGCACCAGCTGCGCGGACGCGTGGGCCGTGGGCGCGATCGTGCCTACGCGTACTTCCTGTACGACGAGATGAAGCCGCTCTCCGAGACGGCGGCCGACCGTCTCGAGACCATTGCCGTCAACAACGACCTGGGCAGCGGCATGCAGGTCGCCTTGAAAGACCTCGAGCTGCGCGGCGCGGGAAACCTGCTCGGTGCCGAGCAGGCCGGGCACATCGCCGGCGTCGGGTTCGATCTGTACCTGCGCATGATCGGCGAGGCCGTGTCGACGTTCCGCGGCGAAGACGTCGACGGCCCCACCGAGCTCCGTCTGGAGCTGCCGATCGACGCGCGTCTGCCGGAGTTCTACATCGACAGTGAGCGGTTGCGCCTCGAGGCGTACCAGAAGCTGTCGGCGGCGGCATCCGCCACGGCCAAGAACGACGCCATCGACCTGGTGGTCGAGGAGCTCCGCGACCGGTACGGCGAGCCACCGGCCGAGGTCGAGGGGCTCATCGCCGTCGCTCGACTTCGCCGGCGGGCCGCGCAGGCGGGTCTCGCCGACGTGGTCGCGATGGGGTCGAACCTGCGGGTCGCACCGGCGAACCTCGCCGACTCCATGCGGGTGCGCCTCCAGCGCCTGTACCCCAAGGCGAAGCTCGTCGCGGGGGGAGACGCCATGGTGGTTCCGCTTCCACAGGATGCCGATGATGCGAACCTCCTCGCGTGGGTGCGTCAGTTGCTCGACGCCCTCTGGCCGCTGCCGGTCGACAAGGCCTCCGAGCCCGCGTCGGTCTGATCGGATGAGACCCGCACCCGTGACGGGGCGGGTCTCCGGGGGAGCGGCGAATCCCGCGACATTCCGGTGATCCGGCGCCGTGACACGCCCGGGATGTGGCTGGATTCGCCGAGTCGGTGTCCCGCGCGTAACCTTTTACTTGTTCGCCCCACAGGGGAGAGCGGCTCGGCCGAAAGGCCCCGCATCCTCTCAAGTGGTGAACCACCCAGAACACACACCGAATGGTGTAACGTTCTGGTCTGGCCTTCGGCCCGCTTCTCACGACGTTGATCTTCTACAGGTCCCACGGTGAGAGACAAGGGGTCGTGGGTCGTAGGCGTGAATTGCCTCACGGGTAGGTCGAGAGATTGTTTCTGTGGGTGCGTCCGTTCCTTGAGAACTCAACAGCGTGCACTTGTCAAATGCCAATTCTATCCTCGTTGGTCTTCGGATCGCGAGAATTCCTTTGGATCAAAGTCCAATCCTCTTTTTGGGGGTTGGCATCTGGATAGTCAGTTTTGACTTCCTGTTTGGTCAGATTGAACTCGCTTGCCTTGACCTTATTCCGGTTGGGTGGGCATTTTTCTCCATCGCCGCGGCCGCC